>DATJZM010000056.1:0-41297 GCA_035499135.1 Casimicrobiaceae bacterium | reverse complement strand
GTCAGGTTGCGCGGCGCATCACCATGCGCGGCAGGAACCCCGAGCACGCGGTGTTCAGCCCCGACGGCAAGTGGCTCTACGTCAGCAGCGAGGAAGCTGACAGCGTCGACATCGTGGACCTCGCCAAGAACGAGGTCGTGAGATCCGTGAAGGTGGGCGACCGGCCCCGCGGTATCGGTTTCCTGCCCGACGGCAGCCGGGCTTATGTAGCCGCGGAGAACGCCGATCTGGTCAACGTCTTCGACGTGGCGACCCAGGAGGTTGTCGCCCGGATCAAGGCGGCGAGCCGGTCGAACGGGGTCACCGTGCACCCGGGCGGCAAGCGGGTCTACGTCAGCTCGGGGGGCGAGGGCCTGGTGCAGGTGATCGATGTGGCTACCAACGCGATCATCGCCAAGGTTCCCGTCGGCAAGAGGCCGTGGAACATGGCGATCACGCCGGACGGAAAGAAGCTTTATGTTGCCTGCGGGCGTTCCAACGCTGTGGCGGTGATCGACACCGAGACCAACACGAAGATCGCCGACATCCCGGTGGGCGAATTGCCCTGGGGCGTTGCGATCAGGTAGAGCCGTGAGATACGGTCCAAAGACGCCTAGGTGCTGTCGCCGATAAGACCGCTCTGCCTCGCGATCTGGATCAGCTGAATCGGCGTCGCGGCACCCAGCTTGTTCCGGATCGCCCACTGGTAATTGGCGACTGTCTTATGGTTGAGGCACAGCAGCTTAGCGATTTCGCGCACCGAGCGTCCCCTGGCAAGCAGGCGCGCGATCTCGAACTCCCGGTCCGACAGCGATTTCAGCGCGCTGCTTGCCCCCGCCAGCGCGCGCACGGCCACGCGCTGCGCAATGTCCGGGCTCAGGAATCGGTCGCCCCGAGCGACCGCCCGTACCGCTTCGACGAGAACCTCGGGTGCACTGGCCTTCGTTATGTAGCCACGGGCGCCGGCTCTGAACGCTCGGTCAGGAAAGATCGCCTCTTCGTGGATGCTGAAGACGAGCACCTTGGCCAGCCGCTCGCGCAGAAGCAGGTGTCGCATGGCTTCGATGCCGCTCACGTCAGGTAGAGAGATGTCCATCACCACGACATCAGGCACGAGTTGCGTGAAGAGCCGGTAGGCCTCCGCCGCGGACGCGGCCTCCCCGACGACTGCGATTTCCAAGGCACGCTCGAGAAGTCGCCGGTAGCCCTCGCGCACGACCGCGTGGTCGTCGACGAGGAGCACCGATACGCGCGCGTTATCGCGGGTCGTCATGCAGCGAGGGGTTCCAGTGGCAGCCGGGCGAGGACGAGAAAACCGCCCGGCGTCGGGCTTATGACCTGGAAGGTACCCCCAAGGGATTCGACGCGCTCACGCATGCCGTACAAACCTAAGCCACCTCGGCTCTGAGGTCTCGTCACGCCAACGCCGTCGTCACGGATTTGCAACACAACGGCCCGCCCCGGATTCCCCGCTGCCTCCTCGCATGACAAGCTGACTGCGACGCGGCGCGCGTTGGCGTGACGCGCCACGTTGGTGAGGCTCTCCTGCACGACGCGATAGACGGCCATGTTCAGAGCATCACCCCAGTCGGCGCCAGTGGTCGGAACCGCCAGGTCAAACTGTGTCGACGGTAGCCGCCTCCTCCAACCGTCGACGCACTCCTCGAGCGCCGCGGCCAATCCGAGCTCGTCGAGCCCCGGGGGCCGCAGCTGGCGGACCATATCCCGTACTGTCGCTTGCAGGCTGTCCACCATCCTGACAATCGAAATCGCCGCCTCCTGGACTGCGGCAGGACAGGCCCAGTCTCCCCCGCGGATCGATACCGCCTCGATCTTGATTGCGTTGAGATTCTGGCCGAGCTCGTCGTGAAGCTCGCGCGCAAGCTTCCTGCGCTCCTGCTCCTGCAGCTGGAGGTTGATCCCCTCGAGCCTGCTCTTCTCCCTAAGCGCGACCGAAAGATCGACCTGAATCGCCAGCCGTCGACGCAGCTCGTCACGCGCCGCAACAGCGCGCCTCCAGGCGAACCAGGCCAGCCCGAGGCCGAGCACCATCAAGACGCCCGGAAGCTCATCGACCTGGTAGCGCTCCACCGGTCGCGTCCATCGACCGACCGACTCCCCGAGATCGAAATAGGCGCTCAGCAGCGCGAAGCTGAGCGTTATGGCCGCCACGACAGCGAGATCGCGGTACGTGCTGTCTCCCTTGGGCTTCTCATCGTCGATTGCCATCGCCATGCCTCCCAGCCAGTCCGGGTAATACAGCTTGGGATTTTCTCCTATCCCTGGTCGGGAACGCGAGTTGGGCTGAGCAGCTTGACCCGGTGACATCATGCCATGTGCCGATGCCCCTACGGAGCCCGCACGTTGGCCGTCGCGTGATGCTAAAGATGTCGGAACAGGCCTTCTTCCCCGTGGCCAATCTTGCACGCCCTTCGACGCGGCCGGGCCGCACGCCCCTCCACGTCGCCTTGGTCGCCGCGACCCTGCTCGCTCCCTCCGCAGTGCTAGCGCAGGCGACGACCCCGGCTGCAGGGTCTGCCTCAGCGCCGCCGATCGCCCTGCCCTCCGTCACCGTGATCGCGCCCTCTCCCCTGCTTGGGTCCGGCATCGATCGGGACAGTGTGCCCGCAGAGACCCATGTGCTGACGAGTCGGGACATTGACCGCGACGGCACCCCCGACCTAACCCGAGCTCTGAACCAACAGCTGGGCGGCGTCACCCTCGACGACGCGGCCGGCAACCCCTTTCAGCCGACGTTCTTCTATCACGGCTTCGCCGCCTCACCGCTGCAGGGCACGCCGCAGGGGCTCGCAGTCTACGTCAATGGCATGCGCTTCAATCAGCCCTTCGGCGACACCGTGGACTGGGACCTGATTCCCGATATCGCCATCGATCGCGTCGATGTCCTGGGCTCGAACCCCGTGTTCGGCCTGAACGCCCTCGGCGGAGCGCTGAACATGCGGCTCAAGAACGGGTTCGGATACCACGGCCTGGAGGCCGACCTCTCCGGAGGCTCCTTCCATCAAATCCAGGGGGAATTCCAGTATGGCGGCGAAAGCGACGACAAATCGCTGTACGTCGCGGGCAATGCCCTTCATCAGGACGGCTGGCGCGATCTGCAGTCGTCCACGATCCAAAACCTGTACGCAGATCTCGGCTGGCGTGACGAGCGAAGCGAGCTGCATCTCAGCCTGACTTACGCCCACTCGATCCTCAACGGCCCCGGGACATCACCCGTCGAGCTCCTGGAGGCCGATCGCCGGGCGCAGTTTACGGCGCCCAACCAGATCTCCAACAGCTACTTCGCCGCGGGGTTGACGGGCAACTTCGACGTCAGTCAGAGCGCTTCCATTCAGGCGCTTGCCTACTACCGCCACTTTCATCAGGACGTGGTGAACGGCAATGCGCCCAACGACACGCCTTGCGAGGACGGCTCGGGGTTTCTGTGCACCGAGGACGGCAATTACAGCACGACTACCGACGGGCAGCCGATTCCCGACTTCCTGCAAGGGGGTCCGTACTCGGAGCTCGACACTCAGTCGACCACCACCAACGCCTACGGCGCCTCGGTTCAGTTCACGCAAACCGACGATCTCTTCGGGCGTCGCAACCATTTTATCGCCGGCTTCAGTTTCGATGGAGCCCACAACGACTTTCAGGGCGCGTCGTACATTGGCGGGCTGACGCTCGAGGATCGCGTATTCGTGGGCCCTGGGGTGATCATCGACGAACCCGACTCGAACTCTCCGGTTCACGTGGCGATCACCGATTCCACCTACGGAATCTATTTCGCTGATACCCTGAACCTGACCGCCGAAGCAGCGCTCACGCTTTCCGGCCGCTACAACGCGACGCGGGTAAGCTTGCGCGATCAAAACGGCGGCGATCTATCGGGTAGTCATTCGTACGATCACTTCAACCCCGCCGCCGGACTGACTTACAAGGTGGCGCCCTGGCTGACCGCGTATGGTGGCTACGCCGTCGCGAATCGGGCACCGACGCCGTCGGAGTTGTCGTGCGCCGGCCCGGAGAATTCCTGCAGCCTTGCCAATTTCTTCGTGGGTGACCCGGAACTGCAGCAGGTGATCGCGCACACGGTCGAAGCTGGCGTGCGCGGACCCCTTCACCCAACCCCGGACAGCCTGCTCACCTATGACATCGCCTTCTTCCAGAGCGACCTCGACAACGACATCGCGTTCATCAACAGCACCACGCAGGGACGGGCTTACTTTGCCAACATCGGACAGACGCAGCGTCGGGGCGTCGACGTGCATATTCAGCTCACCACCCAGCGCTGGCTCGCCTATGCCGCCTACTCGTACATCGAAGCGCACTTCAAGACGAGCTTTGTCGAGGGGTCCGGGGACAACCCGGCCGCCGACGCCGATGGCAACATCACCGTTCAATCGGGCGACAGTCTGCCGGGCATCCCCGCGCATCAATTCAAGGCCGGGGCGTATTACAAGGTCTCGGAGCAATGGAGCGTCGGCCTCACCGGTGTAGCGGCCAGCGGCGCGTATCTCTTCGGTGACGAGGCCAACCTGACGCCGAAACTTCCGGGATATTACACACTCAACTTCACCACGCACTACCAGCTCGACAAGAGGACTCAGCTCTTTGCGTGGGTCAACAATCTTACCAACCAGAAGTACTACACCTTCGGCACCTTCTCGCCGACAAGTTCGGTATTCCTCGTTCAGGCGCCCGGGGCGACCAACCCGCGCAGCTATGGTCCGGCCGCGCCGGTGAGCGGCTTCGTCGGCGTTCGCGTCACCTTCTGAGCGACCGCCTCGCCTTGTCCGATGCCTTCGGTCGGGCACGCGCCTGGCGCGCCGCCCTGAGCTTCGACGATAATTGTTCCATCGACGTGCTGCGGATATGGAGCGCGTTTCAGGGTGATTCGGTCAAGTCGCAGGAAATTCCTCTGTTCTCTCGGGGCACTGGGGCTGGCGACGCTACCGCGTGCCGGCCGCCCCGACGATCCCGGCGGGAGCACGAGCCCCTCCGGGGCGAACTTCTGCGGTGCGGCGCCACAGGGCTCGCCGCTGTTCGTGCCGGGAGACAACGCGTTCCTTGGACGCCTGAGGCCGGCGGGCGCGCTCGTCCGGCTGCGTGCAGCCTCATCGGGCGATGCCGCAGCGAGCTGGGCGCTTGCCTACACCGCGGAGCGCGAGGGCAGGCGCTACATCAATCCGACATTCGTCCTGCAGCCCGGCGAGCGCCTGCGCGTCGATTTTGACAACGCGCTTCCCGAGCCGACCATCGTCCATTGGCACGGGCTCACCGTTGACACGCGAAACGACGGCGCAGGCCTGACACTGGTCAGCCGGGGCGAGCAGTACGCCTATGACTTCGAAGTGCGCAACCGCGGCGGCCTGTACTGGTATCACCCTCATCCCCACGGAGCCACCGCCGGGCAGGCCTATCGCGGCCTCTTCGGCTTGATCGAGATCGAGGACGCCGACGAGCGGACACTGCGGAGTTCGCTCGACCTCCAGCCCGGGCGCAACGAGATTCCGCTCGTGCTGCACGACCGTCGCCCCGGCAAGGACTATGCCGCGAGCGCCGCGGACCAGGTGCACGGCCTTCTCGGCGACACAGTGCTCATCAACGGCACGGCCTGCCCCTACCTTGACGTCGCGACGCGCATCTACCGCTTCCGTGTGCTCAACGCTTCCAACGCCCGCACGTATCGGCTGGCATTTCGCACGGTCACCGGTAAGCCGATTCCCTTCATGCTCATCGGCACCGACGGCGGTCTCCTGCGAGCGCCGCAGCTCTGCGCCGAGGCGTTCCTCTCCGTAGCGGAGCGCCTCGACGTGCTGCTCGATCTCTCCGAGGCATCCGTCGGTGAAACACTCCACCTGGAGACGCGCGCGTTCGACCCCATGCACATGGAGATGCCTCACGAAGCAGCGGCCGTGGCCGGAGGCGTCGACCAGGCAGCCATGGGACATGCGATGCCGCCAAGCGCCCCAGGCGCCGTCGACCACGCGGCGATGGGCCACGGCAGTGGATTTCCGGAAGGCGCCCCGCGGGCCCTCCTGGAGCTGCGGGTCCGCGAGCGCCTTGTACTCGGCACAAAGTTGCCCGGGCACCTGTCTTCGCTTCCCCCGATCGACGCGTCTGGAGCCGCCGAGCGGCCGCTCCGCTTGGGGTATGCCAAAGGGCGCTGGCGGATCAACGATCGCGTCTTCGTCATGGGCGAGACACCGATCGAAGTGAAACGCGGAAGCGTGGAAACCTGGCTCATCCGGAATTACTTCAACAGCATGCCGCACGCGATGCATCTGCACGGGTTCCACTTCGACGTACTCGAGCGCCAGACGAGCCCGGAGCAGATCGCAGCGCTCAAGGTCGATGAGCGCGGTCGGCTCGCGACGGACCTCGGGCGCAAGGACACGGTGCTCGTATGGCCGGGCGAAACGGTGCGCATCGCAATCGATTTCACGCTGCCCAAGGCGGCGTCCTTCGCTGGAGATCAGGTCTACATGTTCCACTGCCACAATCTTGAGCACGAGGATGGCGGGATGATGCTCGGCGTGAAGGTGAGCTAGGTCCGTCCGGGGGGCGACCCCTTGGACGCTTGCGATACCGGCGTATATTGTGGGCTACAATAGCGTGGACCACATGTCCTGCATGAACGATCCCTCTCTCGCAGTAGCGATTCGCGCGGCGCGCAACGCGGCAGCGGTGATCCAGGACGCAGCCCGCGACCTCAAGCGCCTGCCCGCGTCGTCGAGGCAGTGTGACGAAATCGTCGTCGCCGCCGAGGCCGAGGCGGCCACCTCGATCGCGGCGTCGCTGTTCTCTGCCTTCCCCGACCACGCCATCCTGAACGAGGAAGGCAATCTGCGCGACGAGCGCAATCCCGAAGCGAGCTGGCGCTGGATCGTGGATCCGATCGACGGCACGCGCAATTTCGCCCACGGCTATCCCTACTACGCCATCTCGCTGGCGCTGATGCACGGTTCCGATTTGACGCACGCGATCGTGTTCGACCCGGTTCGCGACGAGCTCTTCACGGCGGCCAAGGCCCGGGGGACACAGCTCAACGGCGTGCAGCTGCGCGTATCGGCCTGCACGCATCTGTCGGAGGCGCTCGTCGGCACCGTTTTTCCGACCCGCCGCAGCAGCAAGCTCCCCGCCTACGCTGCCCGACTGAATTCGCTTATGAGCCGCTGCGCAGGCATCCGCCGCGCGGGCGCTTGCGCGCTCGATCTCGCCTACGTTGCCGCCGGTCGTCTCGACGGATTCTGGGTGATGAGCCTCAAGAGCTGGGACGTCGCGGCAGGCGCTCTCCTCGTGAGCGAAGCTGGAGGGCGCGTGGGGGATTTCGCCGGCGGTACCGACTTTTTGAAGACGGACGAGGTCATTGCCGCGACGCCCGGTATCTTCGTCGCCTTGCGCGAGGCGATCACTGCCAGCTAAACCTGCGCACGGCGGTGCACGTCGTGGCCTGGCGCGCGCCTAGCGGGCAGCGAGCGCCCTCAACTGCTCGAGCAGCGCCGCGGAGAGCTCGATCCCGTCGCGCGCTGCCGCCGCCGCGAGCGCGCGTCGCCGCTCGCCAGGTAGCCTTACATCCGGGTCTGCAGTCATCGCCGCGAGCAGCGTCTCGATGCGCTCGTCGTAGGTGGCGCGCCCGGACAGCGCGTCCGGATCGACGACCAGGAAGGCTTGACCGAGGCGCGGGCGGTTGCCCTCGTCCACGAAGAACGAGCTCGCTTCGAAGCCGACCGCCGAGCCGGTGAGCGCCGTCACCAGCAGCTCCACGACGAGCGCCAGCACGGCGCCTTTGGACCCGCCGAGTGCCAGCATGCTGCCCGCGAGGCCGGCTTTGGGATCGGTCGTCGGACGGCCATCCTTGTCGAGCGCCCAGCCGAGCGGAATGGGACGGCCCTCCTTCGCGGCGACCATGAGCCTGCCGCGCGCCACCTCGGAGAGCGAGAGATCGATAACCAGCGGCGCCGCGCGCGCACGGGGAAAGATTGCCGCGATCGGGTTAGTGCCAAACAGCGGTCGCTTGCCGCCTGCAGCCGGCATCGCGGCAGGCGAATTGCCGAACGCGAGTCCGACCAGCCCCGCGGCTCCGACGGGCTCCAGGTGATAGGCCGCGACGCCGAAGTGATGGCTGTTGCAAACCGCCGCATAGGACACGCCGAATTCGCGTGCACGTTGCACCGCTTCCTGAACGGCCAACGCGCAAGCCGCGTAGGCAAGACCGAAGCCGGCGTCGATCAGCACGGCGCCTCCCCGGGCGTTCGCGATCCGAGGTTTCGCCGCGCCGTCGGCGCGACCGTTTCTGAGGTGCGCTGCATATTGGGGAATGCGTTGCACACCGTGCGAGGCAAGGCCCCGCATATCGGCGTAGACGAGCGCCCGCGCCGTCGCCGCAGCCATCTCGGCGTTGGCGCCCGCGGCCGAGAGCGTGCGCGCCGCAAGGGCGTGAAGCGCTTCGGGCGTAAGACGCGGCAAGGCGAACTCAGGCTTTCCCGCGCAATTCGAGCGCGGCAGCAACTCTGTCGGCGATCAACGTGGAGACGCGCAGGTTCGATTCGCGGGTGACGCCCGCGATGTGCGGGGTGAGCAATAGGTTGGGACAACCGGCGAGCGGTGACGCTGCCTGGAGCGGCTCCGTCTCGAACACGTCAAGCGCCGCGCCGGCGAGCCGGCCCGCTCTCAGCATCGACGCGAGCGCAGCTTCCTCGACGATGCCGCCACGAGCGGTGTTGACCAGAACCGCACCCGGTTTCATCAGCGCGAGGCGTCCCGCGTCGATGAGGCGCCGTGTCTGCGGAGTCAGGGGAATGTGCAGCGACACGACGTCGGCCTCGTGCAGCAGCTCGTCGAGGCCGCGCGGCGCGACCCGCTGCTCGACCCAAAGCGGGGCCATCGAGTCAATCTCTGCATCGAAGGCGATGACCTCCATGCCCAGGCCGCGCGCGAGTCGCGCCGTAAGCTGGCCGATGCTGCCGAAGCCCACGATGCCGAGCGTCTTGCCGGCAACCTCGCGCCCGCCGGAGAGTGCCTCGCGCGGCCAGCTTCCTGCCGCCACAGCATCCGTGGCAACGAAGGCGCCGCGCAGCAGGATAAGCGACACTGCGATCACATATTCGGCGACCGCAAGGGCGTTCGCGCCGCGCGCGGGGATGACCTCGATGCGCCGCGCCTCGCAAGCGGTGAGGTCGATGTTGTCGAGCCCGACGCCGAGGCGGCCGACGACCGTAAGCCTTGGCGCAGCTTCCAGCAGCTCCTTGTCGACCCGGGTCCGGTTGCGCACGATCAGCCCGTGCGCCGCTCCGACATCGCGCAGGAGTTCGTGCCTCCGTTCGACCAGGGACGCGTCAAAGACCACTTCGAAGCGCCGCCGGAGCGCGTCGACGGCCGCTTCGTCCATGAACTCCGGAATCACGACGCGCATCGCTGCCTCCCGCGCCGGGATCAAATCTGCATGCCCCAGCGGCGCACCGTACGCGCTTCGACCGTGCGGAAGATCACGTTCTCGACGAGCAGCCCGATCAGGATCACCGTCAGCAGGCCCGCAAACACGTTGGGGATCTCGAGCTGGTTCTTGTTTTCGTAGATGAACCAGCCCAGTCCGCCCGAGCCGGAGGACACGCCGAAGACGAGCTCGGCGGCGATGAGCGTGCGCCAGGCGAACGCCCAACCGATCTTGAGCCCGGTGAGGATGCTCGGAAAGGCCGCCGGGATCAGTATCCGCCCGACGTACGGCAGTCCGCGCAGGCCGTAGTTGCGCCCGACCATGCGCAGCGTATTCGAAACGGCAAGAAATCCGGAGTGCGTATTGAGCGCTACCGCCCAGAGCACGGAGTGGATGAGAACGAACACGATGCTGCCGGCGCCCAGCCCGAACCAGATCAGGGCGAGCGGCAGCAGCGCGATCGCCGGCAGCGGGTTGAACATCGAGGTGAGCGTCTCGAGGAAATCGGTGCCGATGCGCGAGCTTATGGCGATCACCGTCAGCGCGGCAGCGAGGAAGATCCCCGCTACATAGCCGACGAAGAGGATCCTGATCGAGGTCCACGCCTTCAGCAGCAAAGTGCCGTGCACCACCATGTCCAGGAATGCTGCAGCCGTTGCGCCGAAGCTGGGGAACAGCAGGGGATTGTTCAGGATGCGCGCATAGATCTCCCACGCCGTAGCGAGCACGGCCAGGATCGCGATCTTGCGCACCCCGGTGAGGTTGTAGACGCGCTCCCATGTCGAGAGCGGCTTCTCGACCACGCCGAGATGCGAGGCGTCGCTGGGTTCGCGGTAGACGTCAGGGCGCAGTGCAGCAGCATCAGTCATGGCGTGTCTCCATCTCTTCGACAGCGTCGGCGAAGAGCATGTCGTGGATCTTGCGCTCAAGGGCCGCCGCATCGGCGTGATCGTGGTTGCGCGGCAGGCTGTTGATCTCCGCCTTGACCTGCCCCGGATGCGGGGAAAGCAGCAGGATGCGGCTGCCTACCTTGATCGCCTCCGCTATCGAATGCGTAACGAAAAGCACCGTGAAGCGCGTCTCGTCCCACAGTTGCAGCAGCTCGTCCTGCATCCTGCGTCGGGTGAGCGCGTCGAGAGCCGCGAACGGCTCGTCCATGAGGAGGATGTCGGGCTCCATCGCCATGCCGCGGGCGATCGCGACGCGCTGCTTCATGCCGCCGGAGAGCGTGTGCGGGTAGCTGTCGGCAAACTTGGCCAGGTTCACCTTGGCGATGTAGTCGAGCGCCTTTTCCGCGGCGGCCTTCCCAGCGAGCTTGCCGCTGGCCGCAAGCGCGAACACCACGTTCTCCAGGACGGTCTTCCAGGGCAGGAGCTGGTCGAACTCCTGGAACACCATCATCCGGTCGGGCCCAGGGCGCACGACCTTCTGGCCCTTGAGGCGGATTTCGCCTTCGACCGGCTCGAGATAGCCGCCGACCGCCTTGAGCAGGGTGGACTTGCCACAGCCCGACGGCCCGAGCAGCACGAAACGGTCCGCAGCCACCACCTGGAAGTTGACCCGATAAGTCGCCGTGACCAGGCGGTCGATCGTCTTGTACTGCAGCGTCACGTCGCGCACATCGAGCAGCGCGCTGCTCATGCGGTCGCGTCCTGCCAGGGGAGCCGATCCAGGTCGACATTGCCGCCGCTCAGGATGATGCCGACGCGCAAGCGCTCCACCGGGAGCTTGTTCTCCAGCAGACAGGCAAGCGGGACCGCGCCGGACGGCTCGATCACCAACCGGAGTCTCTCCCACAGGAGCCGCATCGCACGAACGATTGCCTCCTCCGACGCCGTTGCGATCGCGTCCACGCGCGTGCGAATCACGGCGAATGTCCTGTCGCCCAGCGAAGAGCGCAACCCGTCGGCGATCGTTCGCGGATCGGTCTGCGGCACGATGCGTCCTGCACGCAGCGACTGGAAGGCATCGTCGGCTCCGGCGGGCTCTGCCCCGTAAACCTTGATCGAGGGTGCGAGACTCTTCGCTACGATCGCCGTGCCGGACACCAGCCCGCCTCCGCCAACCGGTGCGATGACGGCATCGAGCTCCGGGACGTCCTCGAGAAGCTCGAGGGCTGCGGTTCCTTGTCCGGCGATCACGCGCCAGTCGTTGTACGGGTGGACCAGCGCGGCGCCCGTCTCCGCCTGGACGGCGGCACAGACCTTCTCACGCGAGTCGACGCCCGGCCCGCTGTGCCGCACCGTGGCACCGAACTGGCGCACGGCCTGTTGCTTCACCGCGGCCGCCGTCGAGGGCATTACGACCCAGGCGGGGATGCCGCGCCGCGCGGCCGCCCACGCGAGCGCAGCGCCGTGGTTGCCGGAGGAGTGCGTGACGACGCCGCAGGCGGCTTCCGCATCGCTCAGCGACAGGATCGCATTGCTCGCCCCGCGCGCCTTGAACGCGCCGATCTCCTGCAAGCTCTCGCACTTGAAAACCAAACGCGCTCCGCAGAGCGCATCGAGCGCAGGCGAGCTTAGAACCGGGGTTCGGCGAACCAGCGAGCGGATGCGCTCGCGCGCGGCCCGGATTGCCGCCAGGTCGGGCGCCTGGTCGATCGGCGCTGCGTTCTCGGCCATGCCGTGCTCAGCTGCCCGGCAGACCTTGCGCGTTGGGGAAGAACATCTCCCGCCAGGAATCCGGGCGCGTCTTGATCGCTCCGGTCTTCGCCATGAAGTCGACGTACTTCATTACGTTCTGCGGCGTTGTCGTAATCACGATCGCGGGATCGTTGAGCATTGCCAGGATATCGTCCACGCTGTCCTTGTCCTTGGAGATTCGCAAGTACGCCTCAGCCGCCCAGCGCTTGTCGCGGTTGATCATCGCGACAGCCTCGTCGAGCGCCTTGACGAAGGCATCGTAGAGTTTCGGATTCTCGTTCCTGAACTTCGAGGTGGTCCAGACCAGGTTGAACGTTGCGGGTCCCCCGAGGACGTCGTAGGAATTGACCACGGTGTGAATTGCGGGACTCCGCAGTTGCTGATACTGGAAGGGCGGTGAGCCGAAGTGGGCCGTGATTTCGGACTGCCCCGACAGCAACGCGGTTTGTGCGTCCGGATGCGACAGCGAGACCGTGAGCGCATCGAGCTTGTTCTGCTGACCCTCGCCGAACGCCTTTTCCGCCGCCATCTGCAGGGTGATCGCCTGGATCGACACCTTCACGGCCGGCAGCGCGATCCGGTCGCGCTCGGTGAAGTCCTTCACAGTCTTCACATTCGGGTTGCGGGTGTTGAGATAGAGCGGCATCGAGTTGATCGCTGCGACCGCCTTGACGTCGAGATTGCCTCTCGTGCGCGCCCACAGCGTCACGAACGGGCCGACGCCGCCCGAGGCGAATTGCAGGCTGTTCGACAGCAGCGCATCGTTCATCGCGCTGCCGCCCGTGAGCCTCGGCCAGCTGACGACGACGTCGACGCCGGCCGCCTTGGCGTGCTTTTCGATGAGCTTCTGTTCCTCCATCACCATGAGAGGGAGGTAGCCGATCCCATACTGCTGCGCGACCTTGAGCTCGGTCATCTCCGCGCGCGCGGCTCCCGCGACCGCCAGGCACGCGACGATGGTCGAAACGAGTCGGATCCTGGACATCGCCATCAGGCGCTCTCGTAGAGCCGCGTCAGAACGAACTCGCGATGGCCGAGCGCCTCCGCGGCGGTCAGCCTTCCGTTGGCGGTGCGAAACATCATGTCGAGAAGCTTGTCGCCGGCCTGGTCCATCGTGATCTCACGTTGCAGGAGTCCCGAAGTGTCGACGTCGATGTGCTCGCTCATGGTGCGCACCGTGCGCGGATTGGCGCAGATCTTGATGACCGGCAGAACTGGGTTGCCGATGACGTTGCCCTGCCCGGTCGGGAAGAAATGCACCACGAAGCCCGCCGCCGCGCACAGCGTAACCATCTCCGCCGCCGCCGACGAGCTGTCCATGAACCAAAGGCCCGTGCCCGTGGGAGCCTCGGCCTTGTCGAGCACGCCGTCGATGATGCATCTCTTCCCGATCTTCTGGATGTTTCCGAGCGCCTTCTCCTCGATCGTGGTAAGCCCGCCGGCAATGTTGCCCTTCGTCGGCTGCGACTCGGAAAGATCGCTCGTCTTGTGACGATTGATCACCTCCTGATAGCGGTCGAACATGCGCATGAAGTCCTTGCGCACGTTGTCGTCCCGGCAGCGCGCGGCGACGATCTGCTCACCGCCGGTGAGCTCCGTGGTCTCCCCGAACACCAGCGTGCTCCCCGCGGCGTAGAGCTTGTCGAACGCGTCGCCGACCGTCGGGTTGGAGCCGCAGCCCGACGTCGTGTCCGACTCGCCGCACTTGCACGAAACCCAGAGCTCGTTCACGCCGCATTCCTCGCGCTGCTTCTCGCTCGCCCATTGCAGGTATTCGCGTGTGGCTTTCGAGGCGCGCATGATCGTGTCGTGATCGCCGTGCAGCTCGATGCCGAAGCCGGTCACCGGCTTGCCGGTCTTGGCGATGCCATCGACCACGCGCTTGGTCCAGCCCTCCTCGATACCGATCACCACGACGGCCGCCACGTTGGGATTGCTGCCCGCGCCGATCAGCGTGCGGAAGTGCAGATCGAGGTCAGCGCCGAACTGCAGGCGCCCGTAGGGATGCGGGATCGCCAGCACGCCCTTGACGTTGTTCGCCACGGCCTCGGCCGCCGCGTTCGACAGATCGTCGACCGGCAGGATCACAACGTGGTTGCGGACTCCGACGCGTCCGTTCTCGCGGCGATATCCTTGGAAAGCTTTCTGCATGGTGATCACCAGCGCTTCGTCTTGATGTTATGCACGTGGGCGTGCTGACCTGTCTTGATCGGGGCGACGACCTTGCCGATGTCGACGCCGTACTTGATCACCGTGTCGCCGACCTTCATGTCCTTGAGCGCAACCTTGTGGCCCAGTGGAATGTCCTGGGTGCAGGAGAGCGTCATCGTACGGTCCTCGTCGAGAATCAGCGCCGTCAGCGTCTGCCCGGCCTTGACGCCTTCGGCGACTACGACAGCGACGGAATCCTTCGGGTCGTGCAGCACGCAGTGAATCATCGGATCGGTCCTTCGTGCGATTCCGACCGTCATCTTACCGGTCCATCGATCTCCGGTCGATGCCGCGCCTTGCTCGCAGGGGGAGCTCAGAACTCAAGTTCCAGCTGGGAAACGCGGGCGAAGTAGCGCCGGTGCGCCGGGCACGGGCCATGGACAGCCAGTGCTGCCAGATGTTCGGGCGTGCAGTATCCCTTGTGGCGAGCGAAGCCGTAGGCCGGGTAGCTGCGATCGAGTTCGAGCAGAAACGCATCGCGCGCCGTCTTGGCGAGGATCGACGCTGCGGCGATCGGCGCGATGTCGCGGTCGCCGTTGACTATCGGCCGTGAGGGATAGGCGAGCGGCGGGCAGTGCAAGCCGTCGATCCAGACCACATCGGGTCGGACGGCGAGCGCTTCGACCGCGCGGCGCATCGCCAGCAAGGTCGCCTGCAGGATGTTCAACTCGTCGATCTCGGCAACCTCGCTTGCCGCCACCGCCCACGCGACGGCATTGGAGCGGATCTCGACCGCGAGGAGGTCGCGCGACGCCGCGGTGAGCTGCTTCGAGTCGCGCAGCCCGCGCAATCGTCGCTCGGGATCGAGAATGACCGCGGCCGCCACCACCGGGCCCGCCAGCGGACCCCTGCCCGCCTCGTCGACGCCCGCGATCAGCATGCGACACCTGCGGCGCGCAGCTCGCCGGCGACGGCCTCGCCGACGATCGCGGCGGTGTCCGCGCTGAGCTCCGCGGCCATGCCCGCGAACAGCGCCTCGAGGCGGCGGCGGGTAATCGTATCGTCGTAGAGGTTGAGTGCAGCCCGGGCGAGATTGCCCGGCGTGGCGTCCTTCTGCAGGAACTCGGGCACGACGAAGCGGCCGGCAAGCACGTTGGGCAGGCCGACGAAGGGCAGCAGCAGCTTGCGTCGCACGATCCAGGCCGTGAGCGGCTTGACGCGATAGAAGATGAGATGGGGACAGCGCGACATCGCAGCCTCCAGCGTAGCGGTCCCGGAGGCGACGATCCCGACGTCGGCGGCCTTGAGCGCTTCGTCGGCGTGGCCGTAGAGCAGCTTGATCGGCAGCGCCTCGAGATGCATGCGATAACGCACGGCGTCGAAGTGCTCGCGCGTCTCGCGGCTCGCCAGCGGAACGAGGAAACGCGCGGCAGGCTGCGCTTCGAGAAGCTCCGCCGCAGTGGCGAGCAACAACTCGCTGTGCATCTCCAGTTCCGAAAGCCGGCTTCCGGGCAACAGTGCGAAGATGGGCTGCTTCATTTCCAGCTTGAGCAGTTCGCGCGTCTCGCGGCGGCTGGCTACGGTGGCGGCCTGCGCCGCGAGCGGATGCCCCACGAAGGTCACCGGCAGGCGCGCCTCGGCGTACAGCGGAGGCTCGAAGGGAAACAGCGCGAGGAGGCGATCGGCGCAACGCGCCATCGTTCCGATGCGCTCGCGCCGCCACGCCCACACGGACGGGCTGACGTAATGGATCGTGCGCATGCCGTCGCGCTTCAGCCGCGCTTCCAGGCCGAGATTGAAGTCCGGAGCGTCGACGCCAATGAACAACCGGGCGCCGGCGTGACGCAGCCTGCGGCGGATCGCTGCGCGCACGCGCAGGAGCTCCGGCACGCGCCCGAGTACCTCCACGTAACCGCGCAGCGAGAGCATCGACGCAGGGTACCAGGCCTCGCAGCCGGCGGAGATCATCTGCGGCCCAGCGATGCCGATGAAGCGCACCGCCGCCAGGCGGGCGCGCACCGCCCGTATCAGGTCGGCAGCAAGCGCATCGCCCGAGGCCTCGCCGGCGACGATGCCGATCGTGATCCCCCCGCCCCCTTCGCCCATGTCGTGTCAGCGGATGATGCCGCGTCCCGGAGTCTCCAGGAATTCGACCATGACATTCAGCGCCGGTGAGGCCTTCGCGTCGCTCGCGATCGCCGCGCGCGCTTCTTCCAGCGGCAAGGCCTTGCGGTAGAGCGTCTTGTATGCACGTCGCACCGCCGCAATGTCATCGGCCGAGAAGCCGCGTCGCCGCAGCCCTTCGCTGTTGCTCCCGTGGGGCTTGGCAGGATAGCCGGCGGCGGTGACGAACGGCGGCACGTCCTGCAGCACGATCGAGCCGGCGGCCACCATCGCGTGCGCGCCGATCCGGCAGAACTGGTGCACGCCCACAAAGCCCCCCAGCACGGCGTAGTCGCCGACTACGACGTGGCCGGCGAGCTGGGCGTTGTTCGAGAACGTCGTATCGTCTCCGACAAGGCAGTCGTGCGCAACGTGGGAGTACGCGAGCAGCAGGTTGCGATTGCCAATGGTCGTGCGCCCCCGATCCTGTGCGGTTCCCGCGTGAATAGTCACGAATTCGCGAATCACGTTGTTGTCGCCGATCTCCGTGGCGGTGGGCTCCCCGCCGTACTTCCGGTCCTGCGGTATGTCGCCGACCGAGGCGAACTGGAAGACCCGATTGTCGCGCCCGATGGCGGTGCGGCCCGCGATCACGACGTGGCTCGCGATGATCGTGCCACTCCCCACTGTAACCTCGGGACCAATGATGGAATACGGACCTACGCTCACATCCGGTGCCAGCCGGGCGCCAGCGGCAACGAGCGCGGTGGGATGGATGTTGCCCGCCACGCGGCCTAGGCCCGCACGTCCCGCACCGCTGCCATAAGCTCACCCTCGGCAGCCAGCTCCCCGCCCACGGTGGCCTTCGCCGCGAACTTGTAGACGCTGCGCACGACGTTGAGCTCGGTCGATTCGAGCACCAGCTGGTCGCCCGGAAAAACTGGTCGCTTGAACCGGGCCTTGTCGATTCCCGCAAAGAAGAGCAGCTCCCGGCCGTCGTGCTTGTCTCCCCGGGTGACGTAGGCAAGTATGGCGGACACCTGCGCCAGCGCCTCGATGATCAGCACGCCGGGCATCACGGGATAGCCGGGGAAGTGCCCCTGGAAGAACGGCTCGCCGATGGACACGTTCTTGATGGCCTTGATCCGCGCTCCCTTTTCGCATTCGAGCACGCGATCGACCAGGAGGAAGGGATACCGATGCGGCAGGTGCCGCATGATCTCATTGACGTCCATTGCCAGCATGATCATGACTCCTCTTCGGCGCGTCCGCGCTCAAGCGCACGCACTCGCTCGACAAGCGAGCGCAGGCGCATCAGCGCAGCCAGCAGGCGCATCCATTCCCTCTGAGGCAGGGCGGGCAGCCCGCCGTTGTAGGTACCTGCGACCGTGATCGAATCACCGACCCCGGAAGCGCCACCGATGATGGTTCCATCGACGATCTCGAGGTGGCCCGCGATCATCGCGGCACCCCCGATCTTGCAATTGCGCCCGATCCGGGTGCTGCCGGCGATGCCGGCGCAACCCGCAATCGCCGTGTGCGCGCCGATATGACAGTTGTGGCCGATCTGGATTTGGTTGTCGAGCTTGACGTCGTCCTCAATGACGGTGTCGCCGATGGCTCCGCGATCGATCGTGGTATTCGCTCCGATTTCGACGTCAGCGCCGATCACGGCGCGCCCGAGCTGCGGCACCTTCACCCAGCGCCCGCCCTCCTCGGCCATGCCGAAACCGTCCGCGCCGATGACCGCCCCGCTGTGCACGATCGTGCGCGGGCCGACCACTGTGCGCGGATAGAGCACCACGTTGGGATGGAGGATGCAGTCCTCACCGAGGCTGCATTCCTCACCGACGACCGTTCCAGCCCCGATCCGGGCCCGGGCCGCGATCGAGGCACGCTCGCCGACGACCGCACGCGGTCCGATGGTCGCTTCCGGAGCGACCTCCGCGCTCGACGCCACGACCGCCGTCGGGTGCACGCCGGGGGCGGCCACCTCCGCGGGATGCAGGACGGCGGCCACGCGGGCGTACGTGGCATAGGGGTTCGCGGTGACGAGCTTCGGTAGCGCGGTGGCCGCCGCGTCGGCCGGCGTGACGATCACAGCGCTCGCACGCGTCGTCGCGAGATGGCTTCGGTATCTCGGACTGGAGAGAAATGCGATCGCGCCGCGATCGGCTGCGTCGAGCGACGCGATGTGATCGATCCTAACGTCGCCGTTTCCCACCAGCTCGACGCCACAACGCTCGGCCAGCTGACGCAGGGGGATCCCGGTGGAGTCCTGAGCCATGCGCGGCGCGCTGCACGTCGTCCGCCTACTTGTCGGCGAGCGCCTTGATGACCTTCTCGGTGATGTCGATGCGACTGCTGGCGAAGACGACAGGATCCTGCAGAATCAGGTCGAACTTTTCGGCCTCGGCGATCTGCTGGATGACCTTGTTGGCCCGCTCCTGGACTGCGGCAAGCTCCTCGTTGCGCCGCAGGTTGAGATCTTCACGAAACTCGCGCTGCATCCGCTGCATGTCCCGGGTCATGTTGGCGAGGTCGCGCTCCTTGTTGCGGCGATCGCTCTCGGCCATCGTGGCTCCGTCTCTCTCGAGCTGCGTCTGAAGGTCGCGCACCTGCTTGGTGAGCTTCTGGATGTCAGCATCGCGCCCGGCGAACTCCTTCTCGAGCTTCTGCTGCGCCCGCTTCGCCGGCGCGGCCTCCCGAAACAGCCGCTCCGTATTGACGAATCCGATCTTGTAGTCGCTGCTCTGGGCATAGCTCACCGTCGCGAAAAGCGCCGCGCCGAGGAAGGCTGCGCCCAGGATAATCGCTTGCTTCATTGCCTGTTTCAACGTTCTCTCCTGCCTGAATGCACAACGCTTAGAACACAGTCCCAACCTGGAACTGCAGGCGCTGGATACGGTCACCCGGCTGCTTGTTGAGCGGGTAGCCGTAGCTCAACTTGATCGGCCCCACCGGCGAATTCCAGGCGATTCCCACGCCCGTCGAGTACCGGAAGGATTCGAACTGCGGCTGCGTCCCTTCATCGTAAATCTCGCCAGCGTCGAAGAATACCGAGAGCCGGACCGAAGTGTCCGACGCTTTCGCACCGGGCAGCGGAAAGAAAAGCTCGGCGTTCCCGATGATCTTCTGCCTGCCGCCGGTCGTGTTGCCCGCCGCGTCCTGCGGGCCGAGGGACGCGGTCTCGTAGCCGCGCACCGACCCCACGCCACCGCCATAATACGCCTTGAAGAACGGCAGCGGTTTGCCGCCGAGGCCGCCTCCGTAACCCAGGTCGCTGCGAAGCATCAGCACGAAGTTTGCCGGCAGCGGCGTAAACCACTGGATCAGATAGTTCGCCTTGTAGTAGTACAGATCCCCGAATGGCATGCCGTACTCGAACAGCGCTGCCTGCACCAGTCCCCGATTGGGGAAAAGGATATTGTCGCGCGTGTCCTGCGACCAGCCGGCGCTCAGTATGTAGCTGTTGGTGACGTTGCCGAACTCGTGGACGAAGTCGATGTAGATCAGCGGGCTTGCCGCGGGCACCGATAGCGAGGTATGTTCATAGCGGAAACCGACGTTCACCGTATCGGTCTCCGACACCGGGATTCCGAAGCCGACCGCTGCGCCGTAGGTTTCCGACGAATACTGCGCGATCGGCAGCGAAGATGGCGTGATGTTCCTGTTGTACAGCTCCAGCGTGCGGGAGACTCCGTCGATCGTCCAGTACGGCTCGAGGTAGCTCAAGGAGATGTTCCGGCCGACGCGGCTCGTGTTGATCGCGGCAGTAAGGGAGTTGCCCGTGCCGAAGATGTTGTTCTGGGATATCGAGCCGGTGAGTACGACCCCGTCCGCGCTGGAGTAACCTACGCCGGCGAGCAGGTTGCCCGTGGGTTTCTCCGTGACCGTCACATCGAGGTCGACCTGATCGGGGCTTCCCGGCACGCTCGGCGTCTCGACATTGACATCATCGAAGTAGTTGAGCCGCGTGATCCGCACCTTGGAGCGCTCGATGCGTGTCGAGTCGTACCAGCCGTTCTCGAGCTGCCGCACTTCGCGCCGGATGACCTCGTCGCGCGTCTTGCTGTTGCCGCTGATGTTGATCCTGCGGATATAGATCCGTCGTCCGGGATCGACGAAGAAGGTGAAGGCTGCGGTACGCTTCTCGCGATCGATGTCGGGCACCGCATTGACGTTGGCGAACGCGTATCCGTCGCTGCCCAACCGGTCCGAGATCGCCTTCGTCGACTGCGTCAGCTTTCCTCGCGAATAGACATCACCGGGGTGCACGCTGATCAGGCGCATGAACTCGACTTCCGGCAGCACCAGCTCTCCGGCCAGACGTACGTCCGAAATCGTGTACTTCGGCCCCTCAGTGATGTCGATCGTTATATAGATGTGCTCCTTGTCAGACGTGATCGATACCTCGGTGGAATCGACCTGAAACTCCAGGTACCCGCGATCGGTGTAGTAGCTACGCAGTGATTCGAGATCTGCCTGCAGCTTTTGCTTCGAGTACTGATCGTTCTTCGTATACCAGGTGAACCAACCCGAAGTCGACAGCTGCATCTGCGCGAGCAGCGTCTTCTCCGAGAAGACATTTGCCCCGACGAAGTTGATGACGGCGATCTTGGCAACCGCGCCCTCCTCGACCGTGAAGTTGATTGCAACGCGATTGCGCTCCTGCGGCGTTACCGTCGTCGTCACCGTCATCGCGTAATAGCCGCGATTGATGTACTGCCGCTTCAACTCCTGTTCCGCACGGTCGAGCGCCGAGCGGTCGAAGATGCGCGATTCCGCAACGCCGATATCCTTCAACGCCTTCTTCAGGGTGTCCTTCTCGAACTCCTTGACGCCCACGATGTCGATCTGGCTGATCGTTGGGCGTTCTTGCACGATGACGACCAGCACGTCGCCCTCGACTTCGAGGCGCACGTCGCGAAAAAATCCCGTCGCGTAGAGCGCCTTGACCGCCTCCGACGCCTTCTCGTTGTCGACGCGATCGCCTACCTTGATCGGGAGATAGTTGAAGACCGTGCCAGCGTCGGTGCGCTGCACGCCCTCGACGCGAATGTCCTTGACGACGAACGGCTCGAAAGCGTGTGCCGGCCCGGCGCACAGAGAGCAGAGCAGCGTGAGAAGGAACGCAGCCCATGCGACGACCCCGACGCTCGCACGCGACCCGCCTGCCCGCGCGTGGTCGCCGGCGTCAGAGCAAACGCGAAAGATCATTGAATAGCGCCAAAGCCATCAGCAGGGCCAGCACGGCCATGCCGATGCGCTGGCCGACCTCGAGAACGCGGTCGGAAACGGGACTGCCTTTGAAGATCTCGACGAGATAATACAACAAGTGTCCGCCATCGAGTAACGGCACTGGCATCAGGTTGAGGACACCCAAGCTGATGCTGATCAGAGCAAGGTAACCGATGAATGTCAGGATGCCAGCCTGCGCCGACTGGCCGGCGTAATCCGCCATGGTGAGCGGCCCGCTGATGTTCTTGAGTGAGGCATCGCCGGTGATGATGCGGCCGAGCATCTTCACCGTGAAAACCGAGAGGTCCCACGTTTTCTTCGCCCCCTGGAGCAGCGCGTCGATCGGCCCATAGCGCACGGTGAGCGAAAGCTCCTCCACCGCGGCGGGATCGATCGACAGACGCATCCCGGCGAGGCCCACCCGGCGCCCGTCCTGCTCCGTCGCCTCCGGCGTCAACTGTGTGTCGAAGCGCGCGCCATCGCGCTTGATCGTGAAGCGCAGCACTTCGCCAGGATGCGCATTGGTTACCGCCGCGACGTCCGCGGGCGAGCGCATCTCCTGACCGTCGACGGCAACTATGGCGTCGCCGGCGCGCAGCCCGGCGGCCGCCGCGGGTTTGCCCGGCAGGACTTCGCGGAGCAGCGGTGCCCCAAGATCGATCTTGAGCCCGAGTGTGCTGAGATAGTTGCCCTCCCAATCGGCCGCGCCGAGTGCAGCCAGCGACAGGACGCGCGTCGATGCGCCACTCGGGCGCTCCACGGTCAGGCTTACCCGGTCGGCGCCCGACGCGCTCAGCAAGCGCCAGCGCAGGTCCTGCCACGAGCGCACGCGCTCGCCGTCCACCGCGGTGACGAGGTCGCCCGCAGCAAGCCCGGCGCTCGCGGCCGCGGAGTTCGGCGGAGGTTCGGCGAGCAGCGCGCGCTGTGCCGGGACTCCGACCAGATAAGTCCCGGCGAACAGCAGGACTGCGAGCAACAGATTCGCGAGCGGGCCCGCTACGACGATCGCGGCGCGCTTCCAGACGCTCTGCCGGTTGAACGCGCGGTCCAGGTCGGCAGGCGCAACCTCGCCTTCCCGTTCGTCCACCATCTTCACATAGCCGCCCAGCGGGAGGGCGGACAGCGCCCATTCGGTGCGATCGGCCCCAACGCGGCGCATCCATATGACACGACCGAAGCCGATCGAGAAGCGCAGCACCTTCACGCCTGCGAGTCTCGCCATGACATAGTGGCCGAGTTCGTGAAAAGTGATCAGCACCCCCAGGGTCACGGCAAACGCCAGCAGCTTCTGCATGACGTCGATCATACGGGGAGCGCGTGCTTCTCGAGCCGCCGGGTCGCGAATGCGCGAGCCGCACGATCGGCCTCGAGCGCGTCCTCGAGCGAGCCGATCGCGCTGATGGGAAGCGCCGCCAGCGTCTCCGCGCATACGCCGGTTATGTCCAGAAAACCCAGGCGTCGCTCGAGAAATGCGCCGACCGCGACTTCGTTTGCGGCGTTGAGCGCGGCCGGTGCAGTCCCTCCCGCGACGAGCGCCTGATAGGCGAGATCGAGACATGGAAAGCGTGTCCGATCGGGAGCCGCGAAGCTGAGCGCTCCGATTTGCGCGAGGTCGAGCTGCGCAACGCCCGCGGCCACGCGCTCCGGCCAGGCGAGCGCCTGCGCGAGCGGCGTGCGCATGTCCGGATGGCTGAGCTGCGCCAAGACGGAACCGTCGACGTACTCGACGAGCGAATGGACGATGCTCTCCGGGTGGATCACGACTTCGATCTGCTCGGGAGCGCAGCCGAACAGCCAGTGCGCCTCGATCACCTCCAGACCCTTGTTCATCATCGTCGCCGAGTCGACCGAGATCTTGCGCCCCATGCGCCAGCGCGGGTGCGCGCATGCCTCGTCGGGAGTGACCCGCTCGAGATCGCTGCGCGCGCGCGTGCGGAAAGGCCCGCCCGACGCCGTGAGCAGGATCCTGCGCACGCCCATCGCCCCGCGCGCTTGTCCCGCGCCTCCCGGCAGACATTGGAAGACCGCGTTGTGCTCGCTGTCGATCGGCAGCAGCATGCCGCCGCCTTCGTGCACCGCGCGCATGAACACGCCGCCGGCGAGCACGAGCGCTTCCTTGTTTGCGAGCAGCAGCCGTTTTCCGCCACGCGCTGCGGCAAGCGCCGGAGCGAGTCCCGCAGCGCCAACGATTGCGGCAATGACCGTGTCCGCATCCGGAAGTGAAGCAGTTTCGACCACGCCGTCCGTGCCGCGCAGGACGCGCGTCCGAAGGCCCTCGCGTCGCAGCGTCGCGGCGAGCTCGCCTGCCGCGGCCTCGTCCGCGAGCGCCGCATAGGGCGGACGAAAGCGGCGCACGAGGCCGAGCATCGTCTCCCAGCGCCGGTTGGCGGCGAGCGCCACGACGTCGAAACGATCCGGATGGCGCGCGATCACGTCCAGCGCAGAGGCGCCGATCGACCCGGTGGCGCCCAAGATGGCAATTTGCCGTCTCGTGGACATCGCGGCGCTCATCGTAGCGCGTATTGCGCCATCAGCGCCGCCGCCGGCATCGCTGCCAGCAGTGCGTCGATGCGGTCAAGCACGCCGCCGTGACCGGGAAGCAGTTTTCCGCTGTCCTTGACGCCCCGCTGCCGTTTGAGCAGCGATTCGAAGAGGTCGCCGACGATCGACAGCGCGGTCAAGGCCAGCAGCCCGGTGATCCAGGCGGCGACCCCGCCAGCAGACAGCTCGATCCGATCAGGGGCGAAGCGAAGCAGGAAAACGGCGTAGACGGCGGTAGCCAAAAGCGCGCCGTAGACGCCTTCCCAGGTCTTCCCCGGGCTGATCGAAGGCGCCAGCTTGTGCCTTCCGAACGCGCGTCCTGCGAAATAAGCCGCCGTGTCCGCAATCCACACAACGGCCATGAGGGCGAGCAGCAGCCATGGCGAGCGCGACTGAAGCTGCACCACCGCCACCCAGGTGGCGAGCAGCAGCAGCAGCCCCACCAGAGCCAGCGTCAGCCTCGAGGCGACGCGCCAGCGCGCCGCGAGCCACAAGGGCGCGACAAGGAGCCAGAAGACGGTGGCGGCGCCGCAGATAGCCACCGTCACTGCCGCGGGCCAGCCTCCCTCGGGAGAAAACGCGCTCGCCCGCGCAAAGAGCAGCGTCAGGCCGATCAGAAACACGCCTCCCGCAAACAGGGCCCAGATCCGCTGCGGGTACCCCGCGAGGCCAGCCCACTCGGCGGCTCCGACGACCACGATTACCAGGGTCGCGAGGCCCCAGCCCACCGGCCCCAGCAGGAACAGCGCGGCCAGCGTGAACGGCACCAGGACCGCGGCGGTCAAGATGCGAGTACCGAGCATCTCAGCGCCGCGCCGCCAGGAGTTGCTCGCTCGTCTGCCCGAACCGGCGCTCGCGCTGCTGATAGGAAGCGATCGCGGCATTGAGCGCGTTGGCGTCGAAGTCGGGCCAGAGCAGGTCGGTGAAGTAGAACTCGGTATAGGCAAGCTGCCAGAGCAGAAAGTTCGAAATCCGCTGCTCCCCGCCGGTGCGGATGAAAAGGTCGGGCTCCGGCGCGTATGCCATCGAAAGGTATGGCTCCAGCGCCTGCGGCTCGAAGCCCCGAGCCGCCTCCGGGTGCTCCGCGAGGAGCCGGCTCGCCGCCTGCGCGATGTCCCAGCGGCCGCCATAGTTCGCAGCGATGCTGAGCGTCAACCGACTGTGCCGCGCCGTGAGCGCCTCGCCCGCCTGGATCAGGCTGCGAATGCGCGGCTCGAAGCGCGAAGTGTCTCCGATGACGCGAAAGCGGATGCCATTCTCGTCGAGCTTCGCCACCTCCTGCTCCAGCGCGCGCACGAACAGCTGCATGAGGATCGACACTTCGTCGGCTGGCCGGCGCCAGTTCTCGCTGGAAAACGCGAACAGCGTCAGGTACTCGACGCCGCGCTCGATGCAGGCCCTTACCGTAACGCGAACCGCCTCGACGCCCTTGCGGTGACCCGCCACGCGCGGCAGCAGCCGCTGTTTCGCCCAGCGGCCGTTACCGTCCATGATGATCGCGATATGGCGCGGGATCAGCGGCGGCTCGGGAATTTCGCGCGTGGAGCTTTGGAACATGGTTCGCGCCGGAACCCGGCGGTCGTTTCGTCCCTCGGGCCGGAGGCCGCGCGGATCGATCCGTGCCCGGTCACACCGCCATCAAGTCGGCTTCCTTGCCTTGCAGTACTTTGTCGATCTCGGCGATGTAGCGGTCCGTGATTTTTTGCACGTCGGTCTGCGCGTGGCGCTCGTCGTCCTCGGAAACCTTGTGTTCCTTCAGCAGCTTCTTGAGATGCTCGTTTGCATCGCGTCGAACGTTGCGCACCGCGACGCGAGCATTCTCCGCTTCGTGGCGCACGACCTTGATCAGCTCCTTGCGCCGTTCCTCGGTGAGCGCCGGCATCGGCACGCGGATCACGTCTCCCGATGTCGCCGGATTCAAGCCCAGATCCGAGTCGCGGATCGCCTTCTCCACCACCGGCACCATCTTCTTTTCCCACGGCTGCACGGCGATCGTTCGCGCGTCGCCGAGAGTCACGTTCGCCACCTGATTGATAGGCATCATCGAGCCGTAATAGTCGACCTGGATGTGATCGAGCAGCCCGGTGTGAGCGCGCCCGGTACGCACCTTCTGGTAGTCGTGCTTGAGCGTCTCCACGGTCTTGTGCATTTTCTGCTCGGCGGACTTCTTCAGCTCATTAATCATCGGCAACGACCCTCCTGGCAACACCTAGCACTGGACAAGCGTGCCCTCGTCCTCGCCCATCACGACGCGCTTGAGAGCGCCGGGCACATAGATGCTGAACACTTTGAGCAACATGTTCTGATCGCGGCACAGCGCGAGCGCGGTGGCATCCATCACCTTCAGGTTCTTCACGATCGCTTCGTCGAAGGTGAGCGTGAGGTAGCGGCGAGCGTTGGGGTCGCGCTTCGGATCGGAGGTGTAGACGCCGTCGACCTTGGTCGCCTTGAGCACGATATCCACTCCCATCTCGCGCCCCCGGAGCGCTGCGGCCGTGTCCGTAGTGAAGAACGGGTTGCCCGTACCCGCGGCGAAAATGACGATCTTGTTCTCCTCCAGGTAGCGCAGGGCTTTGCCGCGGATGTACGGCTCCGCCACCTGCTCGATCGACAGCGCCGACTGGACGCGGGAGACGAGGCCGGCGCGGCGCATGGCGTCCTGCAGCGCGAGCGCGTTCATCAGCGTCGCGAGCATGCCCATGTAGTCGGCGGTCGCCCGATCCATACCGGCCGCGCCCGGGGCAACGCCCCTGAAGATGTTGCCGCCGCCGATCACGACGGCAACCTGGACGCCGAGCTGCACGACCTCCCCGATTTCGGCGACGATGCGATCGATCACCTGCCGGTTGATGCCATAGGCATCGTCGCCCATCAGGGCCTCGCCCGACAGCTTGAGCAGAATCCGCTTGTAAACCGGCTCAACGCGCGCCGCCGGAGCCACACCCGGCAGCGTCGCAACGTTCGGTGCCGTGGTGGATGCGGTCATGGCGTTCGCTCCCTGGGCTGTCTGCTGCGCGCTTCTTCTCTCAGGCCGTCTTCGCCATCGCCGCCACTTCGGCGGCAAAGTTGTCCTTCTTCCGCTCGATGCCTTCCCCGACCACGTACAGCTCGAACGCGCTCACTTTGGCGCCATTTGCCTTGAGATACTTCTCCACGCTCTGATCGGGATCCTTGACGAACGGCTGGCCGAGCAGCGTCACCTCGGACAGGAAGCGGTTGAGCTTGCCTTCGACCATCTTGGCTACGATATCAGCGCTCTTGCCGCTCTGCGCTGCCTGGGCCGCGTAGATCGCGCGCTCGCGCTCGACGAGATCCTTGGGGACTTGGTCGCGCGATACGCAGATCGGTCGCAGTTGCGCTACCGATGCCGCGACATGCATGGCGACGTCCTTGCCCGTTTGCGCGTCGCCACCTTCGTAAGCGACGGTAACGCCGATGCGCCCGCCCCCATGAAGGTACTGCGCGAGCTGGCCGGGGCTGCTCATGCGGACGAAACGGCGAATCGACACGTTCTCGCCGAGCTTCTGGACGAGAGCCTGGCGAACGCTTTCGACCGTCCCTCCGTCGAGGGCGAGCGCGGACAGCGCCTGCACGTCCGCGGGCTGTCTTTCGACGACGAGCCGCGCAAGCGCGCGGGCGAAAGCAACGAAGTCGGCGCTGCGGGCGACGAAATCCGTCTCGCAGTTGAGCTCCACCATCGCGCCGCTCCTTCCGTCCGCAGAGACGAACGCACCGATCACGCCTTCCGCCGCGACGCGATCGGCGGCCTTGGAAGCCTTGGCGCCGCTGCGCACGCGCAAAAGCTCCTCCGCCTTGGCGGGATCGCCGGCAGCCTCCTGCAGCGCTTTCTTGCATTCCATCATCGGCAGCCCAGTCCGGCCGCGCAGATCCATCACCATGCTTGCGGTCACTTCCGCCATGCTGTGCTCGCTCTTCTCCGATGCCAAAAAAAAGGGGCTGCCGCCCCTCGTCCGTCAAGCGGTTGCTTCGTCCCCGGATACCTCAACGAATTCGTCGGCCTGAACGATCTCCTGGATCACCTGGCTGCGTCCCTCGAGCACCGCGTCGGCTACACCGCGGGCGTAGAGACGTATGGCACGGCTCGAATCGTCGTTGCCGGGAATCACGTAGGCAATGCCGTCGGGCGAATGGTTAGTGTCGACCACGCCCACGATCGGGATTCCCAGCTTCTTCGCTTCTGTTACGGCAATCTTCTGATAGCCGACATCGATTACGAACAGCGCATCGGGCAGCGCGCCCATTTCCTTGATGCCGCCGAGGCTGCGATTGAGCTTGTCCATCTCGCGCTGGAGCGTGAGCGCCTCGCGCTTGCTCATCTTCTCGAACGTGCCGTCCTGCGCCATCGCCTCCAGGTCCTTCAGACGCTTGATCGACGCCTTCACCGTCTTGAAGTTGGTCAGCATGCCCCCGAGCCAGCGGTGATCCACGTACGGCATCGCCGCACGCCGAGCTTCCTCGGCAATGATGTCCCGCGCCTGGCGCTTGGTCCCCACGAACAGGATGGTGCCGCGGTTGCCGGCGAGCTGACGAACGTACTTCACCGCCTCCTGGTACATCGCCAGCGTCTTCTCCAGATTGACGATGTGAATCTTGTTGCGGTGGCCGAAGATGTACTCCGCCATCTTCGGATTCCAGTACCGAGTCTGGTGACCGAAGTGGACCCCGGCCTCCAGCATTTGACGCATCGTGACCGACATTACTACACTCCTTGTCAGGGTTGAGCCTCGATCCGCCACCGGGCCCGAGCTGCGCATACGCCGCCTGCGGGCACCCTGAACGGGCAGATCTGCGAATTGCCCGACCCGCCGTCCCGGTTGGGGCGGCTCGAATCAGGCTAACTGCAGATTTTAGCACAGTTTTCCCGACTCACGACCCCCCTGCGTCAGGTCACGACAAAGCCCCACAAGGCACCACGCCGCTCATGATTCCCTGGCACGACTCGCTGCTCGCACGCGGCGCGAAGTTCGATGGCGCGAGCGTGTCGAGCTTTGCGGATCCGGCGCAGGAGCGCGCCGCGGCACGCGACGACGCGGTCATCTGCGACCTTGCGCCGATCGCCGTCCTGCGGGTGAGCGGACCAGACGCGGAAGCGTTCCTTCAGGGGCAGCTGACCAGCGACGTAGCGGTCCTGGCGCCTGGCACGAGCCAGTACTCGGCATGGTGCTCGCCCAAGGGCCGGGTGCTTGCGAACTTCCTGTTGCGGCGACTCGACGCGGCAAACTTCGAGCTGCTGCTGCCGGCTCCGTTGCTTGCGTCGATCCGAAAACGCCTGGGAATGTTCGTGCTGCGCTCGAAGGTCGCGCTCGAGGACGAAAGCGCGGCGAGTGCGCGCATCGGCCTCGGCGGGCCGATGGCGGTGCGTTGCGCGGAAGCGATCGCGGGTGTCGCGCCCGCCGTCTACCGAAGCGTTGCGCTGGCGGGAGGAGTCCTGCTCGGGCTCTCGAGCAATCGCTTCATGGCCATCGTTGCGCCGGAGCGCGCCGCGCCGCTGTGGGACCTATTGGCCGCGCATGCGCGACCGGCAGGATTCTCCTGCTGGGAGTGGCTCGCGGTGCGCGCAGGAGTTCCGGCGATTCTTCCGCCGACGCAGGACCTGTTCATCCCACAGATGCTCAACTGGGAAGTCCTGGGCGGCGTCAGTTTCAAGAAGGGCTGTTACACCGGACAGGAGATCGTCGCTCGTACGCAGCACCTCGGGATCGTCAAGGAGCGCAGCTTGCTGGCGCACACCGACGTGTCTCCTCCCTCGCCCGGCACACGCGTGTTCAGCGAGCGCTTCGGTGAGCAGGCCTGCGGTACCGTGCTGAACGCGGCCCCGGCGCCCGCGAGCGGAAGCGACCTGCTGGCAGTTGTGCAGACGGCGGCGGTCGGCGCCGACCTGCGGCTCGGCGCCCGCGATGGGCCGGCGCTTTCGCAGCTGTCTCTCCCATACGCTTTCCCCGCCGCGGAGCGCTCGCGCGGGCGCGCAGCGTGACGCTACCCGCGGTGGCTCGAGGAGACTGACGCGATGTGCCTCGCGGTGCTTGCCCTGGGAGTGCATCCGCGGCTCCCGTTGGTGATCGCCGCGAACCGCGACGAATTCCATGCGCGCGCCGCCGAAGCAGCGCGCTGGCAGCCTTCAGGCGTGCTCTCGGGCAGGGATCTCGTGGCTGGCGGCACCTGGTTCGGCGTGAACGCGAGCGGCCGCTGGGCCCTCGTGACCAACTACCGCGAGGGGGCGCCGCGCGATCCGAACGCGCCTTCGCGCGGTGAGCTCGTGCTCCGCGCGCTTTCCGACGAGGCGCCGCCGCTCGTCTGCGCCGCCGCGCTCGCTGCTGAAGGCGAGCGCTATCACGGCTTCAGCCTGCTCATCGGTGTCGCCGCAACGACGGCGTACGCTTCGAACCGCGCGAGCGGCGCCATCGCGCTCGGCCCCGGGATCTACGGGCTGTCGAACCACCTCCTCGAGGAGCCGTGGCCTAAGCTCGTACTGAGCAAGAACAGGCTGGCCGCTTGGGCAGCATCCGGAAGCGAACGAATCGAGCCGCTGTTCGAGCTGCTCGGCGATCGCCGCCAGGCGGAGCCCGCGGCGCTGCCCACGACAGGCGTGTCGCCCGAGTGGGAACGGCTCCTGTCGAGTCCCTTCATCGTCGACCCACGCTACGGAACGCGCTGCTCGACGGTGCTCGCGATCGCGCTAGGCGGGCGGGCACGCTTCGAGGAGCGCAGCTTCGACGCGCTCGGTCGCGAAACCGGGTGCGCCGCGTTCGATTTCGAGCTGCGCTCCGCTGGCGGCACCGCGTCCGTCAATGCGGCTTCCGCAACTGCGGCGGGTGGGGATCGTGCAACCTGACTTGGTTACGACTCGGCGCGGCGCGACGAAAAGAACGCGGAGAGCAGCGCTCCGCATTCCATGGCGAGCGCACCGCCGCTGACTGCCGTGTGATGATTGAGCCGCGGCTGCGCCAGCAGATCGATCACGCTGCCGCACGCTCCCGTCTTCGGATCGGATGCGCCGAACACGAGGCGGCGGATGCGGGCATGCATGATGGCTCCCGCGCACATGACGCAGGGCTCGAGCGTCACGTAAAGGTCGCAGCTCGGGAGGCGGTAGTTGCCCAGCGCGGCCGCCGCGCTGCGCAACGCGGCGATCTCCGCGTGCGCCGTCGGATCGTTGCTGGCGACCGGCGCGTTGCCGCCGCGGCCAACGATCGTGCCGTCGCATACGACGATCGCTCCGACCGGAACCTCGCCGCGCGCTTGCGCGCCGCGCGCCAGCGCCAGAGCTTCCCGCATCCAGCGCTCGTCTTCTCCCGAGGTTTGCCCCGCAGCACTGTAGGGCGCGCGCGGCTCGCTGCGAACGCTCATCGATCCTCCGCGATAAGCGCTTCAGCCTCGATCTCGATGAGCAGCTCGGGCGAGATCAGCGCCTTCACCTCGACCATCGTGCTCGCCGGCCGGATGTCGCCGAAGGCCTCGCCGTGCGCGCGGCCGACTGCCTCCCACTGGGCGATGTCGGTAACGTAGATGCGGGTGCGCACGACATCGGCGAGCCTCGCGCCTGCCATCTTCAGCGCGCGCTCGATATTCGCGATCGCCTGCTTCGCCTGCGCGTAGGGATCGCCGGGCCCGACGATGCCGCCCTTGGCGTCGGTCGCGGTGGTGCCGGAGACCCAGACCATGTTGCCGACCTTCACCGCTCGCGAATAGCCCACCTTGGGCTCCCACGGCGTGCCGGTGGCGAAATGCTCGCGTTTCATTCCCACTCGATCGTCGCCGGCGGCTTGCCCGAGATGTCGTAGACGATCCGGTTGATCCCGCGCACCTCGTTGGTAATGCGATGGGAGGCACGCGACAACAGGTCGTGCGGCAGCGGCGCCCAGTGTGCAGTCATGAAATCGGTGGTCTGCACGGCGCGCAGCGCGACGGCGTGCTCGTAGGTCCTTCCATCGCCCATCACGCCGACCGACTGCACCGGGAGGAAAACCGCGAACGCCTGTGCCACCTTGTCGTACCAATCGGCACGCCTGAGTTCGTCGATGAAGATCGCATCGGCACGCCGCAGCAGGTCGGCGCGCTCGCGCGTGACCTCGCCAACGATGCGCACGCCGAGGCCGGGCCCCGGGAAAGGGTGCCGGAAGACGAGCTCGCGCGGCAGGCCGAGGGCGAGCCCCAGTTCGCGCACCTCGTCCTTGAACAGCTCGCGCAACGGCTCGAGGAGCTTGAGGTGCAGCGTCTCGGGCAGGCCGCCCACGTTGTGGTGGGACTTGATGGTGTGCGCCTTCTTGGTCTTCGCGGCCGCCGATTCGATGACGTCCGGATAGATCGTTCCCTGCGCGAGCCACTTCGCCCGCGCCAGCTTCGCCGCCTCGGCCTGGAACACGTGGACGAACTCGCGTCCGATGATCTTGCGCTTCTGCTCGGGATCGGAGACCGACGCCAGCGCACGCAGGAACGTTTCGCTCGCGTCGACCATGTCAACCTTCACGTGGAGATGGCGGGCGAAGGTATCCATCACCTGTTCCGCTTCGCCCAAGCGCAGCAACCCCGTATCGACGAAGATGCAGGTGAGCTGGGCGCCGATCGCGCGTTGGATCAGTGCTGCCGCCACGGAGGAATCGACGCCGCCGGAAAGCCCGAGGATCACTTCCTCGTGGCCGACCTCGGCCCGTATCTTCGCCACCGCCTCCTCGACGTAGGCCGGCATGCTCCAATCGCCCTTGCAGCCGCAGATGCCGCGCACGAAGCGCGCCAGAACCGCCTTGCCCTGTTTCGTGTGCGTAACCTCCGGATGAAACTGAACGGCGTAGAAGCGTCGCGACTCGTCCATCATTCCGGCGATCGGGGTCGCCTCGCTGCTCGCCATCAGCGAGAACCCCGGCGGTAGCGCCGTCACCTTGTCGCCGTGGCTCATCCAGACGTCGAGCAGGCCGTGTCCCTCAGCGTTCACGCTGTCCTGGATGCCCTCGAGGAGGCGCCCGTGGCCGCGCGCCCGCACCTGCGCATAGCCAAACTCGCGCACGCGGCCGCCTTCGACCCCTCCGCCGAGTTGCGCAGCCATCGTTTGCATGCCGTAGCAGATACCGAGCACCGGCACGCCCGCCGCCCAAACCGCCGCGGGTGCGCGCGGCGTGTCGCCCTCGGTCACGCTCTCGGGGCCACCCGAGAGGATGATCCCCGCCGGCCTCGCCCGCGCTATGAATGCGTCCGAAACGTCGAACGGGTGAATCTCGCAGTACACGTTGAGCTCGCGCACGCGGCGCGCAATGAGCTGCGTGTACTGCGCACCGAAATCGAGGATCAGGATCGTCGCGTGCACCGTCGCCTCGCTACATCGAGCGCACCGCGCCGCGCGGGGCGAAGTGCCGCCTTGCGAGCCAGAAGCCGACAAGCTGCAGCACCGCGCTCACGAAGAAAGTCGCGCCGACGCGCCAGTCCGAGGGCGGAAGGTGGCTTACCTGCGCGAGCAGCGGGGTCCCGATCGCGGGCGCCACGACGAACATGATGCTGTTGATCGAGTTGAGCGCGCCCATCGTCACCCCCTGCTCGCTGGGATCGACGGCGTTCGAGACGATGCTCTGCAGCGCGGGACCCGCGGCGAAGGACAGGAAATTGCCCACGATCACCGCGTACATCATCCAGCCGTGCTGCGCCAGGCCGTAAAGAAGGTAGGCGATCGCGCCCACACCGACACCAGCCAGCGCCAGACGCACCTCGCCGAAGCGGCGCAGCAGAGGCCCGAGCAGGGCGCCTTGCACGAGAGTCGCGACCAGCCCGACGCAGAACAGTGCGAACCCGTTCTCGCGCGGGCCCCAGCCGAAGCGAAAATGCGTGTATAGCACCCATGTGAATTGCAGCATCAGCTGCGCCATCACGATCAGCGCGAATACGATCACGAGGCTCCCGACCTCGCGATGGCGCGTCAGCGCAAGCAGGGCCGCGAATGGGTTTGCGCGCGCCAGGCTGAAAGGTGCCCGTCGCTCCCTGGGCAGAGACTCGGGGACGATGAGATAGCCGTACGTTGCGTTCAGCAGAGACAGCCCGGCAGCGGCATAGAATGGCAGCCGCAGATCGATGCTGCCGAGCAGGCCGCCGATCATCGGCCCGAAGATGAACCCAAGCCCGAACGCCGCACCGATGAGCCCGAAGGCCTTCGCGCGCTGTTCGGTCGTGCTCACATCGGAGGCATAAGCATTCGCGACGGCAAAACTTGCCCCCGCCGCGCCGCCGACGATCCGGGCTGCCAGCATGAGGGGAAGCGAGGGCGCGAGCGCGAGCAGCAGGAAGTGCGTGCCAAGCCCGAGCAGCGACCAGAGCAGCAGCGGCCGGCGCCCGAAGCGGTCGGACAGCGCCCCGAGCAGCGGAGCGCAGAAGAACTGCATCAGACCATACGTCACCACCAGCGCGCCGTACCAGTACGACTGCAGTTCGCGGCTCGCGGTGAATTCGCCAACCAGCAACGGCAGCACCGGGAGCGCGATGCCGATGCCCAGCACGTCGATGAAGACGACGACGAAGATGAACGGCAGGCCTGCCCGGCGGCCGACCCGCGGCGCCTTCGGCGCAGGATCCCTAACGGTCGCCTTATTCATTCCACACGATAGTTCGGCGCCTCCTTCGTGATCTGCACGTCGTGCACGTGCGATTCGCGCATGCCCGCGGTGGTGATCTCGATGAATTCAGCGCGGGTGCGCATGGCCTCGATGGTGGGGCAGCCGCAGTAGCCCATCGCTGCACGCACGCCCCCCATGAGCTGGTGGATCACGGCGGCGAGCGCCCCCTTGTAAGGGACGCGCCCCTCGATGCCCTCGGGAACGAGCTTCTCCGACTGGTCCTCGCCTTCGCTGTCCTGGAAGTAGCGATCGCTCGAGCCGAGCTGCATGGCGCCGAGCGAGCCCATTCCGCGGTAGCTCTTGTACGAGCGGCCCTGGTAGAGCTCGATCTCTCCGGGGGATTCCTCGGTGCCGGCGAAGAGGCTGCCAAGCATCACGCCCGAGGCGCCGGCGGCAATTGCCTTTGCGATGTCCCCGGAGTAGCGAATGCCGCCGTCCGCGATCAGCGGCACGTCGAGATTGGCCACGCCCTCCAGGGCGCTCAGCACCGCGGAGATCTGCGGCACGCCGACTCCGGCGACGATGCGCGTAGTGCAGATCGAGCCCGGGCCGATGCCGACCTTGATCGCGTCGGCACCGTAATCGGCGAGTGCGCGCGCGCCGGCGGCAGTGGCAACGTTGCCGCCGACGACTTGCAGCTGCGGGTAAGCGCGCTTGATCGCCCGCACGCGCTCGAGCACACCCTGCGAGTGGCCGTGCGAAGTGTCGACGACGACCACGTCGACGCCGGCCGCGACAAGCGCTTCGACACGCTCCTCGCTGTCGCCGGTCGTGCCCACCGCAGCACCGACGCGCAGGCGTCCAAGATCGTCCTTGCAGGCGAGCGGGTGCTCGGTCGATTTGAGAATGTCCTTGACCGTGATCAGCCCTTTGAGCTCGAGGCGGTCGTTGACGACCAGCACGCGCTCGAGCCGGTGCTGGTGCATGAGCGCCTTGGCGCGCTCGAGGTCCGTTCCCTCTGGTACCGTGACCAGCTTGTCGCCCTTCGTCATGATCGAAGCGACCGGCTGGTCCAGATTGGTCTCGAAGCGCAGATCGCGGTTGGTCACGATGCCGACGACTTTGCGGCGATCGACCACCGGGAGACCCGAGATCCTGTGTTGTTGCGTGAGCGCGAGCACTTCGCGCACCGACATCGTCGGCGGGATCGTTATCGGGTCCTTGACCACGCCGCTCTCGAAGCGCTTGACCTTCGCCACTTCGGCCGCCTGCGCCTTGGGCGGCATGTTCTTGTGCACGATGCCGAGACCTCCCTCCTGCGCGATGGCGATCGCGAGGCGAGCTTCGGTGACTGTGTCCATCGCCGCGGAGAGCAGCGGGATGTTGAGCGAGATGCTGCGGGTGAGGCGGGTCTGAAGGCTTACGTCGCGGGGAACGACTGAGGACTGGGCGGGGAGCAGCAGGACGTCGTCGAAAGTCAGCGCCTTCTGCACGACACGCATGGTGCCTTTCTCCTATGCGCAAAAGCGGATTATACGCGGGTCATGCCCCACGGTAAACGGCGAGCGAGCGAAGCACCGCATCTCGTGCTCGGTTTGACGCCATGCGGCCGTTGCATTACCTTTTGCGGCATGAGGAACCACGAAACGGCTTGCGCGCGCCTGCGGATGACGCTGCTTGCGGTCGCCTGCGTTGCGGTCTGCGCCGCCGGCCCCGCAATCGGCGCCACTTACAAATGGACCGACGAGAACGGCCGCGTCGTTTACGGCGACACTCCGCCTCCGGGCGTCAAGGCCGAGCGGATCAACGTCGCCACGCCTCCCGCCGATCCGAACGCCGTGCGCGATATGGCCAATAAGGACGCGGAGATCAAGAAGCGTCAACAGGATCGCGCCGACGAGGCCGCAAAAGAAGAGAAGTCTCGTGCGGACCAGAACCTCCTGCGCCGGCAGTGCCAGCAGGCCGCGGGGCGGGTCAAGGCGATGCGCGACGGCGGGACGAACGTCTACGTCTTTGACGACAAGGGCGAGAAGGTGCTTCTCGACGAAGCGGGGCGGCAAGCGGCGATCGCCCAGAACGAAAAGCTGATGCGCGACATCGGCTGCACGCCCGCGATCCAGCAGTAGCGGCCGGCGCTCGCCGGCTCAGCGCTTGTCCAGATTGGTCTGGTTTATCTTGACATCGGCCTTGGCCCGCAGGCTGGCCTCGTAAGCGCTCATTAGCTCGCGGCCCTGCTGCTCGCCCACGCGGTTGCTCACGGTGGCCAGCTTGGCGGCATCCGGCGCCGCAGGGGAAACGAGGCGCAGGACGCGATAGATCGAGTAGCCGCCACCTTCATTCGCGGCACCCGCATACACCGGCAGCTTGCTCGCGTCGGCCCGAAAGATCACCGTCAGGGCGCCGGGCGGGAACCCTGCCTGCGGCTGGTTGCGCGTGAGCACGACAGGTTTGCCGAAGGCGATCCCGGCGTCCTTGCCTTCCTGCAGCAACGCGAGCTTCTCCTGGCCGGCCTTGTGGGCGAGATCGCTCGCCGCCTTGCGCTCGAGCTGACGCCGAATCTCGGCCTGCACGTCTGAGAACGCGCGCGGAGCCGCGGGCTTGTACTCGACCACACGAGCGGCCATCAGCACGTTCGGCGCGATCTCGATCGCCTCGGTATTTCTCTTCGCCTGCAGCGACTCGGGGCTGAACACGGCCTGGACGAGCTTCGGGTTGTTCTGCCCCAAGGCCTGCACCTGCGCGCGCGTGAGCAGGTCGGTCGTTTGCACCGGCAGATTGAGTGCCTTCGCCACTGGCTGCAGCGAGTCGGCCTGTTCGTAGACCAGGTTCTGGAGCTGCTCGGCGGTTTCCGCGAACTTGCGCGTCGCCTTCTGCTTCTTTAGGTCCTGTTCGATCTCCTTCTTGACCTCGTCGAAGCTCTGCAGCTTGGCGGGCTCGATCGCGACCAGCTTGATGACATGCCAGCCGAAATCGGTCCGGACCGGGCCGGCTATCTCGCCCTGCTTCATGGAGAAGACGGCGTCCTCGAAAGGCTTGGGCATCGATCCGTCCCGTTCGACCATGCCCAGATCGCCGCCCTGCCCAGCCGAGCCCGGATCCTGGGACGCGCTCTTCGCCAGCTCGGCGAACTGCGCCGGATTCTTCTTCGCCTGCGCGGCGAGCTCCTCGGCGCGCTTCTTCGCCGCCGCCTGATCCGCTTCGCTGGCATCGGGCTTAACCGCTATCAGGATGTGCGAAGCCTGCCGCTGCTCCGGCTTACCGTAGCGCCGCGTGTTCTCATCGTATTGGCGGCGCACCTCCGCGGCATCGACCGGGATCTGCGCGCCGAGCGTTTCCGGGCTCAGGGTCACGTACTCAAGCTTCACCTGCTCGGGAATCTGGAAGGCGCCGGCGTTCGCATCGTAGAACGCCTTGACCGCCGCGTCGTCGATCTTTACGTCTTTGAGGAACGCGTCGGGGTCGATCACCGCCGCAGCGACCTCGCGCTGTTGCTCCAGCAGGCCGAGGTAGCGCTCAACGTTGCTCCGCGCCACGATGTTGGCCCCCGCCACCGGTTCCTGCAGGGGCAAGAGCGCAAGCTGCTGGCGCAGGTCGTTCTCAAACTGACCGGACGTCTTGTTCTGGCCCTGCAGCACCTGCTCGTAGCGCGTGTGGGAGAACTTGCCCTCGACCTGAAACGCGGGAATCTCGCTGATGAACTGCGCGAGCTGCGCGTCGGTGACGCGGAAGCGGTCGCGCCGCGCCTGATCCTGCAGCAGCCGCTGGTTGATGAGCTGCTCGAGCACCGAATAGCGAACTTCGGGATCGTCGAAGACACTGGCGTCGAAGCTGGGCCCGACGACCTGCCGCATGCGATTTTGCTGATCGCGGATCGTCTCAGCGAATTCCTGCTGCGTAATCGGCTGCCCCGATACGCTTGCAACCTCGGTCGCCCGGCTCACGCTGCGAAAATAGTAATCGACCCCGAAGAACGCGAAGGGAAGCGTGATCAGCGCCAGGATGATCTGGACCAGACGCTTTTTACGGTGCAGAAAATCGTACATGGCCCGCGAGCCTCTTGTAATCGGCAGATCAAAAAAGGGCGAACTCGCGTTCGCCCTTTACGGTTAACTGGCGGAGTGGACGGGACTCGAACCCGCGACCCCCGGCGTGACAGGCCGGTATTCTAACCAGCTGAACTACCACTCCTGGATCCGGACCGGCCGCTGTTGGTGGGTGCTGAGAGGCTCGAACTCCCGACATTCGCCTTGTAAGGGCGACGCTCTACCAACTGAGCTAAGCACCCGCGCTTCGCTCTGCCGGGCGAAATTGACTAGTTTACCGAATCCTTGAGCTCTTTTCCAGCACGAAACTTGGGCACCTTGGCTGCCTTGATCTTGATCGCGGCGCCGGTGCGCGGGTTGCGTCCCTGGCGCGCACTTCGCTTGCCGACGTAGAAGGAGCCGAAGCCCACGAGCGTCACGAGCTCGCCCTTCTTGAGCGAGGCCCTGATCGAGTTCACCGTCGCGTCGAGCGCGCGTCCGGCCGCCGCCTTGGAAATGTCGGCATGCTTGGCGATTGCATCGATCAGTTCGGCCTTGTTCACGATGGGCACCTGCTCAAGGTTAGGAGGCGATGCGGCGGGACGTGCGAGCGTACTTTATAGCGCTCGCCAAATCGACGTGTCAAGCGTGCCGCGCGTTGTCGCGCGCGGCACGTGTCACTCAGTGCTTGATGACAGCTGCGGGCTCGTCCTTCGGTGACGGGACGCCAGCCGATTCGCCGGGCTGCCCCGCGGCTTCCTGCAGTGGTACCGGTTGACGCTCGAGCGCCCGCTCGAGCACCTGCTCGATCCAGCGCACCGGATGGATGTCCAGGCGATTCTTGATCTCGTCGGAGATTTCCGTCAGGTCCTTCACGTTCTCTTCCGGGATCAGCACCTGCTTGATGCCACCGCGACCCGCGGCCAGCAGCTTCTCCTTCAACCCGCCGATGGGAAGGACCTCGCCGCGAAGCGTGATCTCCCCGGTCATCGCCACGTCGGCGCGCACCGGGACCCCGGTGAGGATGGACACCATTGCGGTACAGATCGCCGTTCCTGCGCTCGGTCCGTCCTTGGGTGTTGCGCCCTCCGGAAGGTGGATATGGAGGTCCGTCTTCTGATAGAAGTCGGCCGGGATGCCGAGCTGCTTCGAGCGATGGCGCACAACGGAGAGCGCCGCTTGGATCGACTCCTGCATCACGTCGCCAAGCTTGCCCGTGGTCGTGGTTTTCCCTTTGCCCGGCAGCGACACCGCCTCTATCGTCAGCAGGTCCCCGCCCACCTCGGTCCACGCGAGCCCCGTTACCTGCCCGATCTGGTTTTTCTTCTCGGCGATGCCGTAGGTGAACTTGCGCACGCCGAGGTATTTGTCGAGGTTCTTCGCATTGACCTCGACGGGGCCCTTCGCCGCGCGCGGCTTGCCCTCGCTTTGCCTCAGCAGCAGGTCCTTGACGACCTTGCGGCAGATCTTGGAGATCTCGCGCTCGAGAGCGCGCACGCCTGCCTCGCGCGTGTAGTAGCGGGTGATGTCGCGCAGTCCCGATTCGGCCAGGTGCAGCTCGTTCTGCTTGATGCCGTTCTGCTTCATCTGCTTGGGCAGCAGATACTGCTTGGCGATCGCGATCTTTTCGTTCTCCGTATAACCCGAGAGCCGGATGACTTCCATCCGGTCCAGCAACGGCGGGGGAATGTTCAGCGTATTCGCCGTGGCGACAAACATCACGTCGGAAAGGTCGTACTCGACCTCGACGTAGTGGTCCATGAAGGTGTGGTTCTGCTCAGGGTCGAGCACCTCCAGCAGCGCCGAAGACGGATCGCCGCGGAAGTCCATGCCCATCTTGTCGACCTCGTCGAGCAGGAACAGCGGGTTGCGCACCCCGACCTTGCTCATCTGCTGCAGGATCTTGCCCGGCATCGACCCGATGTAGGTGCGCCGGTGGCCGCGGATCTCCGCTTCATCGCGCACACCGCCGAGCGACATGCGCACGAACTTGCGATTGGTCGCCCGTGCGATCGACTGTCCGAGCGAGGTCTTGCCGACGCCGGGTGCACCCACGAGGCACAGGATAGGCGCCTTCAGCCGGTCGACCCGCTGCTGCACGGCGAGGTATTCGACGATGCGCTCCTTTACCTTTTCCAGGCCATAGTGATCAGCGTCGAGGACCTTGACCGCGTTGGCGAGGTCCTTGTTGATCTTGCTCTTCTTCCGCCACGGCAGGCCGAGAAGCGTATCGATGTAGTTGCGAACGACCGTCGCCTCGGCGGACATCGGCGACATCATGCGCAGCTTCTTGAGCTCGGCCATCGCCTTGGCTTCCGCCTCCTTCGACATCTTGGCGGCCTTGATCTTCTTCTCGGTCTCGTCGAGGTCTGCATTGTCGTCGCCCTCGCCAAGTTCCTTCTGGATCGCCTTGACCTGCTCGTTCAGGTAGTACTCGCGCTGGCTCTTCTCCATCTGGCGCTTGACGCGGCCGCGAATGCGCTTCTCGACCTGCAGGATGTCGACTTCGCCTTCGAGCAGGCCGAGCAGATGCTCCAGGCGCTTGCCGACCTCGCCCATCTCGAGAATCTGCTGCTTCTGTTCGAGCTTCAGCGGCAGATGGGCCGCGATGGCGTCCGCAAGC
>DATJZM010000055.1:0-59931 GCA_035499135.1 Casimicrobiaceae bacterium | reverse complement strand
GCCTGCGGCCTGGGCGAGCGCAAGCCGCGGGCGCACGCCGACCCCGGCCACGACCAGCTCGGCCTCGATCGTGCCACCGCTCTTGAGCTTGACCCGAGTGGCCTCGAGTGCAGTCGCGGTGTCGTCGAGATGAAACACGACGCCGTGCTGCTCGTGCAGGTCGCGGATGAAGTCGCCGAGCTCGCGCCCCAGGATGCGCTCCATCGGTCGCTTCTCCGGCGCGACGACATGGACTTCGATGCCCCGCGCGCGCAGCGATGCCGCCACCTCGAGTCCGATGAAGCTCGCGCCGAGCACGACCGCGCGTTTGGCAGTGGCAGCGCGAGCAATGATGGCGCGGCAGTCGGCCAGCGTGCGCAGCGTATGCACGTGAGGTAGATCCATGCCCGGCAGCGGGAGCCGTACTGGCTCGGCGCCCGTCGCGAGCAGCAATCGATCGTACTTGAGGCGGGTCCCGTCGCTCAGCACGACCTCGCGCGCGGCAATGTCCAGCGCCGCGACCGAGGTCTTCAACCGCAGATCGATGTTCTGCTCGGCGTAGAACGCTTCGGGGCGGAGCGGAATCCATTCCTCCGGCGCGTTCCCCGCGAGGTAATCCTTCGACAGGTTGGGGCGATCCACCGGCGGCGCGTCATCATCGCTCAGCATGTGGATATCGCCCTCGAACCGTTGCCGCCGCAGCATCTCAGCCGCCGCGAATCCCGCTGCGCCGCCGCCAATGATGACGACGCTCCGCGGCGACTCGCGCGCGCGCACACGAACGGCTGGCTCCGCGGGCACGCGCTTGCGAACGAACACCTTGCCGTCGCGTGCTTCGACCGACCAGCAGCCGAGCGCACTGAGCGCCGGGGCGTGCAGGGCTTCGCCGGTTCGCAGGCTGAAGCAGGCGTGATGCCAGGGGCAACGCACCGTCTCGCCTACGATGAGTCCTTCGGCCAGCGGACCGCCGTAGTGCGTGCACGTGGCGTCGAGCGCGAAGAACTCACTCCCGCGGCGAGCGAGGAGCACAGCCTGCTCGCCGACGTGGCCCGCCAGCATCGATCCGTCGGCTATCGTGTCCATGACCACGCCCGCGCCAAGATCGGGGCCGGTCGTCTCGGGTGCTGCATCGCTCATGGCGGGCTCCGCTAGGAGGCTCGCGCCGACGAAGCTCGGCGCGAATCGCCGGCAGGCGCTGCAGGCGGAAGGCGATCCGCGTCGGCGAGCCGGGATGGAAGCGTTGATTATGGAGCGGAAGCGGACCAGCTCCAAGCCGTTCCGCGTGCCTGTGTAGGGCGGCGTCTGACGGACCGGTCGGTTCCGCCTACAGCAGAAAGAGGCGCTTGCCGATAGGTCGACCATCGCGATCGCGGGAGTATTGCGCCGTACAGGGAGCCACCGGTTTGCGTGGACCCGTCGGAAGTCCCCCTCGACCTCGGTAAAAGCGAAGACATGCTTTATTACTCCCAAGTGTTTTTCTTCCTCACGCTGATCGCGGCGCTCTTCGCATTCGATGACGTCGCCGCCGTTGCACTCGATGGCATCGCCGCCGGCGTTGCCGAGATCGCCGAGATCCTGTTCTTCATATTCCTCTTGCTTTTCGTCGTGTCCTTGATCGTCGGCCTTTTCCGCCCGCGTCGCGGACTGACGATAATTGGCCGGAGAACGCTTGCCCGGCCGGCGCGAGAGCGACCGTTTGCTTAGACAGGTGGCATCGGGAGCCCGCAAGGAGGAGTGTCGGCCCGTGCCGGCGATCGAGCCGCCGCATCGCTGGCAGGCGGCTCCGCGCTGGGGTTCGCGGGTGCAGAGTGCAGCGATAGTCATCACCGCCGTGGTCGTGGGGTGCGTCGGCATCCATATCGCCGCGCCATTCCTGATTCCGGTCGTAGTAAGCCTCGTCATTTGCTATGCGCTCGCCCCGGTCGTCGATCGCCTGGAGCGCTGGCATCTGCCCCGGCCGATCGCAGCGGCGGTGGTAGTGCTACTGCTCATCGCAGGAGGCGGCATCGCCCTCAACCAGATGTGGACGGGCGCGGAGACTCTCATCGGCCGCCTTCCCGCGGCGGTGGAGAAGATTCGCCTGGCGATCGCCGTTTCGCATCGCAACGTGCCCGACACGCTGACCCACGTGCAGCGCACGGCTAACGAGCTGCAGAAGCTTGCTGGGTCCGAGCCGCCGGACGGCGCTCCGCCGGCTGCGCCCTCGGCTGTCGATCTGCATTCGCTGCTTCTCATGGGCACGACCAGCATCGTTGCTGCCCTGGCGCAGCTCCTGTCCGTGATCTTCCTGACCTATTTTCTTCTCGCGGCGGGAGATCTGTTTCGTCACAAGTTGGTGCAGCTCGTCGGACCGCCGTTCGCGCGCCAGAAGGCGACCCTGGAGGTTCTCAATCACATTCACGCACTGAACCAGCGCTACCTTGCGATTCTGGCCTTGGTCAACGTGAGCGTGGGAGTTTGCGCGGCCGTCGGCCTGGGTCTCCTCGGCCTCGAGCACGCAGCGATCTGGGGCGTTGCGATCGCAGTGCTGCATTTCATCCCCTACGTCGGCGCGGCGGTGGCCGCGCTGGCGATCGCCCTGATGGGCTACCTCCAGTTCGGCACCGCGCAGATGGCGCTCGCGGCGGCATCGATTCCTCTGGTCGCGTCCGTGCTCATCGGGGTCCTGCTGCAGGCTTCGTTGCTCGGCCGGGCCGCCAGCATGAATGCCCCCATCGTCTTTATCGCGCTCCTGTTCTGGGGCACGCTGTGGGGGGCGTGGGGGTTGTTGCTTGCCATGCCGATCATGGTCGCGATCAAGACGATCTGCGACCGGATCGAGCCGCTGTCCGGCCTCGGGAAGTTTTTTGGCGATGACGAACGGACCGCCCTGGCGCTAGAGCGGCAGGCGCATCCGACAGTATAATTCCTCGCTCGACCGCGGAAAGAGCGGATCCGCCCGCGAAGGTGCCGCCGGGCTAGCCGGTTGGCGCCTGCACGGATCCCCCGGCTCGAGGAGGAACCATGAGCGCGAATGGCGATATCGAGCGCGCGAACTCCCTGGATGAAGTACTGAAACTTGTCCGCGCCAAAGTGGCGCCGTTGCAGCGCGCCTCCGTGGAGCGTTTCGTCGAGCGCTACTTTCAGGATGTCGATCCGGAGGATCTCGCGGAGCGCAATTCTGCGGACTTGTATGGCGCGGCGCTCTCGCACTGGAACTTCGCCCGCCGGCGCGAGCGGGGCAAGGCGCGGATCCGCGTCTTCAACCCGACGCTCGAGGAGCACGGCTGGCAATCCACGCACACGATCGTGGAAATCGTCAACGACGACATGCCGTTTCTCGTCGACTCGGTGACGATGGAGGTGAACCGTCACGGGCTGACGCTGCACCTGCTGATTCATCCGATCGTGTCCGTGCAGCGCGCCGCCGACGGCACGCTTTCCGGGCTCGCCGAGGAGCGCGCGCGCGACGGAGCCGAGTCGTTCATCCATGTCGAGGTCGACCGCGTCACGGATCCCACCCGGCTCGAGGCGCTCGCTGCGGACATCGGCAGCGTGCTCGACGACGTTCGCGCGGCGGTCGACGACTGGAGCGCCATGCGCGACCGTTTGCTGGCGATCGTCGAGGAGGTCGAGAAGCGCCCGCCGCGCTTGCCCGCCGAAGAGTTGAGCGAGGGAAGGGATTTCCTGCGCTGGCTCGCCAGCAACCATTTCACTTTTCTCGGCTACCGCCGACACGAGCTCGCGACGGTCGGCGGCGAGGACGTGCTCAGAGTCGTCCCGGATTCCAGCCTGGGCATTCTGCGCGAGGGCCCGAGCAAGGACGTCGCGGCGAGCTTCTCCGCGCTTCCGCCCGGGGTGCGCGCCTATGCGCGCCGACCCGAGCTGCTGGTCGTCACCAAGGCGACAGCGCGCTCCACCGTGCATCGCCCCGGGTACCTCGAATACATCGCGATCAAGCGCTTCGATGACGCAGGCGCTGTCGTCGGCGAAGATCGCTTTCTCGGGCTGTTCACCTCGACTGCGTACAGCGCGAACCCCGCAGAGATTCCGCTGCTCCGGCGCAAGGTGGCGAGCGTCGTCGAGCGCGCGGGCCTGCCCGCGGGCGGTCATGCGGCGAAGGCGCTGGTCAACATCCTCGACACGTACCCGCGCGACGAGCTCTTCCAGACCAACGACGAGGATCTGCTGCGCACGGCAAAGGCGATCCTTCATCTCGAGGAGCGGCAGCGGCTGCGGCTGTTCGTGCGCCGTGACGCCTTCGAGCGGTTCCTTTCCTGCCTGATCTACGCTCCGCGCGAGAACTACACGACCGAGCTGCGGCAGAAGTGGCAGGCGATCCTCACCGAAGCCTTCGCCGGCACGGGCTCGGAATTCAACGTCCACCTCTCTGAGTCGGCGCTGGCGCGAATCATGATCATCGTGCGCACGACGCCCGGACAGATCCCCGCCTTCGACGTGCGCGAGGTCGAGGCGCGTCTGCTCGCGGCAGCGCGGCGCTGGGAGGACGACCTGCGCGACGCGCTGATTGCAACGGTCGGCGAGGCGCGCGGCAACGATCTGTTCCGGCTCTTCGGCGATGCGTTTCCCGCCGGCTATCGCGAGGAGTTCGCCGCACGGGCGGCCGTGCCCGACATCGAGATGATGGCGCGCCTCTCGGATGCCGAACCGCTGGCGACCGCGCTGTATCGTCCGCTCGAGGCGCCGCCGGGGACGCTGCGCTTCAAGCTGTTCCGGCGCGGTAGTCCGGTGAGCCTTTCCGACAGCCTGCCGATGCTCGAGAACATGGGGCTCAGGGTGCTCGACGAGCGTCCGTACCGCGTTTCACCGCAGGGTCTTCCTCCGATCTGGATCCACGACCTGGGCATGCTCTCGGCGCTGCGCGACAAGGAGCTCGAGGTCGACGAGCTGCACGCGGTCTTCGTGGACGCCTTCGGCCGCGTGTTCCGCGGCGAGGTCGAGAACGACGACTTCAACCGCCTCGTGGTTGCGGGGCGGCTGCCTGCCGACGAGATCGTGGTTCTGCGCGCCTACGGCAAGTACCTGCGCCAGATCGGGTTCCCGCTTTCGCAGGCGTTCATCGAGGCGACGCTCGCCGCGCATGCCGACATCGCGCGACTGCTGATGGATCTGTTCAAGCTGCGCTTCGATCCCGGGCTGGGAACGGCCGCGCAGTCGCAGGCGCTCGCCAAGATACAGCAGATCGACACCGCGCTCGATCGCGTGGAGAACCTGTCCGAGGACCGCGTCCTGCGGCAATACCTCGCGCTCATCCTTGCCACCACGCGCACGAACTTCTGGCGCCGCGACGCGGCGGGAAGGCGCCGCAGCTTTCTGTCGTTCAAGTTCGAGCCCTCGAAAGTCCCCGGACTGCCCGAGCCGAAGCCGATGTTCGAGATTTTCGTCTATTCGACCCGCTTCGAAGGCGTGCATCTGCGCGGGGGCAGAGTTGCGCGCGGAGGGCTGCGCTGGTCCGATCGTCACGAGGACTTCCGCACCGAGATCCTTGGGCTGGTCAAAGCGCAGATGGTGAAGAACGTCGTCATCGTGCCGGTCGGCTCAAAGGGCGGCTTCGTGCTCAAGCGCGCACCGTCACCGTCGGATCGCGAGGCGTATCTCAAGGAAGGCGTGTCCTGCTACCAGGACTACCTGCGCGGTCTGCTCGATCTCACCGACAACCGCGCGGGGGACAAGATCGTCCCTCCGCCGGGGGTCAAGCGCCACGATGCCGATGATCCGTACCTCGTCGTCGCCGCCGACAAGGGCACCGCGACGTTTTCCGATTACGCCAACGCGATCAGCAAAGAGTACGGCTTCTGGCTGGACGACGCTTTCGCTTCGGGCGGATCGGCTGGCTACGACCACAAGGCGATGGGGATCACCGCCCGCGGCGCGTGGGAATCGGTCAAACGGCACTTTCGCGAGATGGGGGTCGACACGCAGTCGACCGATTTCACGGTGGCGGGCATCGGAGACATGTCGGGTGACGTCTTCGGCAACGGAATGCTGCTCTCGCGCCACATCAAGCTCATCGCCGCGTTCGATCACCGCCACATCTTTCTCGATCCGAACCCGGACCCCGAAGCGAGCTTCAAGGAGCGCGAGCGGCTCTTCCGGCTGCCCCGCTCGTCGTGGGGCGATTACGACGCGAAGCTGATCTCCGCAGGCGGCGGCGTGCACGCGCGCAGCGTGAAGTCGATCGCGCTGACCCCCGAGGTGACGAAAGCGCTGGCAGTCCAGGCGAAGTCGATGACGCCGACCGAGCTGATGAACGCGATCCTCAAGGCGCCGGTCGATCTGATCTACAACGGGGGCATCGGGACTTACGTCAAGGCCGCAAGCGAAACGCACGCCGAGGTCGGCGATCGCGCCGGCGATGCGCTGCGCGTGAACGGACGCGATCTTCGCTGCAAGGTCTTCGCCGAGGGTGGCAATCTGGGCTGCACGCAGCGAGGGCGCATCGAGTATGCGCTTGCCGGAGGGCGCATCAACACCGACGCGATCGACAATTCGGCCGGCGTGGACACGTCCGATCACGAAGTGAACATAAAGATCCTGCTCGGACTCCCTGTCGCAGAAGGCGAGTTAACCGAGAAGCAGCGCAATGCCCTGCTCGCCGAGATGACCGACGACGTGGCGGCGCTGGTGCTGCGCGACAACACGTTCCAGACGCAGTCGCTGTCCATAACCGGCCGGATCGCCCCGCAGATGCTCGACGCGCACCAGCGCTTCATCCACTTCCTGGAGAAGGCCGGGCTGATGAACAGGGAGCTCGAGTTCCTGCCCTCGGACGAGGAGATCGCCGAGCGACGCGGCGCGGGCGCCGGCCTCACCAGCCCCGAGCGGGCGGTGCTCCTCGCCTACAGCAAGATCTGGCTCTACGAAGAGCTCCTTGCCTCTCCTCTGCCGGACGATCCGTGGGTGGCGACCGCCCTCGAGCGCTACTTTCCCAAGGCCCTGCGCGAGCGCTACGCCGGCTATATGCCGCGCCATCCGCTCAGGCGGGAGATCACCGCCACTTACGTGGTCAACAGCATGATCAACCGCGTGGGTAGCAGCTTCGTTCATCGCCTGCTCGAAGCCACCGGCGCGAAGCCGCCGGAAGTCGTACGCGCGTACCTGCTCAATCGGGAAGTGTTCGGTTTCGTCGACTTGTGGCTGGCGATCGAGGCGCTCGACAACGTGGTCGACGACGCGGTGCAGTCGCAGATGCTCATCGATACCCGGCGGCTGATCGAGCGGGGAACGAGCTGGTTCCTGCGCTCGCGCAGGCTGGTGGAGGACATGGCGGCAACCATTGCGCATTTTGCGCCGAAGGTCGCCGGGCTCGCGACGCGCCTGCCGCACCTGCTCGACGCCGGGGAGCGCGCGCGCGTCGACGCCGGCACCGCGGCCTACGCCAGCGAGGGAGTACCGCCCGTGCTCGCCGCCCGCGTGGTCGCTCTCGACACGCTCTATGCAGCGCTCGACATCGTCGAAGTGGCGGACGCGTCGGGACGCACGCCGGAGACGGTAGCCGAGCTCTACTTCGGGCTGTCGACGCGGCTGGGACTGCCCTGGCTGCGCGAGAAGATAACCGCGCTGCCCGCAGAAGCGCACTGGCGGATTCTTGCCAAGGGGGCGATGCTCGATGACCTGTCGAGCATGCAGCGCACGATCACCGCCGAGGCGCTCGGCGCTGTGGCGGACGACGCAAACGTGGCGAAGCTCGTCGCGGCGTGGGAGGAGCGCAATCGCCGCGGCATCGAGCGGTCGCAGCAGCTGTTGACCGAGCTGCGCGCCACGACGCCCGTCGATGCAGCGATGCTTTCGGTGGCGTTGCGCGAGCTTCGCAACCTAGGCTAAGCCGGCAAGCGCGCTCGGCTCAATACGTGCCGACCGGCGCGTTGGGTCGATTCGGCGGGAGATTGCGGAAGATGCAGTCGAAGGATCTGTCGTTCGACGAGCCGGTTCCGAAGAAGCCCACGACGGCCTGCCGGTAGCCCTGCTGCGATAGCCGGTTGTAGTACAGCTTCGAAGTCACGTCGACGAAATACGTGTAATTGTCGTTCGCCATCGTATTCTGGCGGATCCATTCGCCCACGTCGGCGTCGCCGATCAGCAGAGGCTGGCATGTCTGACCCAGCTTTGCCATGTAGGCATTGAAGCCCGTGGCGTCCACGCTGCGCACGGTGTCCGGCGCGCAGGCTGCCGCCGCGACAGCAAGCGCGCAGAGGATGAATCGGGACGGCCAGCCGCGACGCACGGCATCACTTTGCAACAGAGTCCTGATGTCCATTACCTTTGCTCCTCGTCATGTGCCGGCGGGTCTCGCCAGCAGGTGTGACTCTCAGCCCTTGCGCTTGCCATGCTTGCGCTTGTGCTTAGGCTCGGCCTTCTTGCCCAGCACGAGCTTTTCCGCGCCGGTGTCTTCCGCGCCGCGCTTCTTGAGGTCGGCGAGCAGACCCTCGTCCGTAAGATCGATCTCCCGCGAGTGCTCCCAATCGTGACGGGTGGCGTGAACCAGGCGATGAATGACGTGATGCGCGTCGGTTTCGATCGCCAGCTCGCGGCGCGCGTCGAAGCTGCCTGGCGAAAGGTTGATCGAGCCTATGACAGCGCGTTTCTCGTCGGCGAGGATCATCTTGCCGTGCAGCTTCATGCCCTTGAGGCGATGGATCTTCGCGCCGACGTCGCGCATGATCCGCAGACCCCCGACGCCCTCGATCAGCTTCGCCACTTTCAGGGTGTGCGGCGGTCGCGCCATGATGTGCACCTTGACGCCTCTGTCCACGGCGCGGACGAGCCGCTCGATGATGACCGTGTCCTGGTAGCGCTCGTTCTGCAGCCAGAGCGTATGCTTCGCGGAGTCGATGAACTCCGCTATTCGCTCCCGGCCGTTGTTGGGGCACCAGATGAGCCGCGACTCCGAGTCGGTCGCGAATTTCTTCTGGTTCCAATCGGCGTCGAAGCATCTCACCATCTCGGAGACCTCGAGTTCGTGAGTCGTCACGACGGCGTAGTCGCGCGTTTCAGTGAGGTCGCGCGTTTCCCAATTGAGCGACTCCACGAATCCCGTCTCGTCGTCGATCACCATCGACTTCTGGTGCGTGAGGGCGAAGGCAGGGCTGCTGTCTCGGACTTCGATCCCGGCGGCAAGAAGCGTCTTTCGCGATGCCTTGTTTTCGTTCTCTCCGCTGCGGCGCGCGGGGTTGAGCATTACCCGGACGTGCACGCCGCGCCGCTTGGCGGCGATCACGGCGTCGAGAAGGGTCGGATCGGTGAACAGGAACATGCGGACGTTCAGCGACCGCTTGGCGCCAGCGAGGGCATCGAGCAGCGGCTTGGCGGTGTCGTCGGGAAGGACGATGAGAGTGTGCGACATGAGATCTCGCGTCTTCTACCGTGAGGGAGCGTCCGCCCCCGCCGGCGGCTGTTCGTACTGGATGCGATGGAGCTCCGCATAGACGCCGTTCAGGGCGATGAGTTCGTCGTGCGTTCCCTGCTCGGCAACCACGCCGCCCTTGAGCACGATGATCTTGTCGGCGTCGCGGATCGTCGACAGCCGGTGCGCGATGGTGATCACCGTGCGCCCCTTCATCAGACGCTCCAGCCCTTCGATGACCAGGCGTTCGGATTCGGTGTCGAGCGCTGCCGTCGGCTCGTCGAGGATGAGGATCGGCGCATTGCGGATGATGGCGCGGGCGATGCCGATGCGCTGGCGCTGGCCGCCGGAAAGCGTGAGACCTCGTTCGCCGACCAGGCTGCCGTAGCCGCCTGGCATCTCGGTGATGAAGTCGTGCGCGTTGGCGAGCTTCGCGGCCTCGATGATCTCTTCCTCCGTCGCGTCAGGGCGACCGTAGGCGATGTTCTCGCGAATCGTTCCGCGAAACAGCACCGTCTCCTGCAGCACGAAGCCGATCTGGCCGCGCAGCGAAGCCTTGGTGTACTCCCTGACGTCGACCCCGTCGACCAGAAGTCGGCCGCCGTCCGGGTCGTAGAAGCGCGGGATGAGACCGACGACCGTTGACTTGCCTCCGCCGGTCGTACCGACGACGCCGACCAGCTGCCCCGGCTGGATGCGGAAGTTCACGTCGCGAAGGATCGGATTCTCGGGATCGTAGCCGAAGGCGACGCGCTCGGCGACGATCTCGCCGCGCGCCGAGGCGAGCACTCGCGCGTTGCGCTTTTCCGCAATCATCTTGTCGGCGTCGAGGATCGCCCGGATGCGCTCGAGCGCCACCGAAGTCTGGGCGATGGCGTTGGTCATTTTCGCCAGGTCCTGTACCGGCTTGAAGAACTTGGTGAGGTACGCGAGAAAGACCGTCAGCGCCCCGATGGTCATCGCGTCGGCGACGATCAGCGAGGCTCCGCGCCACAGGACGTAAGCCGTGCATCCCGCGACGACGATGGACACGATCGGCGAGAGCAGCGATTTCACGCGCCGCGCCTTCAGCGCGGCGTCCACGGTCGCCTCGCTCGCTTCGGTAAGACGAGCCTCCTCGAGTTGCTCCCGGCCGAACGCCTTCACTACCCGTATCGACTCGAGACCCTGCTGGACGACCGTGACGAGGTCGGCCTGGTGCAGCCGCACCTGGTGCTGGGCCTTCTTCACCGCCTTCTTGAACCGGGATACGAACAGCAACAGGAACGGCGTTACCGCGACGCAGATGAGCGCGAAATCCCACTGCAGCCAGAGCATGAGCCCCAGGATGCCGACGATGGTAAGGAGGTCGACGAGGATATCCAGCGTGTTGGAGGAAGCGAAGTTCTGGACCGTCGCCACGTCGTTGGTGATGGTGGACAGGAGGACGCCGGTCTGTTGCTTGTCGTAATAGCCAAGCGAAAGGTGCTGCAAGTGGTCGTAGATCTTCAGCCGCAGATCGTTGGCCACCCACTGGCCGACGCTCTCCGTGTAGTAGTTGTCGATGTAGGTGGCCAACGCGCCGACGGCGGCGATCGCCACGACGCCGACAGCGGCGATCAGGGCGAGGCCGGTCTTGCTGCCGGCGAGCGGCATATCCCTGATCCAGCCCAGCCACTCGGGCAGCGGGTGCGTACCGAGGACGTTGTCGATCACGACCTTGAGCGGCCAGGGGCCGGCCATGCTCATCGCCGTCTCGATCAGCATGGCGCCGAACACCACGGCCAGCCACCGCCGATAGGGGTTTACGAGAGCGAGCACGAGCCCGGTCATCGTGGTGCTCGAGACCTCATTCGCATTGGGCACGGTCGTGGCCCGGGAAGTCACACCCGGATCACCGGCAGACGCGGCGGCGGCCTTTGCTTCGTTGGGCACTGCCGAGAAGGCTTCGACGGGGACAGGGATGCGAATTCTACAACGGCGCGCAGCGGGTCGGGGCGACCCGTCGCAATCGTCCGGCGACTGCTCCTGCCCTGCGGCAGGCGGTTCTCGCCGGCGCTCAGATGTGGGCGAAGGCGAGTGCGCCTACCGTCAGCGCGGCGGCGGCCACGGCGTACGACGTGTACTGCAGGCCGCGGTTGCGGGTCAGGATGGTGATTGCCGCAAGGGCAATCGCGATCTGGATGAGCGTGGTTGCCTGCGCCCAGCGGTGATGATCGTGCATCTGCGCTTCGCTCTTGAGCTCCGCCGCCTTCGCCTCGTCTTCGAGGCGCTTGGCCTCGGGCATGATCTCGTCCTTCTCTTTCCCGTAGCGCGCCGCCTCGCGCTGGTACCTCGCCTGCTGCTCTCCGCTGCTCAGCGTTGCGCCGAGCTCGGCAAGGTTTTGCTTGCTGCTCTTCGCCTGGTAGAAGTTCCACTGGTCGGAGGCTTCGGCTCGTCGAATCGCCGCTTCGTTCTTGAACAGCAGCGCCGCATTCTGAGTCGCACCGCTCATGTACCCCAACATCGCGCCGATCGTGGCGAAGATCGCCGTCATCACGGCGATGCGGCCTGCAAAAGGGTCACTGCCGCCGTGCTCGGCCGCATGCTCGACCTCGTGGTCGTGGGGTCCATGCACGTGAAAGCCTTCGGTCATGACGCTGCTCCGGTTGATCGCTGCGCGCGCGGATGGGGCCCGGGCATGAGTTTTCAAGCCGGGAAGCGAATGCGCTCGTAGGCAGCGAGTGCGTATGAGAAACCGTCCGGTTCGTCCTGGCGGCGCAGCTCGCGCGCCGTCTCGTGCCATTCGCCGCGCTCGAACGCGGGGAAATGCGCATCGCCGGCGAAATCACGATCGATCTCGGTGAGGAAGAGTTCATCGGCGAGCGGTATTGCCGCGCGGTAGAGCGCCTCGCCTCCGATGACGAAGATCGGCTCCGGCAGTTTCGCCAGGTCGATCGCCGCGGCGAGCGACGCCGCGCTGTCGCAGCCCGCTGGACGAAAGTCGGCGCGACGCGTCACGACGATGTTTTGCCGGCCCGGCAGCGGCCCGCCGATCGACTCAAAGGTCCGCCGCCCCATGATGACGCTGTGGCCCGTCGTCAGCGCACGAAAGCGGCGCAGATCGTCGGGCAGACGCCAAGGCAGTCGATTGTTCGCGCCGATGACTCCGTTTCGCGCCACGGCTGCGATCAGGGCCAGACGCACCGGCCGAGATCGCTCGCCCGGCCTTGGCGAGCCGCCGGGGGGTGGTGTATCGTGCACGCGTCGCTCGCAGGCTCGGGCATCTCCGACGAAAATCATTATAGCGGTCGCCCGCGACCACTCGTGTATTACCCGCGCTCATTTCTCAAGTTTATCCTGCTCGGTTTCCTGCTGGTCAGTCTGCCGCTTCTGTACGCACTGATCGAGTTGATCGTGAGCCTCGATCGACTCGGCACGCAGAGCCAGCAGGCGGTATTGCAGGCAGCGCAGGCGGGACGCACGAGCCGGCAGCTCTACGAGCAGGCAGTTACGCTCGAGCGGGTCGTGCGTCAGCACCTGATCCTTGAGGATCCGCAACTCATCGAGGACTATGGCCGCGTGCGGCAGGATTTCCGTCAGACCTTGCAGCAGCTGCAGCAGCTTCCTCTCGACCCTGCCCAGGTCGCTCAGCTCGAGAAACTCGCCGACGGCGAAAGTCATCTCTACCAGCTCCTCAAGGCATCGCCGCGCCCGTCCGACGCAGCGAGGTCGCTCGCAGAGGGCTACGCCAACCTCGCCGAGGGCGCGCAGTCGCTGCTCACAGCGAGCAGCCGCTTGAGCGAGCGCGAGATCGAGCGACTGCAGCAGACTGCTGCGGAGGGCCGCAGGACCTGGGGCTACCTCGCGCTGGCCGCCGGAATGATCGCGCTCCTGCTCGCGATCGTGTTCGCCGTCCTCATCGCGCGGCCGATACGCCAGCTCGATCTCGCCATCCGGCAGATGGGCACGGCCGACTTCACCCATGCCGTCGAGGTAGACGGTCCGCAGGACATGCGCTACCTCGGCCAACGCCTCGAATGGCTGCGCGCGCGGCTGCACGAGCTCGAAACGCAGCAGACGCGATTCCTGCGTCATGTCTCGCACGAGCTGAAGACGCCGCTCACCGCTGTGCGCGAAGGTGCGGAGCTGCTGCGCGATCGCGTGGGGGGAGAGCTCTCCGGCGAGCAGCGCGAGATCGTGCGCATCGTGCGCGAGAACACGTTGCAGCTGCAAAAGCTGATCGAGGACCTCCTCAGCTACCAGCAGACGCGCAATATCGAGCCGCAGACTCTCGGCCCGGTGCCGCTCGCCGACGTGATCCGGCGCGTGGTACGCGAACACAAGCTCGCCGCTCTGGCGCGCATGATCTCGTTCGACGCCAAGCTCCAGCCCGTGGTCGTGATCGGCGATCCCGAGCGGATTCGCGCGATCATCGACAATCTGCTCTCGAACGCCATCAAGTACTCACCGCGCTCTGGGGCCGTCACCGTCCGTCTCGCCGCCGAGGATGACGCGGCCCTCCTCGATATCGTCGACCAGGGGCCTGGGGTCGACCCTGCCGATCGGCCGCGGATCTTCGATTCGTTCTACCAGGGCCCTGCGGCGCCCGAGGGGCGCATCAAGGGATCCGGGCTCGGACTGGCGATCGCTCGCGAATACGCCCAAGCTCACGGCGGCCGCATCGAGCTGCTCGACCGCGCCGATGGCAAGCGAGGCGCACACTTCCGGCTGTGGCTCCCGCTCGGCATGGCCGAGCAAGTCGCGACCCTGCAACCCGCCTCCTCGATCAGCCTGCAGGAGGAAGGTTGAGCCGCCGGCACCGCCGCGGCGCGGCCGGGCCCTTCGTCGTTGCCTTGCTTGCGGGCTGTGCCACGTCCCCGCCCCCGGCCGCGGAGCCGGTTGTCCCCGCCCCGCAGCCGCCTGTTCAAGCCAAGGCGGAGCCCGCGCCGGTCACGCCGATACCAGTGCCGCCGGTCGTGATCGTGCAGTCTCCGCCGCAAACGCAAACCCAGATCGTGGTTCCGCCGGTCAACGAGGAGGACCAGCAAGCACTCGCGCTTCTCGCCGATCTGCAGCGCTACGCGACCGACAACGGCGATGACGTAAAGCGAGAGCTCGCGTCAGCGAACCAGGCGTTCAATCGCACTCGCAGTGACGTGAGCCGCATCCGCCTTGCAGTGCTCCTCACGCTGCCTGCCGCCGGGTCGCCCGATGACGCCCGCGCGCTGTCGCTGCTCGAGCCCATGGTCGGCAAGGGCGCGGGTAGCTCGTCGTCGCTCAAGCAGATCGCAACCGTGGTCTATGCGCAGATCGCCGAGCGCACGCGCAGCGTGCGCGACGAGCAGAGAAAGACTGCCGCTGCGCAGGAGAAGCTCGACGCGCTCCGCGCCGTTGAGCGCAGCCTGCTCCTGGAGCGCAGCCGCAACGCGGGTGGCGCGGGCGGCGGCGGAGGCGGGGGCGGCACGGGCCGATAGACGATCATGGCCAACCCGGGCGACATCCTGCTGGTCGACGACGACCCCGACCTGCTGAAGCTCATCAGCCTGCGGCTGACCTCGGCGGGCTACCGCGTGCGCACCGCGGACAGCGGCGAGTCGGCCCTTGCGGCGCTCGCGATCGCGCGTCCCGCCGCCGTGATCACCGACCTGCGCATGCCGGGGATCGACGGACTGCAGCTATTCCAGGCGATCCACCGCCAGCATCCGACGCTGCCCGTGATCATCCTCACGGCGCACGGCACGATTCCCGACGCGGTGACAGCGACGCAGCGCGGCGTATTCGGTTTCCTCACGAAGCCGTTCGACAGCCAGGAATTGCTACAGAAGGTAGCGAGCGCCGTGCGCCTGACCGGCGACGCGCCCGAGCCGACGCGTCAGGCTACCGGCGACTGGCGCTCCGGCATAGTCACGCGCAGCCCGCGCATGGAGGATCTGCTCCGCCAGGCGAGGCTCGTGGCGGACTCCGATGCGAGCGTGCTCATCTTCGGCGAATCGGGCACCGGAAAGGAGTTGCTCGCGCGTGCCATTCACCGCGCGGGGCAGCGGGCTGCGCAGCCGTTTGTCGCCGTGAATTGCGGCGCAATCCCTGAGCCGCTGCTCGAATCGGAGCTGTTTGGCCACGCCCGCGGCGCCTTCAGCGGAGCCGTGCAAGCGCACAAGGGCCTGTTCGTCGCGGCCGATCGCGGCACGATCTTTCTCGACGAGATCGGAGACATGCCGCTCGCTCTCCAGGTTAAGCTGCTCCGCGTCTTGCAGGAGGGCGAAGTGCGCCCGGTCGGGGCCACGCAGTCCGCGCCCATCGACGTGCGCGTGATATCGGCGACTCACCGCGACCTCGACGTGCAGCGGGCCGCGGGCGAGTTCCGCGAGGATCTGTTCTATCGACTGAACGTCGTCTCGCTCAGGCTCCCGGCTCTGGCCGAGCGGCGGGAGGACATTCCGCTGCTGGCGACGCATTTTCTCCGCCGGCTCGCGGAGCGCTACAAGAAGCCCGTTCCCACGCTGGCGCCCGACGCGATGGCGCTTCTGATCGCAGCCCCGTGGCCGGGAAACGTGCGGCAGCTGCTCAACCTTCTCGAGCAGGCGCTGGCGCTGACTACTACCAGCGTGATACCCGCAACCCTCGTTCAAGGCGCGCTGCGCGAGGACGCCGGCGCGCTGGCGCCGTTCGAGGAGGCGCGCAAGCAGTTCGAGCGCGACTATCTCGTGCGGCTGCTCAAGATCACGGGCGGCAACGTGACCCAGGCCGCGACGCTCGCCAAGCGCAATCGCACGGAGTTCTACAAGCTGCTGCAGCGTCACCGCCTCGAGCCCGCAACCTTCAAGAACACCAAGCCCTAGTCGCGCATCGCAAAGATCGACCTCGAGCGGTCGGTGCGCGGCAGGGCTGTCGCCGCTTAACGACAGTTCTCTTTCCGGCGATTCAAGGACTTAACAACATTGTCATATTGCGCGTCGCAAAATTACGACAGAAATGCAGCAGTCGTGCCAGTTTTGCCTCCCGGCGTTGATGCTCTTCGCACACCAGCGTCTCTAAGCCGAGGATTTGGATCGAGAATTATTTTATGGCATGTCAATTGCTTTTGCACGCGTGGAGGCGCGAGGACGAAAGTGGAAAGGTGGCGGCTGTGGATACGTTTTCTCCGGAACTGTGTGGCGCATGGCTTAACAAGCCGGAGCTACCCGAGCGCTCTCGCCCCGAGCTCGCGGCTTCGCCCGACGGCCTGTCTCCCGCCCAGCAAGTGGCGCTGGAGGAACTGGTCGAGCGTGTGAGCGCAGCCCGCAGCGTGGTGTAACGGACCAATCGGCCTGCAGGCGGCCGGCGGGGCGAAAGGCCCGCAACGCCTGACCCTCTCGGAGCCGGGCAGCGCTCCGACCATCGGAATCCCCCTTGCCCGCTCACTTCCTCCCAGCGGGCTTTTTTTTGCCCGCGGCCCGCGCTAAACCGCTACCGCGGCCTTGATGGCCGGGTGACACTGGTAGCCTATGATCTCGAAGTCTTCGTAGCGATACTCGTAGAGCGATGCCGGCCGGCGCTTGATCGTGAGTCGGGGCGACGGGAATGGAGAGCGGGCGAGCTGGGTCTCCACCTGCTCGAGATGGTTGAGATAGAGATGGCAGTCCCCGCCGACCCAAACGAAGTCGCCAACCTCGAGATCGCCCTGCTGGGCGACCAGATGGGTGAGCAGTGCATAGGACGCGATGTTGAAGGGCACACCGAGGAAGATGTCCGCGCTGCGCTGATAGAGTTGGCAGGAAAGCCTGCCCTCTGCAACGTAGAACTGAAAAAAGGCGTGGCACGGCGGCAGCTTCATGCGTGGAATGTCGCCGACGTTCCACGCCGACACGATCAGCCGCCGCGAATCCGGATTAGCGCGGATCTGCGTCATGACCTCGGAGAGTTGGTCTATGTGGCGGCCGTCCGGAGCGGGCCACGACCGCCACTGGAAGCCGTAGATCGGCCCGAGCTCGCCGCGCTCGTCGGCCCATTCGTCCCAGATCGTCACGCCGTTGTCGCGAAGGTAGCGGACGTTCGTATCGCCGGCGAGAAACCAGAGCAGCTCGTGGATGACCGACTTGGTGTGCACCTTCTTGGTCGTGAGCAGGGGAAAGCCGCGCCCGAGGTCGAAGCGCATCTGATAGCCAAACACCGACAACGTGCCGGTGCCGGTGCGGTCGTCCTTGCGCACGCCGTGGTCGCGCACGTGTCGCATGAAGTCGAGATAGGTCCGCACCGGGTGTCGCAGGGCGTTCGGAAGGAGGCTTTCATTGTAGCCCAAGGGCGCGTCCGGGCCCGGCGCCAGCCGAGCTGCCCGGCCGCGGGCGCTGTCTTGACAAGCGGCCGGGACAGGCTAGACTAATATAACCATTTTACTAGTCATGTAGGTATGAGAAAGGCGTACGCGCGGGCAATTCCGGCGCCATGGCGGCGGACGGCGCGGATCTTTGCGGCGCTGGGGGATGCGCACCGGCAGCGCATCCTGCTCATGTTCGAGCGCGGCGAGAGGCTCAACGTCGGCGAGATCGTCGCCGCATCGACGCTCTCGCGCTCCGCCGTGTCGCATCACCTGCGGGTGCTGCGTGAGGCGGGTGTGCTCGTGCGCGAGAAGGTAGGCAAGGAGGTCTATTTCTGGCCGGATCCCCGCGCGGTGCGCGAGGCGCTCGACGCCGTGCGCGATTACCTTGCCGCTCACTACTGATTCGAGAAGGACGATGCACGAACACAACCAGTTCCAATTGCTGCGCGAGCGGCGCTTCGCGCCTTTCTTCTGGACTCAGTTCCTCGGCGCCGGCAACGACAACGTGTACAAGAACGCGCTGGTTATCTTCGTCGCGTTTCAGGCGGCCGCGCTCAGCACGCTGTCCTCGAACGACCTGGTGAACATCGCCGCAGCGGTGTTCATTGCGCCGTTCGTCCTGTTCTCGGCGACGGCGGGGCAAATCGCCGACAAGTTCGAAAAATCGCGCCTCATCCGATTCGTCAAGCTTTTTGAGACCGCGATCATGGTGGTCGGCGCGATCGGCTTCTATCGGCGCGACTTAATCCTGCTGTTCCTCGCGCTTGGATTGATGGGGGTGCATTCGACGCTGTTCGGGCCGGTCAAGTACGCGATCCTGCCGCAGCACCTGCGCCGGGAAGAGCTCATCGGGGGAAACGGCCTCGTCGAGATGGGCACCTTCGTCGCGATCCTGCTCGGCGAGATCGTCGGAGGACTGGTGATCGCGATCAAGCCGAACGGGCCGATCCTCGCCGGCGCGATCGCCATCGCCATCGCCGTGGCGGGCTATGTCGTGAGCCGCGCCATACCGATCACGCCGGCCGTCGCGCCCGAGCTCAAGATCAACTGGGACCCGTTCACCGAGACCGCCCGCAACCTGCGCTTCGCCTACGGCAACCGCGTGGTCTGGCTGTCGATGCTCGGCATATCCTGGTTCTGGTTCTACGGCGCAACCTATCTCACGCAGTTCGCGAACTTCACCAAGGATGTGCTCGGGGGCGACGAGCACGTGGCCACGCTGCTGCTCGCCATCTTCTCGGTCGGGATCGGCATCGGATCGCTCCTGTGCGAGCGGCTGTCGGGACGCAAGGTGGAGCTCGGGCTGGTGCCCTTCGGCTCGATCGGACTGTCGCTATTCGCGATCGACCTGTATGCGGCGAGCCACGATCTCGCGGCGCACGGCCTGACAGGGATCGAAGGCTTCCTCTCCGTGCGCGCGCACTGGCGCGTGGCGGCCGACCTCGTGCTGCTGGGCATGTTCGGCGGGTTCTACATCGTGCCGCTGTATGCGCTGATCCAGGAGCGTTCGGACCCGTCGCACCGCTCGCGCATAATCGCCGCCAACAACATCCTGAACGCGCTGTTCATGGTCGTCTCTGCGGGCGCGGCGCTCGGCCTGCTCAAGGCCGGCCTGAGCATCCCGGCGCTGTTTCTCGCCACCGGACTCATGAACGCGGTGGTCGCACTCTACATCTATGCGCTCGTGCCGGAATTCCTCATGCGCTTTCTCGCGTGGCTGCTGATCCACACGTTCTACCGCGTCGACAAGGAGGGGCTCGACCGTGTTCCGGAGGACGGCGCCTGCGTCATCGTCTGCAACCACGTGAGCTACGTCGATGCCGTGGTGATCGCCGCCTGCGTGCGGCGGCCGATCCGCTTCGTCATGGACCACCGGATCTTTGCCGTTCCACTGCTCAACTTCATCTTCCACACGATGCGCGCCATCCCCATCGCGCCGGCGCGAGAAGATTCCACCCTGAAGGAGCGCGCCTTCGAGGAAGTAGCGGCTGCGCTCGCGAATGGCGAGGTCGTGTGCATCTTCCCCGAGGGCAAGATTACCGATACGGGCGAGCTCAATCCTTTTCGGCCCGGCCTGCAGCGCATTTTGGAGCAGACTCCGGTTCCGGTCGTGCCGATGGCGCTGCGCGGGCTCTGGGGCAGTTTCTTCAGTCGCTCCGATCGCGGAAGGGCGATGCGACGTCTGCGCGGCATCTTCTCCCGCATTGCGCTCGTCGCGGGCAACCCCGTGGCCCCGGCGCGCGCAACGCCCGAGCTGCTCCAGCAGGCGGTGCTCGCACTGCGCGGCGAGCGGCGCTGACGCGGACGAAAAGCCGGCGCCATGGCCTGGCTCGGACTATTGCTCGGGGCGCTGGTGGGCGCCTATGTCCACGGCTTCTCCGGCCTCGTCGCCGGGGCCGTGATCGGTACCGTCGCCGGCTTCCTGTGGCGCAGATTCTCGCCTGAAGCGACGTTCGGGCCGGGCGCGGCGCTGACGCGCGTAGCGGAACTCGAGAGGCGCGTCGTCGCGCTGGAGTCGGAACTTGCCCGGCTGCGACGAGGAGCCGACGCGACCTCGGTGCCACAGACGGCGGGCGACGTGTCGCCTCCAGCGCGGGTGCCTGAGGCGTCTGCTGACGAGCCTCGCGGCGCGAAACCGCCCGTGCAGGCACCGGCGCAACATCCGGTGCGCAAGGGCGGCGCGGGTGATGCTTTGCCGCAGACGAGGGCGAGTCCAACGTCGTCCGCCGCGAGCGCTGCGGAGCACAGCGCGCTTGGGCGTTGGTTCACCGACGGGAGCGCGATGGTCCGCGTCGGTGTGGTCGTGCTGTTCTTCGGCGTGGCTTTCCTGCTGTCGTATTTCACCGAGCACGTGACGGTGCCGATCGAGATGCAGTTCCTCGGGGTCGCCCTCGCGGGGCTTGCGCTGATCGCAATCGGCGCGCGGCTGCACCCGACCCGCGCGGCCTATGGCCTGGCCTTGATCGGCGGCGGCTTCGGCGTGCTTTACCTGACGACCTTCGCCGCCACGCATCTCGTGGCGCTGCTCGCTCCCGCCGCCGCGTTCGCGATTCTGGCCGCTCTCGCGGCGTCCGCCATCGGACTGTCCCTGCGCCTGGATGCACAGCCGCTCGCCGTGCTCGCCGCGCTGGGCGGCCTTCTGGCTCCGGTTCTCGTTCGGACGGCCAGCGAGCCGATCGCATTGTTTGCCTACGTCGCCGGCGTGAACGCAGTGGTGATCGGTGTGGCGTGGTTCCGCACCTGGCGCGTACTCGACCTGACCGGCTTCATCGGCACCTTCCTGGTCGCGCTGTGGTGGGGGTACGAGTACTACACGCCCGAGTATTTCTCCACGGTCGAACCCGCTCTCATCCTCTTCTTCGCCGCGTACGTCGCGTTGCCGATCGCACACGCTTTGCGCGGGCCGGGAGAGTGGCGCTTCGACGCCGTGCTCGTCCTCGGCGTGCCGCTCGTCGTATTCGCACTGCAAGCAGGCCTCGTAGAGGAGATGCGCTACGGAGTCGCGTGGAGCGCCGCCGCGCTCGCCGCCGTGTACGCGGCGCTTGCCGGCGTGCTGCGCGCACGCCGCGGTACAGAGCTGCTAGCCACTGCGTACGTCGGACTCGCCGTGATCTTCGCGACGCTCGTCGTACCCTTTGCGCTCGACATGCGTTGGACGAGCGCCGTGTGGGCGGTGGAAGCTGCCGCTATGTACTGGGTTGGCATTCGCGCGGACCGAGCGGTCGTGCGCGCTCTCGCGTTGCTGTTGCAGTTTGCAGCCGGAGCAGCCTTTCTCCTGCATGTTCCGGACGAGTACGTAGCGACGCCTTTCGTCAATCGCCAGTTCCTGGGTGCGCTGCTGATCGCACTGTCGGCGTTGGCAACCGTGCGCTTCGGTGACGCGCGAGACGAGGCAGTTCCCCAAGCCGAGCGCTCGCTCCTGCACCTGATCTTCGGCTGGGGATGCTTCTGGTGGCTGGCAGCCGGGGCGGTGGAAATCATGCGAGACCTCCCGCAACACGAAGCGCACGGGCTGCTCGCCTGGATCGCGGGCGGCGTCGCTGTGGCAACGTGCATTGGACTGGCGCTCCGCTGGCCGCGGCTCAACAGCACCGCGATCGTCTTGCTGCCGGCCATGGCGCTCACGCTGGTCTACGATCTCTGGCACGGGCGCACAACGCTGACCGGTTACGGATGGCTGCTTTACCCTCTGTGCTGGGGCCTGCACTTCGCGCTGCTGTACCGCGCCGAGCTGCGCCTGCCCGCGGCAGACGAGGCCAGCGCGCTGCGCGAGCGCACGCGAATCCGGTCATCGCTCGCAGCTGCGCACTTTGCCGGCGCCGTGCTCCTCCTGACTCAGGTTGCCTGGGAGGCGGGCGAATGGACCGCACGCATCGCGCCGCGCGGCACCGTGTGGCCTGCCTGCGCCCATCTCGCTCCTCTGGCCTTGTTCCTGATCGGCGTGCTGCGGGACCGCCCTCATATGTGGCCGATGGCAGGCTTCGCCGACGCGTACGCGTCGCGCACGGGCGCACTCGCCGCGACGGCGCTGAGCATTGGCGCGCTCGCCCTCGCCCTGCTTCAGCCGGGAGACGCGCGGCCGCTGCCTTACGTGCCATTGCTGAATCCGCTTGATCTCACGCTCGCGCTCGCGCTGCTGGCGCTGCACCGGTGGATGCGCGGGGAAGGCCGCCTCGGGTCGCAGGCGAGCTATGCGTGGCTCGGCACGGGCGCCTTCATCGCGCTCAATAGCGCAGTTGTACGCGCCGTCCATCACTGGCTCGACATACCGTGGCGGCTGAGCGAGATTCTCGCCTCGAAGCCGCTGCAAGCGGCTCTGACGCTCGCCTGGACGGGCACGGCGCTTGCGGCGATGGTCCTCGCCAGCCGACGCGGCCTGCGGCCGCTATGGCTGATGGGTGCGGGGCTCCTCGGCGTGGTCGTGATCAAGCTCTTCGCGATCGACCTCGCTGCGTTGTCGGGACTGACGCGGGTGGTCGCATTTCTCGGCGTGGGTGCGATGCTGCTCGTGATCGGCTACCTGACTCCGCTGCCCCCGGCCGATCGCGGCCGGCAGCCCGGCGGCAGCGGCTGACCGGGCCACTAGTCTGCGAGGAGTCGCGGCAGCACGACGCCCGCCGCGCCGCGCAGCACGTAATCGGCGAATGCGGAAAGCGGGGTGGGGTTCGGATTGACCTCGACCACGACTGCGCCGTGATTCGCCGCGAGCCGCGGCAGGGCGGCTGCAGGATAGACTTCTGCGGACGTGCCTACCACGAGCAGCACGTCGCAGTTGCGCGCCGCGTCTTCCGCGGCGGCGAGCGCGTGCCCGGGCAGCATCTCCTCGAACCAGACGACGTCCGGCCGGAGGAGCGCGCCGCAGCTCGAGCAACGAGGGACTTCGCCTTCGGGCGCGTCCCATCGTTCGACGACCGTGCCCTCGCGTGAGCACTTCACTCGCCCGATGTTGCCGTGCAGCTCGACGACCTTGCCGCTGCCTGCGCGCTGATGCAAGCCGTCGACATTCTGCGTGGCAAGCACGAACTCCGGCGCGCGACGCTCGAGCTCAGCGAGCGCATGATGAGCAGCATTGGGCTGTACGCTGGCCACGCGCTCGCGTCGCCAGGCATACCAGTCCCATACGAGCTTCGGGTTTCGCGCGAAGGCCGAAGGGGTCGCGAGCTCTCGCGGATCGAAGCGTGCCCACAGGCCGCTCTGGGCGTCGCGAAACGTGGCTAGGCCCGACTCGGCGGAGACGCCCGCGCCCGTGAGCGCGGCGACGAAGCGCGCCTCGCGCAAAGCCCCGCGAAGCTCGTTTGGGACCGCGTTCGAAGGCGAAGTGTTCATCTGTCGCTGCTCAGAACCGAGAAGGGCGCGTGCTAAACTCGCCTGCGATCGATCTTCCGCCAGGAAGCGATGTCCGGCAACACGATAGGCACCCTGTTCTGCGTCACATCGTTCGGCGAGTCGCACGGACCCGCGATCGGCTGCGTCGTCGACGGCTGCCCGCCCGGGATGACGCTCGAGGCCCCCGACATTCAGTGCGAGCTCGACCGGCGCCGACCGGGGACCTCGCGCCACGTGACGCAGCGCCGCGAGTCCGACACCGTGGAGATACTATCCGGCGTTTTCGAGGGCCGGACGACGGGAACGCCGATCGCGCTGCTCATCCGCAACGAGGATGCCCGCAGCAAAGACTACGCCAGTATTGCGGAGAGCTTCCGTCCCGGACACGCCGACTACACCTATTGGCAGAAGTACGGGATCCGCGACTACCGGGGCGGGGGCAGGCAATCGGCTCGAGAGACGGCCGTACGCGTGGCGGCGGGAGCCATCGCGAAGAAATGGCTGCGCGAGCGCTACGCTGTGGCGATCCGCGGCCACCTCACGCAAATCGGCCCTACGGTCGTTCCCTTCAAGGCCTGGGAGCATGTCGAAGGGAATCCTTTTTTCGTGGCAAACGACGAAATCGTGCAGGAGCTGGAGGCGTTCATGGACGCTCTGCGCAAGTCGGGCGATTCGTGCGGCGCCCGGATCGCCGTCGTGGCGTCCAACGTCCCCGTAGGCTGGGGCGAGCCCGTCTATGGCAAGCTCGACGCCGACATCGCGGCCGCGATGATGGGCATCAACGCCGTGAAGGGGGTGGAGATCGGCGCGGGCTTCGCGAGCGTCGCTCAGAAAGGCACCGAGCACTCGGACGAGATGACACCGCAGGGGTTTCTGTCGAACAACGCCGGGGGCATCCTCGGCGGCATCTCGACCGGTCAGGACATCCTCGTGTCGATCGCCCTCAAGCCGACGTCCTCGGTCCGCCTCGACCGGCGCAGCATCGACAAAGGCGGCCGGGAGGTGATCGTCAATACCCACGGGCGTCACGACCCCTGCGTCGGGATTCGCGCCACGCCCATCGCCGAGGCGATGCTCGCGATCGTGCTCATGGATCACGCCCTGCGCCACCGGGCGCAGAACGCGGACGTCGTCACGACGACGCCGCACATCGCCGCACGGGCCCCTTCGGGCGCTCGCGCGAGCCCTCGTGGCACGGCCACAATCGACGACCCCGACCCGGCCGAAGCCTGAGCGCGCTACTCGCCGCGCTCGGTGCGAGTGATCGTCGCTCCGGCGTGTCCGCGCGCAAGGCGCAGCTCGACCGCGTCACCGGTCGCGATCTGCCGCACGTCCTGCACCACGATGCCGGCCGGGGTGGTCACGATGCTGTAGCCGCGCTCGAGGACTCCCTGCGGACTGAGGTGGCGCAATCCCGACTCGAGCGCCGCCAGGCGCTGCGCGAGGACCGCCATTCGTTGCGCGACGGCGCGCTGCCATCGTGCGAGCGCGCGTGCGAGCGAGTCGCCCTGCTGCGCGAGGCGCGCCGCGGGATGCACAAGTCGGCGCGAGGCGAGGTCGAGCTGCTGCGCGCGCCGCTCGAGGCTCCGCTCGACGACGCGGCGCCAGCGCGCGACCAGCGCCGAAAGCTGGCCTCGCAGCTCGGACCGATCCGGCGCAACGAGCGCGGCCGCCGCGGTTGGCGTCGGGGCGCGCGCGTCGGCAACGAAGTCGCAGATCGTGAAGTCGGTTTCGTGTCCGACGCCGCTGACTACCGGCAGGCGCGAGTCGAGCACCGCCCGCGCGACCGCTTCCTCGTTGAAAGCCCACAAATCCTCGATCGATCCGCCACCCCTGCATACGATCAGCACGTCGACTGCGGCGTGAGCGTTGGCGACGGCGATCGCGGTGGCGATCTCCGCCGCAGCGGCCTCGCCCTGCACGGAGGTCGGGTAGACGATCACGGGTAGGGCCGGCATTCGGCGTCGCAGCGTCGTCAGCACGTCGAACAACGCTGCGCCGCTGCGCGAGGTCACCAGACCTATGGCGCGCGGAAACGCCGGCAGCGGACGCTTGCGCGTGGGCGCGAACCAGCCTGCGGCTTCGAGTCGAGCCTTGAGACGTGCGAAGCGCTCGTAGAGAGCTCCGAGCCCGGAGAGGCGAACGGTCTCGACGTTGAGCTGGAAATCGCCGCGCGCTTCGTAGATCGTCGGCGTGGCACGCACCTCGACCTGGGCACCGTCCTGCAAGCTCAATCCGAGCAGCTGGGCCTTGTGGCGAAAGATCACGCAGCGAACCTGGGCGAGATCGTCCTTCAGCGTGAAGTAGCAGTGCCCCGAGGCGGCGCGCGTGAAACCAGAGACTTCCCCGCTGACCCAGACGAGCCCGAGGTGGCGCTCGAGCAGTAACCTTGCCGAGCTGACAAACAGCGAAACCGGCAGCACGGGGGCGGTCGGATGAGAGTTCTCCTGCGTCACGTCGCGCGGCTCCTCAACGTTCGACAGTGCCACTGCAGCACGGCGATTGTCCTAGACAGAAACTGAGCCCCATATCGCGGAAACCACCACGAGCTCGCCTGGGGTGCGTGCGCAAAAGCGCTTCGGCTCCTCGGCGTAGGGGTCAGTTAACACCTTGATAGAGAAAATAAAAAAGACGGAAGGATTTTGGGCATTGCAAAGAAAACCGAGCCAGCCGCGTCACTTAGCGGTCGAATTTACAAGATATACACACTTTTATCCACAGATATTGTGGACAACGCCGTACCAGCATCGGCGACACCTACCCGTGAACCCTTGCTGGATGCGGTTTTCCGCGGGGAGCGAAGACGCCTCTGGCGTGATGGCCCATGACGCCCCCTCGGCCCCACGGTTAGAATACTTGACCGGCACGGTTTGTTCATGAACAAAATGCCATGACTGCTGCACCGCCGCAAAACGCTACCGCCGCGCCGACCTCGAATTTTCTCCGCCAAATCATCGCTGAGCATCAGCGCAGCGGCAAATATGGCGGGCGAGTGGTCACTCGCTTTCCACCGGAGCCCAACGGCTACCTGCACATCGGCCACGCCAAGTCGATCTGCCTCAATTTCGGCCTCGCGGCGGAGAACGGCGGTGTCTGCCATCTGCGCTTCGACGACACCAACCCGATCAAGGAGGACGTCGAGTACGAGGACTCAATCAAAGAGGCGGTCCGCTGGCTCGGCTACGACTGGGGCGAGCATCTGTACCACGCCTCCGATTATTTCGAGCGCCTCTACGAGTTCGCCAGGCATTTCATCAAGGCGGGTCTGGCTTACGTAGACAGCTCGACCGCCGACGAGCTGCGACAGCTGCGCGGCACCCTCACGGAAGCTGGCCAGGCAAGCCCGTACCGAGACCGCTCTGTCGCCGAGAACCTCGAGTTGTTCCGCCGTATGAAGGAGGGCGAGTTTCCGGATGGTGCGCATGTGCTGCGCCTGAAGATCGACTTGGCGAGCCCCAACATCAACATGCGCGACCCGCCCATCTATCGCATCCGTCATACGGCCCATCACCGCACAGGAACGCAGTGGTGCGTGTATCCCCTCTATGACTACACGCATTGCATCTCCGATGCGCTGGAGCGGATCACGCATTCGTTCTGCACGCTCGAATTCCAGGACCACCGGCCGCTGTACGACTGGGTCATCGAGCGGCTCGCGGAAGCAGGCTTGCTGCAGCGGCCGCTGCCGCAGCAATACGAATTCGCCCGCCTCAACCTGACATACACGGTGATGAGCAAGCGCAAGCTGCTCGAACTGGTACAGGGCGGCTATGTCGACGGCTGGAACGATCCGCGCATGCCGACCCTCGTCGGCTTGCGCCGGCGTGGCTATACGCCGGAGGCGATCCGTCTTTTCGCCGAGCGCATCGGCGTGTCGAAAGCGGATTCCTGGATCGACATGAGCGTGCTCGAGGACTGCCTGCGCGAAGATCTCAACGAAAGGGCGGAAAGACGAATCGCAGTTCTCGATCCCATCAAGCTCGTGATCGACAACTATCCGGAAGGGCAGCAAGAGGACTGCACGGCACCTAACCATCCACAGAAGCCGGAGATGGGACGCCGTGCCCTGCCGTTCGCTCGCGAGCTCTGGATCGAGCGGGAAGACTTCGAGGAAACGCCGCCCAAGGGCTACTTTCGCCTCACTCCCGGGGCCGAGGTCAGGCTGCGCTACGCTTTCGTCGTCAAATGCCTCGGGGCGGAGCGCGACGCCCAGGGGCGCGTCACGGCGGTCCATTGCACCTACGATCCGACCACGAAGAGCGGCACGGCGGGCGCGGACGCACGCAAGGTTCGCGGCAACGTTCACTGGCTGTCGGTGCGCCACGCCGCCGTGTGCGAGGTCCGCCAATATGACCGACTGTTCGCTGTCCCCCAACCTGGTCGCACGAGCGCCCCAACGTCACCGCAAGGGCAAGCGACATCGGGGTTGATGGGCCGCGCGCGGGCTGTAGACGATGACGCGCCCTTCGACGAGCCGACGGAGCGCAATTACTTGGACGATCTCAACCGCGACTCGAAGCTCGTGCTGACAGCCTACGTCGAGCCCACCCTGGCGACAGTACCGACGGAATCGCGCTACCAGTTCGAGCGCCACGGCTACTTCATCGCTGACGCGAAGGATCACTCCTCGCCCCGGCCCGTGTTCAATCGCACGGTTACGCTGCGCGATTCGTGGGGTCGTGCGGGAACCGCCAAGTAGCCCGCGACTGTCGCGCTGCCGCGCGAGGCGCTAACATCAGCGCCTCACCTCCGACCCTCACGAGGGAAACCATGAAGCGGATTGTTCTCTTTCTGCTGACCAACATCGCTGTCCTGCTCGTGCTGTCGATCGCGACGCGCGTGTTGGGACTCGATCGCTTTCTTGCGGCAGAGGGCATCAACATGGGCGGGCTGCTCGTCTTCTCGGCCATTTTCGGCTTCGGAGGCGCGATCATCTCGCTGCTCCTGTCGAAGTCGATGGCAAAGTGGTCTACCGGTGCGCAGGTGATACAGAGCCCGCGCAACGAGGCCGAGGCCTGGCTGGTCGCGACGGTGAAGAGGCTTGCCGAGAAAGCCGGCATCGGGATGCCGGAGGTGGCCGTCTACGAAGGCGAGCCGAATGCCTTCGCGACAGGCGCCTTCCGCAACTCGGCGCTCGTCGCCGTGTCGACGGGACTTCTGGCGTCGATGTCGCGCGAGGAGATCGAGGCCGTGCTCGGACACGAGGTCGCGCACGTGTCGAACGGCGACATGGTGACGCTGACGCTCATCCAGGGGGTAGTGAACACCTTCGTTGTATTTCTTTCGCGAGTCGTCGCGTTCTTCGTGGATCGCATGGTGTTTCGCACCGAGCGCGGCACCGGCCCGGGGTACTTCATCACCATGATCGTATGCCAGCTGCTGCTCGGGGTGCTGGCGAGCATCATCGTCGCATGGTTCTCTCGCAGGCGTGAGTTCCGCGCCGATGCCGGGAGTGCGCAGTACCTCGGCACGCCGCAGCCGATGATGCGCGCGCTGGCGCGGCTGGGCGGGCTCCCGCCCGGCGAGCTGCCCAAGTCGCTCACCGGGTTCGGAATCACCGATCGCTCGGCGATTGCGTCGCTGTTCGCGACGCATCCGCCGATCGAGGAGCGGATCCGCGCGCTTCAGGCGCGTGGGGGCGCAGGCTAACTCGCTCGACTCGGCTGGCTCCTCGCGCAGTATGAGCAGATGAGAAGCTGCGCGTCGCCAGCAGCCGCGACTCGCCACGCGCAAAGGGCCGACGGCTCAACACATGATTTCTCGCGGCGGTGAGGGAGGCCCCTCGCTGCGGGCTCGCGCGGCTGGCTCCTTGCACGGAGACGAGTGAGTGAAGCGCAGCCGCGTCGCCAGCAGCCGCGACTCGCCACGCGCGATCCCCACGCTCGAGTGGGGCGGACGGCGAGGCGGAGCGAGGCTCCGCGAGCGACAGCGAGTGGAGGCGACCCGAGCCGAACGCAAAGGGCCGACGGCTCAACGCATGATTTCTCGCGGCGGTGAGGGAGGCCCCTCGCTGCGGGCTCGCGCGGCTACATCGGCGGGACGAGCCCGTCCTTGCCAACCGCAACGCCGCCCGCTGTGAGCGTGCCGTCGAGCTGATGGGTCGCCGTCATGAGCACGTGCGCGCCTGGCTTGAGCATCGCGCGCTCCCCGGGCTCGAACGTGACGATGGGAACGTCTCCGGGAACCAGAACCGTCTGTTGGCCGTCCTTGTACTTGAGCGTGATCCTGCGCTCCTTGTCGACCCGGACGACATCCGCCACCGTCGCGTTCGTCATCATGCTGCCCGGCTGCAGATCCCAGGGGTAGTACCCCTCGCCGCTGCCGCGGCGCGATTCGGGAAGCACGAGCACCTCGAGGGCACGATGCGTGCCGTCGGGCTGTGGCATCGACGCTGCCCCGACGTAGGTTCCGGGAACGATCCGGTCGCTGTCGATCTTGACGACCGCCGTCACGGTGTAATTCTCGGCGAGCTTCACCGTGAGCAACGCCCCGCTGCGCTCCTTGACCTGCAGGGATAGACCGTCGATTGCAACGACGTCTCCCCGGATGCGCTGCTGCGCGGCGGTCTGAGCCGACGTCGCCTGCGTCCAGGCGGCACCCGCCAGCATGAGTGTAAGTCCACAGCAGGCAAGGGCGGTCGTATGCATGGGTATCTCCCCCCGAATATGGCGGCGCGATTATAGAGGGAGCGGAGCAGACGGCGCGCCCTCGAAACTAAGCGGCCGGCCAGCGCAGTGCGCGGGCCGGCCGTGGAATCGAGCGGGCGCGCGAAGGCGCCGGCGCTGAGTACGATCGTGCGGGAGCTTACTTGAGGTGGTTCGAAACCAGCTTCGTCATCTCGAACATCGACACCTGCCGCTTGCCACCAAATACCTGCCGCAGCTTCTCATCCGCGTTGATCAGACGCTTGTTGATCGTGTCCTGCAGTCTGTTCTTCTTGATGTAGTCCCAGATCCTCTTGGTGACCTCGGTCCGCGGGAGGGGCATGCTTCCGACCACGGCTGCCAGCACGGCCGTCGGAGTCATCGCCTTCATGAATGCGGCGTTCGGTTTGCGCTTGCTGGCCTTCTTCGCCTTTTTCGGAGCGGCTTTCTTCATTTTCTTGGCCGGCTTCTTGGCCGACTTCTTGCCCGACTTCTTCGCGGCGGACTTCTTGCTCTTCTTTCCCTTCTTGGCGGTTGCCATAGTTCTCCTTCCTGGTGGTTGATCGCTTGGACGCGACGGCGAGGAACATGGAGACAGATCGAATCTCCTGTCATCGACCCTGGAGCTCCATTGCGGCAAATATACCCCATTCTCACCCGAGCGTATGCAAATTCTTGGTCGATCCGCTCTGCGGGACGCGGAGTGTTGCATCGGGGAGAATCGCCGTCGCCGACAGGCAGTCGGTCACCGAAGCCGCGCTCGCTGACCGTTCGGCTCCGGCGCGCTGGCTGCCCGATCGCCGCTGGCCCAGCACGCGCGGCGGGAAATCGCCGATAATGGCAGCGCTGCGTTTCTCCCCTGTCCGCCGTGAACATCGCCGAACTGCGCCGCGAGTACCGCCGCGCCGCACTGACCGAGAGCGACGTCGATCCCGATCCGATACGGCAGTTCAATCGCTGGCTCGAGGAAGCGATCGCCGCCGCGTTGCCCGAGCCGACGGCGATGAGCCTCGCCACAGTCGACCCCCGAGGACACCCGGACGCGCGCATCGTCCTGCTCAAGGGGGTGAACGCCGACGGCTTCGTGTTCTTCACGAACTATGAGAGTCGCAAGGGCACCGAGCTGGCGGGCACGCCGCTCGCAGCGCTGCTGTTCCATTGGGTCGAGCTGGAGCGCCAGGTGCGGGTCGAGGGCAGCGTCGCCAAGGTGGCCCCAGAGGAGTCCGATGCGTACTTTGCCTCGCGACCGCGCGCCGCCCGCCTTGGCGCATGGGCATCACCGCAGAGTCGAGTGATCGCCGACCGCCGGTGGCTCGAACGGGAGGTCGCGGCCGCGAGCGATCGCTTCGCTCCGCTCGGAGAAGGAGTACCTCGGCCCCCTCACTGGGGCGGCTACCGCGTGGCGCCCGCGGCGATCGAATTCTGGCAGGGACGCGAGTCGCGGCTGCACGATCGGCTCCGCTACCGGCGCGAGGGCTCGCTCTGGCGGATCGAGCGCCTCGCTCCGTGAGCACGCCGGAAGGGCGCGCGCGACGCACGCTGCCGGCGCTCATCACGCTGGGAATCCTGAACCACACGGTTCTCACCGGCAGCCGGGTGACGGTGTCGCTGTACGCGCTGTCGCTCGCCGAATCGCCCTTCGTGGTCGGCACCCTGATGGGCCTCTACTCGTTCCTGCCGATGTGGCTCGCGGTGGGCGCGGGGCGCCTTTCGGATCGCGCCGGAGTGCGGCGGCCGCTGCTGCTCGGCTCGCTCGGCATCGCCATCGGCGCTGTGCTTCCCCGGGTGTTCCCAGGGCTGCCAGCACTGTTCTTCACGACTTCAATCATCGGCGTGTCGTTCATGCTGTTCCAGGTTGCCGCGCAAAACGCCACGGGCGCCCTGGGTCCGCCTGCGGAGCGAGCCAAGAATTTCAGCCTGCTCGCCCTCGGCTACTCGATCTCGGGACTGTGCGGTCCGTTGCTCGCAGGTCTTCTCATCGATCACACCGACTTCGGATCGACCTTCCTGGTCTTATCGGTGCTGCCACTGGTGCCGGTCGCAGTGCTGGCCCGCGGGGCATTGGCGCTGCCGGTTCCTCACGAGGCGCACAGGCAACTCGCGCGCGGCGGCGTCGTTGAGTTCCTGCGCAGCCCGCGGTTGCGGAGGGTCTTCGCCGTCAATGCCTTGTTGGCTGTCGCTTGGGACCTGCACACGTTCTTCATTCCCGTCTACGGGGCTCGAATCGGCCTGTCCGCGTCGCTCATCGGGCTCGTTCTGGCCTCGTTCGCGGCAGCGACGTTTGCGGTGCGCGTGGTGATGCCCTGGATCGCGCGGCGATTCGCGGAGTTCACCGTGCTCACCGCTGCGCTTGTCATCGCCGGCCTGGCCTACTCGCTCTATCCCTTCGTCGAGAGTCTTTCGCTGCTGATGGCGCTTTCGTTCACCCTTGGCCTCGCGCTGGGGAGCGGCCAGCCGATGGTCATGTCGCTGCTGCACGTTCTGGCGCCCGCCGGGCGGATGGGGGAGGCGGTCGGCGTCCGCATGTCGGTGATCAACGCCTCGACCTTTGCCGTGCCGCTGCTCTTCGGGGCGGTCGGCTCCTCGCTCGGGATCGGGCCGGTCTTCTGGCTGGTGGGAGCGGCGCTCGCCGGAGGCGCCTTCTACGCGCGCAAGTCCTAGCTGCCCGCCTCAGGCCTTGAGCCGATCGACGAATTCCTTCCGGAACTTCGCCACCTTCGGGGCGACGACGAACTGGCAGTAAGGCTGTCTGGGGTTGCGCTCGAAGTAACTCTGGTGGTACTGCTCTGCAGGAAAGAATTGCGCGGCATCGGCGATCTCGGTGACGATCCGCCCGGGCCAGAGTCCCTCGCGCGTGAGCTCCGCGATCACGGCCTCGGCGTCTTCGCGCTGCTGCGCATTCTGACAGAAGATCACCGACCGATACTGCGTGCCGACGTCGTTGCCCTGGCGGTCCTTGGTCGTGGGGTCGTGGATGGCGTAGAACACCTTGAGAAGATCGCGAAACGATACGATCGCGGGATCGAAGGTGACGCGGACGACTTCGGCATGACCGGTATCTCCGTTGCACACTTCGGCATAGCTCGGATTCGGCGCGTGCCCTCCCGCGTAGCCCGACTCGACCGATTGCACGCCCCGCAGGCGGACGAACACCGCTTCCAGGCACCAGAAGCAACCGCCGCCGAGCACCGCCGTCTGCGTCGCAGGAGGAATCGCGCTCATGCCCGAAGCCCTCGCAGTCTTGGAAAGTCCAAGCATAACGCTGTTTTGCGAGTGGTTCGGGAACCCCACGCTCGCCTGGAAAGACGGTGGCGCGCCGTTTGAGGCGGCCGAGAGCTCGATGCGATAATTCGCCGTCGCGTCTCGGAGTGATGTAGCCGGCCTGCGCTTCGCGCGAGCGGCTTGGGGATCCCACTGGCGCAGCTGATCGCATTCATCGCGTTCGTCCGCCGCGTCATCGAGCGGCTGTCGGGGGTGGGGCTCGCGCGCACCGCTGCAAGCCTCGCCTTCACCACGCTCCTCGGGCTGGTGCCGCTGTTCACTGTCGCGTTCGCGTACGTGGCGAAGTTCCCTCTGTTCGGGGCCTCGCAGCAGGCGCTCGAGTCGTTCCTGCTCAAGTTTTTCCTGCCCGAGAGCGCGGGCGTGATCCATCGCTACCTGACCGAGTTCACTGCCAAGACCGCCGACCTGAAGGGGATCGGGACCGTCTTCGTGATCGTGACCGCCGTGCTACTGGTCGCCGAGGTCGAGAGTGAGATCAATGCGATCTGGGGCGTGAAGGCGCCCCGTTCGCTCGCGCGGCGCATCTTCATCTACGTGATCGGGCTTACCGCAGGGCCGGCCTTCATCGGCGTCGCCGTCTACTTCATGAGCTGGCTGATCGACGAATCGGTCGCTCTGGTGCCGCTTCGCTCACAGACGCTCGCCATTCTCGTGGCGCCCATTGCGTTCGCGGTCCAAGCCGCTGCGTTCACCTTTGTCTACGGATTCGTTCCCGCCCAGCGCGTGCGCTTTCGCCGTGCCCTGGTCGGAGGGCTCCTGGCCGCCGCCGCATTCGAACTCGCCAAGTTCGGATTCCGGCTCTACATCTCCCATTTCGCGAACTACCAGCTCATCTATGGCGCGCTCGCAGCGCTGCCCTTGTTCCTGCTCTGGCTGTATCTCACCTGGCTCATCGTGCTCGCGGGCGCGGCGATCACCGCGACGCTCGCCGAGCGCGACGGCGGCGTCGACCGCACGTGACGCGCGACGGCAGACTTCTTGCCGAACGGCAGCGGCCAAGCTAGAGTTCATGCTTTGCATTCGAGGAGCGTCAATCCGTGTGGTCGCTGATTCAGGCAGCGGGCTGGCCGATCTGGCCTCTGATTTTCGCGTCGATCGTCGCCTTGGCGCTGATCCTCGAGCGCCTGTGGTCGCTGCGGGAGAGCGTGGTTTCGCCGCCGGGAACCGTCGATAAGGTGCTCGCCGAGTACAAGCAGCACGGCCTTTCGCCGGAACTGGTCGCCAAGACGGCGCGGATGGGACCGCTAGGCCGCGTTCTTGCCTCGGGGCTTGCCAACCTCAAGAGCCCGCGTCCAGTGATGAAGGAGGCGATCGAGGAGGTCGGTCACATCGTCGCGCACGACCTCGAGCGCTTTCTGACCACGCTCGGCACGATCGCCGCGATGGCGCCGCTCCTCGGCCTGTTCGGAACTGTCGTGGGCATGATCGAGATCTTCGGCTCGCAGACCGTGGCGGGGTCGAACCCGATCCAACTCGCGCACGGCATCTCCGTCGCTCTCTACAACACCGCGTTCGGCCTGATCGTCGCGATCCCGAGCATGATCTTCTACCGCCACTTCCGCGCCAAGGCCGACAGCCTGACGCTGGAAATGGAACAGCAGGCCATCAAGCTGGTCGAGCTCGCCCACGGCGAGCGCAAGTAGGGATCGGGATCGAGCGCAGATGAACCTCCGTGCCGGCCGAACGCGAGAGGAGCCCGAGATCAACTTCATTCCGTTGATCGACGTGCTGCTCGTCATCCTCATCTTTCTCATGGTGACGACGACATATCAGCGCGTGGCGGAGCTGCAGATCACGCTGCCCGAGGCGAACGCCGACCCGATGCAGCAGCGGCCGAAGGAGATCAACGTCGGGGTCGATACGCAGGGCCGGTACGTTATCGACAAGAAGATGCTTCAGTTCACCACCGTGAGCGCGCTTGCCGAGGCCCTGAAGGCCGCCGCGGGCGACGCCAAAGAGCCGGTCGTCATCATCAGCGCCGACGCCAACGCGACGCATCAATCGGTCATCCACGTGATGGAAGCGGCGCGCGAGGCCGGGCTGATCCACATCACCTTCGCGACCCAGACTCCGCCGAAGTGAGCTCCGGCGGAGCGGGCGGCTCTCGCGCGCAACCCGACGTGGCTCTGTTCGCTACCCGCGGGCCATGAGCTTAGCCGACAGGCTCGTCGCCGGCTGGTATGCGCCGCGGTTGACGCCGCTATGCGCCGCGATGCTGCCGTTTTCGCTGCTGTTCCGCGGCGCGGTCTGGTTGCGCAGGGCGGCTTACCGCGCGAGGCTGCTGCCGACATTCTCGCCGCCGGTGCCGACGGTGGTCGTCGGGAATATCGTCGTCGGGGGTTCGGGCAAGACGCCGCTTACGCGCGCGCTGGCCGACGCGCTCGCGGCGCGGGGCTGGCGGCCAGGGATCGTGAGCCGGGGCTACGGCTCGGGCGCGGGCGGGCCTCGCGCGGTCTCGGCAAGCGACGATCCGTCGGAGGTCGGTGACGAGCCTTTGCTGCTCGCTGCGAGCGGCTTTCCCGTCTGGATCGGTCGCGATCGCGCCGCCGCTGCACGGGCGATGCTCGCAGCGCACCCGGATCGCAGTGTCCTGCTCAGCGACGACGGATTGCAGCACTACGCGCTCGGGCGAGACTTCGAGATCGCGGCGATAGACGCTTCGCGCGGCTTCGGCAACGGCCGGCTCCTTCCCGCGGGACCGCTGCGCGAGCCGCGCTCCCGCCTGCGTGCAGTCGACGCGCTGGTCACCCTCGTGGCGTCGCAGTCCGCGGGTGCGAGCGACGACGGACGCGAGACGCAGATGCGTCACGAGCCTCTCTCATGGCGCAATCTCGTCGACGCGAGAGCGAGCGCGGACGTCCGCAGTTGGGCAAGAAGCCCGGGCGTGCACGCGATCGCCGGCATCGCGCATCCGCAGCGCTTCTTCGACCTGCTGCGCAGACTCGGTCTCGACCCCGTGTGTCACGCGTTTTCCGATCATCACCGCTATACCCGCGACGAGCTTGCGCTGCCCGCCGCGAGCGTGATCCTGATGACCGAAAAGGATGCGGTAAAATGCGCGGCATTCGGCGATCCGCGCTTCTGGTGCCTGCCCATCCAGGCGCGCATCGACGCTGCGCTGGTCGAACGCCTGGAAAGGGCTCTCCATGGATGCCAAGCTGCTTGAGATACTCGTCTGCCCGGTGACCAAGGGCCCGCTCGTCTACGATCGTCAGCGCCAGGAGCTCGTTTCGAAGTCAGCGCGCCTGGCCTACCCGATTCGCGACGGCATTCCGGTGATGCTCGAAGAGGAAGCGCGCAAGCTCGAGCCATCCGAGTACGAGTGAGCTTCGCGGTCCTAATCCCGGCGCGCTACGCGTCGACGCGCCTGCCTGGGAAGCCCCTGCTGGACATCGCCGGGAAACCGCTGGTCGTGCGCGTGGCCGAGCGCGCGCTGGCGAGCGGAGCCGACCAGGTGGTCATCGCGACCGACGACGAGCGCATCCGCGCGGCCGCGCTAGAGCACGGCGTGCGCGCCGTTATGACGCGCGCCGATCACGCGACCGGCACCGATCGCCTCGCTGAAGCCGCCGCGCAGCTCGATCTCGACGAACGCGGGATCGTCGTCAACGTGCAGGGCGACGAGCCGCTTCTCGGGCCGGAGCTCATCCGGGACGTTGCCGAGGAGCTGCGCGCGCACCCGGAAGCTTCGATCGCGACCGCGTGTCACGCGATCGAGGACGTCAACGAAGCGTTCAGCGCGAATGTCGTCAAGGTCGTGCTCGATCACGAAGGGTACGCGCTGTACTTCAGCCGGGCAACGATTCCCTGGGCACGTGACGCGTTCGCTGCGAGCCGCGACCGCCTGCCCGTCGGGCTGCCACTGTATCGGCACTACGGCCTCTACGCCTACCGCGTCGCTTTCCTGCGCCGTTATCCGTCGCTCGCGCCCGCTCCGATCGAGAGTTTCGAGGCGCTGGAGCAGCTGCGTGCGCTGTACCACGGCTATCGCATCGTCGTGCGCATTACGACGGGTACGCCGGCGCCGGGCGTGGATACTCCGGAAGACCTGGAGCGGGTGCGCGCGCTCTACGCGCGAGGCATGGTTTGACCGAACCCGCCGTTGCCAGCAGAATCCGGCCCGAAGATCTGCTGGAAGCCCAGACATGCGATTGATCCTGCTCGGACCGCCCGGCGCGGGGAAGGGAACGCAAGCCGCATTCATCAAGGATGCCTACGCGATTCCGCAAATCTCAACTGGAGACATGCTGCGCGCGGCCGTGAAGGCGGGCACGCCTCTGGGGCTTGCGGCGAAGAAAGTGATGGACGCGGGAGCGCTGGTGTCGGACGAGATCATCGTCGGCCTCGTTAAGGATCGTTTGCGCCAGCCCGACTGCGCTAGCGGGTACCTCTTCGACGGCTTCCCGCGCACGATTCCGCAGGCCGAAGCGATGCGGGACGCCGGCGTCGGGATCGACTATGTGCTCGAGATCGAGGTGCCCGACGCCGCGATCGTCGAACGCATGAGCGGGCGCCGCGTGCACCTACCTTCCGGACGGACGTATCACGTCAGGTACAACCCGCCGCGGGTCGCCGATCGCGATGACGTGACGGGGGAGGCGCTGATCCAGCGCGACGACGACCGGGAGGAGACCGTGCGCAAGCGCCTCGCGGTCTATCACGAGCAAACCGAGCCGCTCGTCGCCTACTACGCGAAGTGGGCGGCCGAGGCGGGCCCGCGCGCGCCGAAAGTGCGCAAGGTCAACGGAGCGGGATCGGTCGAGTCCACGCGTGCAGCGTGCCTTGCCGCGCTGAAGGACTGAGCCATGGCCGGACGCAACGCCTTCTATGCCCAGTCGGGCGGAGTGACCGCAGTAGTCAACGCGACCGCCTGCGCGGTGATCGAGACGGCGCGCAAGCATCGCGGCCGCATCGGTCGCGTCTACGCGGGACACGACGGCATCGTCGGCGCGCTCACCGAGGACCTGATCGACACCAGCAAGGAGTCGGCGCAAGCCATCGCTGCGCTCAGGCACACGCCGGGTGGCGCGTTCGGATCTTGCCGCTACAAGCTCGCCAGCCTAGACAAGAGCCGGGCGCAGTACGAGCGGCTGATCGAAGTCTTCCGCGCGCATGACATCGGCTATTTCTTCTACAACGGCGGCAACGATTCCGCCGATACCTGTCTCAAGGTTTCGCAGCTCTCCGAACGCATGGGTTATCCGCTGCTCGCGGTTCACGTGCCGAAGACCGTCGACAATGACCTCGCCGAAACGGACTGCTGCCCCGGCTTCGGGTCGGTCGCGAAGTACGTGGCGACCTCGATGCGCGAGGCGGCGTTCGATGTCGCCTCGATGGCCAAGACGTCGACCCGCGTTTTCGTGCTGGAGGTCATGGGCCGGCACGCCGGGTGGATCACGGCGGCGGTGGGGCTCGCCAGCAGCGAGGACACTCCGATACCACTCGTGCTGCTTTTCCCCGAGATCGCTTTCGACGAGGCGAAGTTCCTCGCCGAGGTCGATGCCAGGGTGACGCGCTACGGCTATTGCTGCGTCGGTGTGTCGGAGGGATTGCACAACGCCGAGGGCAAGCTCCTCGCCGAAGCGGGAACGCGCGACGCCTTCGGGCATGCGCAGCTGGGCGGCGTCGGTCCGCTACTCGCGACGCTGGTCAAGGATCGCCTCGGGCACAAGTACCACTGGGCCGTCGCGGACTATCTGCAGCGCTCGGCGCGACATATCGCGTCGAAGACAGATCTCGCGCAGGCATATGCGGTGGGCAAAGCCGCGGTCGAACTCGCACTCGCAGGGCGCAATGCGGTCATGCCGTCGATCGTGCGCGTGTCGGACAAGCCCTACCGCTGGAAGATCGGCGTGGCGCAGCTCGATCGCGTAGCCAATGTGGAGAAGAAGCTGCCGCGCGATTACATCACGGCGGACGGGTTCGGCATCACGGCCAAGGCGCGTGCCTATCTCGCGCCGCTGGTGCGCGGCGAGGATTTCCCGCCGTTTCGTGATGGCGTGCCGCGCTACGTGCGCTTGAAGAACGTGGCGGTGGCGCGAAAGCTGGCAACCGACTTCAAGCCCTGACGCCTAAGAGTGTGCGGCCGTCCCCGGACCGATCGCCTCCTGCGACGCGGGCGCTCGACGGAAGGAGGAGTCCAGCGCGAAAACATCTCGACTTCCGGAGCGCTGCGCTGGCAAAATAACGTGTTCTCTTGGGGGGAGCCATGTCTTACGCATTGATCTTCGCGCTCTTGAGCGCGGTCGCCGCGCTCGTCTACGGATTCTGGTCGATCGGCTGGATTCTCGCCAAGCCGGCCGGCAACGAGCGCATGCAGGAAATCGCCGCCGCCGTGCAGCAAGGCGCGAAGGCCTATCTCAACCGGCAGTACACGACCATCGGCATCGTCGGGGTGATCCTGTTCGTGGTCATCTGGATTGCGCTGGGCGGCCGTACCGCCGGTGGCTTCGCGGTGGGTGCCTTGCTCTCCGGGGCTGCGGGCTACATCGGCATGAACGTGTCGGTGCGCTCCAACGTGCGCACGGCGGAGGCCGCGCGCACGGGGCTTAACGAGGCGCTCGCCATCGCCTTCCGTGGAGGCGCGATCACCGGCCTGCTTGTCGTAGGCCTCGGCCTGCTCGGCGTGGCGGGCTTCTACTGGTTCCTCACCCAGGCCTCGTCGTATGTTCCCAACGCGACCAAGGAGGGGCTGCACACGGTGATCCAGCCGCTGGTAGGGCTCGCCTTCGGCGGCTCGCTCATCTCGATCTTCGCGCGGCTCGGCGGCGGTATCTTCACGAAGGGGGCTGATGTCGGCGCCGATCTCGTCGGCAAGGTCGAAGCCGGGATTCCCGAAGACGACCCGCGCAACCCGGCGGTGATCGCCGACAACGTGGGCGACAACGTGGGTGACTGCGCCGGCATGGCGGCCGACCTGTTCGAGACCTACGCCGTGACCATCGTCGCCACGATGCTGCTGGGCGCCCTGATGCTACCGGACAACGCCGTGGCGGCGGTCACCTACCCGCTGGTACTAGGCGGCTTCTCCATTCTCGCCTCGATCGCGGGGACGTTCTTCGTCAAAGCGAGGGCGGGCGGCAAGATCATGAGCGCGCTCTACCGTGGCCTCATCGTCGCCGCTCTGCTCTCGGCGATCGGCTTCCTCGGGATCACCTACTTGATGATGGGCGGCATCGCGGCGACCCATCCGGCACTGACCGTATGGAAACTCTGGGGGGCGGGACTCATCGGGCTCGTTCTCACGGCGGCGATGGTTGTCATCACCGAGTACTACACTGCCACCGAGTTCAAGCCGGTGCGTCACGTGGCGCAGGCTTCCACCACCGGGCATGCAACCAACATTATCGCCGGGCTCGGGGTATCGATGAAGGCGACCGCCTGGCCGGTCGTCGCCGTATGCGCCTCGATTCTCGGTTCCTATTGGCTGGCGGGGCTGTACGGCATCGCGATCGCCGCCACGGCCATGCTGTCGATGACCGGAATCATCGTCGCCCTCGACGCCTACGGTCCGATCACCGACAACGCCGGGGGTATCGCTGAAATGGCCAAGCTGCCGGATTCGGTGCGCGCGATCACTGACCCGCTCGACGCCGTCGGCAACACGACCAAGGCGGTGACGAAGGGCTATGCAATCGGATCGGCGGGTCTGGCTGCGCTGGTCTTGTTCGCCGACTACACGCACGCGCTCGAAACCGCGAACATCAGCGTGTCCTTCGATTTGTCGGATCCGATGGTGATCATCGGCCTGTTCCTCGGCGGGCTCGTCCCGTATCTCTTCGGCTCGATGGCTTTGGAAGCAGTCGGTCGCGCCGCCGGAGCGGTGGTGCTCGAAGTGCGCAGGCAGTTCAAGGAGATCAAGGGCATCATGGATGGCACGGCCAAGCCCGAGTACGGGACGGCCGTCGACATGCTCACCCGCGCGGCGATCAAGGAGATGATCATTCCGTCACTGCTGCCGGTGCTGGTCCCCGTGGTCGTCGGCGTCGTCCTGGGACCGAAGGCGCTCGGCGGATTGCTGATGGGCACGATCGTCACCGGGCTGTTCGTCGCGATCTCGATGACCACCGGTGGCGGGGCATGGGACAACGCCAAGAAGTACATCGAGGACGGCAATTACGGCGGCAAGGGCTCGGACGCGCACAAGGCCGCCGTGACCGGCGACACCGTGGGCGATCCCTACAAGGACACCGCGGGCCCCGCGGTCAATCCACTGATCAAGATCATCAACATCGTGGCGCTGATGATCGTGCCTCTGCTCGCGCGGATGGCCTAGCGCTTGCGCGCGAGCATCACGCCGTCGCCCACGGTGAGCAGGCAGGAATCGACGCGGGCGTCGTCGCGGACCTTCGCGTTGAGCGCGCGCAGGGCGAGCGTATCCTTGTCGCGGGCGGCGCGGTTGGCGACTTCGCCGCTCCAGAGCATATTGTCGAGCGCGATGACCCCACCGGTACGCAGGAGTCCCAGGCAGGCTTCGTAGTACGCGTCATAGGCCGTCTTGTCGGCGTCGACGAAGGCGAAGTCGAATGACCCGGCGCCGTACTCGATGGCGAGTGCCTTCAGGGTCTCGAGGGCCGGGCCGAGCCTCAGCTCGATGCAGCCGTCGAGCCCGGCCTGCTTCCAGTACCGCCGCGCGACGGCGGTCCATTCCTCGCTCTTGTCGCAGCAGAAGAGCCTGCCTCCCGGCACAAGGGCCGCCGCAACCGCCAGCGCGCTGTAGCCGGTGAAGGTGCCGATCTCGACGGCGCGCTTCGCGCCAATGGCGCGCACGAGAAACGCGAGCAGCGCGCCCTGATCCGGCCCGATCTGCATTCCTCCCTGCGGCAGCCGCGCCGTCTCGGCGCGCAGCTTCTTCTGCACCGGGGTTTCGCGCGCAATGTCGAAGCAGACATAGCGCTCGACGGCTTCGGGTACGAGCGATCGACTCATCCTCGCAAGAATGCCGCGGGACGAAGCGATGCGCAACCTGCCGTCGAACGCGGGAGCCTCGATCGGCCGCGATCCGGTCCGGCTTCGTCGGACGGTAGAATAGCCCCGTGCTCGCGAAGTCCGAACCCTCCATGAGGCTGCGCTGGCCTTCGCTGCTCATCGGCTTGCTGCTCCTCACGGTACTCGCCTGGGGGCAGGACCAAGCGCCCGAGGCGCCCTCGGGGTGGACTCCGAAGAAGGCGGTCACGAGCGGGCGCGACATGGTGGCGGCCGCCAACCCGCTCGCCGTAGACGCGGGCTATCGGATCTTGCGCGACGGTGGCAACGCGATCGACGCCGCGGTTGCGGTCCAGATGGTGCTCAACCTCGTCGAGCCGCAATCTTCGGGCATCGGCGGCGGAGCGTTCATCCTCTTCCACAACGGTCGCAACGGTTTGCTCACGAGCTACGACGGCCGCGAGACCGCGCCTGCGGCGGCGAGAGAAGATCGCTTCCTGGGCTCGGACGGGAAACCGCTCCGGTTCTTCGATGCGGTGGTCGGCGGCAAATCGGTGGGCGTGCCCGGAACGCTCCGCGCGCTCGAGCTCGCGCACCGCCAATACGGCAAGCTGCCATGGGCGAAGCTCTTCGAGCCGGCCATCGAGCTGGCCGAGCGCGGTTTCACGGTGAGCGCGCGACTCAGCCTCTTGATCGCCACGGAGAAGGATCGCTTCCGGCAGGAGCGCGCGCGCGCCTATTTCTTGAACCCGGACGGATCGCCACTCGCCGTCGGGCAGACGCTACGGAACCCTCAGCTTGCCGCTACCCTGAAGCGAGTCGCTGCGCAAGGCGCGGACGCGCTCTACAAGGGGCCGATCGCGGCAGACATCGTCGAAACCGTTCGTTCGCCCGCGACCAACCCGGGGGACATGACCGAAGCGGACCTCGCGAACTACAAAGCGAAGGTCCGCGAGCCGGTATGCGGTCGCTATCGCGCCTTTCGCGTGTGCGGAATGCCTCCGCCTTCTTCGGGGGGGATTACGGTGCTGCAGATTCTGGGCGTGCTCGAGCCTTTCGATCTGCATGCGATCGGCCCGGAGTCGCTCATCAGCGTGCATTTGTTCAGCGAGGCGGGCCGCCTCGCCTTTGCGGACCGGGATCGCTACCTCGCCGATCCCGAGTTCGTGACCGCGCCTCCCGGGTTGACCGACCCTGCATACCTGCGGCAGCGCTCCGCGCTGATCAGGATCGACGCGAGCATGGGCCGCGCCGCGGCCGGGGTCCCTCCAGCCGCGGAGAAGGAAAGGGCGGCATGGCTCGATCTCGGCGCCGACACTGCGCTTGAATTTCCCTCGACCTCGCATATCTGCATTGTGGATAGGTACGGGAATGCGTTGTCCATGACCACGACGATCGAATGGGCGTTTGGCAGCCACCTGATGACCCGCAGCGGATTTCTGCTCAACAACGAGCTCACGGATTTCTCGTTTGTAGCTGTCGACGACGGCAAGCCCGTCGCCAATCGCATCGAGCCGGGGAAGCGACCGCGGTCGTCGATGGCACCGACCATCGTCTATGATGACAAGGGTCGACTCTATGCCGTCGCCGGATCGGCCGGCGGCCCCGCGATCATCAACGACGTGACGAAGGTGCTCCTGGGTGTCATCGACTGGAAGCTTGATCCGCAGGCCGCCGTCGACCTGCCGAACATCGGAAGCCGCAACGGTCCGACCGAGCTCGAAAGGAATACGGCGGCGGCAGCTCTGGAGCCCAAGCTGCGTGCGCTTGGCCATGACACGCGTCTCATGACCGACACGAGCGGGCTTTCGGTGATCGTGCGCAGGAATGAGCGATGGGCCGCCGGCTCGGATCCCAGGCGCGAAGGCACGGCGAAGGGCAATTGAACATCCCGGCGACCCGACTCGGCGAAGCGTCTCGGCCCGAGATCGCGCGCCACTTCCTCGCTCTCGGAACGGAGGACGTGCGACTGCGTTTCGGCAGCATGCTCGCTCCGTCCGCGCTCGAGGAGTACGTGGGGCACATCGATTTCGATCGCGACGCGGTGTTCGGCGTCCACGATGAGAAGCTCGCACTGGTCGGCGTGGCGCACGTCGCCTTCACCGAGGATTTCGCGGAGCTCGGCGTGTCGGTGCTGCCGACTCACCGCGGTCGTGGCGTGGGCGCCGTGCTGCTCGCCCGCGCGGCCGAGCATGCGCGCAATCGCTTTGTCGATCGTCTTTACGTGCATTGTCTTTCGGAGAACGCCGCGATGATGCGGCTGGCGAAGGATGCCGGCATGACGATCTGCGTCGATGCGGGCGAGGCGGACGCGTTCCTCAAGCTTCCGCCGGCCGATCCGGCCTCGGTCACCGGCGAGTTCGTCGAGCAGCGGCTCGCGCTCTTCGACTACGCCCTGAAGACCCAGGCCGCGTCGTGGCGACAGTTGGCCGCCGCGCTGCGCTCCCGGGGCGGCGACAAGCGATGAGCGCGCCGAAGCCACACCGGATCGTGATCGTCGGCGGCGGCGCTGGAGGGTTGCCGCTCGCTGCGCGCCTCGGCGACAAGCTGGGCCGGCGCGGCCGAGCGGAGATTACGCTGATCGACCGCAACAGCACTCATCTGTGGAAGCCGCTCCTGCACGAGGTGGCTGCGGGGCGCATGGACGCCGACGTGCACGGTATCGATTACCTGGCGCTCGCGTACTGGCACCACTTTCGCTTCCGACAAGGGACTGTCGCAGGACTCGACCGCGCGCGCCACGAGCTCACGCTCGACGCGGTTTACGACGACGACGGGGCGCTGATGCTTCCGCGGCGCGTGCTGCGATACGACACGCTGATCTTCTGCGTGGGGAGCGTGAGCAACGATTTCGGAGTCGCCGGTGTCGACGTGCACGCGATCTCGCTGGAGACGCTGGAGGACGCCGAGCGCTTCCATCGGCGGCTGCTCGCGGCGTGCGTACGCGCCGACGGAGCGGCCGCGGCAGGCAAGCCCACCGGCGTCAACATCGTCATCATCGGCGCGGGCGCGACCGGGGTCGAGCTCGCGGCGGAGATCCGCCACACGACCGACGTGCACGCGAGCTACGGGCTCGAGTATCTCGATCCGGCCAAGGACATCCGGCTCACGGTCGTCGAAGCTGCCCCGCGTATCCTGCCCGTCCTTCCTGAGCACATCGCGAAAGCGGCAACGGGGTTGCTCGGCGAGCTGGACGTCGAGGTGCGCACGGGGGAGCGCGTCACTCGGGTGGACGAGAGCGGCGTGCACACGGCCAGCGGTGCTTTCTATGCCGCGGATCTCGTCGTCTGGGCCGCGGGGATCAAGGCGCCGCAGTGGCTCGCGGCCCTCGACGGCCTCGAGACGCGGCGCGGCGATCAGCTGGTCGTGACCATCACGCTGCAGACGACGCGCGACCCCGACGTGTTCGCATTCGGCGACTGCGCGGCCTGTCCCTGGCCGGGGGGCGGCCGCATCGCGACGCTTGTGCCGCCGCGCGCCCAGGCCGCCCGACAGCAGGCGATGCTGCTCGTCAAATCGATGCGTGCGAGGCTCGCCGGGAAGCCGCTGCCGGAATTCCACTTCCACGACTTGGGATCGCTCGTCTCGCTTGGTGAGCTCTCCGCGGTGGGGACACTGATGGGAAGACTGGTCGGAGGGAGCCTGCTGATCCAGGGGCTGATCGCGCGCTGGATGTACGCTTCGCTGTACAAGCTGCACCAGATCGCGATCCTTGGCTACCTCGGCGTCGCGCTCGATACGGTCGGTCGCTTTCTGCGCCGGCGCACCGAGCCGCGGGTGAAACTTCACTAAGATGAAGACGAAGCCTCGCCTCGTCGTCACGCGCCGGCTGCCGCCCGCCGTCGAAGCGCGGCTGGAACGCGACTACGACGCGGTGCTCAATGCCGATGACCGCCAAATCGACGTCGACGAGCTCGTGCGCCTCGCCGCGGGTGCGCGAGGACTGCTCGTCGCGCCCACCGAGCGCGTGGACGCAGGCGCAATAGAGCGCCTGCCCGGGTCGGTGCAGATAATCGCGACCTACTCGGTGGGCTTCGACCACGTCGACGCGGCGGCCGCGCGAAGCCGCGGCATGGCGGTGACGAACACCCCGGACGTGCTCACGGAGGCAACCGCCGACATTACCCTGCTGTGCCTGCTCGGCGCCGCGCGCCGCGCGCTCGAAGGCGACCGCCTGCTGCGCGAGGGGCGGTGGCGACGATGGACGCCGACCGAGCTGCTCGGCGCCGAACTCGCGGGGAAGCGGCTAGGCATCTTCGGCATGGGGCGCATCGGCCAGGCCGTCGCGAAGCGGGCGCGTGGCTTCGGCCTGTCGCTTCTCTACCACGATCAGCGCAGCCTCGCCGCCGCCGAGACGCAGGGAGCGCGCTACGTTGCCCGCCCGGAAGAGCTCCTGGCGCAGAGCGACTTTCTCAGTCTCCACGCGCCAGCCACGCCGGCGACCCATCACTTCCTCAATGCGGCGCGCATCGAGTTGCTTCCCGCGGGAGCGATCGTGGTCAATACGGCGCGCGGCACTCTGGTGGACGACGAGGCGCTGATCGACGCGCTGCGGCGGAGGCGCATCGCAGCGGCCGGGCTCGACGTGTTCGAGAACGAGCCGCGCATCCACCCGGGTTATCTCGAGCTGCCCAACGTCTTCCTCCTGCCGCACCTGGGCAGCGCCACCGTGGAGACGCGCGACGCGATGGGCTTTCGCGCGCTCGATAACCTCGACGCATTTTTCGCAGGGCGCGCGCCTCCGGATTGGGTCAACCGTTGAGGCCGGTGCCCGGGTAAAAAAAGGAGCCAGGCAGACCACACCTGGCCTCGGGGACTGCCTCATCCCAGCGAGGCGGTACGGAAAAGCGCGCGGTCTTGCGCCCCGCGCGCACCTACGGTGCCAACAGCGGACCGACTTGCTCTATTCCGGGGCCGCCCGCTCAGGCAGGGACGAGCCACCCGTTCTCGCGGCGCACGGCACCCACGCGCTCGAGATCTTCCACCAGCCACAGCGCCAGGCCAGCGGGCGAGAGGCGCAGGACCCGCGCATTCAGGTCGCGGTAGATGCCGATGCGCCCGACATAAGCCGGCAGGTCCGCGAGAGCGAGCCGCCGCTGATCGAGCAGAGTGAAAGTCAGCGCGACCTTGAGCGCATAGCGGGCAAGCCGCACGCTGTCCGATTCGAACGCCGCCGTGCGCCTGAGCGCACGCTCGATGGCCGGACGGACGGCCGTGAATGGCTCGCCGTGACCCGGGATCACGACGCGTATGTCGAGCCCGCCGAGCATCTCGAGCGTCGTGCGGGTGGCGGGTAGCGCGCGCGGGTCGATCTCCGGCGGCATCACGAAACCGTAGCCGTTGGCCCACAGGGCGTCGCCGGAGACCAGTATGCGATGCTCCGGGTTGTAGAAGACGAGAGCTCCCATGTCGTGGCCGGGAGCGGCGAGTGCTTGCCACTCGAGCTCGCCCCAGGCGTAGCTCGCTCCGGGACGCAGCAATTCGTCGTAGCGGAAGCGCTCCGCGCGTTGGTCGGCGTAGCCCAGCAATAGCGCGCGCTCGTCCCACGCGTCGACCAGCGGCGCCTCGCCCTCCGGCAGGGCGATGGGGCAGCCGTAGCGCGCCTTGATCGCGGCGTTGCCGCCCATGTGATCGCTGTGGCAGTGCGTGTTCACGAGCTTCGCCAGGGGAGCGGATCCCAGGCCGCGCGGGGTGGCGATCAGGGAAAGCGTCATGGCGGAGTGTGCCAGGTAGCCCGAGTCGATGAGCACGTGGCCCAGGTCGCTCTTGAGCAGCACGTTGTTCGACGACAGCCAGTCGCGCACGAACACGTGCATCTGGGGGGGAAGCTTCACCGAACGATCGGGCATGGACGCTGCGGCTGGCGCGAGCAACGGCTCGCCGCGCAATCATAGCAAGCCAGTCCCTCTGCGCTCGACCCCGTGCCTGCGAACCGCTAGTATCGCGGCGATGCAGTCTTCCGACACAGAACACGCGTTGGAGGAGGTGCGTCGAGCGCGCCTGGCGGGGCAGTCGATAGTGGCGTTCGAGCGGCTCATCGCCCTGCTGCGCGAGAAGCCACAGACCGGACTCGCCTGGCCAGAGCTTGCCTCAGTCGCGCGCGATTGCGGTCGCGTCGAGGAGGCGATGGCCGAGTGCATTCGCGCCTACGAGGCTGATCGGGAGCTGCACCCGGCGCTCAAGGCGCTGCTGCACCTCATGCCCGACGAGCTGCGAGCGACTGCGGCCATGCGGCGGCGGGCAACGAAACGCTTCCCGATCAGCATCATCGTCTGCAGCAACGATGACACGGGTTTCGCGGCCATGGTTGCGTCCTATCGCAGCGCGCTTGCCGGCTGGCCGCACGAGGTGGTGCGCATTCGTAAAGCCTCGTCGCTCGCCGAAGGGTACACGCGCGGCGCCGCTGCCGCGACCGGGCAGGTGGTCATCTTCACGCACGACGATGTCGAGCTGCTGGCCGCCGATTTTGGCGATCGCCTCGCGGACCACCTCGCCGAATGCGACATCCTGGGCGTGGCGGGAGCGACCCGAGCGACCGGGCCGACGTGGTCCTTCGCGGGCTGGCCATTCCTGCACGGGCTGATCATCTATCCACAGGGCGCAGGCTACCGGGTCGCCGTCTACAGCAGGACCGTGCCTCTGGCGCGCGGCATCCGCGTTATGGACGGCGTATTCCTCGCGATGCGGCGCGACATCGCGCTTGCGGTCGGGTGGGATATGGAGACCTGCGACGGTTTCCACGGCTACGACGTCGACTTCACCCTGCGCGCTGCGCAGCGCGGCTTGCGCCTTGCGGTCGCATCTGACCTGGGGCTCGTGCACCGCTCCTATGGCAGCTTCGACGAGAACTGGGTCGCTGCGGCGAGAAAGCTGATCGCCCGACACGCGGAGTTGAATCAGGGGCGGACCGGAACGACGGGTCCGGTTGCGCGCGACGTCCCCTCGGCTCGCCACGCGATGGCGCTCGTAGACAATTGGGCTGAGCTGGGCGCTGCGCGCGTGCGCGCCTAGGAGAGCTGCGCCAGAAACTCGCGCGTCAGCGCCACGCGCTCGTCGAGCTCCGGCGCCGCGCGCTCGATGCGCACGCGCTCGGGTCCCGCGAGGCGATGCCGTCCGTCCGTCTGGATGAGCGAGATGAGCTTTGCCGGATCGAACGGCGGCTTGGGCACGAACTGGATCTGCGTGCGCTCTGGCCCAGCATCGATCTTGACCACCCCGAGTGCCTTGGCCGCCAGACGCAGCCGATGCGAAGCGAGCAACGCCCGCGTCTGCTCGGGCGGCAGACCGAAGCGATCGATCAGCTCCTCCTGCACGGCAGTGAGCTCGGCTTCGCTCTCGCAATTCGCCAGCCGCTTGTAGAGCACCAGCCGCTCGTGCACGTCGCTGCAGTAGGTTTCCGGCAGGAGTGCCGGCACATGGAGGTTGATCTCGGTGGTGACGCCGAGCGGCTCGCTCAAATCGGGCTCGCGTCCCGCCTTAAGCGCGTCGACGGCGGTCTTTAGCATGTCCATGTAGAGCTGGAAGCCGATCTGCTGCATTTCTCCCGACTGCTCCTCGCCGAGGACCTCGCCCGCGCCGCGGATTTCGAGATCGTGCATCGCGAGATAGAACCCCGACCCGAGATCCTCCATGAGCTGGATCGCTTCCAGGCGTTTTTTCGCCTGCGCGGAGAGCGCGGCCTCGGGCGGGGTCAGCAGGTACGCGTAGGCCTGGTGGTGCGAGCGGCCGACTCGCCCGCGGAGCTGATGGAGCTGGGCGAGCCCGAAGCGATCGGCCCGATCGATGATGATCGTGTTCGCGCTGGGCACGTCGAGGCCGCTCTCGATGATCGTCGAGCACAGCAGCAGGTTGCAGCGCTGCTGGTAGAAGTCGCGCATCACCCGCTCGAGCTCCCGCTCGGGCATCTGCCCGTGCGCGATGGCGAGCCGGGCCTCGGGCAGCAGCGCGCGCAGCTTCTCGGCCTTCGTGTTGATCGTGTCGATCTCGTTGTGCAGGTAGTAGATCTGCCCGCCGCGCTTGAGCTCGCGCAGGACGGCCTCGCGAACGATGCCGGTTGAGAAGGGCGCGACGAAGGTCTTGATCGCGAGGCGCCGCTCGGGGGCGGTAGCGATGACCGAGAAGTCGCGCAGCCCCTCGAGCGACATCGCCAGCGTGCGCGGGATCGGCGTGGCAGTGAGCGTGAGCACGTCTACCTCGGCGCGCAGCCGCTTTAGCTGCTCCTTGTGCCGCACACCGAAGCGATGTTCCTCGTCGATGATCACCAGACCGAGGCGCTTGAAGCGCACGTCGCGCTGGATGAGCCGGTGCGTGCCGACGACCAGATCAATGCGACCTTCGGCCAGCCCTTCGAGCACCGCTTTCACCTCCTTGGCGGAACGGAACCGCGACAGCTCCGCGAGCTTCACCGGCAGCTCGGCGAAGCGATCGGAAAAAGTCTGGAAGTGCTGCTCGGCAAGCAGCGTGGTCGGCACGAGCAGTGCGACCTGCTTGCCGTCCGCGAGCGCGATGAACGCCGCCCGCAGCGCGACCTCGGTCTTGCCGAAGCCCACGTCGCCGCAGACGAGCCGGTCCATCGGCCTGCCGGTGACGAGGTCCTTGATGACGGCTTCGATCGCGCCGGCCTGGTCCGCAGTCTCCTCGAAGCCGAAGCCGGCGGCGAAAGCCTCGTAATCGTGAATGTCGAAGCGAAACGCATGACCTTCGCGCGCGGCACGCTGCGCGTAGAGGTTGAGGAGTTCCGCCGCAGTGTCGTGCGCGCGCCGCGCCGCCTTGCGCTTCGCGCGATCCCACTGCCCACTGCCCAGCTCGTGCAGCGGCGCGGCCTCGGGCGCGGCGCCACTGTAACGGCTCACCAGGTGCAGGCTTGACACGGGCACATAGAGCTTTGCGTCGTTGGCGTAGAGCAGATGCAGAAACTCGTTCGGCCCGTCACCGAGGTCGAGCGTTGTGAGGCCGAGGTAGCGGCCTATGCCGTGCTGCTCGTGCACCACGGGGTCGCCGATGCGCACCTCCGAGAGATCGCGCAGCATCGCGTCGACGTTCGATCGTCGCGCGTCGCGCGCGGCGGCGCGGCGCACGATGTTTGCGTAGAGCTCCGCCTCGGTGATCACGGCGATCCCGCCCTCGGGCCACACGAAGCCCGAGTGCAGCGGGCCGACGGCGAGCGCCGGGCTCGCGTCGGCCTGCAAAAAGGCGCTCCAGTCCGCGCAGAGTGCGGGTTTGAACCCGTACTCGGCGAAGGCCTCCTGCATGGTCTCGCGCCGGCCGAGGCTTTCCGCCACGATCAGCACTCGCTCACGCGTGGCCGTGGCGAAGCGCTTGAGCGCGTGCAGTGGATCGCCCGCCCGCCGGTCGATCTGGATCGGGGGAAGCGGTTGCGTCACATCGTCGCGCGCGTCCGCGGACGCCTGAGCCGGCAGCTCGAAGCGTGCGAACGGCTTCACGAGGCGATGAAATTCGTCGCTGGGTAGGAACAGCTCGGGGGGAGGGATGAGCGGGCGCGCCGAATCCCCGCGCAACAGCCGGTAGCGCGACTCGCAGTCTTCCCAAAACTGCCTGATCGCGTCTTCGATCGCGCCATGCAGGCAGAGTGTCGTTGCCTGTGGCAGATAGTCCGCGAGCGTCGCGGTGGCGTCGAAGAACAGCGGCAGGTAGTACTCGATGCCTCCGGGCATGACGCCATTGCTCACATCGCGGTAAAGCGTCGATTTCGAGGGGTCCCCCTCGAACACTTCGCGGAAGCGGCCGCGGAAGCGCATGCGGGCGTTCTCGTCCTGGGGGAACTCGCGCGCCGGAAGTAGACGGATGCTCGGCACGGGATAGAGGCTGCGCTGCGTATCGACGTCAAAGCTTCGGATCGATTCGATCGCCTCGTCGAGCAGGTCGATGCGATAGGGCAGCGCGCTTCCCATCGGAAACAGGTCGATCAGCCCGCCACGCAGGCTATACTCGCCCGCCGCGACGACCTGGGTGACACGCTGATAGCCGCCGAGCGCGAGCTGCGACTGCAAGCCGGCGAGATCCAGCCGCTCGCCCTGCGTGAGGAAGAAGGTGAACGCGGCCAGGTGCGAGGGCGGTCCAAGGCGGTAGAGCGCCGTTGTGACGGCGACGAGCAGCACGTCGCATTCGCCGCGCGATACGTGGTAGAGCGTCGCCAATCGCTCCGAAACGAGATCCTGGTGCGGCGAGAAATGATCGTAGGGCAGCGTCTCCCAGTCCGGGAGCACCGACACCCGCAGCCCCGGCGAAAACCAGGGAATCTCTGCGGCGAGCCGCTGCACGGCGAGTGCCTCCGCGCAGATGACCGCGAGCAGCTCCCCGCGAGCCGCCGCGCCAGCGGCGTGCTGCGCAAGGGCGAGCGCATCGGCCGAGCCGATTACGGCGCGCGCGGCGGCGCGCTGTCCTGGCGGGGGCCGTTCGGGGAGAAGCCCGGGCAGCGCGAGGGCAGCCGGCGCAATGGTAGGCATGGCGGGGTTCGAATGCGGAGCTCAGGTGCGCGCCCGATGCGCGCCGAGTCGCGATTATACGAGTGGCGCAGGACGTCACGCGGTATCGCGGCACGGGTTCCTCGGCGATAATGCGCCATGGCAGCCCCTTCGCTCGCGCGGCGTGCGCCGTCCGCCTCGCCGTATCTTCTGCTCGCGCTGGCGCCTTTCTTCTGGGCCTGCAACTGGATCATCGGCCGCGGGCTGCACACCGAGATTCCGCCGCTCGCGATGACGTTCTACCGCTGGACGTTCGCGATTGCTTTCATGCTGCCCTTCGCGCTGCCGAGCGTACGGCGGCAATGGCCGATCATTCGCGCCAACTATCGCGTGCTGCTGCTGCTCGGCGTGCTCGGTGTCGGCTCGCACAACGCTCTTGCCTACATCGGGCTGAACTACACGAGCGCAACCAACGGTGTGATTCTGAACTCGTTCATTCCGGTAATGATCATCGCCCTCTCATGGGCGTTCCTGCACCAGCGGCTGTCCAACGTGCAGATCGCCGGCGTGGCCGTGTCGCTCGCCGGCGTGCTCACGATCCTCTCCCGGGGAAGCCTCGCGCTGCTCGCGTCGTTTCGCCTGAACCTCGGCGATGTCCTCATCATCGTATCGATGCTGCTGTGGTCTCTCTACACGATCTGCCTGCGCTGGCGGCCGCCGGGTCTCGACATGCTCGCTTTCCTGCTGGTGATCGCCTGCATCGGCGACGCGGCCGTGCTGCCGTTCTATCTCGCCGAGGCGAGCTTCTCGCGCCAGGCGCAGTGGAGCTGGCAGGCGGTGGTCGCGCTCGCGAGCATCGGCCTCTTCTCTTCGTTCCTCGCCTACGTGTTCTGGAACAGGGGTGTCGAGCGCCTGGGAGCGAGCGTCGCCGGCCTCTTCGTGCATCTCATGCCGGTATTCGGCGTGCTCCTCGCCTGGCTGTTCCTCGGCGAGGTCCTGCAGGGGTTCCACGTGATCGGGATCGTGCTGATCCTCACGGGCATCTACGTGACGAGTCGTGCTGCGGCGCTGCCGGTGCCTGCCGCGCCGGAATGACGGCCGCTCTCGGGCGACGATCCGCGTGCAACCCAAGCATTTCAACGTCCTACTGGTCCGTCCGCAAACGACGAGCGCGCACAACCTGTACCGCGGCGCGGCGACCATCCTATGCTCCGCGCTGCAGCGTCTCGGCCATCCCGCCCGCATCGTGGAGAACGAGCTTGTCTTCGATGCGGCCAACATCATCGTCGGCGCTCACCAGCTTGAGTCCGGGGTCGCCGATACCCTTCCGGCCGATACGATCATCTACAACACGGAGATGATCGTCGGGCGCCCCTTGTTTCTGCCGGCGCTGATCCCGTTTGTGCAGCGCTTCGAAACCTGGGACTACAGCCGGCGCAATGTGCGCGCCTGGGCCGAGCAGGGCATCTCCACGCGCGTGCGCTTGTTGCAACCCGGCTATGTGCCGGAGTGCACGACGATCGACCGGGCGACCCCCACGGACATCGACGCCGTGTTCTACGGCCACGTGACCGCGCGGCGGCGAGCCGTTCTCGATCGACTCGCGGACGTGGGCGTGCGCGTCTACGTGCTGCAGGACATGTACGGCGCGCAGCGTGACAGATACATCGCCAGGGCACGCCTCATTCTGAACATCCATGCAGCCGCGGACTCGGTTTTCGAGGTGGCACGGATGTCGCATGCACTGTCAAATCAGCGCGCCTTGGTGTCCGAATTAGATACGCACGACGAGATCGATGCCGATGTGCGCGAGGGCATCGCCTTCGCGAGCGCCGAAGACTTTCCGCGGCTTTGCCGCAACCTGCTCGACGACGAGCCGCGCCGTCTGGCGCTCGCTGAACGCGGCTTCGAGGCCTACCGGCGACGCGACTTCGTCGCCCTGGTGGGAAAGCTTCTGGCGGTGCGCGAAGCCCAACCCGCCGGCGAGGCCAGCTCGCCCAGCCCTGCCTAGCGCGCCCGGCTGCGGATCTGCAGCGGTGCGGCAGGCCGCGCGGCCCAGAACCCGGCGTGCGCCACCGGGCCGTCGACTGCGGACTCGAGCACCAGGTGCGCGACCAGCCGGGCGAAGATCGCCTTGAATTCGAGCTGCGCGAAGCGCATGCCCATGCAGATACGGCTGCCGCCGCCGAAAGTGAGCATCCGGAACGGACGTGAGCGCGGATCGTCGGTGCCGGTGTAACGTTCCAGGTCGAAGCGCAGCGGATCGCGATGCAGCCGCTCGAGCAGGTGCGTCGCGGCGGCCGCGAGCGCGATGCGGGTGCCAGGCAGGAGTCGATAGCCGCCGATCTCGGTCTCCTTCACGACCACGCGCGGGAGGTTCAGCAGCGAGGGATACAGGCGACCGGCCTCCAGCATGAACCGCTGCAGGTACGGCAGCCGATCGAGTTCGCCGACGCGCAGTGGCTCACCGTCCGTCCAGCCCGCGGCGGCAAGCTCACGCCGCAGCAGATCCGCAATCTCGGGATGCTCTGCGAGCACGAATGTGGCCCGCGAGTAGAGTGTTGCGCCCGTATCGTGCCCGGCGATGAGCAACACCGAGAGATGGGACCGGATCGCATCGTCCGGATCCGGGTTGTCCGGGAAGCTCGGATAGTCGAGCAGCAGGTCCAGAAGGGTTGTTGCCGTCTCAGGCCGATTGCGCCGCCGCGTGGCGATGACGTCGAGCAGGATTCTTCCGAACTCCGCCCGCGCGGCGTTCGCCCTCGCAACGTAGGATTCGCGCGATTCATGCGCGAAGTCCTGACCGTCGAGAATCGCGCAAATGGCGCGAAACGCGGGTTCGATCACCGCTTCCGGAAGTGCGGCGAAGGTCGTTCCGACTGCGCGAAACGCGAGCAGGCGCATGGTTGGGTAGGCATCGAACCCGTCGCCCGCGCGCAGTTGCTCGATGCAGCGATCGATCGCTCGCTCGATCGCGGGCCAATGCAGCTGGATCATGGCGCTGGTCAGCGACGGAGCCCATTGCCGTCGCTGCTCGGCGTGCAGCGGATCGTCGGTATTGAGCACCGCGTAGCCGCAACCGCGACCGAGCACGTGGCGCCAGCCCTCGTCGCTGCTGAACGCCTCGACGCTCGACGAGGTCGCCACTTCGGCGGCTTCCGGCCCGACGAGAAACAGGCAAGGACCCGCATCCGGCCCCGACGGCACGTTCCCGCGCAGCACCGGCCCGTTGCGATCGCTCTCCGCAGCCTGCAGCCGTGGAACCAGACCGCGCTCGGCGTCTTCAGGCGTGAGCGTTAGCGCCGGCGCGGCCCGAGCGGCGTCCAGCGGCGGCGCCATCGCGATCTCAGAGAGAAGAGAGCGAGCCTACCGCTCGACGGGCGGCCGCGCCGCTCGAAGCTGCCTCGAGCGCTGCGCCGAGCGCGTCCGCCACGCGCGACTGATCTTCGGCCGAGAGGCCAAGGAACGTCGGCAGCGTGAGGACGCATTCGTCCTGGCCCGCGCAGCCGGTGCTGCCCGGCTTGTTGCCGAGAAGAGGGTGGCGGGCCAGCGAAGGGTAATGCACGCTGGTGGCCACACCCGCAGCGGCCATTCCGGCGCGGACTGTTTCGCGGATCGGCGCCGGAACTTTGACGATGTACATCAGAAAGCTGTCGTCAGCCCGGCGCCGGAGGGGTTTCACTGCAGGCGCGAGCGGCGCAAGCAAGTGTTCATAACGCTCCCACTGTTCGCGACGAGCCTCGCGACACGCCGCCAGGGTTTCGATCCCGCCTCTGACCAAGGAGGCGCAGACATCGTTGCTGCGGAGCTTCAGTCCCGGCTCGGAGATGAACGCGTAGTCTCCATGGCGAAGCGTAGACGCGCGCTGCATTGTGTCGATGGTCAGCCCGAGGTTCGATACCGAGCGCACCCAGGACTCGTGCTCGACATCCCTACCCCAGATGAGGCCAGCCTCGCCGCCGGGAAGCTCCTTGATCGCATTGAAGCTGTAGCAGAGCAGATCGCCGACCGGCGCCGCGCCGTCAAGCAAGTCCACCCGATGCGCGCAATCCTCGATCAGGATCAACCCGTGCTTGTCGGCGAGGGCGCGCAGCCGCGCGAGGTCCGGCGAACGCTGGCCATACAGGTGCACGACGACGATCGCCCGCGTCCTCGGAGTCAGCACTTTCTCAGCGCTTGCCGGATCGAGCAGGAGACTGTCGGGGTGAACGTCGGCGATCACCGGGCGCAGGCCGGCCTCGGCGAATGCTACGCCGGAGGACACGAAGGTCACGGCGGGCACGATCACTTCGGCTGCATCGCTGCTCGCGAGCTTGCGCACCAGGCGGCCAGCGAGATACAGGGCGCTCGTGCACGACGACGTCGCGAGAGCCCAGCCGCCGCGCAGCTGCATGAAATGCTCTTCGAGCCGGCGGCACTCCGGTCCGTAGCCCAGCCATCCGGAATCGAGCGTTGCGAGCACGCGTGTGCGCGCGCTGTCGGCGACGCGCGGACGGAAGATGGGGATCGGGGCGTTCACGAAAAGCACCTCAAGATGATGGAGCAACGACAGGAGATTTGCTCGCCACTAGCGAGCGGCCGCGCGGCAAGGGTCCGTGCTCCTTCAAGCGGAGCCAGTCCTCGCGACGGCACTCCAGATCGATGAGCCGAAGCTCGCTGCCGTCGGATCGGCTCTCGGAATGCGAGCCCGTGACATGCCCGCCGCCGCTGAGCGCGGCATGCAGCGAGAGGCGGTTGGCCTCGATCACCGCCATGCGTATGACCGTCAACGCGAGACGCGTGAAGGCAAAATCACGTATCGCCATGCCCGCATCGACGGCGACGCCAGGGTAGTCGGCCGGAAGACGAGCGCGGTAGGGGAGAAGCGCCTGCGCATCAACCATGACCCGCCCGAGCTCAAAGCTCCCCTCGACAGGGTCGCCGCGGCTCCAGCCGATCGCTCCGACGAACACACCGTCTGCCCTGAGGCGGATCGCGAGCATCGCTTCGTAGGGTCGATTCATTCCGCGGCGCAGCCATTCGCGGTTGCGCACTGGATCGAGCGGACGAGGGTCCAGGAACTGCCGCCGCATGTTCGGGCGATTGCGCAGCATCGTGATCGCGTCGAATTCGGATTCCTCGGGCCACCCGATCTGCACGCATGTGCCCTCCGTCAGGAGGCCTTGCAAGGGGATCGTCCAGCGAGGCGCGGGAGGCACGTTCATTCCCTGTCGGTTGGCGTTCCGACGCTCTACCGCGCAGGCTACCCGGAGAGTGCGGTCGGAATTCTCGCTCTGCAAACGAATATTATAGCGTGGCGGTCAGGCCTTCGCTCTCCCGTAGACGTCCTCGAAGCGCACGATGTCGTCCTCGCCGAGATAGTCGCCGCACTGGACCTCGATCACTACGAGCGATTCGACGCCGGGATTCTCGAGGCGGTGCTTGCTTTGCGCCGGAATGAAGCTCGATTCGTTCGCGCGCAGGGCGTAGATGCGGTCGCCGTTCGTGACGCGGGCCTCGCCGCTCACGACAACCCAGTGCTCGCTGCGGCGGTGGTGCATTTGCAGCGACAGCGCAGCGCCTGGCTTTACCTCGATGCGCTTGATCTTGAAGCCGGGGCCCTCCTGGAGCACCGTGTAAGCCCCCCATGGCCGGGCCACGGTCTTGTGCAGCCGGTAGGCGTCGTGGCCCTTAGCCTTGAGCTGCGTCACCACCTCGCGCACGCGCTGCACGTCGTCGCGCGCCGCGACGAGAAGCGCGTCCGGCGTGTCGACGATCACCATACCCTCGACGCCGAGCGTCGCCACGACGCGCTCCTGCGCGTATACATAGGTATCGCGCGTGTCGATCGCGATGCGCTCGCCTTCGCCGCGATTGCCTGCCGCGTCGGGCGTGGCGAGCCCCGCGATCGCCTCCCAAGAGCCGATATCGCTCCAGTCGAAGTCGCTCCTGACGACCGCCGTGGAATCCTCTTTCTCCATGACCGCGAAGTCGAAGGAGATCTCGGGCACCGCGCTGAAGAGGTCGGCGTCGATCTCGAGCATGGTCGAATCCCTGCTCGCCTCCAGGCGCTTCCACACGGGATCGACGGCGGCGAGCACGTTCGGGGCATGATGCGCGAAGGATTGCAGCACGCGTGCAGCCGTGAAGCAGAACATGCCCGAGTTCCAGAGATAGCGTCCCGATTCGACGTATTTCTTCGCCTCCGCCAGCGGCGGCTTCTCGACGAAGCGCCGAACCCGGAACGTATCCTGAGCAGCGAGCGCATCGCCTACCTCGAGATATCCATAGCCCGTCTCGGGGCCCTTCGGCGCGATGCCGAAGGTAGCCAGCCAGCCGCCTTCGGCGGCGGAAACGGCGCGTGCGACGGCGGCAGCGAAAGCTGCGCCGTCGAGGATCAGATGATCTGCCGGCAGCACGAGCAGAGTCGACTGTGGACCGGAGGTCGCTTCCGCATAGCGAGCCGCCAGCGCCACCGCGGCAGCGGTGTTGCGGCCGAACGGCTCGAGCAGGTACACGTTGCGCGGCAACTTGGTCCCGTCACAGGTGGCGTAAGCGTCCTTGGCGTAGAAATAGAAGTCGCGATTCGTCACCGTGACCAATGCGCTGACGCCAGGGAGAGCGATCGCGCGCGCGTAGGTCCTCGCAAGGAGAGTGGCGGGCCCCAGCTCGCCGGGCAACCTGATGAACGGCTTCGGCGCCGCCTCGCGCGAGAGCGGCCACAGGCGGGTACCGGCACCTCCGGAAAGGATGATCGGGATCAGCGCCATCGACTGGATCGGAGTCTGCGAGAGGATCGCGGATTGTACCCGAGTGCGAAGTACAGGGTCTTGCGGCGCGGCGATCCCGTCCCCATATTGTCAGGGTGGTATCATTCGTACTCAGCGCTCGGGCCTCACGAGGAGGCTCGGCTGCACGACCGCTTACCGGGGGCGACCTGGTTTCGACGGGGACTGCGAAGCAGCGCGAGGCATGCCAAGGTGCAGAACCTTGTGAATCCTCTGCAATCGCAAACTTAACTGCGAACGACGAAACTTACGCTCTGGCGGCTTAACCCCGCCGGACCTCGCACCGAGCGGCGCTCAGCTTGGGTGATGTAGCCGGAAACGGCGAAATCACGGCGAGGACATTTCGAGCGATCGCGTGCGCCCGGGTCACTTGGGCGACACGCTAAATCAAGGTGACTGGTCCTGCGGCAGCCTGTCCGTCGGCGGCAGCGGGGCGAGAAAAAATGACGAGGCTAAGCATGTAGTCTCGACTGTGTAGTGTTTC
>DATJZM010000054.1:0-5143 GCA_035499135.1 Casimicrobiaceae bacterium | reverse complement strand
ATGAGCGCGTCGGTCGCGTTGACGATAGTTTGGTCGGCAACGTTTTCGACGCGCACATCGCCGGCCCGGTACATCACTGTTGCCCTCATGTTTCCTCTCGGGGTGCGTTGTATTGGTCGTCGGTTACCTTCTCTAACCAGTCAACGGCCTTCCCATCGAGCTCCTCTTGGATCGCGATGTGCGTCATCGCCGTCCCCGGCATCGCACCATGCCAGTGCTTCTCGCCTGCGGGACAGTGGATCACGTCACCTGGTCGGATGACCTTGATGGGTCTGCCCCAGCTCTGCACGCAGCCGCAGCCAGAGGTAACGATGAGCGTCTGCCCCAGAGGATGCGTGTGCCAGTTGCTTCGCGATCCCGGCTCGAACGTCACGACGCCGCCGCTCACGCGCGAGGGCGCGGGAGCCCTGAAGAGCTGGTCGATTCGCACCGTACCGGTGAAGTACTCGGCTGGGCCCTGTGCGGAAGGCTGGGACCCGTTGCGCTTCAGTTCCATGCGTCACCTATTGCTTGAAGACTTCCCGCGCAACCGAGATCGCGGTCACAGCACTCGGCCAGCCGGCGTAGAAGGCAAGATGAGTGATGGCCTCGATCATCTCCTCCTCGGTCAGGCCGTTCGTGCGCGCTATCAAGAGGTGGGCGCACAGCTGATCCGGACGGTTCATCGCGATCAGCGCACTGACCGTCGCGAGGCTGCGGTCGCGCGCCGATAGGCCGGGGCGTGCCCACACGTCCCCGAAGAGCACGTCATCGGTGAGCTCGGCGAACTTGGGGGCAATGTCGCCGAAGAGCTTCTGACCCTGTGTTGGCCGCGGCGTTGCACTGGGGCGGCTAGTTGCTGTGTCGCGTTGCATTTGTGATGCCTCCTTCATCGAAGATTTGGTCGGCTAAATGTTGGGCCTGCTGCCCGACCAAGCGTTCATTGCCATTTCGATCAGGGGGCGATTCCCATGGTGAGCAGCATAACGCCCGCCAGCCCAGCGATTAAGTGGGATAATTCGCATGGACTATTGAGCGGTGTTCAACAATGCCCAAAGGCACATTCAGTGATCTCGTCGCTTTTCTAGCTGTGGCACGCGACCGGAGCTTTACCAAAGCGGCTGGCAAGCTAGGAGTCTCGACATCGGCGCTCAGCCACACCGTACGCGGGCTTGAGGAGCGGCTGGGCCTGCGCCTGCTCACTCGAACCACACGCAGCGTGGCACCGACGCAGGTGGGCGAGCGCCTTATCGAGCGCGTTGGTCACCGCTTTGACGAAATCGAAGCCGAGCTAAAGGCGTTGACCGAGCTGCGCGACAGGCCTGCCGGCACGATACGCATCACGACTGCGGAGCACGCCGCGAACACCATACTGGCGCCCGCATTGGCAAAGTTGCTGCCCAAATATCCCGACATCAGCGTCGAGGTCACGATCGAGCTCGGACTCATCGACATCGTCGCGCAGCGCTACGACGCGGGCGTGCGAAGCGGAGAGCAGGTCGCCAGGGACATGGTCGCCGTTCGCATCGGGCCAGACATGCGCTGGGCGGTTGTTGCCACACCAGCCTACTTCGCTCGGCAGGCGCCGCCGAAGCGGCCGCAGGACCTGACCGAGCACAACTGCATCAACCTCCGTCTTGCCTCCGGTGGGTTATATCCCTGGGAATTCGCGCGTGGCGGTGGCGAGTTCAGTGTACGCGTTCAAGGTCAGATCACATTCAATGCAACGAACCTGCGGCTCAACGCAGCGCTGGCCGGCCTGGGCGTGGCGTATCTTCCCGAAGATCTCGCGTCGCCTCACATCGCGGCAGGTCGGCTGAAGCGCGTGCTCGAAGAATGGTGCCCGACGTATCCCGGCTTTCATTTGTACTACCCCAGCCGCCGGCAGGCTTCGTCGGCGTTCAGCGTCGTTGTAGACGCGTTGCGATATCGACGCTAGCGATCAACGCGCGGAGCTCACGCCAAGTGTCATCCGCGCGAGGCCTGAGGTAGGATGCTGTGCTGTCGACCGGGAGGATCCCATGAAGGCGCCTCGCTCAAAGCTCCCCGCGCTGCTCATCGCGCTGTCAATCAGCGCATCATTGTCGTTCGCCGCACAGGGCGCCGCCACGATCTATCCCGAGGTCGGCCGCGCTCAGGCAGACGTCGCGGCGGCCCTGACGGACGCGACGAAAACGAAGCGCCGGGTGATCATCGATTTCGGCGGCAACTGGTGCACTGACTGCATCGTCCTCGACCGCTATTTTCATATCTCGGAAAACGCCGCGCTGCTGGACAAGCATTACGTCCTTGTTCACGTGAACGTCGGCGACAAGGGCATCACCGACAACTTCGCGATCGCCAAGAGCTGTGGCATCCCGCTGGAGAACGGCGTGCCGGCGCTCGCCTTGCTCGATCCCAACGGTCGCGTCGTGTTCGCGCAGAAGCACGGCGAGTTCGAGGCGATGCGAAAGATGGATCCCGCGTCGGTGAACGAATTCCTGAGGAAGTGGGCGAAATAGCTCTCCGGGATAGGATGGCGGCCATGAACTCCGAGAGCGTACTCGTCGCCGGCGTCGGTCCCGGCCTGGGCATCGCGGTGGCCGCGCGCTTCGCGTGCGAAGGCTATCGCGTCGCGATGCTGGCGCGAAGCCGCGATCGGCTCGCGGAGCTGGCCGATCCTGTTCACGGGCGCCACGGCGTCACTGCGCGGCGGCGTGAACTTCGCCAACCTCGCCTCGCGCAACTTCGCCTTGCGCGCGGTGGCGCAGAGCATGGCGCGTGAGCTCGGCCCCGCGCGGATTCACGTCGCACACATCATCATCTCTGGTTTGTCAATTTTTATCCATTCGCGCATATCCGTCACCGCTACTACATGCTCCTCCGATACTCCCCACCCACCTCGAACAGCGCCTTGGTGATCTGGCCAAGCGAGCACACCCGCACGGTCTTCATCAGCTCGGCGAAGACGTTGCCGTTCTCGATCACGACCCGCTTCAACCGTTCCAAAGCCGCGGCCGCAGCCTTCGCATTGCGTGCATGAAAATCCGCCAGCCGCTTTAGCTGCGACTGCTTCTCTTCCTCGGTCGAGCGCGCCAGCTCCAGCTTCTTCGGCACGGCATCGCCGTGCGGATTGCGGAACGTGTTCACGCCGACGATCGGATAGCTGCCGTCGTGCTTCTTGTGCTCGTAGTAGAGCGATTCCTCCTGGATCTTGCCGCGCTGGTAGCCGGTCTCCATCGCGCCCAGCACGCCGCCGCGCTCGCTGATCGCCTCGAACTCCTTGAGCACCGCCTCCTCGACCAGGTCGGTCAGCTCCTCGACGATGTAGCTGCCCTGGTTCGGGTTCTCGTTCTTGCTTAAGCCCCATTCGCGGTTGATGATGAGCTGGATCGCCATCGCGCGGCGCACGCTCTCCTCGGTCGGCGTGGTGATCGCCTCGTCGTAGGCGTTGGTGTGCAGCGAGTTGGTGTTGTCGTAGCTCGAGATCAGCGCCTGGAGCGTGGTGCGGATGTCGTTGAACGCGATCTCCTGCGCGTGCAGGCTGCGGCCGCTCGTTTGCGAGTGGAACTTGAGCTTCTGGCTGCGCTCGTTGGCGCCGTAGCGCTCGCGCATCGCAACCGCCCAGATGCGCCGCGCCACGCGGCCGATGACCGCGTACTCCGGGTCCATGCCGTAACTGAAGAAGAACGACAGGTTCGGGGCGAAGTCGTCGACGCGCATACCGCGCGCGAGATACGCCTCGACGAAGGTGAAGCCGTTGGAGAGCGTGAACGCGAGCTGGCTGATCGGGTTCGCGCCGGCCTCGGCGATGTGGTAGCCCGAGATCGACACCGAGTAGAAGTTCTTCACGTCGTGCTGGACGAAGTACTCCTGGATGTCGCCCATCACCTTCAGGCTGAACTCGGTGGAGAAGATGCAGGTGTTCTGGCCCTGATCCTCTTTCAGGATGTCGGCCTGCACCGTGCCGCGCACGGTGGAGAGCGTCCACGCCCGGATCTTCCCGGCCTCGTCGTCGGTCGGCTCGCGCTTGTTGTCGGCGCGGAACTTGTCCATCTGCTGGTCGATCGCGGTGTTCATGAAGAACGCCAGGATCGCCGGCGCCGGGCCGTTGATCGTCATCGACACCGAGTTGTTCGACGCGCACAGATCGAAGCCCGAGTAGAGCACCTTCATGTCGTCGAGCGTGGCGATCGACACCCCCGAGTTGCCGACCTTGCCGTAGATGTCGGGGCGTCGATCGGGATCGTTGCCGTAGAGGGTGACCGAATCGAACGCGGTGGAGAGCCGCTTCGCCGGCATGCCGTCCGCGAGCATGTGAAAGCGCTTGTTGGTGCGGAAGGCGTCGCCCTCGCCCGCGAACATGCGCGTGGGATCCTCGTTCTCGCGCTTGAAGGCGAACACGCCGGCCGTAAAGGGAAACGACCCGGGAACGTTCTCGCGAAGCTGCCAGCGCAGGATCTCGCCGTCGTCCTCGAACTTCGGCAGCGCCACCTTCGGCACGTGCGTGCCCGAGAGCGAGACGGTCGTGAGCGCGCTGCGGATCTCCCTGCCGCGGATCTTCACCACGTACTCGTCGCCGGTGTAGGCCGCCCGGGTCTGCGGCCACATGGCGAGGAGCTTTGCGCACCGCGGGTCGAGCTTCGCGTCGCGGTCGGTCGCGAGCGCGTCCAGGATGCCTTCGGTGCTGCTGGTCGCCGCTTCGAGCTGGCGCGCCGCCTCCGCATCGGCCACGTGGCCGCTGGCGACGAGCTTGTCACGGTAGGCGAGACCCTCGTCGACCATCGCCCGCACCGCCCTGACCTGCTGGCGCTCGCGCGCGACCTTCGATTGCTCCTTCGCCCAGGCGTGATAGTTGCGCACCGTCTCGGCGATCTCGGCGAGGTAGCGCACGCGCGCCGGCGGCACGATAACGTTCTGGTGGGTGGAGTATTTGGTGGTGACGCGAGGGAGTTTTCCCGCATGCGATGCAACTTGGGCCCCGGCCTTCGCCGGGGCGACTTCGGGCGCGAGCTTCAGCCCCTCCTGCACGAGCCGCTCAGCGAGCGCGTGGTAGAGCGCGGTGACGCCGTCGTCGTTGAAGCGCGCAGCGATCGTCCCGTACACCGGCATCTGGTCGGGCGGCTGCGAGAACAGCTCGCGGTTGCGCTGGTATTGCTTGCGCACGTCGCGCAGCGCGTCGGCT
>DATJZM010000053.1:0-11506 GCA_035499135.1 Casimicrobiaceae bacterium | reverse complement strand
CCGATAGCAGACCTACGGTCCCCTCCGCGCCGGCGATAGTTGGTTCGGGCGTCCGCGGACGCGGGATGCCCGGGGGAGCGACGAGGCGTCGCGGAAGCGGCCGCGGAGAGTTCGGCGAGAGAAACCTTGTTTGCCCTGGATCAACATTCTCGACGGGTATCGGGGCTAAATTTCGTTCGTATCGCGAGAGGTCAGAACCGTGGATCCGTTGTTCCTCGGTGTTGTATTCGCAATCGCCGTCGCATGCGGAGTTTTTATCATGTCCGTGGCGTGTATCAAGCCTGAAGGTTCAGACGCGCGCGAGACGGCGGACGTTCGCGAATTGCACCCACTCGAAGCGGCGGCGCAGTAAGGCACTTTCGGCCGTCGCATTATCCTCTCGGTCAGCGATGATCCGCTGCCGGAGAGTCTTGGCTGCCCGCCATGCTATCGATTCCTCGTCGTGCAGACGCTAGCCTTTGTGCTGACCCAGATCGACATCCCGGTGGCTCCGGAACCCGGCACGCTGGCACTGCTCGGTCTCGGTCTCGCCGGACTCGGTTGCTCGCGCCGTCGCAAAATAAACTAGCTCGGCTACGCTCGCGCGCAGGACTGCAATAAGAATTGAAGTAACCTTGATCGATCGCGCAGGCTAGCGCTCTCAACTAGCGGGCGGCGGCAATATCGTTGGTTTTGTTGTCCAGCCTTACGTACGAACGCCCGCCGACTGCCGCACTAGTCAGCGCGCGCAGCGTCGCCTGCAGGTATTGATGCCCGTAGCGCTGGTCGGGCTCAAGGTGCGCGCCCTCGGCCCATTCGTTCCACGCGTTGATGAACACGAGCCGCTCTTCCCCGCCGCGGCGTTCGTTCACCTGCGCGATCACTTCGCGCAACCACACTTCGTAGAACTCGGGATACGAATTGACGAAGACCTGCGCGAAGTCGCGTCGCCGCGCCGTGTTGTCCCAGCCCGGCATGATCGTCGGGTGTCTCACGTAGCCGGGGTCGCGCCGCTCGAGCAGATCCACGACCACCTGGCGGTAGTCGTAGATCGAGCCCTGGAAGGCCGGGTTGGTGATCTCGAACTGCGGATTGATGCCGAGCGTGCGCACGCAGTGCGGCGGGAACTCGACCTGTGCATCGAAGCCGTACTGGCCCGGGTCACCCGTGTCGTAGGTCTCGGCCGCGCACAGATAAAGCTCGCCGACCCCCTCGCGACGGCACACCGCACGCCAGATGCGCGCGGTCGCGGGCGCATCCGGCAGCATCCCCACGCGGTACACGATGAAAAGCGGCTTGCCGTCGACGCGGATGTAGCGCGGATCGCGAAAATGAGCCAGCAGGTCGCGGATGAGCCGCTCGTCGTCCGCGGGCGAGGGGCGCTGAGCGATCAGGATGTCGTTGTCCGCGCCGTCCCAGTGCCGCGTCCAGTTCTCGTTCGCCCAGCAGAAGCAGTACGGAAGGTCCGGCTTGCCCGAAGCGCGCATGTGCTCGACGGGTCGTTCGAGCAGCCGCTTGCCCGCGAACCAGTAGTAGTAATAGCAGAAGCCGTGAATGCCGTAGCTGCGCGCGAGCCCCGCCTGCTGCTCGAGCGTCTCGGGAACCCTGAGATCGTAGAAGCCGAAGTCGGCGGGAAGCTGCGGTTGGTAGTGACCGACAAAGCTCGGCTGCGCGCGTGTGACGTTGGTCCACTCGGTGAAGCCTCTGCCCCACCAGAGGTCGTTTTCCGGGATCGGATGAAACTGAGGCAGGTAGAACGCGATTGCCCGCACGGGCGGCGCCGGACTGCGGGCCGCCTGCTGCATCAGGCGACCGCCTTGAAGACCAGCTCGCCCGCCGCCGCGGATTTGCCTGCCGCCGCCTGACCCGTCACCAGCTGCCGCAGGATGCCCTGCAGAGCCTCTGCGTTGACGAGTCCCGCCACCTTGGCGCGAGCGGCTCGGCCCAGCTCGTCGAGTCGCGCCGGCGCGCGGCGCAGATCGGCGAGCTGCTGCAGCGCGTCTTCCGACGAAGCGTAGAGCAGTCCATCGACGCCGTGTTCGATGTACTCGGCGTAGATCGACGCCACTGGCAGCAGCGCCGGGATGCCGGTCGCCATGGCGGAGAAGAGCTCGTGCCCATCCTCTTCGCGCCACCACGGCGCCGCGGTGAATACGAGGCAATCGAGCGCTTCGGCGAATTGCCCGAAGCGCATGTCGTGGCGTGAGCAGAAGCGTATCGAGGCTTCGTCGCCGAGATGGAAGCGCAGGCGTCCGGCATCGTAGAGCCTGAGCGCCCCGGCTTCGGCAGCCACGCGCTTCAGGAATTGCGCATTGGCATCCAGCGGATCGCCGCCCCAGTTTCTCCCGACGCAGCCCACGACGAGTCCGGCGAGACGCGCCGCCGTGCCCCGCTCGCGCCTTGCGCCGCGCGCTTCGGCGGTCAGTTCGACGGGCGGAGGCAGGATCGCGTGACCTTCACCGAAGCGAGCGGCCATCGCCCGCGACGGGAAGACTAGCTCGACCGGCTGCATGCCGTCGCAGGAGATCGCGCGCAAGCGCTCGATCAGCTCGGCCGGCGATCGCGGCGCGCAGATCACCACGATGCGCTCGGCGTCCGCGTGGCGCAGCCAGTCCGTCGAATCGATGTCGGCCCCGACGTGAATCTGGCAGCCGCCGCGGGGAAACGACCCCGCTTCCGGATTGAGGCGACACGTCGTCGTGCGAGGCGCCGTCGAGAGGTCTACGCCTCCCGCCGACCACAGCTCCAGGTCTTCCTCGCTGAGCAGCGACGCTAGGCGGCGCGCGAGCCATTCCGGATCGGCGTCGACCATCGATGCGTGCAGAATGAGGTGAACGGTATCTGCGGAACTCGGTTTCACACCCGTGACGCGGGGCTTGCGGTTTGGCCGCGACGCGCTCGGCCTGAGCGCGAGGTCGCCCAGGACGGCCAGCGCCCGCTCGCACAGCTGGATCGGCGGTACCGGCTGCCGACGGCTTTCCTCTTCGGCTTTGCGTTGCGCGCCCACGATCAGCTTGAGATTGTGCTCGATCGCCGGGTAGGGCGGCCGCAGCTGCATGGCCGCGACGATCAGCTTCCTCGCCTCGTCGAGCTCGTTGAGCCGGAGCTTGATCGCGCCGAGCATATGCAGCGCGTCGTGGGTGTCCGGCGCGCGCTCGAGGACCGCCGCATAGACATCCGCCGCTTCGGCGAGGCGCTCGTGGCGCTGGAGCCTCAGGCCTTGCTCCATGAGCGCGGAGCACTCCTCGCACACGCTCTCGGGCAGCCCGGACCAGTCGGGTCCGCTCGGGCGATATGAGGCACGGGGCGTCGCAGGCGGTGCAGGAGACATCGCGGCCGGGGGTGGCTCCACGAGATCTGGCTGCATCGCCTGCGCCGACGCTATCGCGCCGTGACAGTCCTTGTACCTGCGGTTGCTCCCGCACGGGCAGGGACTGTTGCGCGAGATATTCGTCATTCCGCTGCGCTTCAATCGGCCCGCTCGGCCGTGGGTGCGATCGCGTCGCCGACGCGGGCATCGATCACGTACTGCATCGCGTACAGATCCTCGAGGTCATCGAGGTCCTGGACGGCGATGGAGACATTGCGGGTCGCGATCCTGCCCGGGCGGCGCGAGACGACGTGCAGGTCGATCGGCTCGGTCCGCAGCAGCGGCCTGACATCGAGCACCCGATAGCCGGTCTCTTCGAAGAGCCTGCGAAACGACGGCTTGGTGAAGAAGCGCAGGTGCGTAATGTCGAGGACGCCGTTGGCCGCGTAGTCCCAGTGGCCCGAGGCCAGCGCATCGAGGGTCTCGAGATTGCGCACGTTGGGAACGCTCGCCAGGACGCGCGTTCCCCGTTCGAGCCAGTCGCGGATTCGCAGGAGCGTCCGCCACGGATCGTACAGGTGTTCGAGGATGTCGAGCAGCAGCACGAGGTCGACGCGCACGCTGCCGAGCCGCGAGCGCAGATCGACGTCGTGCAGATCGGCGCAGATCACTTCGTCGAGCGCCGTCCGCGCGAGGTCGGCGGCCCAGGGGTTGCGCTCGATGCCGATCACCCTGGCGCCGGGGAACTTCTTCTTGATGATCTTGCCCGTGGCCCCTGCGCCGCAGCCGATGTCGAGGATCAGGCCCGGGGGTTCGCTGATGAAGCTCGCGATCTCGAGACGGACGTTGTCGTGGTACTGCACGTCATACGGCACTTCCTTGCCGAGGTGCGTTTCCCAGATCCGGTCCATGTCCTGGCTTCGGTCGCTCGCTGCCGCGGCTCGGCGCTTCGGAGACCCTCCAGACTCCATTGACGCCGCGCGGCTTGGCGCATTATACCGATGTCATAACAATTTGTACGCTACTTTCGTCGGCACCCGGCGCTCGCCCGTCCGCGCTTGCTTGCGGGCTCCTGACAATGCGAGCGCCGAGGGCCGGCTCATCGCGCCGCACCCGTCGCGATCCACCCCGCGACGAGCCCTCGCTCCTCGTCGGTCATGCCGGTCAGGTTGCCGATCGGCATTGCTCGCGTGACCACCGCCTGCTCGTATATCTGCTGCGCGCTGGCGGCGATGCGATCCGGCGTATCGAGCTTCACGTCCATCGGCGCCGTCGCGAAGCCCGCCTGGGTCGGCCTCTCCGCGTGGCAGGGCGCGCAGCGCTGCGCGACGATCGACTGCACCTGAGCGAAGCTCACCGCGTCCGCGGCCTTGGGGCGCGCCGGCGCGATCGCCACGGCGAGCGCGGCCGCGCCGAGCGCCGCCGAGACGGGGATCGCCCACACGACGCGCCCCTTGTGCCGCAGGTTGAAGAAGTGCCGCACGTACGCCGCCAGCAGCAGGATCGCGATCAGCACCAGCCAGGCGTGCCGATTGCCGTAGGTCAGCGGATAGTGATTGCTGATCATGATGAAGAGCACTGGCAGCGTGAAGTAGTTGTTGTGGACCGAGCGCTGCTTGCCGCGCAGACCGTCGAGCGGGTCGGGTGCCACGCCCTGCTCCTTCGCCTGTACGAGGCGGCGCTGCGAAGGAATGATCACGTGCGCGACGTTGGCCACCATGATCGTGCCGAGCATCGCGCCGACCTCGATGTACATCCCGCGCCCGCTGAAGAGCCGCGACAGTCCCCAGGCGGCAAGCGCAATGAAGGCCACCATCGCCGTCGCGATCCATCCCTCGCGCTCGAGCCCGAGCCGCTTGCAGAGCTGATCGTAGAAGAGCCAGCCGGCGAGGATGACGGTGACGCTGAGCGAGACCGCCTGCCACGGCACAAGATCGGCTACGTTCGGGTCGATCAGGTACGCGCGTGCATTGAGGTAGTACATGAGCACGAGCAGCGCGAAGCCGGAGATCCAGGTCCAGTAGGCTTCCCACTTGAACCAGTGCAGCGTCGCGGGCAGCCGCTCGGGCGCAACGCGAAACTTGTGCACGACGTAGAACCCGCCGCCGTGCACCGCCCACAGCTCGCCGCCGACGCCCTTGTCCGCGTCGGCGGCGTCCCGCGGCGGCGCGAGGCTGTTGTCGAGCCAGACGAAGTAGAACGACGCTCCGATCCACGCGATGCCCGTGATCACGTGCACCCAGCGCAGGATCAGCTGCAGCCAGTCGCTCGCGTAGGCTTCCATCGCGCGCGCCCTTCAGCTACCGCGATACGTCGAGTAGCTCCAGGGCGAGACGAGCAGCGGCACGTGATAGTGCGCGGCGGCGTCGGAAATGCCGAAGTCGAGGACGATCTCGTCGACGAACGGCGGGTCCGGCAGCGCGACCCCGTGTGCGCGAAAGTACGCGGCCGCGGCGAACACGAGGCGGTAGCGCCCTTTTCTGAGTGCGGCGCCCTCGGCAAGAGGTGCATCGCAGCGCCCGTCGGCATTGGTGCTCGCCGAGGCGATCTTCTCGTAAGCGTCGCCGGTGCGGCGATAGAGCGTCACCGTCATTCCCGCGCCGGGCTTGCCGTGAGCGAGATCGAGGACGTGCGTCGTGATGCGGCCCACCTGGCTCCCCTTGAGTACTCATGCGCGACCGGCACGATTGTCAGCGCCGGAAGGATTCAATAGCATTCGCCGTGTATTGTAGTCCAGCTTTCTCGATCGACTCGGGAGCGCAATGCCCGCTGCAGCGTATCCGCGCGACATGGTTGGTTACGGGGAGCGGCCTCCGCACGCGCGCTGGCCCGGCGGTGCGCGGCTCGCGCTGCAGATCGTGATCAACTACGAGGAAGGCGCCGAGGCGAGCGTGCTGCACGGCGACCCCGCAGCGGAGACCTTCCTCTCCGACATCGCCGCGGCGGAGCCGTTTGCCGCGCGGCACCTGTCGATGGAATCGCTCTACGAGTACGGCTCGCGCGCCGGCCTCTGGCGGCTGCTGCGCCTGTTCCGCACGCGCGGGCTGCCCGTCACCGTGTTCGGCGTGGCGATGGCGCTCGAGCGCAATCCCGCCGTGGTCGAGGCGATGCTGCGCGACGGGCACGAGCTCGCCTGCCACGGCTGGCGCTGGATCAGCTATCAGCAGGTGGACGAGGCGACCGAGCGCGAGCACGTCGAGCGGGCGGTCGCGTCGATCCGGCGGCTCACCGGCGAGGCGCCCGAAGGCTGGTACACCGGGCGCGACAGCCCCAACACGCGCCGGCTCGTCGTCGAGCACGGCGGCTTCGTGTACGACGCAGACTCCTACGCCGACGACCTGCCGTATTGGGTCGAGGTCGCCACGCGCGATGGAAAGAAGCCGCACCTCGTGGTCCCCTACGCGCTCGACACGAACGACATGCGCTTCGCAACTTCTCCTGGCTTCGCCAGCGGCGATGACTTCTTTCACTATCTGCGCGACGCCTTCGACACGCTCTACGGCGAGGGCGATCCGCGCGGGCTCGACGCGCCGAAGATGCTCTCCATCGGGCTGCACTGCCGCATCGCCGGTCGGCCTGGGCGCTTCGCTGCGCTCGCGCGCTTCCTCGATCACGTGCGGGGCCACGAAGGCGTGTGGGTCGCCCGCCGCATCGACCTCGCGCGGCACTGGATCGCGACGCATCCGTTCCGGGCACCCGCATGACGCTCGCCGAGCTCAACGCGATCGACCACGCAAAGTTCGGCGCCGTGCTGCGCGGCGTGTTCGAGCATTCGCCGTGGATCGCGGCGGAAGCCTTCCCGCTGCGCCCCTTCACGAGCGTCGAGAACCTGCACTCTGCACTCATGGAGATCGTGCGCGGCGCGTCGGCCGAGGCGCAGCTCGGGCTCCTGCGCGCGCACCCCGAGCTCGCCAGCCGGGCGGCAATCCGCGGCGAGCTCACGGAGGAATCGAAGCGCGAGCAGCAGGGCGCGGGCCTCATGCAGTGCTCGCCCGCCGAATTCGCACGGCTGCATGCGCTAAATCGCGCCTACGATGCCAAGTTCGGGTTTCCGTTCATCATCGCCGTCAAGGGCCTCACGCCGGGCGAGATCGTCGCCCGCTGCGAAGCGCGCCTCGAGCGCGACCGCGCCACCGAGTTTGCCGAAGCGCTGGAGCAGGTCGGACGCATCGCGCGCTTCCGACTCGACGCGCTCCTCGGAGGCGGGCAGTCCGAGGGCCCGCCGAAAAGCGCGTAACGCGAAAACCAGGGAGGCGGCGATGACGACATCCGCGGCACAGGTCGATCCGGTCGACGAAACGCTGCCTGCCTGGCGCATGCTGGCCATCGGCCTGCAGCACGTGCTGGTGATGTACGCCGGCGCGATCGCCGTGCCGCTCGTGGTCGGCGGCGCCTTCAGGCTGCCGAAGGATCAGGTCGCATTCCTCATCAACGCCGATCTCTTTGCCTGCGGCGTGGCCACGCTCATCCAGTGCGTCGGCTTCTGGCGTTTCGGCATCCGCCTGCCGGTGATGATGGGCGTCACCTTCGTGGCCGTGCTGCCGATCGCCGCGATGGCGGTCGCCGGCGCGGCGATCACCGACGTTTTTGGCGCAGTGATCGCCGCGGGGCTCTTCACGATCGTCCTCGCGCCCTTCGCGGGGCGGCTGGTGCGCTACTTTCCGCCGCTGGTGACCGGGACCATCGTCACCGTCATCGGCGTGACGCTGCTTCGCGTCGCCGTGAACTGGGCTGGCGGTGGCATCCGCAACTTCGCCGATCCGATGAACCTTGCCATCGCGCTCGCGGTGCTCGTGGTCATCGTCGGCGTCAACAAGCTCTTCGATGGCTTCGTGGCGAACATCGCAGTCCTGCTCGGGCTGGCGGGAGGTTTCGTCGCTGCCCTGGCTGCCGGCCTGGTCGACCTGACGGGCGTGCGCGAGGCCGATTGGTTCGCGCTGATCCATCCATTCCGCTTCGGGCGGCCGACCTTCGACGCGGCCGCGATTGCCACGCTCTGCATCGTGATGGTCGTGTCGATGATCGAGTCGACTGGCGTGTATCTCACGCTGGGAGAGATCTGCGCGCGCCCGGTGGGCCCGAAGGAAATCGCCCGCGGGCTTGCCGGCGATGGTCTCGGCACTGTCATCGGCGGCGTGTTCAACACCTTCCCGTACACGTCCTTCTCGCAGAACGTAGGCCTGGTCGGCGTGACGGGGGTAAAGAGCCGCTGGGTCGTCGCCGTTGCCGGGGCTATCCTGGTTCTCCTCGGGCTCTTTCCCAAGATGGGGAGCGTCGTGGCGTCGATCCCGCATCCGGTGCTCGGCGGAGCGGCGCTGGTGCTGTTCGGCATCGTCGCCGCGACGGGGATCCGCATCCTCGCCCGCGTCGACTACGCCTCGCGGCACAATGTCCTGATCGTCGCAGTGAGTATCGCGGTAGGCTTGATTCCCGTCATCTCGCCAACCTTTTTCGGGCAGCTTCCCCGGTGGAGCGCGCCCATCCTGGGCAGCGGAATCTCTCTCGCGACCGCGACCGCGGTGCTGCTCAACCTCCTCTTCAACGGCAGCGGCGAGGCGCGGCGCGACGCGGCACCGGAGAGTTAGCGCCCGAAGAGCTTGCCGAGCGCCTTGTTGACCTCGTCGGTCGGCGCGGGCTGCTGCTTCGTCGCGGCCTTCTGGGCCGGCTGGCTGCCCCCCGACGCACGGCCGAGCGCAACCTGGCACGGCGCGCCCGTGTCACCCGTGGGCTGCGCGAGCAACGCGCTGCCGAGGGCAGCGAGCCCCCCGCCCCCGGTGGACATGCCTGCGGCTAGCTTCGCCACCGTTGAGGCCGCCGCGACGGCGTCGACGCCGACCGTCGGCGCGGTGAACGGACCGCGGAAGCGCACGAGCTCCGCAATCTGCGAGACGTTGATCGGAATCCCCTGCTTGATCTGAGGCCTGACGGAAAGATCGATCGTCTCGCTGCGGAAATCTATCGTCCCGCTCGCCGTCGCGCCGAGCTTGTCTGTCTCGACGGCGATGCTGCGGTCGACGGAGGCGACGCCGCTCTTGAGCGGCAGGCGCACGACCGCGCAGCGCAACTCGGTGGTCGCGTCGACGTTGCGGAACGGGTTGACCGCCTCGGCGAGCTTGTCGACACTCTCCGTCGCGCTGCCCTTGGTGTTGACGAGCGAGGCCTGCCCGGAGGTGGCGAGGAAGCTGCCACTCGCGGTGCTCGCCCACTGCCGCGCGGAGGCGCCGCGCGCGCTGATGTCGGCGCGCACATCCACCTTGCCGCCGCGCACCTCGCGCTTCACGCCCAGCGCGGCGAGCACGGCGGAGAGGTCGAGGCCCCTGGCATCGAGATTGAGCACGAGCCCTGCGTCGGGAGCGTGCGTCGCGTCGACCTGCACACGCCCCTGCACGCTGCCGCCGAGCGCGCTCGCCTGCACGGGCATGTTGAGCCGGCCGTCCTGAAGTGCGATCTGCACTTGCACATGATCGAGATGCTGGCCGTCGGGCAGCACGAGCTTGTCGATCGCAAGATTCCCTGTCGCATCGACGGAGCGCAACTCGGACACGTCGATCGGCTCCTCGCCGAAGACATAGCGCGACTTGGCGTGCGCGGGGGCCGCCGCCTTGGCAGCGATGGCGTTCGCCTGCCCCGCGGCGGCCAGTTCGGCCAGCGTCATCGTCGGCGCGGAAAGCTTGAAGTCGACCTTCGGCCGCGGGCCGCCGGTTGTCACGCTCATCTGCCCCGTGAGCTGGGTCGTGCCGTAGGCGGCCTGGAGCGGCGTGGCGTTGATCGTGTTGGATTGCACGCTCAACTGGCTGCGCACCGACGCCTTCTGCGTGCCGATGTTCCCCTGCACGGCCACCGGATATGGCCAGCGCTGGTGCAGCACCTGGTCGAGCGGTCCGAAATCGCCTTCGAGGGCGATCGGCGTGTTGTTGATCTTGCCGCGGAAGCTGCCGCTGATCGGCGATTGCGCGTCGCGCGCATGCACCGCAAGCTGCTCGATCAGCACCGTGGTCGTTTCGCCGGTGCGGCCGTCGCGGTAGGTGAGCGAGCCGTCGGAGATGGCGAGGTCGCCCACCGCCAGCGCTCCGAGCGTCCCGCCGGAAGGCGCAGACGTCGGCGCGCTCGGCTGTGCCGTGCCGGTCAGCGCGGGAAACTCCCAGTTGCCGTTGCCCTTGCCGTCGGTCTCGAGCGCGATGTTCGGCTCCACCAGCTTGAAGCGAACGATCTCGAAGCGCTTGCGCAGCAGCGGCAGCAGCTCGATCTGTGCCTCGAGCTGTTTGGCGGTGAGCATCTGCGGCTGCTTACCCCAGGTTGCATTGCCCAGGCTCACGTCGTTGATGACGAGCCTGGGCTCGAGGCCGAGCTTGAGCTCGATCCCGCCGCGCACGGTGAGGTCGCGGCCGGTCGCTTCCTTCACGCGCTGCTGCAGCGGCCCGATGAACTCGTTGATGTCGACGCTGCGGATCGCGACGGCAACCGCGATCAGAAGCAGCAACACGACGCCGCCGAGAACGGCGAGCGTTCGCCAGAAGACGCGCATCAGGCGATTCTAGCGCTTTTCGGCTCAGCCGCTAACGCAACGATGCGTTGAACTTCTCCAGGGCGCCGGCACCAGGGACGAGTTCCTTCTCGGTGAGCTGGTTGAGCGGAGTGTCCACCGTATTGAGCAGCGCGTGCAGGTCGTCGGCCTCCTCGTTCACGTACAGCAATCCCGTGACGATCTCTCCGGCGGCCTTGCGCTGTGCGAGGTAGGTGAGCGCCCCGATCTTGTCGCCCGCGTCGTAGTCAGCGTGGAGCTTGCGCAGGCGCAGCGTCGAGCCGTCGTGCTGGAGCACGTCCTGCACCGTACCCGGCGCATAGTCGGTGGTGATCTCGCTGCGCGGCGGCATGAAGTCGAGCCGGTTCACGGCTTCGTTGTGCTCGCGCACGAAGTCGTAGCTCTTGGTCGACCCGGCATGGTTGTTGAACGCGACGCACGGGCTGATGACGTCGAGGAAGGCAGCGCCGCGGTGCCGGATCGCGGCCTTCACCAGCGGCACGAGCTGCGCCTTGTCGCCGGAGAAGCTGCGCGCGACGAAGCTCGCCCCGAGCTCCAGCGCGAGCATCACCATGTCGATCGGCTCGTCGTTGTTGACCGCGCCACGTTTGCTCTTCGATCCCTTGTCCGCGGTGGCGGAGAACTGCCCCTTGGTGAGGCCGTACACGCCGTTGTTCTCCACGACGTAGACCATG
>DATJZM010000052.1:0-33869 GCA_035499135.1 Casimicrobiaceae bacterium | reverse complement strand
AGCCGGCGACGAATTCGGATGATTCGAGATGCTCTGCTGAATCTCGGATGTCTTCTTCGGATCCGCCTTCAGCGCCGAGACCACGTCGACCCAGTCGAGCGCGTGCAGGTGGTAGAAGTGCACCAGGTGGTCCTGCGCATAGAGGGTCGCGTGCATCAGGTTGCGGATGATGTTCGCGTTCTTCGGGATCTGGATGGCCAGCGCGTCCTCGACGGCGCGCACCGAGGCCAGGGCGTGCACGCCTGTGCACACGCCGCAGATCCTCTCGGTGAAAGCCCACGCATCGCGTGGATCGCGCCCCTTGAGAATGACCTCCAGGCCGCGCCACATCGTGCCGGTGGACACCGCATTGCGGATCACGTTGTCCTTGTCGACGTTGACCTCGATGCGCAGATGGCCCTCGATCCGGGTGATCGGATCGACGACGATGCGCTTGCCGCTGTTGTCGAGTGTGAACCCTTGTGTCTGATAGGCAGCCATGACTATTCCTCCACCTCGCTTACCTTGTCGTTCCTTGACTTGCTGCGCGCCTGCTTGATCGCGCTGACCGCGGCGTGGGCTGCGATCGCTGCCCCCGCGAGCGCGGCGACGCCGAGGCCGATCTTGTCGGCGGTGCCCTCCACGCCAAAGAGCCCGGGCGGCGTGATCGTCGTGAGGTGGTCGTAGAACGATCCCTTGTCCCAGAACGCGTCTTCGGAGCACCCGATGCAGCCGTGGCCGGACTGGATCGGGAACGACAGCCCTTCGTTCCAGCGCGTCGCGGAGCAGGCGTTGTAGGTCACCGGCCCCTTGCAGCCGACCTTGTACAGGCAGTAGCCCATGCGGGCGCCGGCGTCATCGAAGCGCTCGGCGAACTGCCCGGCGTCGAAATGCGGGCGCCGGTAGCACTTGTCATGCACGCGCTGGCTGTAGAACATCTTCGGCCGGCCTTGTGCATCCATATCCGGCAACCGGTCGAAGGTGAGCATGTAGGTGAGCACGCCGGTCATCACCTCGGGAATTGGCGGGCACCCAGGCACCTTGATGATCGGCTTGTCGGTGATCACCTTGTGTATCGGTGTCGCCTGCGTCGGGTTGGGCTTCGCGGCCTGCACGCAACCCCAGGAAGCGCAGGAACCCCACGCGACGATCGCCTTGCAATCTTTGGCGACGCGGCGCAGCTTCTCGACGTAAGGCTTGCCGCCGGGAATGCAATAGATGCCGTCGTCGGCGAGCGGCGGGTTCCCCTCGCAGGCCAGGATGTAGTTGCCCTTGTACTTGGTGATGGTCTGCTCCAGCGCTTCCTCGGCCTGATGCCCCGCTGCCGCCATCAAGGTGTCGTCATAGTCGAGCGAAATCATCGACAGGACGACATCCTTCGCCAGCGGGTGTGCGGAGCGGATGAACGATTCGCTGCAGCACGTGCACTCCAGTCCGTGCAGCCAGACCACGGGCGTGCGCTGTTTCGTCTCCATTGCCTTCGCGATCTGCTGCGCGCCGGCGTCGCCGAGCCCGAGCGAAGCGGCCGTGAGGCTGCAGAATTTGATGAAGCTCCGGCGCGAGATCCCCTGCCGGCGCATCAGTTCGTAGTAGGTCTCGTGCATGATGTCCCTCCCGTATGCGCCGCACCCGTTTACGCGGGGTGCGCTCGAGCTGGTCGCGATTGATCGGAGTTCCTGGCACGATATTTAGAACCCGTCGGCGGCATCGCTGCTTGACGTGCATCAACATCCGGCAGCAGCAAAGGCGATATTTTTTCGCATCGCCTGTCACCCGCTTCTGGAACGCTGGTTGTAACGGAGCGCGTAACATGCGTCCTTCGGGAGGACCACGATGAGACAGCCATTTGCTTCCTTAGCCGGCGTCGCGACTTTGGGCCTGCTGGCCACACAGAGCGCCAGCGCACACGTTTTGAACGACGGCGGAGGACTCTTCGCGGGCTTGGCCCACCCCTTCCTCGGGATCGATCACGTGCTGGCGATGCTCGCGGTCGGTCTGTGGGCTGCGCAGATGGGCGGGCGGGCGCTTTGGACCGTGCCTTTGACGTTCATGGCCGCACTGGCGGGGGGCGCTTGCCTGGCGATTACAGGGGTTGCGCTGCCGGGGGTCGAGGCAGGCATCGCGGCTTCCGTGCTCGCGTTCGGGCTGCTGATCGCGGCAGCGGTACGGCTTCCGCTCGTGGCAGGCATGCTTCTGACCGGGGTGTTCGCCGTGTTCCACGGACATGCCCACGGGGCCGAGCTCCCGGCGATCGCCTCGCCGCTCGCCTATGCCGGGGGCTTCCTGGTCGCGACCGGCGTCCTGTACCTCACCGGCGTCGCGGCGGCGCGCGCGTTCAATCCGCGCCGCCTGCGGCTCGCTGGAGTCTGCGTCGCCGCCGCGGGGGTGGCTATCGTTGCAGGCCTTCTAGGAAGCGCTTGACGGAAGCAAGGCGCGCTAGGCGCAGCGATGCCCGGCGAGCCGCTTCAGCGCGGGCAGGTCGAGGAGCTTCAGCACCCGTCCCTGCACTTGTATCAGGCCCATCGACTGGAATCGCGACAAGAGGCGGCTGATGGTTTCGAGCTTCAATCCGAGATAGCTGCCAATGTCCTCCCGCGTCAGCCGCAGAACGAACTCCGCCGAAGAGTAGCCGCGCTCGTGATAGCGCTCGGAGAGGCTGAGCAGAAACACGGCGAGCCGTTCGTCGGCATGCATACTGCCGAGCAGCAGCATGACGTTTTCTTCGCGCTCTATCTCGCGCGAGAGGATTCGGTGCAGATTGCGTTGAAGCGATCCGACCTGCCGGGCGAGATCCTCAAGGCGGGTAAAGGGGATAACGCAGAGTTCCGTCTCTTCAAGCGCCATGGCGTCGCCGCAATGCCGACCGGATCCGATGCCGTCCAGGCCGATGATGTCGCCGGTCATGTGATAGCCGGCGACCTGCTGATAGCCGTTCTCAACGAGCAACGTGGTCTTGCAGGAGCCAACGCGAATCGCATAAAGCGCCGCAAACGGGTCGCCCGCGTGATACGCGGGTTCGCCCTTCTGCAAACGCACGCGCTCGGAAACCAGGCTGTCGATCTGGCGCATGGCTTCCTGGTCGACGCCAACCGGAAGGCAGAGCTCACGCACGCTGCAGGTCATGCAGTGCGCCCTGAGCTCGCGTATCGAAATGCTCCCGGCGGGTGCAACCGACTGCAGCAGGTCCTTGGCAGGCTTCATGAGGCTGGCGCGGGTTGAGGGCGTGCCCGACGGGCGGAATCAGTGTAACCCGATGCTAATTCATTGAGAAGGCAGCCCAGAGGAGGCGTGGCCACGCCAGCGCCTACCACCGCAAAAGGAGCGAGAACCGTGAGCTCACCCTTGGAACGCAGTAGCTGGCACCCAGAAGCGGTCCGGCGTCCTGCACTCGCGGCGGCATTCGCGATCGCGAGCCTGCTGGTTTGCTTTGGTATCCCGCAACCGGCACTGGCGAAAGACTCGGTCTGTCTTGCCTGCCACGGCACCGCGGATGCGAAGAGCGCCAGCGGCAAGTCGATCTCCGTCGACGGCCCCGCCTTTGACAAATCAGTCCATGGCAGTCTCGGCCTCGATTGCACCGCCTGCCACAGCGACGTCTCGCCCGACAAGATCCCGCACGCCGAGAAGCTGGCCGCTGTGGATTGTTCGACCTGCCATGCAGAGCAGGTGAAACAATACACGCAGACCGTGCATGGCATCGCTCGGAAGGGTGGAAACAACGTCGCCGCAACGTGCACAGACTGTCACGGCAAGCACGATATCCTGCGTGCAGCTGATCCCGCGTCCAGAACCAACCATGCGAACCTGGAGGCGACCTGCGCGGCATGTCACGGCAACGAGCGACTCGTAAAGCAAGCGCACCTCCCCGGCGGCAACATCGCGGGCCGCTTCCACGATAGCATCCACGCGAAGATCCTCGCCGGTGGACCCAGGGCGGCCGATGCGCCCACGTGCACGAATTGCCACGGCACGCATAACATTCGAGACATTAACGATGAGGCGAGCCGGGTCAATCGCGCGCACATTCCGGAGACGTGCGGAGGGTGCCATCAGGCCGTCTATGCAAGATTCTCCAAGGGGCAGCACGGGAAGCTGCGCAACGAGGGCAACGCGGCGGCACCGGTGTGCAGCGACTGCCATACCGCACACGACATCAAGCGGCACGACCTGCCGGCGTTTCAGATCGCCGTGATCGAGCAGTGCGGCAACTGCCACGCCGAGCGCCTGTCGACCTACCGCGATACGTTCCACGGGCAGGTGACGAAACTCGGTTACGTGCAGGTTGCGACCTGTGCGTCTTGCCACTCCGCGCACGACATGCTGCCTGCGTCGGATCCCGCATCGACGATCTCCGCCGAGAACCGAGTGAACACCTGTCGCAAGTGCCACGCCGAGGCATCCGCGAACTTCGCGAGCTTCAACCCGCATCCAGACCGGCACGACAAGACACATGATCCCCTATACTGGTATGCAGCCAAGTTCATGGATTGGCTGCTGATCGGCGTCTTTGCCTTCTTCGGCGTGCACACGATCTTCTGGCTCGCGCGGCTGTGGATCGACAAGTTCCGACATGCCGAGACCAACCGAGGGAGCAAGCCATGACCACTGCATACACCGCACGAGCGGCAACGAGCACGCCGGGCGATGGCCGCTGGTACCGGCGATTCACTCCCGCCGAGCGCCTGCTGCACGTGCTGCTGATGGTTACGTTCATCGGCTGCGCCCTGACGGGCCTTCCGCTCATCTTCGCCGACCGGCCGTGGGCCGTCGTTCTCGCCCGCCTCCTCGGCGGATTCCAGAGCGCTGGAATTATTCACCGCGTATGCGCGGCGGTGATGATCGCCGTGTTCGTGATCCATATCGTGCTGGTCGCTACGCGCGCTCTCGTGACCAAGAATCTGCTCGGGGTCATCTGGGGGCCGGATTCCCTGGTGCCGCAGTGGCAGGACGCCAAGGACATCTACAAGCACTTCAAGTGGTTCATCGGCCTTGGGCCGCACCCGCAGTTCGACCGCTGGACCTATTGGGAGAAGTTCGATTACTGGGCCGTGTTCTGGGGGATGGCGATCATCGGGGGATCCGGCCTGTTGTTGTGGTTTCCGTTCTTCTTCGGCAAACTCCTCCCCGGCTGGGTGTTCAACATCGCCGGGCTCGTGCACGGGGAGGAGGCGCTGCTCGCGGTCGGTTTCATTTTTACGGTCCATTTCTTCAACGGGCATCTGCGGCCTGGGAAGTTCCCGATGGACACGGTGGTGTTTACCGGTCGGATCTCAGAGCACGAGATGAAGGACGAGCGAGCCGTGGAGTACGAGCGCACGAGCGCTGCCGGCACGCTCGCAGCCAAGGAAGCGCCGCCGCCAACCGAGTGGTCGCGCTGGTTCGGGTGGATCGTCGGCGGCGCGGCGCTCACCCTGGGCATTGCGGTGATCCTGCTCATCGTGTACAGCGTCCTATTCTGATCAAGGCAGAAAAACGATGATACAGTTCCTCAAGCAGCGCGCGCTGGCGATGGGTGCGGCAGCAACCATAGTCATGGGCATCGTGGCATTGATGCTTCTCGGCGCCGGCGGCATCGTTGCGTGGGAGTACTCCAACAGCGACGCGTTCTGCGCGAACGCCTGTCATTCCGTTCATCCAGAGGAAACGCTCGCGCACAACGTCTCGTTCCACGCCGAGGTGCACTGCGTGGAATGCCACATCGGGCGGATCGGCACGCTGCAGGCGATGGCGCTCAAGCCGGAGCACGTGAAGGAGCTGTGGGGCGTGATCGTCGGCTACGAGCGGCCGCTCGTGTCTACGACCCTGCGCCCCGCGCGGCAGAACTGCGAGGGCTGTCACAACCCTTCCGTCGTGCACCATGACACGATCGTGGTACGTAAGCACTACGACAGCGATCCGGCGAGCAGCGAGTCGGCCACGCGACTCATCCTGCATACGGGCTTCGGTACCATCCGCGAGCATGCGGCGAAGGGCATCCACTGGCACGTCGCCAACGACGTGTCGTTCATTGCCTCCGATCCTCAGCGCCGGACGATCCCCTGGGTGCAGGTGAAGATGCCCGACGGCAAGACCAAAACCTACATCGATGCAACGAGCAAGGCGGCGCCGGGTACCTTCAAGGCGGAGGACGCGCGCCGGATGGAGTGCTTCGACTGCCACAACACCGTCGGCCACCCGTTTCCGAACCCGGCCGACGCGGTCGATGACGCGATCGCGACTGGCAGGATCGATCGCAGCCTGCCCTCGGCAAAGCTGCGAGCGCTCGAGCTCATCCCCGCGGCCGACAAGCTATCCGGGCCCTACGAGGACCGTGCGAAGGCGGTCGACAAGCTGATCGCCGAATCGGCGGCCAAGGCCGGAGTCAAGCCCGACAAGAAAGAGGCCGAGGCGAAGTTCGAGAGCGCGATGAAGCAGATTCTGCTCGGGAGCACGTTCGAGGCACAGGGCATTACGTGGAAATCCTTCCCGAACCACACCGGGCATAAGGATTTCGCGGGCTGCTTCCGCTGCCACGACGGCAAGCACTTCGACGACAAGGGCAACGCGATTCGTCTCCAATGCACCTTGTGCCACGATCTGCCGCAGGTCACGCGCGAAAAAGGGAAGGGGTCGGTGGCTTCGACCATAGTAGCCGGGGTCTCTCCGCCGGATAGCCACGAGGCCCCGAACTGGATGCGGGATCACCGCCTGTCGGTCGATCAGAGCTGCGCCGCCTGTCACGGCAAGACCGACTACGGCACGGAGGGCGGCAATTTCTGCGCGAATCCGGCGTGCCACGGCCGGAAGTGGCCGGAGCTGGACCTGAATGCGGAGCCGAAACCGCCGGCGAAGGCAGAGCTCGGGCAGGCGCTCGCGCGCGCACTGGCGCGGTGAGGGACAGATGGGCGCCCGCAGACGAAGTCCAGGCTCGATAAGCTGCGCAAGGTCGTGGTGAGCGTTGTCATTGTGAGTGAATGAGATCCGCAAATCCGCACTGGTCGCGCATTCGGCCGAGCGCATCTTCGACCTGATAGAGGCCGCGGAAGACTATCCCGCCTTCCTGCCATGGTGCGCCGGAGCAACCATCCTCGCGAGAGACGAGCAAACGGTAAACGCGCGCATCGCGATCGATTACCATGGATTGCGGCTCGATTTTGCGACGCGTAACTCGAAACGCCGGCCAGAGTTCATGTCGATCCAACTCGAGCATGGTCCGTTCCGCCATTTCGAAGGGCAATGGCAGCTCGCCGCGCTGGCCGCCGAGGCGTGCCGAATCGACTTCGGCCTGCGCTACGAGTTTCAGAGCGCGGTGATGGCGAGGCTCGCCGGGCCGGTCTTCGACCGGATCGCCAATACGTTGGTCGACGCATTTGTTGCCCGCGCGGACCAGGTCTACGGTCCGGGGCGCGCGCCCGGAGGGTGACCAAGGAGCGACGTTAAATGACCAACCCAAGCCGACTTGATGCACTTCGCCAATCACGCCTCGCCGCAGAGCTCTCTGACGAGCAGTGCAGCGTGCTCTCGGAGCTCGTCACGCTGCGCGACCTCAGGGACGGCGAGGTTCTGGTGAAAGAGGGGGAGGTGGACAACCACCTCTACGTCATCGTCCATGGCTTGCTGCGGGTGGCCAAGAACCTTGGCAGCCCGGAGGAGGTGACGTTCTTTACCATCGGCGCAGGCGATTTCGCCGATGAGCTGAGCTTCATGGACGGCACGCAGCACTATGCCTCGCTGCTTGCGGCGGGCGAGACGCGCGTTCTCGGGCTCGAGCGGGAGAGGCTTGAGTCGCTGCTCACCGCGCGGCCCGACATCGTCTACAAGGTGATGCGCGCAATCATCCGCGCCGTGCATCAGATCCAGCGCCGGCTCTCGATGCACTCCGTGGAGCTGACCAACTACATCTACAAACAGCACGGCCGATACTGACGGGCGTCGGCGTCAGCCCGAAGGTTGCCTTTTCGCGCGCTTCACGCCGGAAGCGGAACCACGCTCAGCGTACGGATACCCAATACCCCTATCAAGATTGCGGGCGGCCCCGAACCCACCCGGTCGGCGCACCTTACGCCGGCGCGTGTCCAGCCGGCTTGATCTAAATCAGCCAACCGCTGCGCCGGCACACGAAGAAAGGGCACCGAGGACCGCCAAGTAGCCTCCGCAATCCCGTTGACTTAGGTCAAATGCGTTCGGCGCCCGGGCGCATACTGTACGTGGCCAGAGGGGTCCGCCCGATGAATCCGTACGTCGCCTTCCTGCTGTATCTGCTCGCGATTCTGGGATTTGTTTTCGTCACGCTCGTGATGAACCGTTACCTTGGCCCAAAACCGGCCGCCTCGGACATGAAGCTCGAGCCCTTCGAGTGCGGGGCGACCGTGGTCGACACGCGCAATACCAAGGCGGTTCCGATCAAGTACTACGCGGTCGCGATCGCCTTCATGCTCTTCGACATCGAGACCGTGTTCCTCTTCGTCTGGGCGCTCGGCGCGCAACCGCTCACCGGTTTCATGCTCTTCACCTTCTTTCTGTTCGCTCTCCTGCTCGTGCTGATCCTTCTGTATGTCTATCAGGCGAGGCTGCTTGACACGGTGACCGAATAGCGATGAGCCAGCCCGTCATTCCGATCCGAGCGGCAGGGGCGAGGAGCACCGCGTTCGAGTATTTCTCGACGAAGAAGGACGAATTCGTCGGCTGGGCGCGGAAGTTCTCGCTCTTCCCGTACCCCTTTGTGACCGCCTGCTGCGCGATGGAGTTCATGGCTGTGAGCTCAACGCCTTACGACACCGATCGCTTCGGCGCCGCCTTGCCGCGCTTCTCGCCACGCCAGTCGGACCTGCTGATGGTCGTGGGTACGGTCACGCACAAGCAGGCACCCATCCTCAGGAAGGTCTACGAGCAGATGTGCGAGCCGAAGTGGGTAATGGCCTTCGGCGCGTGCGCAACCAGCGGCGGCTTCTATCAGAACTACGCGGCCGTAGCGGGCATCGACAGGATCATTCCCGTCGATATTTACGTCCCCGGCTGTCCGCCGCGCCCCGAGACGGTCATCGACGCGATCATGAAGCTGCAGGACCGCATCGGCCGCTCGCACCACGCCATCCTGACCGAGAGCTTCTGACCATGCCAGCCGAGATCGTCGAACGCTTGCGCGCGGAACTCGCATCGGATGGGCGGGAGGTGACGCTCGCGCCGGACATGCCGGTCGTCACGGTCGCCCCGTCCGCCGTGCGCGAAACCGCTCGTCAGCTCTCCGCCGATCACGGGTTCGATCTCCTGCTCGACGTCACCGCGGTCGACTGGCCGGGGCGAACTCCGCGCTTCGATGTCGTGTACCACTTTTACTCGACCAGGCACCTGATGCGCGTACGACTGAAGACCCGCGTGCCCGAAGAGGAGCCTGTCGTCGATTCGCTGCGTTCGCTATACGGCTCCGCCGGCTTCATGGAGCGCGAGTGCCACGAAATGTACGGGATCGTATTCCGCGGCAACATGGACCTGCGGCCGATCCTGCTCTACGAGGGCTTTGTAGGCCATCCCCTGCGCAAAGACTATCCCAAGCAGCAGGAACAGCCGCTGGTCCCGTACCGGAAGTGAAGAGGCTGAGCTTGGATACCCGCGCGAGCGCGCCGCTGCCCAACCCGATCCGCCCCGCCTTCGAGCGCGGCGAGCGGGATGACTCGGTCGTCGTAAGCATCGGGCCTTCGCACCCGGCCACGCACGGGACGATACAGGTGATTGCCGCGCTTGACGGCGAGAAGGTTGAGCGTGTCGACGTGCACTGCGGCTATCTGCACCGCGGCTTCGAGAAGGAGTGCGAGGATCACACCTGGCACAACCTGATGCCTTACGTCGACCGGCTCAACTATTGCTCCGGGCTGGTCAACGATTTCGCGTATTGCGAAGCGGTCGAGCGCTTGATGGGCATCGAGATCACGCCGCGCTGCCGTTATCTGCGCACGCTGTTGTCCGAGTACTCGCGCATCGCCGATCACCTCACCTGCGTCGCCGCGTCGCTGATGGAGCTGGGGGCGATGACGGCATTCCTGTACCTGGTGATGATCCGCGACTATGTCTACGAGCACCTGGCTGACCTGACCGGCGCGCGGCTCACCTATACCTACGGCCGCATCGGTGGGCTCGCCCGTGACCTTCCCGCGGGCTGGCTCAAGCGTCTGGCCGAGATACTCGACCAGTACGAGGACTTCGTGGGCCGGATTCACGGGCTCATGGACCGCAACCGCATCTTCATCGACCGGACCCGCGACGTCGGCGTGATCTCGGCTGTCGACGCGATCAACTGGGGCTTCACGGGGCCGATTCTTCGCTCGACCGGCGCGCCGCGCGACCTGCGCAAGGACATGCCGTACCTTGCGTATGCGGAGCTTGATTTCGATGTGCCCGTAGGGATCAAAGGCGACAACTACGACCGCTACTACGTCCGCATGCGCGAGATGGACGAGTCGGTGTACATGATCCGGCAGCTGATGGACATGCTGCCCCCAGGGCCGATCAGCGTCGACGATCGCCGCTGCACGCTGCCGGACAAGCAGCTCGTATACACGGAGATCGAATCGCTGATCAACCATTTCAAGCTGATCATGGACGGCCCTGACGTTCCACCCGGCGAGGTGTACGCAGCGCACGAGGCTCCCAACGGCGAGCTCGGCTTCTACGTGGTGAGCACGGGCGGGGGGAATCCCTACAAGCTGCACGTGCGCGCGCCCAGCTTCGTGCACATGGGCGGGGTCCATCGACTGCTGGAGGGTTACCAGCTCGCCGACATCATCCCGACGTTCGGATCGGTGAACATGATCGGGGGGGAGTGCGACCGGTAGTCGGCCGTCGCGTGCGATGAAGCATCTGATCCCCGAGTTTGACAAGCTCCGTGCGCGCTACCCCGCCGGCTTTGCATCGTCGCTGGTGCTGCCGTGCCTGCGCCGCATCCAGGAAGATCGCGGCTTCGTTGCCGACGGCGACATCGACGAGCTCTCGCGCTACCTCGGCGTGCCGCGCATCCAGATCGAGGAGGTGTTGAGCTTCTACGATCAGCTGCGGCGCGAGCCGGTCGGCCGCTGCCACATCGCGCCCTGCCGCAATGTCTCGTGCTCGCTGCTCGGCGCGGAGCGGATCATCGACCATCTCGCTCGCAAGCTTGGCGTCGCGCCGGGCGAAACCAGCGCTGACGGACGGTTCACGCTCTCGACCGTCGAGTGCCAGGGTGCCTGCGGGAGCGCGCCCGTGGTCGTGGTCGGGGACAGCTGTCACGGCAATATGACGCTCGAGAAGATCGATGCGCTCCTGGAACGGTTGCCGCAGCATGGCTAACGCCAAGGTCCTGATGACTTTCCCCGTGACCGCGGTGTCGCACACGCTGGCGGACTACCGCGCGCGCGGCGGCTATGCGGCGCTCGAGAAGACGATGCGCCAGCTCAAGCCCGAAGATGTCACGCGCGAGGTCACGACCTCCGGGATCCAGGGCCGCGGCGGCGCCGCCTTTCCGATGGGCCGGAAATGGGCGGTCGTTCACCTGAACGACGGCCAGCCTCATTACCTCTGCGCCAACGCAGACGAGGGCGAGCCAGGGACCTTCAAGGACCGCTGGATTCTGGAGAACGCGCCGCACCTCCTGATCGAGTCGATGCTGATCGCCGCCTACGCGCTGCAGGTGCGCCATGCTTTCGTCTACATCCGAGGCGAGTTCGATCACCCGTATCGTCGCCTCGCCGGGGCGCTGGAGGAAGCGTACGCAGCAGGCTACTGTGGCGAACGCATCCTGAGCAGCGACTTCTCCTGCGACATCGTCATCCATCGCGGCGCAGGGTCGTATGTCTGCGGCGAAGCTTCCGCGCTCCTCTCGTCGCTGGAAGGCAAGCGCGGCTATCCGCGCAACCGCCCGCCGCGACTGACGGTGCGGGGTCTTTACCAGCGGCCTACCGTCGTCAACAACATCGAGACGCTTTCCAACATCGCCTGGATCATCGCCAACGGAGGCGAGGCGTTCAAGAAGATCGGCGTCGAGAAAGATCCGGGCACCCGGCTCATTTCCATTTCCGGCCACATCGAGCGTCCGGGCGTGTACGAGATCGAGACGGGCTATCCGTGGCGCAAGTTCATCTACGAGGACTGCGGTGGCATTCTCGAGGGGCGGGGCCTCAAGGGCATCATCCCGGGCGGGATCTCGACCAAGGTGCTCACCGGGAGGGAAATCGAGCCGCTCACGCTCGACAACCCGTCCCTGAACTCGGCCGGGTCTTCGCTGGGGTCGGGTGGCATGGTCGTGATCGCCGAGGGAACGTGCATGGTGCGGCTGCTGCAGGTGCTGCTGCGCTTCTACCATCACGAGTCGTGCGGCCAGTGCACGCCGTGCCGCGAGGGGATGGGCTGGCTGCATCGCATCATCGATCGGATCGTGGCGGGCGAGGGTCATCCGGAAGACATCGAGCGCCTCTATCAGATCTCCGCCTGGAACGACGGCACGACCATCTGCGGCATGGGCGATGCGGCCGGCTACGCCACGAGCGGCATCCTCAACAAGTTCCGCGACGAGTTCGAATATTTCATCGAGCACAAGCGCTCGCGCTGGAACGGGACGCTGGAATGCCCCAGATCTTCATAAACGGCCAGCCGGTCCAGGCGGAGCGCAACCAGTCGGTGCTGCAGGTCGCGCTGGCGAACGGCTTCTACATTCCGTACTTCTGCTGGCATCCGGAGTTGTCCATCGCGGGCAACTGCCGCATCTGCGCGGTGCAGGTCGAGGGCAGGAGCTGGGCGGAGATCGCCTGCAACATGCCCGTGTCCGAGGGGCTGCGCGTGCTCACCGACTCCGACGTCGTGAAGGAGTACCGCCGGTCGATCATGCAGCTCTTGACGCTCAATCACCCGGTCGATTGCGGAATCTGCGACAAGGCGGGCGAGTGCAAGCTGCAGGACTACCACTACAAGTACAACGGCGCTCCGTCGCTGTCGCGGGATGTGAAGGTACACGCGACGAAGTTTCACCCGCTGTCGGAGCGCATCGTGCTCGACAACGAGCGCTGCATCCTGTGCTCGCGCTGCGTGCGCTTCACCCGCGAGATCTCGAAGTCGAACGCGCTCGGCATCGTCCAGCGAGGCGATCAGTCGCTGGTGCGCGCCGCCGAGGATCGACCGCTCGACGCGGACCCGTACTCGGACAACGTCATCGATCTGTGTCCCGTCGGAGCGCTGCTGTCGCGCCCGTTCCTGTACAAGGCTCGCGTCTGGTATCTCGAGCCTACGCCGTCGGTCTGCCCGGGGTGTGCGCGCGGCTGCACAGTGCAGATCTGGCATCGCAGGCCCGAGTGGAAGCTCAATGCGCTCGACCCGCGACTCAATGCCCGCATCGAGCGCGTGACGCCCCTCGAGAACGCGGAAGTGAACGGGCCCTGGATCTGCAACAAGGGACGCGACCTGGCGCAGATCTTCGAACGGCCGCGGGCCGAGCAGGCGATGCAGAAGGGGCGGCCGGTCGAGCTCGACACGGCGATCGAGGCTGCCCGGCGACTGCTCGACGCCGCCAAGCGCCCGGTGGCGCTGGTGTCGACCTGGGGCTCGAACGAGGAGCTCGCGGCCTTCAAGAAGGCGCTCGGGCCGAGGGTCGTCGCGCTGGTCAAGCAGGACTGGTCGCCACAGCCCGGCGAGCGCGGAGACGATGATCTCCTCATCCGCGCGGACAAGAATCCGAACACCGCGACGGCACTGGGGCTCTTTCCGACTAGGGATGACCCCGCGCGTCCGCTACCCGCGACGGCGGACCTGGTCATCGTCTGGGGCGAAGGCTTCGAGTTCGGCCGCGTTCCGCGCGGGGCGCGCATCGTCTTCCTCAACGCTTATCTGCAGCCGGAGAACGGGCACGCCGACGTCTTCATCCCGATCAGCATCCAGACCGAGCGGCGCGGCCATTACACGAATTTCGAGGGGGTGGTGAGCGCCTTCGAGCCATGCTTCGCGAAGAAGAAATCGGTCGCCGATGCCGAAACGCTCTTCGCGAGGCTGGGAGCTCCAGCGGAGGTCCAGGCATGATGCAGGACCTCGTCGTCGACCTCGTCTTCATCGGCTACGCGGTCGCCGTGCTCCTGCTCTTCGGCACGGTGCTCACCTGGGTCGAGCGCAAGCAGGCTGCGATCATGTCCGACCGCATCGGCGCCAACCGCGCCTACCTGCGCATCCCGTTCACGCAGATCAAGCTCGTCTGGTGGGGGCTTTTCCACGGCCTGGCCGACGGACTGAAAATGATGCTGAAAGAGGATTTCCGGCCCAACGTCTACGACCGTTTCGCCTACGCGATTGCGCCGTGGGCCGTCTTCACGCCGGTGCTGCTCGTCTTCGCGGTGATCCCCTTCGGCGGCACGCTGATTCCCGCCAAGCTGTTTCCGGCGCTGGCCGACTGGTTCGGCGAGCGGGCTTATCCGATGCAGATCGCCCGTGTCGACGCGGGCCTGCTGGTCGTGTTCGCCTTCGGCGGCCTGACCATCATCGGAGCGATGCTCGCCGGCTGGTCGTCGTCGAACAAGTTCTCGCTTCTGGGCGCGCTGCGCGCCGGCTCGCAGATGATTTCCTACGAGCTGATCATGGGGCTCACCGTACTCGGGCTGATCCTCATCTACGGTACGGTCGACCTCAACGCCATCGTGCAGCAGCAGTCCGGTGTGGTGCTTGGCTTCCTGCCCGCATGGGGCTTCTTCCTGCAGCCATTCGCGGCAACGCTGTTCCTGACTGCGGCCATCGCGGAGAACAAGCGCATCCCGTTCGACTTGCCGGAGGCGGAGTCGGAGCTGATCGCGGGCTATTTCACCGAATACAGCGCGATGAAGATGGGGCTGTTCATGTTCGCGGAGTTCATCGAGATCGCCATCGTCGCGGCGCTGTTCACGACGCTCTTCCTCGGCGGCTACAACCTGCCGTTCATGACCGACGCGGGCTTCGTGCTGCCGGGAGGCCACGCCTTACCGCTCAGCCATGCCGTGGTCGTCGTCGTGCAGCTCGTCGTATTCCTGGGCAAGGTGCTGCTCCTGTCGAGTTTCCAGATTCTCATCCGCTGGACCCTGCCGCGGTTTCGCTGGGACCAGCTCCTGCGCTTCGCCTGGAAATTCATGTTCCCGCTGGCGCTCGCCAATCTGGCGGTCACCGCGATCGTCGTCTGGGCAATTCAACGCTAAGCGCACATGAAACCCTATCCGCGCAAGAAGTACTGGAACCGCCCCACGATGTCGTTGTGGGAGAAGGCGTATCTCCCGGAGATTCTGCGCGGGCTCACCATCACGAGCTGGGTGTTCCTCAAGAACATGGGCCGCTGGATCACGCTGCGCAAGGGCGCGCTCACGACCTACTACCCGGAGGAGACACGCTTCGATTACGCGGCGCACAACCGGGGAAAGCACGTGCTCACGCGCCGACCCGACGGGCGCCCGCAGTGCATCGCCTGCAACATGTGCGCCACCGTCTGCCCGGCCAAAGTGATCGAGATCGAGGCGGCCTTCGATCCGGACGACGTGGCCCATCCGAAGTATCCGGCGCGCTTCGAGATCGACTATTCGCGCTGCATCTTCTGCGGCTTGTGCGTCGAGGCCTGCCCGGAGGATGCCATCCGCATGGTGAAGGAGGTGCCGGATCTTCCTTCTCACGATCGCGAGCACATGTGGCTGGGGCTCGACGAGCTTTTGAACTGGAACCCGCAGAGCGACGTGGCCAAGCCCTATCCGCCGAAAGCTGGCGTGGCGCGTCCGCGGGAAGCGGCATGATCGAGACCTGGCTGCTCTGGTTGTTCGCAGCTACGGCGCTCGCCGGCGCGGCGCTGATGCTCGTGCTCCAGCATCCGATGCGCGTGGCGCTGGCGCTGATTGCGACGATGCTCTCGCTCGCCGGCGTTTACGCGCTGCTGGGAGTGCACGTCATCGCCATCTTCCAGGTGCTCATCTACGTCGGAGCGGTCATGGTGTTCATGGTCTACGCGATCATGCTGCTCGACGTGCGCGATCGCTCCTTCACCCGCCGCTTTTCGCGGCTGCTGGTACCTGGCGTGATCGCGGCGGTCCTGTTCCTGGCGGTCATCGTGCACGCGCTGTGGCGCGCGCTGCCCGCCGAGGGAGGAGGCGAAGGCCCCGGGGCGCTTTTCGCCCTGCAGCGCTTCTCCGTCGAGTTCCTCAACGAATACTGGCTGCATTTCGAGCTCGTATCGGTGCTCCTCGTCGCCGCGGTTGTCGCCGCGGTGGCGGTGCTGGAGATAGGACGTAAGTCCCGTGGATAACCTGCAGATGCTCGTGGCGACCTCGCTGGCGCTGTTCGCGCTCGGCCTGCTCGGCGTCATCGTGCGCCGGAACGTGCTCATCATGCTGATGTGCATGGAGCTCATGCTGAACGGCGTGAATCTGAGCCTCGTTGCCTTCGCGCAGCAGGCCGCGTCCGCGGCAGGCGCGGTGCTGGTGTTCCTCATCTTCGTCGTGGCCACCGCCGAGATCGCGATCGCCATTCCCATCGTGCTCCTGCTCGTGCGACGGCGCGACGCGCTAGACATCGACGCCTACGCCGATCTGAGGGGCTAGACAATGAGCCATCCGCTCACCCTGATCGTCCTGCTGCCGTTTGCCGGGTTCCTGCTGAACGGGCTCTTCGGCAACCGGCTCGGCAAGGGATTCGTCTCGGCCGTCGGCTGCGGCCTGCCGATCCTCGCTTTCCTGACCGCTATCAAGTGCTTCTTCCTGCTGCGCGCCGGTGGCGGCGCGCCGCTGCTCGACACCACCTATACCTGGGCCAGCTTCGGCGACAGCTCCTTCGAGGTGTCGTTCTATTTCGACGTGCTCAGCGCCGTAATGGTGCTGATCGTCACGGGCGTGGGCTCGCTCATCCACGTCTACTCGATCGGCTACATGAAGGAGGACGCGAGCTACGCCCGCTATTTCGCCTACCTCAACCTGTTCCTGTTCTTCATGCTGCTGCTGGTACTGGGTCGTTCGCTGCTAGTGCTCTTCGTCGGCTGGGAGGGTGTCGGCCTCGCCTCCTACTTGCTGATCGGCTTCTGGTTCGAGGACCCCGACAAGGCGCGCGCCGGGAAGAAGGCATTCATCACCAACCGGGTCGGCGACGCGGGCTTCCTGCTCGGCATGTTCCTGCTCTACCAGGCGCTGGGAACGCTCGATGCCGACCGGATCAACGCGGCATTCATGGCACCGACGCTGCCGGCTGCGTCGGCGAGCGTGGTGGGCGTTCTGCTCTTCATCGGCGCCTCGGGCAAGTCGGCGCAGATTCCGTTGCACGTCTGGCTTCCCGACGCGATGGCGGGGCCCACGCCAGTCTCTGCGCTGATCCACGCGGCGACGATGGTGACCGCCGGCGTGTACATGGTCTCTCGGCTGTCGGGGATCTACATGCATGCGCCGGAGGCAAGTGCGATCATCGCCGCGATCGGCGTGCTGACGGCTTTCTTCGCCGCGACGATCGCGATCGCGCAAAACGACATCAAGAAGGTGCTGGCCTACTCGACCATCTCCCAGCTCGGCTTCATGTTCGTGGCGGCAGGCGTCGGCGCCTACGGCGTGGCGATCTTCCACCTCTACACGCACGCGTTCTTCAAAGCGTGCCTCTTTCTCGGCGCGGGCAGCGTCATCCACGCTCTAGGCGGCGAGCAGGACATCCGCAAGATGGGCGGGCTCGCACGCAGGATCCCGGTGACCTTCGCGACCTTCGCCATCGCGACCGCCGCAATCGCCGGCATTCCACCGCTCGCCGGGTTTTTCTCGAAGGACGAGATCCTCTGGTACGCCTTTGCCAGCAGCTCAGGCGGCTCGCCGCTGCTCTACGCGGTCGCGGCGGTGACCGCGCTCCTTACCGCCTTCTACATGTTCCGCCTGCTGTGGCTGACATTCTTCGGCCGCTCACGCATGAGCGCGGAGGTCGAGCACCACGTGCACGAGTCGCCGCTGTCGATGACCGGCGTGCTGGTTGTGCTCGCCGCGCTGTCGGCGATCGGCGGCTTCCTGGCGCTGCCGCACTTTCTCGAGCCACTGCTGCCGCTGCCCGCCGCCGTACCCGCGTTCGAGCATTTCGAGACGCCGCTTCTCGTTCTCTCGATCGCGATCGCAGTCCTGGGCCTCGCGGCGGCAGCCTACGTCTACTCGGACGACGGCCAGCGCGCGGCAGGCCTGCGAAAGCGTTTCGCGGGCCTGTATCGGGTGCTCTCGAACAAGTATTACGTCGACGAGCTCTACGACTGGCTCATCGGCCGGCCGCTCTACTGGATCTCCGAGCGCATCTTCCTGCGGCTTGGCGACCAGAAGCTCATCGACGGTACGCTGCACGGGCTCGCCGACCTGGGCCGCCGTACCGCCGGCGGGCTGAGCCGCGTCCAGAACGGCAGCCTGCATCTTTACGCGCTCCTGGTGCTCGCGGGGATCATCGTCTCGCTCGCCTGGAGCTTCCGCCATGGCTGACAGCGGCATCCTCAACGTCGTCCTGTACCTTCCGGTCGTGGCGATCGCTGCGATCGTGGCACTGCCCGCTCGTAGAGAAGACCTCGTTCGCGGGGTGACGCTGCTGGCGATGCTCGCCCAGCTCGCGCTGACCGCTTTGCTGTACCTGCGCTTCGATCCCGCATTCGACGGACTGCAGTTCGAGACGCGGCTCCCGTGGATCGTCTCGTGGGGCGTGTACTACCAGATCGGTCTCGACGGATACAACCTGCTGCTGGTGCTGCTCACGGCGTTCCTGGGTCCGCTGGTCGTGGCCGGCGCGTTCACCGCGATCCAGAAGGATGTGAAGCTCTTCTACGCGATGATCTGCGCGCTGCAGTTCGCGATGATGGGCACCTTCGTGGCGCAGGACCTGTTCCTGTTCTACCTCTTCTGGGAAACGATGCTGATCCCGCTGTTCCTGATCATCGGCATCTGGGGCGGCGAGCGCCGCATCTACGCCACGCTCAAGTTCGTTCTCTACACGGCGTTCGGCAGCATCCTGATGCTGGCCGCGGTGATCTACTTCGTGTACGCGCTGACGACGACGACCGGAATCACGTCGTTCGCTTTCGCCGACCTGTACCGCGCACAGCTGCCGCTCGACGTGCAGGTTATCCTGCTCGCCGCGTTCGCCCTGTCTTTCGCGATCAAGGTCCCGATCGTGCCGCTGCACACATGGTTGCCTGACGCGCACGTCGAGGCGCCGACGGCAGGCTCGGTGATCCTTGCTGGCGTGCTGCTGAAGATGGGGACCTACGGCTTCATGAAGCTCGCCTTCCCGCTGTTCCCGGACGCAGCGCGGCTCCTCGCGCCGGTCTTCGGGACGCTCGCGGTGGTGAGCATCATCTACGGCGCCTGTCTCGCGCTGGTGCAGACCGACATCAAGAAGGTCATCGCCTACTCGTCGATCAGCCACCTGGGGTACGTGATGCTCGGGCTCGTCAGCCTCGATCTCATCGGCGTGCAGGGCGCGATCATGCAGATGGTGAGCCACGGGCTGGTCGCCGGCGGACTGTTCCTCATGGTGGGGATGATCTACGAGCGCTGCCACACGCGGGAGCTGGCCGCGTACGGCGGGCTCGCCAAGCTGCTGCCGCTGTACTCGGTGTTCTTCGGCCTGCTCACGCTCGCCGCCATCGGCCTGCCGACCACGAGTGGGTTTACCGGCGAGTTCCTCGTCCTGCTCGGCGCCTTCCGCGCCGCGTGGCCGCAATATGTGGAGGGCGCGGGGTATCCGCTCTTCCTCAGCGCGAGCGCCGTCGCGGGAGTCGTGCTGGGCGCTCTGTACATGCTGTGGTTCGCGCAGCGGTTCCTGTTCGGCGTCGCGAAAGCACCTCATCAGCCGCTGATCGACTTGAATCTGCGCGAGAAGGCGATCTTGGTAGCGATCATGGCGGCGGTCTTCGCGCTCGGCCTCTTCCCCGACGAGCCGCTGCACAAGACGGAGCTGGCAGCCCGGCAATATCGCGAGCTCGTCGCCGCTGCGCCCCGTGGAGCACCTGCTGCGCGGCGCGACAGCACCACGACCTCTACGGCGGCAATGCCGCCCGCCGCACCGCTGGCGGCCTCAGAGGAGGCGAGATGAGCTGGGCGAATGTCGTCATCGCCATGCTGCCGGAGAACTCCGTGCTGACCGGCATTCTGGTGCTGCTCGCCTGCGAAGCCGCTGGGCCATTGCGCCGGAAAACCTCGATGGCCATATCGCTGCTGGCGGTGGGTCTCGCCGCAGCGGCAGCGCTGTGGCTTGCGGTGAGTGGCTACGAGTTGTCGGCATTCAACGGCCACTACTCCGTGGATGCGACCTCGCAGGTCGCGAAGGCCATCCTGCTGGGCCTCGCGCTGCCGACCGTGCTCGTCGCGGGGCGCGAGACGGCAGAGCGGGGCTTCAGCGTGCTGCTGCTTTCTTCGCTCTACGGCGCCTGCCTGCTGCTGTCCTCGGACAGCTTCCTCACGCTTTTCCTCGGCCTCGAGCTGATGTCGCTGCCCGTATATGCGCTCATCCTCGTCGCCTTCAGGCGAGCCGAGAGCGCGGAGGGGGCGCTCAAGTACCTGGTCCTCGGCGGAACGGCGACCGCGACGCTGCTCATGGGAGTGTCCCTCCTTTACGGGTGGAGCGACTCGATGGCGCTGAGCGCTTTCGCGGATGCGGTCGGGTCCACCGATACGATCGCGATTGCCGGCGTCGTGCTGGTTCTTCTTGCGTTTCTGTTGAAGGCCGCTGTCGTTCCGTTCCACACCTGGGCGCCCGACGCCTACGAGGGCGCGACCACGCCTGTGACGGCGTACATGGCCACGATCGTCAAGGCGGCCGTGCTGCTCGCAGCCGTGAGGCTGTTCGGCGCTGCGCCCGTGGGCAGGCCGCTTGCCGACGTGCTGGCGATCCTCCCGCTTGCCTCCATCGTCTGGGGGAACCTAACCGCGATGCGGCAGACGAGCTTCCGTCGCATGATCGGTTATTCGTCGATCGCGCATGCCGGGTACCTCTTCTATGCGTTCCTCGGCGACGGTCGCTTTCAGGCCGTGGCGTTCTACGTGCTCGCTTACGGCCTGATGAACCTGCTCGCCTTCGCCTCGCTGCCACGCGCCGCCGATGGAGCGCCCGAGGACCGTTTGGACGACCTGCGCGGCCTGTTCCGCCGTCAGCCCTACGCCGCGATCGCCATCGGAGTGGCCATGCTCTCGCTCGCCGGCATTCCACCCCTGCCGGGCTTCGTCGCCAAGTTCCTCATCTTCAAGAACGTGTTCGCGGCCGGCTTCACCGTCTACGCGGTTCTCGGGCTGGTGGGGAGCTATTTGGGCATCTACTTCTATCTGCGCGTAATCCAGTACTTGTTCATGAGCCCGGAGAGCGAAGGCGAGGCAGCCGCACGCGCTCCCGCGCGGCTCGCGCTCGGCGCGAGCCTCATCTGCCTGCTCGTGGCGGTGCTGATCGGCGTATTTCCCGGCTGGGTGATCGAGCGGCTCTGAGCTGCGGCGCGACTTGCTAGGCACGCGCCGGCGCGCTCGCGGCGGGCGGCTCCTCGAGGGCCTCGGCGACAAGCTGGGCGATGTCCCGCGTCTCGATGTCGTTGCCCGGCCCGAGAGCCTTCAGCCCGTCGCTCATCATCGTTGCGCAATAGGGACATGCGGTCGCTATCACCCGCGGCCGATGGGGCAAGGCCTGTTCGACGCGGACGATGTTGATGCGGCGGCCGATCTTTTCCTCCATCCACATGCGCGCTCCACCCGCGCCGCAACACATCGCTTTCTCGCGGCGAAGATCGAACTCGAGCGGGGCGTCGCGGGTGAGCGTGGCGAGAACGGCGCGGGGCGCTTCGTATTCGCCGTTGTGGCGGGCGAGATAGCAGGGCTCGTGATAGATGACCCGCTCGAACCGGGGCGAGACGCGGATGCGCCCGGCGGCGATCAGCTGCGCGATGAGCTGGGTATGGTGGATCACCTCGTAGCGCCCGCCGAGCTCGGGGTACTCGTTCTTCAGGCTGTTGAAGGCGTGTGGATCGCAGGTGACGATCCGAGTCACGCGCAGCTCGTTGAGCGTGCCGACAAGGGTCTGCGCCAGTTGCTGAAACAACATCTCGTTGCCGGCCCGGCGCACGCACTCGCCGGTTGACGTCTCGCGCACGCCGAGGATCGCGAAGCGCACCCCGGCGTGCCTGAGGATCTTGACGAATGCCGCGGCGATCCGTTGTCCCTCGCGATCGAACGACGCGGCAGAGCCGACATAGAACAGATAGTCGAGGCCCTCGACGTCCTCCGGGCCACGCACGACCGACACACCGAGCTCGCGTGCCCAGTCTCCTCGCGTCTCCGCCGGCAGCCCCCAGGGGTTGCTCTGCACCTCGTAGGCGCTGAACACGGCCTTGAGTTCGTGCGGGAACTCGCCTTCCATGAGCACCTGGTGCTGGCGCATCCGGTAGAACTTCGGCAGGTGCTCGAGCTCGATCGGGCACGCCTCCTCGCAGTAGCCGCAGGTGGTGCAGGCCCAGAGTGTCTCTGGCGCGATGACGTGACCGACAAGGGGCGGTAGCTCCGCCGAGCTGTCCCCCACGATCGCCTGGCGCTGGGCAAGCAGGTGGCGCTTCACGCTGTCGTGCACCCATTTCAACGAGAGCGGCTTGCCGGTGAGAAAGGTCGGACAGGCGTCCTTGCACCGCCCGCATTCGGTGCAGGTGAAAGCATCGAGCGCGTCCTTCCAGCTCAAGTCCCGCGCGGTGTGTATCCCGATCATCATGCCGCCGCTCTCGTCCTGCATGATCTTCTCGAGATCGAGGGTAGGCACGCGGTTCGCCCGCGCGTCGCGGCGGAAGAACAGCACGGGCAGCGCCGTGACAATGTGAAAATGCTCACCCAGCGGCAGGATCACGAGGAAAGACAGCACGGTCAGCATCTGTACCCAGTAGAACGCCTGGTGGCCCGCCGCGAGCTGTGACCGCGATAGGCCGCCCAGCGTTGCCGCCACCGCGCCGCCGGCAAAGGCAAACGAGCGCTCGTGGGCGATCGCAGGATCGCCGGAAGCGAGCAGGGCGAAGCGGAAGGCGTCGAAGAGCAGGTCCGTCACCATGATCGCGGCGATGAGCGAGAGGATGAGGATCGCCTCGCGGTTGCGCTCCAGCCGCTTGGGCTTCTGGACAAACCGGCGCCAGACGGCATAGCCCACCGCCGCGAGCACCGCGAGCTCGACCGCATCCTTGAGGCTCGCGAACAGCGCGCCCATGCGGCCCGGATAGACGAAATGCTCCTGATAGCCGATGACGAGAAGCTCGAGCTTGCGCACCAGCAGCGTCATGAAACCGAGGAAGATCACGGCGTGCATGAGGCCGGGCCGCCATTCGCGCCTCACCATCCGGGACTGCAGGAAGCCGTCGATCGCGACCGTTTTCAGCCGCGCGAACGGCCGGTCCCAGCGCACTTCCGGCGCAAGGGCGACCACGATCGAGAGCTTGCGCCAGGCGAGCGCGGCGAATGCGGCGAACGCGGCCGCCAGCATCAGCGTAATCGCGACGGGACCCATGCGTCCGTAGGGTGCTATGGGCGAGCCGCAGCGCCTGACCGCGCGCAGCGCGGCGTCGCGTCGCTCAGCGGCGTTTCGCCCAGCGCAGCCGGCGGTCAGTCACGCGCCGGCCCGGGCTGCCACGGGCGAGTACATGTCGAGCAGCTGTAGCCGCGTCGCCTGCAGGCGCTCGGCAACGACGCCGAGGAGTCGCTGCATGAGGATGAAGCCGAAGGCCGTGTCCTCGTGGCAGGCGGCCAGGAGCTCGCCGCCTTCGAAGGCGAGCGCATCGACGCGTTCCAGCGTACGCGCCTGAAAATGCTTGCCTCTGCCCATGAGCAGCGCGGACCAGCCGAGCTCGTCGCCGGCGAACAGCGTTTGCACGCGGAACGTATGCCCGGGGGCGACGATCTCCAGCGCCACGAGCCCGGTCACGATCAGGTAGAACTCCGTGCACTCGTCGCCCTCACGGAAGAGGATCTGGTCGCGCTCGAAGCGGATCTCTCTCGCGAGGCTGGCGAGCTTCTCGATGTGGCGGGGCTCGAATTCCGCTACGAACGGATGGTGCCTGAGCGTCGACAGCAGCCTGTCCTTCATCGTCATTCACCTTTCTGAAATCAACGATTCGCCTCCGCAATGCGTGCGGCCGCACGCGTTACGCCGCAACGTAATCGGCGTAGCGCGGCTGGTACATCCGCGACCGCGCATACGCCAGGAGATCGGCCGGCTGCGGCTCCTGCGCCAGCCCGCGGCGATAGGCCACGCCGGCGACCGCCGCCGCGATGTGCGCCGAGACCTCGCGAATGTCCTTGAGCGGCGGATAGAGGCTTCCCTGTTCGAGATCCTGCGTGGTCACCTGCTCGGCCAGCGTTCGAGCGGCCGCCATGAACATCTCGTCGGTCACCCGGTTGGCCCGTGACGTGATCACGCCGAGTCCCACACCGGGAAAGATGTAGGAGTTGTTGCCTTGCCGCGGCACAAGGGTGCGCCCGCCGAGCGTGACCGGATCGAACGGAGAGCCGCACGCGAACAGCGCCCGTCCGTCCGACCAGCGATATGCCTGGGCAGCCGTACACTCGGATTTCGACGTCGGGTTCGACAGCGCAAAGACCATCGGCCGCTTGTTGATGGCGGCCATCGTACGCACGACTTCCTCGGTGAATGCGCCTCCAACCGCGGCGACACCGATGATCGCCGTCGGCTGCAGAGCCTTTACCGCGTCGAGGAGGCCCGTCGCCGGCGCGTGCTCGTGCGCGTACGGAAGCTTGTGCGCGGCAAGACCGGCGCGTCCCTTGACGACGAGCCCTTGGGAGTCGACGAGCCAGCAGCGCTGCCGCGCCTTTGCGCGGTCCATCCCGCTGGCGATCATCGCTTCGACCGCCAGATCCGCGATGCCCGTGGCTGCCTCGCCCGCCCCCTGGAAGAGCAGCGTCTGCTCGGTGAGAGCGCCGCCGGTGATGCGCAGCGCAGACAGAATCCCCGCCACCACGACGGCGGCCGTGCCCTGGATATCGTCGTTGAATGTCGGAACCCTATCGCGGTACTTCTGCAGGAGCCGAAATGCGTTGTGCGTGGCGAAATCCTCGAACTGAATCACCACGCCCGGGAAGAGCTTAGTGGCGGCGGCGACGAACTCCTCGACCAGGGCGTCGTAGCCCGCGCCGCGCAGGCGGGGCTGATGCAGGCCGATGTACAGCGCGTCATCGAGCAACTCTGAGTTGTTGGTGCCCACGTCGAGCAGCACCGGCAGGCAGGCGCTGGGCGGAACGCCCGCGCATGCCGTGTACAGCGCGAGCTTGCCGACCGGAATGCCCATGCCGTTGGCGCCGAGGTCGCCCAGGCCGAGGATTCGCTCGCCGTCGCTCACGACGATGATCGCCACGTCGCGCCGCGGCCAGTTGGCGAGGACCTGCTCGACCCGCCCGCGGTCGGCGGAGCTCACGAAGACGCCGTGGGGGCGCTGGTAGATGTGGGTGTAGCGCTGACAAGCCAGCCCTACCGTGGGCGTGTAGACGATGGGCGTCATCTCATCGGGGTTCTCGATGAGCAAGCGGAAGAACAAGGTCTCGTTGCGGTCGTGCAGCGACCTCAGGTTGACGTACTTTTCCAGATCCGTCGGCTGACGCCGGAAGTTCTCGAGCACGCGAGCGAGCTGCTGCTCTTGCGAGGAGACGTGGGGCGGCAGCAGGCCCCGCAGGTGCAGCGTATCGCGTTCGGCTTCGGTGAAAGCGGTTCCCTTGTTAAGCGCAGGATCCTGCAGGATCGCCACACCGTTGGGCAGGGATTCGGCTCGGTTCGGCTGTAGCATTTCGGCTCCTTGCGGTGCGTCCGCCTGCCTGAAGCGCGCGGGCGGGGACCTTCAGATGGTCTCCGGAATCATCTTGATCGCGCCGCAGGGGCATTCGGAGACGCACAGCCCGCAGCCTTTGCAGAAATCGTAGTTGAACTCGAAGCGTTTGCCCGGGCCGAGCTTGATCACCGCGTTGTCGGGGCAGACCCCGTAGCAATTGTCACACTCGAAGCAGTTGCCGCAGGACAGGCATCGGCGCGCCTCGAACAGCGCGTTGGTCTCGTCGAGCCCCTCGACGACTTCCTCGAACGTCGACGTGCGCCGGGCAAGGCTGAGCGTTGGGCGCACCGTCTTCGAGGCGTCGGCGTAGTACCAGGTGTTCAGCTTGTCATATTCGGCCACCTCGTGCTTGGGGGGCGGCGCGTAGGTCTTTCCGCTCAGCCAGGCATCGATGTGGCGCGCCGCCTTCTTACCGTGGCCTATACCCACCGTCACCGTGCGCTCCGAGGGCACCATGTCGCCGCCGGCGAAGAGCCCCGGGTATCCGGTCATCATGTTCGGCCCCACCTTGACCACGCCGTCCTCGATGACGAGCCCCGGCACCTTGTCGAGCAGGGACAGGTCCACGTCCTGGCCGAGGGCCAGCACGAGAGAGTCGGCCTCGAGGGTCTCGAACTCGCCGGTTGGCTGCGGAAAGCCCTTCTCATCCAGCTGCATCTTCTCGACGGTCAGCGTGCCCTCGTCGGCCATGTTCTTGATCGTCGATAGCCACTTGATGAGCACGCCCTCCTGAAGCGCTTCCTCGACCTCGAAGTCGTGCGCCGGCATCCGCTCACGGGTGCGGCGGTAGACGATGATCGACTCGGAGGCACCGAGGCGCTTCGCGGTGCGCGCAACGTCGAGGGCGGTGTTGCCTCCGCCATAGACGACGACCCGCCGGCCGAGGAGGGGCTTCTCGTCGCCTTCCATGCTGCGCAGAACGGAGACCGCGTCGAGCATGCGTGCTGCCGAGCCTGCCGGGATATAGGCGCGCTTGGCGATGTGCGCGCCGACGGCGAGGAACGCCGCATCGAAGGAACCCTCGCGCATCGTCGCGAGAATATCCGTCACCTTGCGCTTGAGCTCAAGCTCGACGCCGAGATCGAGGATGCGCTTGATCTCCGCATCGAGCACCTCGCGCGGCAGGCGGTACTTCGGAATGCCGAAACGCATCATGCCGCCGGCGAGCGGGCCTGCCTCGATGATCTTGACCCGGTGCCCCAGCCGCCGCAGGTGATAGGCGGCCGACAGCCCCGAAGGACCCGCACCGACGACTAGTACGCGCTTGCCGGACTCCGCCGGTGGTGGTGCGAATTTCCAACCACGCTTGAGCGCCTGGTCACCGAGGAACCGCTCGACCGAATTGATCCCGACCGCTTCGTCGAGCTGGCCGCGGTTGCACGCGGTCTCGCAGGGGTGATAGCAGACCCGCCCCATCACCGCAGGCAGCGGGTTGTCCAGCGTCAGCGTACGCCACGCGGCGGCGTAATCGCCGCTTTCCGCGTGGTAGAGCCAGCTCTGAATGTTCTCGCCTGCCGGACAGGCGTGATTACAGGGCGGCAAGCGGTCGAGATAGACAGGGCGCAGCGTCCGCCACGAGCCGGTCTTGTTGGCGAGGCTCGAGCCGACGTCCAGGGTGATGGCGAAGGGCTTGTCCATGGGCACCTAGCCGAGCAGCTCGAAGCGCTTGACGTTGTGATCGGCGATGGCCTGGATGAGCGCGATGCGCGTCGAATCCACGGGCTTGGCGAACAGGTGCGCGAATCGCTTCTGCAGGCACAGATACTCATCGACCGGCACCTTGCGGCGGATCTTGGTGCTGTTCACGAACTCGCCGTGTTCCGCCTCGAAGAGCGGGAACAGCCCCGACTCGACGGCGAGCCGGGCAACCTTGATGGTGTCGGCGGGCGCCGATCCCCAGCCCAGCGGACAGGGGACGTGGATGTGGATGTAGCGCGACCCGCGGATCGGCATGGCCTTGGTCACCTTGAATTCGAGGTCGCGCAGATTGGCAACGCTCGCCGTCGCGACATAGGGAATGCCGTGCGCCATCGCGATCAGCGGCACGTTTTTTCCGGTGCCGAAGACGTTTCCCGGCGCAGGCCCGACGGCGGCGGTCGTTGCCGTCCTGGCTGCAGGCGGAGTGGCGCTGGAGCGCTGCACCCCGGTGTTCATGTACGCCTCGTTGTCGTAGCAGATGTAGAGGACGTCGTCGTTGCGCTCGAACATGCCCGAGAGGCACCCGAAACCGATGTCAGTGGTCCCGCCGTCGCCGCCCTGCGCGATCACGCGCACTTCCTCGCGCCCCTTGACGCGCATGGCTGCGGCGACGCCCGAAGCCACCGCGGCAGCGTTGCCGAAGAGCGAATGGATCCACGGAATCTGCCACGAGGTCTCAGGGTAGGGCGTGGAAAACACCTCCAGGCATCCGGTCGCGTTGACCGCCGCCAGCTGTGAACTGGAGGCGCGCATGGCAGCGTCGATGGCATAGCGCGCCCCCAGAGCTTCGCCGCATCCCTGGCAGGCGCGGTGGCCGGAGTTGAGCGAATTGGTACGCCGCATGTTGGCCTGAACCGAGCGCTCGTGCTCGCCGAGCAGGCGGTTGCCAACGGTGAAGGTCGCCGTCTGGTAGAACTTGATGGGCTGCATCTCCATGAATGTTCCCCGGCAGGTCAGGCGATCTGGGAGGCCACCGTGCCGACGCGGCGCAGGATCGCCTCGGCAGTCGGACCGCTCGTGCGCGCCTGAGCTTCGCGCGCGAGCTCATAGGCCACCAGGTCGGCGTTGAGATCGAGGAAGGTCACCTGCTCGAGCTCATCCTGCTCAGCGTCGCGGAAGAGCTGGTGCAGCGAACTGCGCGTGATCGGCCGCCCGCCGAGACCCGCGATGACCGTATAGCCGTTGAGCACGATCCCTGACAGTGACTTCCTCACGCCGTCGGACAGATGCCCGCCGAGCCCGACGGCGAGCGACTTCTCGATGACGACCACGCGCTTGGCCCTGCCCAGCGCCTCGCGCGCAGCGTCGAGCGGAAACGGGCGGAAGGAGCAGATCGAGACCGACCCGATGCGCGAGCCTTCCGCGCGCATCTCGTCGACGACTTCCTGGATGGTCCCGTTGACCGACCCCAGCGCGACGACGATCGTGTCGGCGTCCTCGGTGCGGTAGGTCCGCAGCAGACCGCCCGAGGGGCGCCCGAAGTGCCGCTTGAATTCGTCCGAAAGTTGCGGAATCAGACCCAGCGCGCGCAGCTGCTTGTGGTGCGCGAGATAGCGCACCTCCATGAACGCCTCGGGGCCGACCATCGCTCCGATGCTCACCGGCTGGGCCGGGTCGAGCGCCTGTCGCGGAACGAATGGCGGCAGGTAGGCGTCGACCTGCTCCTGCTCGGGAACGTCGACGCGGTCATACGCATGGGTGAGGATGAACCCGTCGACACAGACCATGACCGGACACGAGAGCTCCTCGGCGAGGCGGAATGCCTGGATGTGCAGATCGAGCGCCTCCTGGTTGGTTTCGGCGTAGAGCTGAATCCAACCTGCATCGCGCATCGACATGCTGTCGGAGTGGTCATTCCAGATGTTGATGGGAGCGCCGATGGCGCGATTGCCTATGGTCATGACGATCGGCAATCCCAGGCCGGCCGCGTTGTAGACAGCTTCCGCCATGAACAGCAGGCCCTGGCTCGCGGTGGCCGTGTAGGTGCGGGCGCCCGCCGCCGAGGCGCCGATCGCGACCGACATCGCCGCGAATTCCGACTCGACGTTGATGAATTCGCAGTTGGCGAGCTCGCCGGTCTTCACCATTTCGCCGAGGCCCTCGACGATATGCGTCTGCGGCGTGATCGGATAGGCGCAGATCACTTCCGGCCGGCAGCGAGCGATGGCTTCCGCCACGGCATGCGAGCCCTCGGTTTGCTTAAGCATGACTCGCCTCCAGCTTGCCGCCCGCAACGGCAAAGGCTTCCTCGGCGGCGGCGACGTTCTTCTCCGCGATGGCCGGCGGAAACTTTTCGCGAATCGCGGCCACGACGGATTCGAGCTTGACCTGATGGGTGATCGCCGCGAACCCCGCGAGCAGCGGCACGTTCGGCACCGGTCGGCCGACATGTTTCATGGCGAGCTCCGTCGCCGCAATCGCGCGCACGCGGTTCGGCCGGAAGCCATGCAGGAACTCCTTGAGGCCGAGCTCGTCGAGGCCGCGCGCGGAGTTGATCAGTATGTAACCCGTGCTGGGGAGCCCCTTGAACAGCTCGACCTGGTGCAGCAGCGTCGGGTCCTGGATGATCACCGCATCGGGATCCAGAACGGGCTCGCGCAGGCGGATCTCCTTGTCGTCGATGCGACAGAACGCGATGACGGGCGCTCCCATGCGCTCGGAGCCGAAGCTGGGGAAGGCCTGCGCGTAGCGGCCCTCGAGAAACGCCGCGACCGACAGCATCTCCGCGGCGGTGACTACACCTTGGCCGCCGCGCCCGTGAATCCGAGTCTGGAACATCTTTCTCCTGCGGTAATTGTTACGGGCACGCCCGACTGAAAATTCGCCGCGCCGCCGCCGGTTCGACATTGTCCACAGCTCGGGATTGACACTGCAAGCCAAGCGAGGGTATCTATTGATACAAGTCAAGAGTACTGGTAACCCTGCAGCCTTACACTCCTTGTGCCTTGCCGCGGCGTCGCGAACGTCATCTCCGGGCGCGTCGCGGCTCGCTGCTGAGGGTGCAGCGCAGCAAGAGCGAATCAGGAGGCCCATGAATTCCAGCAGCCGGATCATTCTCGGTGTCGGTCTGGGCGACCGCACGCGTAAGAGCCGCTGGCCGGCGCGTCTCGACTGGACACAGAGCGCGACGGGCCTGCTGGTCGCGCTGTTCATGTGGGGCCACATGTTCTTCGTGTCCTCGATCCTGGTGAGCGAGCACGCGATGTGGGCAATCACGAAGATGTTCGAGGGCTACTTCGTGTTCGGGAAGGCCTACCCCGAGATCGTATCGGTCATTGTGGCAATCGTCACCGCCCTGATCGTCGTGCACGCTGCGCTGGCGGTGCGTAAGTTTCCGATCAATTGGCGCCAGTTCCAGATCTTCCGCGGGCACATGAGGATGATGCAGCACGAGGACACCACCCTGTGGTTCTGGCAGGTGTTCACGGGATTCGCACTCTTCTTCCTGGCAACGATCCACCTGTACGTGATGCTGACGCGGCCGCATCTGATCGGGCCCTACGAGTCGTCCGACCGCGTCTGGAGCGACCGCTACTGGCCGCTCTACATCCTGCTCCTGCTAGCCGTCGAGTTTCACGGCGGCATCGGGCTATACCGACTGGCTGTGAAATGGGGCTGGTTCGAGGGTCGTGATCCAAACGCGACACGCAAGCGGCTGAAGACGCTCAAATGGGCGCTGACCGGGTTCTTTCTCATTCTCGGGTTTGCAACGCTGGCCGCCTACATCAAGATCGGCATCGCCCATGCGCCGAACTACGGGCAGCACTACGTGCCGGCCGCGGTGACGCCGGGACCGGGAAGCGTCCAATGAAGATCGTCTACACCGACGTCCTCGTGATCGGCGGCGGACTGGCGGGCCTGAGGCTCGGCATCGGCGCGAAGCGTCGCGGCCACGACGTGATCATCCTCTCGCTCGTGCCGCCCAAGCGTTCGCACTCGGCCGCGGCACAGGGGGGCATGCAGGCATCGCTCGGCAACGTGATCAAGGGCCAGGGGGACAACGAGGACGTGCACTTCGAGGACACGGTGCGCGGGAGCGACTGGGGCGCCGACCAGCAGGTGGTCCGGATGTTCGTCAACACCGCGCCGAAGGCCGTGCGCGAACTCGCCGCGTGGGGCGTGCCGTGGAGCCGGGTGCGCCAGGGGGATCGCCAGGTCGTAATCAACGGCAAGCCGGTGACGATCACCGAGCGCGCCGAAGCGCACGGACTGGTCGCGCAGCGCGACTTCGGTGGCACCAAGAAATGGCGCACCTGCTACGTCTCCGACGGCACCGGACACGCCATGCTGCAGACGATGAGCGACCAGGCGATCGGCGACGCCATCCCGGTGCACGAGCGCATGGAGGCTATCTCGCTGATCCACGACGGAGCCCGCTGCTACGGCGCCGTCGTGCGCAATCTCGTGAGCGGCGAGCTCTCCGCGTACATCGCGAAGGCCACGGCGATCACCACCGGAGGTGCCGGGCGGATCTACCGAGTCACGACCAACGCGGTCATCTGCGAAGGCATGGGCCACGCCATCGCGCTCGAGACCGGCTCGGCGGCGCTCGGCAACATGGAGGCTGTGCAATTCCATCCGACGGGCATCTTCCCCGCCGGCATTCTCGTTACTGAGGGCTGTCGCGGCGATGGGGGCCTGCTCAAGGACGGCGACGGCCATCGCTTCATGCCCGACTACGAGCCGGAGAAGAAGGAGCTCGCCTCCCGCGACGTCGTCTCGCGCCGGATGGAAGAGCACATTGCAAAGGGCAAGGGGGTCAAGAGCCGCTTCGGCGATCACCTCTGGCTCGACATCACGCTGCTCGGCGAGAAGCACATCCGGCACAACCTGCGCGAAGTCTTCGAGATCTGCCACTACTTCCTCGGCGTGGATCCGACGAAGGAGATGATCCCGGTGCGGCCGGCGCAGCACTATACGATGGGGGGCGTGCGCACGAACCACACGGGAGAGAGCCCGACGCTCAAGGGACTGTTCGCCGCGGGCGAGGCTGCGTGCTGGGACATGCACGGCTTCAATCGGCTGGGCGGCAACTCGGTCGCCGAGACCGTGGTAGCCGGAATGATCGTCGGCGAATTCGTCGGCGATTTCTGCGACAGGCCGGAGAACGACGTCGATATCCCGACCCGCGTGGTCCACGACTTCCTGCGCCGCGAGCAGCTCGCGCTCGACGGTTTGGTTAACAGCCGCGGCACGGAGGACGCTTCGGCGATCAAGTCGAAGATGCAGGAGATCATGACCGACAAGGTCGGCATCTTCCGTTCCGGCAAGGATCTCGAGCGGGCAGTCGACGAGCTGCAGAAGCTCCTGGTGAGAAGCCGCAGCATCGGCCTGAGATCGCACAGCCCCGGCGTCAACCCGGAGCTCGTGACTGCGTACCGGACCCGGAAGATGCTGAAGCTCGCGCTCTGCGTCGCCTACGGGGCGCTCACCCGTACCGAGAGCCGGGGTGCCCATTACCGGCAGGACTACCCCAGGCGCAACGACGCGGAGTGGTTGAAGCGCACCCTCGCCACGTGGAAGGGTGACGCGACGTTGCCGACCTTGGCCTATGAGTCGCTCGATGTGAAGCACATGGAGCTGCCGCCGGGTTGGCGCGGCTACGGGGCGAAGGACTACGTAGACCATCCCGAAACCGCTGCGCGCCAGGCGGAGGTTGACGCCACCAAGGAGAAGATCGCCAACCGGTTCGAGAGGCAGCGCGCGCTGATGCCATACGAGCAGCTGCTGCCGAAGCAGTTGCGCGCGAGGAACGAGAGAATCGACGAGCGGATCACCGCGGCCCCGCCTTCCGAAGCAGAGGAAGCGCAGGGTTTCGTCTGGGAAAACGAGTGAGGGTGGGCGTGGAACAGGCCATTCGCGTGAAGGAATCGACGAGCGCATCGCAGAAGCCGCCAGCGACCGGCGAGAAGATCCGGCTGCACATCCTGCGCTACAACCCGGCTGATCCCGCCAGCGTGCCTCACATGCAGACCTTCGAGCTCGAGCAGACCGAGGGTATGACGCTGTTCATCGCGCTGAACGAGATCCGCGAAAAGCAGGATCCGTCGCTGCAGTTCGACTTCGTCTGCCGCGCCGGCATCTGCGGGAGCTGCGCGATGGTGGTCAACGGGAGGCCGACGCTCGCCTGCCGGACGCTCACCAAGAACGTGGGGCCCGACATCACCCTCGCGCCGCTGCCGTTCTTCGCGCTGATCGGCGACCTGTCCGTCGACACCGGGACGTGGATGCGCGGGATGAGCGAGAGGGTGCGCGGCTGGCTGCACATGAAGGATCCGAATCCCGATCTCTCGCGCATCGAGGAAAAAATGGACCCGGATCTGGCCGACAAAATCTACGAGCTCGATCGCTGCATCGAGTGTGGTTGCTGCGTTGCCGCCTGCGGCACTGCGCGCATGCGCAAGGATTTCGTCGG
>DATJZM010000051.1:0-54520 GCA_035499135.1 Casimicrobiaceae bacterium | reverse complement strand
CGTCGATCATTGCCGCGGTCGATAGCCACGCACCAGGCGCACGATGCCGGAGACGATGAGCAGGACGGGAAACACCTGCATCGGCAGCAGAAAAACCATCGCCCCTTCGCCGAAACCTCCGGGCGCAATCGCCTCCGACGTGGCAGCCAAACCGAGAAAGAGAGCACACCAGCCCAGCACGGACAGCGCCGCGTACAACCACCAGCGCTGCTGGAGTGTCGAGGTCCAGGCGGACGCGCATGAAAAGATGCACATCGCGAGCAGCAGCGGCGCGGCCACGACGCGACGGACCCACCTCATAGCAGCCCTCCAAGATAGCTCCAGAGCCTGACCGTCAAGAGTTCGAACGCCATTATCCCTTCGAGCGCGGGCGAGCTCACGCCGCCCTGGCAATAATCGGTTACATTTCGGCTGTCGGCCCCGCAAACCTCCGGCCCGTTAGTCCAGTCTCACCCACTACCAGGGCTCACCATGAAAACTTCGCTTTCGCTGCTCGCCGCCTTCTTCGTCATCGCGCCCGGCCTTGCCGTCGCGCAGGGTCAGCAGCCGCAGCCCAACATGCGTAGCGCCTGCGAGGCCGACGTCCAGAAGGTGTGCGCCGGTGTCGAGCCCGGAGGACGCAGAATCGCGAACTGCCTCAAGGAGAATCAAGCCAAGGTCTCTCAGCCGTGCAAGGATGCCATCGCCGCGCGGCACAAGCCCTCGAAGTCGCCCGAGACGACCCAAGGCAACAAAGCGCCGAGCTGAAGAGCTTCCAATGCCGCGCATGAGCTCGAGCGGGAGATAGCTACCCAGCGCAGTAGGGCTGGCCTACAATCGGGGTGATGGTTGTCGGACGCCGATGATGATCACTCGCATCCTTCGCACAGCGGTGCCGGCGGTTGCCGCCGCCGCGTTCGCGATTTCGCCGGCTCATGCGGATATCTACACCTGGCTCGATCCATCAGGGACGATCAACGTAAGCAATCTCGCGCCCCCCGAGGGCGCCAAGATTACAAACGTCGTTCGCGAGCGAGCGCCGGAAGCCTTGTCGCGCGAAGATGCCGCGCGTGAGGCGAGGCGCCTCGCCGAGACGCAGGCTCTCGGCGAGCGCGTGCGACAGCTCGAGCAAGAGTTGGCGCAGGCGCTGCGTCCGCCACCGCCTGCGGACTACCGGCCGGATTACCCGCCGGCGCCCACGGTCGTTCAGTACTTCATCACCGAAGCCGCCCAGCCGGTCGCAGATTACCCAGCGAGTCAGCCGGCGCCGTACACGGGTTGGTGCGATCCGACGTGGTCCGGCTGCGGCTTCGTGCCGGGCTTCTACCCCGCGAGCGTGATCGTAGTGCCGGCCTCCAACGGACGGCGCGGCCGACCGCCCTTTCATGGACCGGGCTCCGGCCCCCCGCACTCTCCCGGCCGCCCGTCGCCGGTGCCTGTGCTCACCACGCCGATCGTCCAGCCGCTGCTGCCGACACGGGCATTCAACGGACTGAGTCGAGGCTGAAGCGGTTCGCGCTCCGGGCGCACTCGCAGTAACGCCAGCGGCGACATACTGGCTAAGCATCATCGCGCGATCTTTGGCCGGCATCGCCTTCCACTGATCCCGCATCTGCTTGGTGGCGAGCTTGTTCGCTTCCTCCATCTTTCCGTGAGCGCGACAGACGCGCATCCCGCGCGATGATCATTGGAGGGTCTGTCCCTGTTCGGTGCCTTACCCCAGCACGCGGGGGCGCCAATAGGACAAAGGCATCACGACCGTCGTCGTCGTGGGGAACGCGGCGCACGGCGCGGTCCTCTACACCGCCAGCGGGGCGGCGATGCGCGGATTCAAGGTGATCATCCCGATCGACGGCGTTTCGTCGGACACCGCGTACTCGGAGCAGTACGTCGCGTGGCATCTGGTCAACGCGCCGGTCATCTCATCGGCCATGACGCTTACCAAGATCGCCGACGTCAAGTTCTGACGCTCTGCCCGAGAATCCGCAGCAGACATGGCGGCATTCGGCACGCGCCTGCGCTACGGCTCGGTCGCGCATCTCTTTCATTGGGCAACGGCGGTGCTCGTCGTCGCCGCGTTCACATTCGGGCCCGGCGGATCGGAGCAACGTGTTTATTCCCTCGCCAGGGAATTCGACCGGCAGCTCCACGAGACGCTGGGTCTGACCGTCCTCTCCCTCGCGCTGCTGCGAATGGCGTGGCGGGCCCTCGATGCGACGCCGGACGACCCGCCCTTGGCGCAGTGGATGAAGTTTTGCGCGAAGATCGTGCACACGATGCTCTATGTCCTGCTCTTCCTCATTCCGCTCACCGCGATCTCGGGTGCGTGGCTCGAGGGTCACCCGCTCACACTGCTGGGCAGCGTCCGCATCGGCCCGTGGCTCGCGGAAGCCCATGCGCTTGGCGCTGCGATCGCCTCGATCCACACCTGGCTCGGGGACGCGATCCTGTGGGTCGCGGGAATACACGCGGCCGCCGGGCTGTACCACCACTTCGTGCTGCGCGACGGAGTGCTGCAGTCGATGTTGCCGGGGTCCTGACCGGGCAACCTGACGTCGCCGAAAACAGGGTGATCTTCCCGCCGCTGCTACGGTGCTCGCGAGCCCGCCGGGCGTCGCTTGACACATCGATCCCGCGGTACGACGATGGCAGAGCAAGCGCGCTTACCCCCGTCTAACGAACAAGACTGCCCGGCGCCGACCGGGCCGTGAGGAGGATTCACCGATGATTCCGCGCGAGTTCGAATACCACGCGCCGAAGACGCTCCCCGATGCGCTGGGCCTGCTCAAGCAATTCGGCGAAGAGGCCAAGCTGCTCGCCGGCGGTCATAGCCTCCTGCCGATGATGAAGCTTCGCTTCGCGCAGCCGGCGCACCTGATCGACCTCGGCAAGATCACGGAGCTGAAGGGCATGCGCGAGGACGGCGCCACGCTCGTCATCGGTGCGATGACAACCGAGAACGAGATCATCTGGTCGAAGCTCCTCCAGGACAAGTGCCCGCTCCTCGTGGAGGGTGCGCGGCAGATCTCCGATCCGCAGGTCCGCTACAAGGGGACGATCGGCGGCGACATCTCGCACGGAGACCCGGGCAACGACCATCCGGCGCTCATGCTTGTGCTCGGCGCGTCGTTCGTGCTGCGCGGTGCGACCGGCGAGCGCGTCGTCCAGGCCGACGGCTTCTTCCGCGGCCTCTACGACACGGCGCTCGCTCCCGGCGAGATCATGACACAGATTCGCATCCCGACTCCCGCTGCCGGAACCGGCTATTGCTACGCCAAGCTGAAGCGCAAGACCGGCGATTTCGCCGCCGCCGCCGCTGCGGTGCTGCTGCGCATGAAGGCGGGCGCTGTGGACGATGTCCGCATCGCGCTGACCAACGTTGCCGCGACCCCGCTCAGGGCAACGAAAGCTGAAGCTGCGTTGCGCGGCAAGAAACTCGACGACGCTTCGATCGTCGAGGCGGCACGCCTCGCGATGTCGATCTGCGCGCCCACGGCGGATCAGCGCGGCGACGTGGAGTACAAGACAGCGATGGCCGGCGAGATGACGGTGCGCGCGCTTTCCACTGCGCGCCAGCGCGCCGCCTGAGGCGACACTACGAGGAGCGAAGCATGGCGAAGAAACAGGCGGTGTCGTTCAAGCTCAACGGCAAGGAAGTCGACGTCGTAGTGGAGCCGCGGGAGCTCCTGATCCACACGCTGCGCGAGAGGCTGCAGCACACCGGGCCGCACATCGGCTGCGAGACGAGCCACTGCGGCGCGTGCACGGTCGACATGAACGGCATGTCGGTAAAGTCCTGCACCGTTCTCACCGTGCAGTGCGACGGCGCAGAGCTGCTGACCATCGAGGGCTTCGCGCCGGGCGGCGAGCTGCACGCTCTGCAGGAGGCGTTCCACCTCGACCATGCGTTGCAGTGCGGCTACTGCACGCCGGGGATGATCACGCGGGCCTACCGGCTGCTCAAGGAGATACCCAACCCGACCGAGGAGGAGATCCGCTACTGGATGGCGGGGAACCTCTGCCGCTGCACCGGATACCAGAACATCGTCACGGCCGTGCAGTCGGCCGCGAAGAAACTCTCGGCGAAAGCCGCTGCCTGATCACCTACCGGAGCCACCGTCATGCCGGACGACAAACTCGCGCGTGAACAGAAGCTGGAAGGAATGGGCGCCTCGCGCAAGCGCAAGGAGGACGCGCGCTTCATCCGCGGTCAGGGCAGCTACGTCGACGACATCAAGCTGCCGGGGATGCTCTTCGGCGCGATCGTGCGCAGCCCGTATGCGCACGCGCGCATCAAGTCGATCAACAAGGAGAACGCCCTCAAGGTGCCGGGAGTCGTTGCGGTGCTGACCGCCGACGATCTGAAGCCCGTCAAGCTGCACTGGATGCCAACGCTCGGCGGCGACGTGCAGGCGGTGCTCGCCGACAAGAAGGTGTGCTTCCAGTATCAGGAGGTTGCCTTCGTGCTCGCGCAGGACCGCTACGCCGCGGCAGACGGCGCCGACGCCGTCGAGGTCGAATACGAGGAGCTGCCGCCGATCGTGGATCCCAGGAAGGCGATGGCGAAGGACGCGCCGATCATCCGCGAGGATATCGCCGACAAGGACAGCGTCGGGCACGGCCCGCGTACCCATCCCAACCACATCTTCACCTGGGACGCCGGCGACAAGGATGGCACCGATGCCGTTTTCAAGAGCGCGGCGGTGACGGTGCGCGAGGAGATACTCAATCCGCGCGTGCATCCGTGCCCGCTCGAGACCTGCGGCTGCGTCGCCTCGTTCGACAAGGTGCGCGGACAGCTCACCGTCTACCTAACCTCGCAGGCGCCGCACCTGGTGCGCACCGTGGTGGCCATGCTGTCCGGAATTCCGGAGAGCAAGATCCGCATCATCGGTGGCGACATCGGCGGCGGTTTCGGCAACAAGGTCCCGGTCTACCCGGGATACGTCGCGGCGATCGTCGCCTCGATCGTCACCGGCGTGCCGGTGAAATGGATCGAGTCGCGCATCGACAACATCTCGACCACCGGCTTCGCCCGCGACTACCACGGTGTCGGCGAACTCGCGGCGGACAAGGACGGCCGGATCAAGGCGCTGCGCTTTACCGCCATCGCCGATCACGGCGCGTTCAACTCGCATGTCTCGGCGACGAAGTTCCCCGCGGGGCTGTTCAGCATCTGCACCGGCTCCTACGCGATTCCCAAGGCGTACTGCCGGGTCGACGCCGTGTACACGAACAAGGCGCCGGGCGGCGTGGCCTACCGCTGCTCGCTGCGCGTGACCGAGGCGGTGTACCTCATCGAGCGGATGATCGACGTGCTCGCACAGAAGCTCGGCATCGACAAGGCGGAGATCCGCCGCCGCAACTTCGTGAAAGCCGAGCAGTTCCCCTACACGACCGCGCTCGGCTGGACGCTCGACAGCGGCAACTACCACGTCGCGCTCGAGAAAGTGCTCAAGGCGGTCGATTACGAGGGCCTGCGCAAGGAACAGGCGGCCAAGCGCGCCAAGGGAGAGCTGATGGGCATCGGCATCTCGACCTTCACCGAGATCGTGGGGGCAGGGCCGAACAAGGTCTGCGACATCCTCGGCATCTCGCTCTTTGACAGCTGCGACATCCGGGTCAACCCGACCGGCAGCGCGATCGCGCGGCTCGGCACGATGAGCCAGGGACAAGGGCACGCGACCACCTACGCGCAGATCATCGCCAGCGAGCTCGGCCTGCCCTCGGAGGAGATCCAGATCGAGGAGGGTGACACCGACAAGGCACCCTACGGCGCCGGCACCTGGGGCTCCCGCTCAACGCCGGTCGGAGGCGCAGCTGCGGCGCGCGCCGCACGCAAGATCAAGGAGAAGGCGAAGAAGATCGCCGCGCACCTGCTCGAAGTCGGCGAAGGCGATCTCGAATGGGAGGTCGACCGCTTCCGGGTCAAGGGCAACCCGAGCGCGTTCAAGACGATGAAGGACATCGCCATGGCGGCGCACACGAGCAACATCCCCGACGGCATGGAGAAGGGGCTCGACGCCACCGAGTATTACGATCCCCCGAACATGACCTTCCCCTTCGGCGCCTACGTGTGCGTGGTGGACATCGAGAAGTACACGGGCGAAACCAAGGTGCGCCGCTTCTACGCGCTCGACGACTGCGGCACGCGGATCAACCCGATGATCATCGAAGGGCAGATCCACGGCGGGCTCACCGAGGCCTTCGCGGTGGCGATGGGGCAGGCGATTCCTTTCGACGAGAGCGGCAACCACCTCGGCAACAGCCTGATGGACTACTTCCTGCCGACCGCCGTCGAGACGCCGAAGTGGGAGACCGATTTCACCGTGACGCCCTCGCCGCACCACCCGATCGGCGCCAAGGGCGTGGCAGAGTCGCCGCACGTCGGCGGGATCCCCTGCTTTTCCAACGCGATCGTCGACGCCTTCGCCCATCTCGGCGTCACGCACATGGATATGCCGCACACCTCGTTCCGCGTCTGGCAGCAGTGCAAGGCGCTCGGGCTCAACAAGCGCTGAGGCGACGTGAAGGTCCGTCTCGAGCGAACGTTTCCGATGCCCGCCAGCCCCGAGGTCACCTGGGCTGCTCTGACGGACATCGAGGCAGTCGCGGCGTGCGTGCCAGGCGCCAAGGTCACCGAACGTATCGACGATACGCACTACAAGGGAACGGCGACGATCAAGATCGGGCCTGCCACGCTCGCCTTCCGCGGCGATATCGAGGTGCTACAACTCGATGCCGCGAAGCGCACGCTGCAGCTCGTCGCGAAGGGAACCGATGCCTCGGGCTCGTCGGCGGCATCGCTCGACCTTACCGCCCGCATCGAGGCCGCCGGCGAGGGATCGAGCGTGCTCGTCGGCACCAGCGAATCGACGGTGAGCGGCAAGGCGGCAGTGTTCGGCGGGCGCATGATGGAAGGGGCTGCCGAGCAGATCATGAAGCAGTTCGCAGCGAACTTCACCGCGCGGGTCGAGGCGATCCGGCCCGCCGGGGCGGCCTCCGCCCCGGACGCGGCGTCGACATCCGCACCGCCCGCGCCGGCGCCGCAAGCTCTCAACGGCCTCGCGTTCTTGTGGGCCGTTCTGAAGGACTGGCTGCGGGGGCTGTTCACGAAGAAGGTCGCGTGAGCAGCGCTTCGCCGCGGATGATCGAAGTCGCCACGCTGCAGCAGCAGCTCACGGGCGCCGGCTACGTCGCCGAGCGCAGCTTCGCCGCCGCGCTGCTGCTGATGATCGAGCTTGGCCGCCCGCTGCTGATCGAAGGCGACGCGGGCGTGGGCAAGACGGAGGTCGCGAAGGCGCTTGCCGCCGTGCGCAAGACGCGTTTGATCCGCCTGCAGTGCTACGAGGGCCTCGATGCGCACGCAGCGATGTACGAGTGGAATTATCAGCGGCAGCTCCTCGCCATCAAGCTCCTCGAGCACGACGAGCGCAGCGTCGCGGCAAAGGAGCAGGACATTTTCTCCGAGCGCTATTTGCTCAAGCGGCCGCTGCTCGAGGCGATCGGCTGCGAGCGTCCCCCCGTGCTGCTGATCGACGAGGTGGACCGCGCCGACGAGGCTTTCGAGGCTTATCTGCTGGAGCTCCTATCCGACTTCCAGATGTCCATCCCGGAGCTCGGCACGGTGAAGGCGATCACGGTGCCGCTCGTGATCGTTACCTCGAACGGCACGCGCGAGCTCTCCGATGCGCTGCGCCGTCGCTGTCTCTACCAGTATCTCGACTACCCGTCGTTCGAGAAGGAGATGGCGATCGTCGAGTTGCGCGCCCCCGACGCGCCGGCGGAGCTCGCACGTCAGATCGTGCAGTTCGTGCAAAGCGTGCGTCGCCTCGACCTGCAGAAAAAACCGGGGGTGGCCGAGACACTCGATTGGACTGCGGCGCTGCTGCGGCTGGGGATCACGTCGATCGGCGAAGACGGCGTCGAGCGCATCCTCGAGACGCTGGCTGCACTCATCAAGACGCGCGAAGACCGCACCGCGTTCACGCGGGAGGCGGTCGCGCGCATCGCTGCCGCATGCTGACCTCGCCCGCGAGAGCTCCGTCCTCACTCGACCCCGCGGCGGCGTTGCGCGCCCGACTGACCGGTTTCAGCGGTTTCCTGCACGCCAACGGAGTCGGCGTGGGCGGCGGCGACGCCGCGCGCGTGCTGGCGACCGCAGCACAGGTCGGCATCCTCGATCGCGATCTCCTTCGCTGGAGCCTGAAGGCGCTTCTCTGCGGACACGCCGGCGAGTGGCGCCGCTTCGACCAGCTGTTCGACGCCTATTTCCTGCCGCCCAACAAAAAAATGTTCGTACAAGGCGCGCTCGATGACGCGAGGGAGCGCCCGCGGCCGGACGCAGGCGGCGCTGACGAAGACGAGCCCCCGGGCTCTCGCCCCGGGCCAGAGCCCGAGCACGCCCGGCTTGCTTCGCGCTATGTCGCGAGCCGCGAGGAGTCGCTTGCCGCGACGGACTTCGGCGAGTTCGTCCGCGCCGACGACGTGCGCGACATCGAGGCGCTGATGCGACGTTTCGCCCGGCGCCTGCGCCGCCTGCAGCTGCGGCGCCAGGCGCGCTCGCTGCGCGGGAGGCGGCTCGACCTGCCGGGGACGATCCGCCGCAGCGTCGAGCGCGGCGGCACGCCGCTGTCGCTCGCGTGGAAGGACCGGTGCCGCATCCGCCCGCGCCTCGTGCTGCTGCTCGACGTGAGCCGCTCGATGAGCGCCTACAGCTTCTTCTTCCTGCGCCTCGCGCGGGCGCTATCCGCCGAGCTGGCGGACGTGCAGAGCTACGTTTTTCATACGCGCCTGAACGCGGTGTCGGAAGCCTTGCGCGACGCCGACCCGTGGCGCGCGCAGGAGAAGATGCACCTGCTCGCCGAGGGCTGGGGCGGCGGCACGCGCATCGGCGATTGCCTGGGGGAGTTCAACCGCGACTACGCGCCGCGCCGCGTGCATTCGCGCACGGCGGTGCTGATCGTGAGCGACGGCTACGATACCGGAGAGCCGGAGGTCCTTGCGAGCGCGCTGGCCGATCTCGCCCGGCGCGCGCGTCGCGTCGTGTGGATCAATCCGCTCGCCGCCCGCCCGGGCTGGAGCCCGGAGAGCCGCGGCATGCAAGCCGCGCTGCCGCACCTCGACCTGCTCGCACCCGGCGCGGACCTGGCGACGCTCGAGCGTGTGCTTCCCGACATCATCCGGACGCTGCGATGAGCGCCGCCGGGCCGTCCCAAGGCGCGAATTGCACCCCCTCGGGGGGCAGCGCAGCGGCGCCAGCTGCGAGCGTGGGGGCTCTGCGATGACCTCCCAGGAGTTGCTGCAGCTCGCGCAGGCGCTCAGCCAGCGCGACGAGCCGTACGCGATGGTCACCGTCGTGCGCGTCGCGCCGCCCTCTTCCGCCTACGTCGGCGCGCAGGCAATCGTGCGTGCGGACGGGGCGCTCTCCGGCTGGGTCGGCGGCGGCTGCGCGAAGGACGTGGTGATCGCAGCCGCAAGAGAGTCGATCGACAGCGGGGAGTCGAAGCTCCTGCGCATCACCAACGACGGCGCAATAGCCGACGAGGGAGTCGAGCGACACGCGATGGCCTGCGCGAGCAACGGCACGATCGAGCTGTTCATCCAGCCCTACAGCACGCGGCTGTCGCTGTGCGTCATCGGCGACACGCCGGCCGCCGACGATGCCCGCTACTTCGCCCGTCGCCTGGGGATCCGCCTCGTCGACGCGCCGGGGACGGCTGCCGTGGTGCTGATCGCGACGCAGGGAAGCGGCGACGCCGAGGCGCTGGAGAGCGCGCTCGCGAGTCCCGCGCGGCACGTTCTGATGATCGCGAGTCCACGCAAGGCGGACAAGCTCCGCGAGTTGATGCGCATGCGCGGCATTGACGAAGCGCGCCTCGCGCGGCTGCAGGCACCCGCCGGGCCCGACGCCGGCGCGAAGACCCCGGGCGAGATCGCGCTCGTGGCGATGACGGGCGTGCTCGCGGCGCTGCGTGGCCGGGCGGCGAGCGACAATGTGCGCACCGAAGCCGCCGGCGCCACAGCAGCGCCCGCCTCCGGCCCGAGCGCGACGGCGCCGGGCACGTTCATCAACCCCGTCTGCGGGATGGCCGTCTCCACGGTCACGCCGATGCACGTGGAGACCTACGAGGGCGAGAAGTACTACTTCTGCTGCGACGGTTGCCTCGCCACCTTCCGCGGGAACCCCGCGAAGTATGCGACGATCCATCGCAACTCGCCGTCGAGGATTGCCCCATGAGATGGTCCGCCGTCGTGCTCGCTGCCGGGAATTCCTCTCGCATGGAAGGACGGCACAAGCTGCTCCTCCCGGTCGGCGACAAGCCGGTAATCCGCCACACCGTCGAGCGGCTCCTTGCAGCGGGACCGCAGGAGACGGTGGTCGTGACCGGCTATAAAGGGCGCGACGTGATCGCCGCGCTCGACGGCCTGCCCGTCGCGCTGCAGCCGAATCCCCGCTACGAGGAGGGACAGATGACCTCGGCGGCGATCGGGGTCGGCGCACTGACGAAGGCAACGGACGCGGTCATGATGTGCCTGGGCGACATGGTGCTGCTCGAGCCGCGTGACTATGCAGAGCTGGTCAGCGCCTATCTCGAGAAGACCGACCGCTCCATCGTCATCCCGTACTTCGACGGGCAGCGCGGCAACCCGATCCTCTTCGCCTCGAGCTACGTGCACGAGGTAGCGACCGGCGAGCGGCACATCGGCTGCAAGAAGCTCGCGAGCGAATACCCCGACGACGTGTTCCGCTACGCGGCAGCGCACGAGCGCTTCACGACGGACATGGACACGCCGGCCGAATACGCGCGCGCGCTCGAACGGCTCGGCCTGCGCGAGGTTCCGGTCGCGGGTCTGTAGCTCTGCCTATGGCTTGACGAAGCGCAGCGCGAACTTGTCCGTGGGGATCTTCGCGTCGCCCGAAGACACGTCGAGCGGGTCGGCGGGGTCGCGCAGAAAGTTGCTCTCCTCCTCGAGGACGAAGCCTGCCTGCCGGACCTCCGTCAACACGACCGCCTCGTCGATCCGGTGCAGCGACTTGCCCACCGAGATGTCGGAGCCGGCCTTGGCGGAGTGATCGATTACGACGTAGTGTCCCCCGGGCTTCAGCGCGGCGAAGATGCGCTGGTTCATCTTCGCGCGGTCGACCGGCAGGTACGTGATGTCGTGATAGTTGAGCACAAGCGTGACGAGATCGAGCTTCGGCGCTCCCTCGGGCACGCGAGACGACTCTGTGCGCCTGCGTCATGGGACTTCCTTTTCGCTCGCGCTTTCGCCATTGGCTTGCGCCTCGTCCTCCCAACTGTAGCGGCGGCGCGGCGGAGTGTCGAGGCGCCGCAGCGCGATCGCCATCAGCACTCCGATGAGCGCCGCGGCGAGGTGCGTCTCCCACGAGACGCCATGCTCGATCGGCAGCACGCCCCAGACCGACGCGCCGTACAGGAACGCGACCAGCAGCGAGGCGGCGATCGCTCGCCGGTCGCGGCGGATGAGCCCGGCCACGAAGACGTAGCTCGACAAGCCGTAGATGAGCCCGCTCGCACCGATATGCACGCCGCCGCGGGCGAGCAGCCACACGGCCACGCCCGGTCCAAGGTAGACGACCGGAAGCACGCGCGGCGCTGCCATGGGATAGAGGTAGAGCATTGCCGTCCCGAGCACCACGAGCGGCAGCGTGTTGGCGATGAGGTGCGCGAAGCCGCTGTGCACGAGCGGCGCGAAGACAATCCCGAGCAGCCCGCCCCACTGGCGCGGGCGCACGCCGAATTCCTCAACCGGCAGGCCGAAGGCCCAGTCGAGCAACTCGATGATCCAGAGCAGAGCGACGAAAGCGAGCGCCAGCCTGATCGCCAGCCGGAAGTTGGCGCGAGCGCGCGCTGAGTCGGTAAGTGCGGGATCGCGGTGGCGGATCTCCATCGAAGGCACAGGCTAACCGGCGGTGCCCGACAAGGCGATCATCGAATGCTCAAGGCGCGCGGGTTGCGCTGCTCCAGGCCCAGGCGAGCCGTGTCGTGTTGCCGCGAAAGACGGCGCGTGCAAGCGTCCGCACCAGCTTGATGTCACGGTGCTTCCAGGCGAATGCATCGACTTTGAAGCGCGGCACGGAGCCGGCGCCGTCGCGGTCGAGCATCACGAGCTGCTTCGTAACCACCGACAGGGCCGACCAGCCGTAATAGCGGACGAGCGCCTGCGGGTTCACTTCAGCCCTGCGGGCAATTCTTGGCGAGGATGCAGGGCGGGGTCGGCTCGTGGTTCTTGCGGCGCACGATCTCGTCGCGCAGCTCGGTGTACTGGCGCCGGGTGTTCGCTTCGACCGCCTCGGGGTTCGCCGCTGCGGCCGCGAGCCCCATGGGAACGAAGCTTCCGCGCACCGTCACCTTGATGAGCCCGCCCTCTTCCGCGAGTCGCGTCGTGAAATCGGAAGACTTTAGATCTTTGCTCTTCAGTATATGGGACTTGATCTCGGTCTTCGGGGTGAGCTCGACCTGCCGCACGCTGTCGAGCGAAACGCGCAAGAGGCCCGCCTGTGCGTGGCTCTTCTGCGTCACCTCGATGCGGTTGCCGTCACGGCTCGTGATCCTGCTCGCGTCAACGTTGGACAGAATCTGCGTCATGTGGTCGAAGTCGGTGAGGACGTCCCAGGCCTCGTCCTGCGTGGCCGCGACGGAGAAGTCTGCCTCGACTGTGAAGGCCGCGCCGTCCCTGGTGACGTGAACGACGACGTCCTGCGGGGCCGCCGGACGGACGGGCGCCGAGATCGTCAGCACGGCGATTGCCGCGGCGCACATGAGCAGTCTGAGGATCCTTACGAGCATTCGGTTCCCTCCGCCATCGGACCGAAGAGTGGGTGATTCTAGGGGCAGGCTCCGGTCTGGGCAACGGAAACCCGCACCGAACTTGAACGCGAACAAGCGCCGCGGCCGCTGTGGCGGGGGATCGGCTTGACCCCGCGCCGACGAGGGCGTAGCTTCGCCCCGGCACTCGCAGCCTCAGCCATGTCCGTCATCACCTGCATCGAAGACCTGCGCCGGTTGCACCAGCGGCGGGCGCCGAAGGCGTTCTACGATTACGTCGACGCCGGGAGCTACACCGAGGGCACGTATCGCGCCAACAGCGAGGACCTCGCGGCGCTGAAGCTGCGCCAGCGCGTGGCCATCGACGTCGATCGACGCTCCACTGAATCGACGATGCTCGGCGGGAAAGTGACCTTGCCGGTGGCGCTTGCGCCCGTGGGATCGACGGGCATGCAATGGGCCGACGGCGAGATCCTCGCCGCGCGCGCGGCCGAGAAGTTCGGCGTGCCGTTCACGCTGTCGACGATGAGCATCTGCTCGATCGAGGACGTTGCGCAGAACACGACGAAACCGTTCTGGTTCCAGCTCTACGTAATGCGCGACCGCGACTTCGTCAAGCGCCTGATCGGCCGTGCCAAGGCCGCCCGATGCTCGGCGCTCGTGCTCACGCTCGATCTGCCAATCCTCGGCCAGCGGCACAAGGACATCAAGAACGGCCTCACCGTGCCGCTAAAGATCACGGCCGCCAACTGGCTCGACATCCTGACGCGTCCCGCCTGGTGCATGCGCATGCTCGGGACCAGGCGGCGCAGCTTCGGGAACCTCGCCGGCCATGTTAGAAACGCTGCGAACATCGTCGCGCTGGCGGAGTGGACCGCACACCAGTTCGATCCCACGCTCGACTGGAAGACCGTCGAGTGGGTCAAGAACGAGTGGGGTGGCAAGTTGATCCTGAAGGGCATTCAGGACGTCGAGGACGCAAGGACTGCGGTCGCCATCGGCGCGGACGCCATCGTCGTCAGCAACCATGGCGGCCGGCAGCTCGACGGGGCGCTCTCGTCGATCCGGTCGCTGCCGCCGATTGCCGCCGCCGTCGGCGACCGGATCGAAGTCTGGATGGATGGCGGCATCCGCTCGGGCCAGGACCTTCTCAAGGCGCTGGCCATGGGTGCGAAGGGCGCCCTCATCGGCCGCGCGTTCAACTTTGGACTCGGCGCCATGGGCGAGGCCGGCGTCACCGCGGCGCTGGAGATCATCCGCAAGGAGCTCGACACGACGATGGCGCTGTGCGGCCTGAGCACGATCGGCGAGATCGGCCGCGACGCGGTGCTCAACCCCTACTAGATCAAGCGCGCCAATGGATCGTCGAACGTTCGTTGGCGCGCTCGCCGCCGGCATTCTCTCGACGGCCCTCCCCGCACACGGACAGCGGGGAGCACGGGTCTACCGTATCGGCGTTCTCGAGGCGATACCGGAGGCGCAGAACGCGACCAACCTCGACGCCCTGCGCAGAGGCCTGCGCGAGCTGGGCTACGTCGAGGGCCAGAACCTCCTTTTCGAATACCGGTCCGCCGATGGTCACCCGGAGCGATTCCCGGAGCTCGCCTCCGCGCTCGTGCGTCTCAAGGTCGATGTGATCGTTACCCGTGGCACGCCTGCGACCGCCGCCGCCAAGGACGCGACGCGAACGATTCCCGTCGTCATGGCGACGATGGGCGATCCGCACGGCCTCGTGGCGAGCTTCGCGCGGCCCGGAGGCAACGTCACGGGAGTGACTACCTTCAGCACCGAGCTCACGGCGAAACGCATCGAGCTTCTCAAGGAGTTGGTTCCGAACCTCTCGCGCATTGCGCTCCTGCACAACATGGGCAACCCTGCCGCGCGGCCCGAATGGGAGGAGACCCGGGCGGCGGCTCGTTCCCTTGGCCTCAAGGCAGAACTTCTCGATGTGCGCAGCCGGGACGGCCTGGGCCGTGCTTTCGACGAAGCGGTGCGAGAACGCGCCGACGCGCTCATCGTCGGAGCCGACGGCCTCACTCAACTGAATGGACAGGCGATCGTCGATCTGGCGGCGCGCGCCGGATTCCCAGCCGCCTACCCTGCGCGCGACTTTGTGCAGGAGGGCGGGCTCATATCCTATGCGATCAATTACCCCGACCTGTACTTTCGCTTCGCACGCATGATCGACAAGATCCTAAAGGGTGCGAAGGCGGGCGACCTGCCCGTGGAGCAGCCAACCAAGTTCGAGTTGGTGATCAACCTCAAGACCGCGAAAGCCCTGCGTATCAGCGTGCCGCAATCGCTCTTGGTGCGCGCCGACGAGCTCATCCGCTAAGTGGCGCCGCAGGAGGAGCCGCCTCAACTCGGGATGGCTAGTCGAACGGCCAGGGCATTGCTTTGGGAACCTTCATCGCCGGCGCCTCGCGCGCGGGGTGCCGAATCTGCGGCGCGCCGACGGCGCGCCACCACGGTTTCACCTCGCGTTCGTGCGCGGGTTCGATGGGTTCTCCCAGCCGGGGCATCAGCAGCTTGATGCCCTTTCTCGGCGCGAGATTGATCAGCGTCTCGGGGGGCTGGTCCCAGGCATGCATGGCCAGGCTGAACGTTCCCCAGTGCACCGGCAGGAACGGCGCGCTGCCCAGAAGCTTCAGCGCCTCGAGCGCATTCTCCGGGCCGAGATGGATGTGGCCCCACGACGGGTGATGGCCGCCGACTTCGAGCATGACGAGATCGAAGGGGCCCAGGCGTTCACGGATGGTTGCATACTCCGTCGTCAGCCCCGTGTCGCCGCTGAAGAATACGACATGGTGGGAAGAGCGCACGACCATGGACGACCACAGCGTCGCGTTGCGATCGCGCAGCCCGCGACCCGAGAAATGCTGAGACGGTGCCGCGATCACGGTCAGCTCCGCATTCGGCAGCGCGTAGGACTCCCACCAGTCGAGCTCGGCGATGCGTTCGGGGGGAACGCCCCAGGCCTCGAGATGCGCCCCGACGCCGAGCGAGGTGACGAACGGCACGTCGAGCCTGGCGAGCGCACGGATCGTCGGGTAATCGAGGTGATCGTAGTGATCGTGCGACACGACGACGAGGTCGATCGGCGGCAGCGAGCGCAAGGCGACGGGAACGGACTGAAAGCGCTTGGGTCCGATCAGTCGCGACGGCGAGGCTCGCTCTCCCCACACCGGGTCGGTCAGCACGCGCCGTCCGTCGATCTCGATGAGAACGGTCGAATGCCCGAGCCAGGTTGCGCGCAGACCACTCTCCGGTTTCCTGCGCCAGACCTCGCGGGGATCCGCAGCCGGAAACGGCTTCTCCGGAATGCGCCGCACGCCGCCGTACAGAAACTCCGACAGGGTCGGCGGCTCGGCGCTCGTATCACGCAGGCCTGGCAGCACCGGGTGAACGTTCTGAAACGCCTCTCCCGCCCAGAGCGGCGAGGAGCGCATCCGCTCGAGTCGCAGGCCGTCGGCGCGCCTACCCAGCGACTTGATCATTCGGAGCGGATCCTGAGCTCTCCCGCGAGCAGCCTGGCACTGAGCTCGTAGTCTCCCTCGTCCGTCACACTGAGGGAGCGGAACAGCCCGCTGACGTCCTTGTCCCACGGACGTGCGCTGATCTCGCCCACGGTCACCGCCGCGTTCACCTTGCGATAGCGCGCCGCTGCCGGAAGGCGCAGATCCATCTCGCCCGCCAGCAGCTCGGCATCGAGGTTGCCCTGGATTCCGCGAACCACGAGCTCCCCGGCCTGCATCTCGATGTCCACGCTGGATTGCCGTGGCACTTCGACCCGATATTTCATGTGCTCGCCGGGGCCCTTGACGTCGAGAGTTGCATCCGCTGGTCCGGAGCGACGCAGCTGCACCGTGACCTCGCTCTCATCCTCCGGATATTTGCTCGAGCGCCACGAGACGCTGATCTTGTCGTCGGGTGCGCCGATGACCTCGACCGTCCCGGTTTTGAAGTTCATGTGGATCGCCCCTCCAGCCGCAAAGCTCATGTTGGCCGGGTTCGGGGTCTGCGCATCGGCTCCCGCCCAGGTTGCACCGGCAAGCACAAGGCCCGCGGCGAAAAGAACGGGGGCAACGGGCCGCTTGGCGGCAGAAACGCATGGACTCATGGAAGGTCCTCCCGCTTCGATGGATCCGAACCGGTTAGATGCATTGCACGGGCTCGGAGATTCGCGAGGCAGCGCCTATTCGATCACCTTGTGCGCGCGTGCCAAGAGCGATTGCGGGATTGCGGCCGCCAGATCGACGACGAGCAGAGGGCGCACTGCAGAGGAGCGGCGTCCAATCGTTGGTGAGGGCATCGCCCGAAGATAAACCGCTTCGGATGCCGGTGCAAACGGGAGCGAGGCGGAGCGGCGCGGGCGCTTTCGCCCGCAAGCTTAAACTTGGCCCCTCTCGAGACGCCGTGGGCTCAGCGCCGCCCGCTGCTCGCCCTGCGCAGCGTGACGCGTGGCGTGCGGTAGATCTGGTTCCACTGGTCGCGCGCGAAATCGGTGTTGAGCGGCGACGTCGGATCGAGCGCCAGCGGATGGTTCGGCTCGGTAAGCGCGAGCCCGAACAGCGGTTCGTAGTCGGTGACGAACAGCGACTTGTAGTTGTAGTCCCCGACCGGTCCCATGCTGTAGTAGCGGTAGCCGTTGTCGGCTGCCCAGCGGCAGGCGAGCTGGCAGGCGTAGATGCCAGGCGAGCGGTTCTTGTAGGCTCGGTTCCACTGGCAGAAGCTGCCGTAGACCTGGTCGCGCTCGGGCAGCAGCACCGAGACGTCCGTGAAGACGAGCTCCCCGTTGCTGTCGTTGACCTGGAGGATCAGAACGCTCAGGTTGCGAATGTAATCGACGAAGCCGACGACCTCCCCTTCCGTGATTCCGTACAGCTGGAAATGCTCGCTGCCCATGCGGGAGACGTCCGCTGCGGTCAAATTGCGTCCCGCCACGACGTTCGCGGAGACCGTAAACCGGCTGAACTGCTTTTCGAGCTCCCTGAACTTGCGCGCTCGCCTGGCGTCTTCCCAGAACTCCTTGGACGAGGTGTCCGCCATCCCGTACCGGTCCGTGATCGCGACGCCGAACTCGCCCTCCGGCGGCAACCCGTAGACGATGAAGGGCTTCTTGGCCGCATCCAGCATCTCTTCGGTCACGTCGATGTACGGGCAGAGCGCGTCCCAGCGAGGCGTGTAGTAGTGGATCCCGTTGTGCTCGCCTTCGACGCACAGGTTCTCGGGCGTCCAGCTCTGGTAGCCGAGGCTGGTCGCCAGCCGCAGCGGGGTCGCCCCTTCGACTTTGCGGGGGGCGGGTGGCCGGTCCGACTTCTCGGGGACCGCGTGGGTCGCCGGGTTGCGGATGAGGCTTCGCAAGTCGAAGTAGCTGGTATCGACGCCGAAGTTTTCTTGTAGGAATGCCGGGTCGGATTTTTCCAATGCAAGTACCTCCTTGCGGACCGTCGCCAAGTGGGCGGACGCCTCACTGCGAATGTCTCCAAGCTGACTTATGTAGGTCGGCATCAGGGGACACTCGACGTCGTAGTAGAAATCGCGCGTGTCGGGGTCGTAGGCGAGCGGATACAGCTTGCAGCTGAACGGCTTCGCTTCTTTCAGGGTGCAGCCATGCTCGCCGAGATGGCGGCACTCCCGCTCGAGGCAAAGATGCCCGTATCGGGTGCGTTCTTCGGCGGTTAACGTGATTTCGAGGGGCGGCTCTCCCGCATCGACATGACAACAACGGCGGCACTTGGCGCAGTAGTCGAATAGCAAGGATCAGCCCCCGGTGCGAGGTGCGTTCCGGTGGCTACGCCCTCGAGAGTTGCGAGTGAAAAGTGGAATGAAAAAACCGCGCCGCTTGTCAAGCGTGGCGCGGTCGGTTGCGCAAAACGGAAGTGAGAAGGAGTGCTTGTCTCCGGAGAAACAAATTTGACGATACGACGTTCGTCGGGCTAGCTTAGAAATCGGCAGCGAGCTGTCGATCTCTTACTCCTTCGTGACGAGCGCTCAAGATTCGCGGATGTTGAGATAGAAAATGAGGAAAGTCAACAACTTGAGCATCGCGAGTACTTTGAACGCCGCGATTTGTTGCTCGCAAGCTACACAACGCGAAACGTCGATGCGATCGATCCGGCACGCGAATGCGCACCAGTGATGGAAAGGAGGCGTGAGGACCGAACTACTGCAACTGCTTCTGCTCTGCCTTGGTGAGGTGTCCGCCGTTCTTCTTCATGTCCGCCCGCGTTTGCGCGCGGATCGCCGCGTCCCGCTGCTGCAGTTCGTTGTAGTGCCCGCTCAGGTCGCCGTGGTCCTTGTTCATCTTGCCGGCGAGATGCCGGTCGCGGTTCATCACTTCGGTCCGACGCGGGTGGGCGCCCTTCTCACCTTTCGCCCCTTTCTCGGCCTTGGCTCGTTCCTTCGGCGCTTCCAGACAGCCTGACACGCGGCTTGCTCTTCTCTTGCAATACGCGAGTTGATGCGTGGTTCTCAACGCCGCTACCGGCGGATGCGTCGCGCCTCGATGTAGAAGCGCTTCTCGTCTGCCTCGCCCATCGAGAACGCTTTCCTCGGCAAAGGGCCTTCGCGCACGACCATGCGCAGCAGCTCGTGCTTGCTCAGCGCCGGCAGATGAAGGCCGACGTTGCCGCTTTCCATCGCCAAACGCTCCAGCGAGTCGTCGCCGTGGACGTAGTCGACCTGTGCCGCGCCGCCGCGCTTGACGAAGCGGTCGACGAAAGCCTGGAAGGTGCCGACCGCCAGGGTGGACGGCGGGTCGGAGATCTCGATCACGCTGAACCTCGGACCGGACCCAACGATTCCGGCGACGTGACGCGCGCCCTGCGCTGAGCGTACTCGCTCGCGCATAGCGGCTGGCGAGGGCACATCGACGATCGACGCTCGTGCGCCGAAATCCTCGCTCAACGCCTGCCACACGTCCTTGGATACTCCGAACAGCAGGCGGTGAATGGGCGAGAACTCGAGCGCGCGGTCGTGAATGTTGACCACTTCGACCAGCGCGTGGCGGCTCGGGTGGTCCATCCCAGCGGTCGCCTTGACGCTGTCCCAGAGCACTTTGGCGGTGGCGAGCGAGTGGTTGCCGTCCCCCACGGCGAAGAGCATTACCGGCGTTGACTCAGCCACACCGTAGCGCTTCGCGAACGCCGCCGGACTCGCAAGAGCGTGCAGTGCCCGGGTCGCGCGGTCCGCCTGCGCTTGATCGACCGCGTATCCCGCGACGTGCCCGCCGCCGAGCAAGAGCTCGGTCTCGTAGAGCCTGGCGCGGCCTCGGCACCCGGCACCGACGGGCTCGATCACCGTTCCCGCCGGGTCGTCGATCAGGACGAGAACGTGCGGCACCTCCAGCTCCGCGCCGCGACGCACTTCGATGCGCGGAGCGAGGCGTTCGATCATCGTGCCTTCCGTCGGGCGGATCGGGCTCGTAGAGGCGGCGCCGAAATCGTACTGCTCGAGATCGAGCTCGAGCAGCAGACCGCGGCGGACCCGGTGGCCGATGGTGCGCTCCACGTAGATCGAGCCCAGGTGCTCCTGCAGTAGCCCGTCGGCGAGATAGCGGCGCATCGTGTCCTGGATCGAGGCAATGCGAGCAGCGTCTCCCGTGCCGAGATAGGCTTCGGGAAAGACTAGGTTCAGGGTCGAGGGCGCGTCACCGACTTCGCGCGCCACGCGGTGCCAATACTCCGGCTCCGAGGTGTACTGGTCGCAGGCGATCACCGCCCACTTGCGCAGATCGACCCCGGATCGAGGCAGCAGAACGTGCGGCAGCCGGAAGCTGGTCTCAGCGCCCATCCGCCGCTCGGGGGCCGCGCGCGGCCGGTTTGTGATGCACGGAAGTCGGTCCAGGATTCGCCCGCTGCCGCGAGCGCACAATGCTTGCGCCGACCGTTCTGCATCGGCTCGATCGCGATCTTACACCGATGAGCTTACGGCTCTGCCTGTGACAGGGCCAGGCGCACGAGGGTACGCTTTCCCTCGCTGGATATGGTCACGCCGCAGGAGGTCTTGCCCTTCGTAGCCGAGATGACGAACATCTCGCGGGTGCTGTAGTCACTGTCTACCTTCCAGCCCTGCGCCTTGAACGCGGACGCATAGAATTTCCCAGCGTCGGCGATTGTTGCGGTCGTGTAAAGATGCACGACCGTCCGCCCGCCCTGCGATACGGTCGCTTTCAAGGTCGAGCCCTGGAGAACGGGCACGTCCCGTGGGAAGTTCGGCGGCAGCTCGAGACTTTTCTTCTTCGCCTCGCCGGGGCGGGTACCGTCTGCGGCCTTGTTCGCCTTCTCGCTCTCGCCGCAGCCGAACGAAAGTGCGATCAGCCCGACGAGCGCGATCAGCGTAGCGACGCCTCGAGTTCTCACGAATGGCTTTCGCTCATGCTCCGCGTAAGCATAATCCAGTCGCGACCGCGGCGTCGCGCTCGTATTCGGAGGCCTGCACTCCGGTCGCGCCGGGCGTAGCCTTTGCGCTTCGATGAGTCTGTCGGCTAGCGCGAGTGCGACCCGGCGGCGAGACTCCATCGGCTCGAGCCTCCAGCCGTGCGATCCTTGTGCAAGATCGCCAGAGCGCTAGTCAGGCTCGTGCTCGCCGGCGTCGATGGCAGAGGCCGGGCGCCTGCTCTGAGGCTCCGTCGCGAACTTCGACGACGCGATCTGGACCACGAGCACCGCCAGCGTTAGCACGAAGATCGATCCTGTGACCGCGAGCACGCTCGGGATGGAGAGGTCCTTGATGTCGATCGCCAGGAAGCGGGTCAACGCGGTGATGGCGACATAGAGCAGGAACAGCACCGGCAGGCGATCGGTCCTGAAATAGATCCCGACGATCGTTCCCAGCTCGAGATAGATGAAGAGCAGCAGGATGTCGTCGAGTCCCGCGCGCCCCGCCTGAATCATCTTCAGGTAGTCGTGCCCCGCCGACCAGACGATCGTCGCGCCAATCACGAACAGGGCGACGACCTGGAAGCCGCTCACCAGGGCATTTCCCACTCGGTCGAATTTGTTCCTGATGTCTTCCTTCGCCATGGCCCGATCCCTTGCGGACCGATGAAGACCCCCCGAGTCGCGGGGGCATGGTCCTCCCTCGCGAATGATACCCGTGCTCGGGGATAATGGAGCTTTGCCCCATCGACCCGACGGATGATCGAAGCAGCGTCACCCCGACCGACCGCAGCCGTCCCGGTGCACGCGAAGAGCGAAATCGGCGAATGGATCGTGAACGCGGCGCTCTCCGGCCACGAGGAGGTCGATATCCTCGCCGGCATATGCGAGCGCCTGATCGGCGCGGGCGTTTCGCTCATGCGCGCTTCCGTCGCCAACAACCTGCTCGATCCGACCTTCGACGCCCGCGGCGTGCGCTGGCTCCGCTCGCGCGGAACCGTCGAAGAGGGGTTCGTGCGCACCGACGATGCCTCGGCCGAGGAAGACTGGCGGCGCAGTCCTTTCTTCAGGCTGGTCGAAGGCAGAGAGACGATGCTCCGGCGACGGCTCGACGCGACCTACTGCCGCGGCGAATTCCCCATACTCGACGGGCTGCAGGACGAGGGCGCCACCGACTACGTTGCCTTCGCCTTGCGGATTGGACAGAGCGTACGCCTGGGGGAAGCGGAGGGGATCCTGGTGTCCTGGACGACGGATGCTCCCGAGGGATTCACCGAGGCGCAGATCGCGCTCCTTGCCGGGATACTGCCCTCGCTCGCTCTGGCGATGATCCTGCGCACCACGCATCGCGCCGCGCGCACGCTGATCACGACGTACCTCGGAAGCGACGCCGCCGAACGCGTGCTCGCTGGCAACATCGTGCGCGGTCGAGCCGAGCCGATCTGGGCCGTCGTCTGGCACAGCGATCTCGTCGGCTTCACGCGCATCGCCGACACCACGAGCGCGGCGGACGTTCTGGCGCTTCTCAACGATTACGCCGAAGCCCAGGTCGAGGAGATCGAATCGCAGGGCGGGCACGTCCTGAAGTTCATCGGCGACGGCATCCTCGCGATTTTTCCCGGTGACGACCCCGCATCGGCCTGCAAGCGCGCGCTCGACGCCGCAGCCGCGCTGCGATCCCGGATCAAGGCGCTGAACCTGCGCCGCGCTGGCTCGGGGCAGCCGGTGACCGACACCCACGTGGCGCTCCACCTGGGCGAGCTTCTCTACGGCAATCTGGGCAGTGCGCGCCGACTGGATTTCACCGTTCTCGGGCCGGCGGTCAACGAGGCTGCACGGATCGAGGCGCTTTGCGCGTCGCTCGAGCAGAGCATCATCGTCTCCTCCGCCTTCGCCGATGCCTCGGGCGAAGCCAGGAATCGGCTCGTCAGTCTCGGTCGCTACGCGATGAAGGGCGTAGGGCGCCCGCAGGAGCTGTTCACGCTAGATCTCGGCTAGCAGCCTTGAATCTCGCCCAACAGCCGCCACGCGCGGCTGTCGCAGTGCATCACCCCTCGCACAGCAAGGCAAAGTGCTCCGCGACGGGTGGCGCGGCGAAATACGGACTGACGAACGCTCGCCACTGCTGGAACGCGGGCGACTGGCGGAAATCCACCGTGTGATTCTCGACGGTGTCCCAGTGGATCATCAGCAGGTAGCGCTCGGGCGACTCGATCCCCTTCTGTACCTTGTAGCCTCGATAACCTTTCGCCTTCGCGATTACGGTTTCGACCCCGCGCTTGATCGCCGCGTCGAAATCGGTTTGGGTGCCGGGCTTGATGCGAAACTCCGCGACTTCGAGAATCATAATCCTCCTCTTTCAGGATGCGTTTCGTGCTGCCGCGCCCGGCGATGCGCCGGAGGCAACCGACCGAACTCAGGTGCGTGGCCCGACCCCCTCCTGCTGCATATCCGGCCAGGGGTGCTCGGACTTCCCATTGAAGATCGCGTTCGCATCTGCGGGCGCGAGGGTCCAGTCGCCGCGCGCGATCTCGGCCTCGAGCTGGCCCGGTCCCCAGCCCGAGTAACCCACCAGGATCCGCAAGCCCTCCATCGGCTTGTCACGCTCGAGCAGCTTGCCCAGCAACTCCCGGTCGCTGCTGAGGTATACGCCGTCGAGCACCTGGATCGCGTGCTCGGGCGGCGTATCGGCACGAACGAGAAACGACACCGACTCCAGCGCGACCGGGCCACCGAAGTACAGCTTGTCGGCGAGCCGCGCGAGGTGCTCCGACTCGGGAAAGAGGTGGGAGACCTCTACTCGCGTCGGGCGGTTGACGATGAACCCGATCGGAGCGGAACCGAGGTTGTTCATCACGAGCACGACCGAGTCCTTGAAGTTGGAGTCGCGCAGTTCGGGGCGAGCGACGAGCAGGATCGCGGTGAGGGGTTTCGCGTCTTTCGCGCCTTTCGTGTCGTCGGCGAAAGTCGGCCACGAAACCGTGCATAGGAGGAGTACCGCGCCGAGGGCACGGGCCACGCGACGCGAACGTCCGGATGCCGCGCCTGCGGAGCGCGTCTTCCTTGCCTGAGGGTCTTGGTTCGCCGCGACTGTTGCGCTGTCCATGAGAGCCTGCTTCCGCACCGGCTCACCGGGAATTATGCGCGCGAAGCATTTGCCGCCGTATTCCCGAGTTGTGCCATGTTGGCGGGATACTTGTGGACTGTCGGCTGGTAGAGCGGGCGGTTCTGCGTGTCGTGATGGGCCAGCAACTGCATGTCGGAGCGTCGGGCACGGAAGCTACGCGCTCGCGAACACGTCCGATGCGAATCGAGCCGTTGTTGCAAGTGACCTGCGCGTAACACCGGCGAAGGTACGCTACCGGCTAACCATCCGCAACACGTACGATACAACTCCGAGCTGTTTCTTGACACCGCCTTTCTGCACTTATGAAGGGTCTCCAAAGAACCCTTTGTGCAACCGGATATTGCGGTAACGTGAATGACCTTGGACCCACTGCGGGCAGTTGCCTGAGGTTGCACGCAGTATTCGATTGTTTGTGCGGCACAATGTTACCGTCCACAGTTCTTGCGTGTTCACCCTGCTCCCCGGGTGGCCTCGGTTTGGCGGGCCCATGGGCCATCGCCGGCGTCGCGTCGAAGCTGGGCATCGCTGCGCGATAATTCGGATCGGGGCCGATGCACGACCGCCTTAGTCCGACGACCTAGTGAGGAGTCATGTCCGAGATCGGCGTATGGGAAGACGCAGAACCCGGCGTTCGCCGGCGAGTCCTCCAGGCGCAGGGCGGCCTAATGCTCATGGAAGTGCAGTTCGTTGCCGGCGCGGCAGGATACGAGCACAGCCACGTTCACGAGCAGATCAGTTATTGCGTGGCCGGGCGCTTCGAATACTCGCTCGACGGGCGCGTCCGTACGCTTGCGGCGGGCGAGTCGATCTACGTCCCGAGCGGCGCCCGGCATGGCGCCAGGGCTTTGGAACCGGGCATCCTCATCGATGTGTTCACCCCGCTTCGCGAGGATTTGCTCGCGCGCCGCTAGCGCAGGCGGCAACATCCTGGAGTGATCTTCAGGCGTATGACACGGCGGCGGCTTCGGCCGCCGCGTCTTTTGTGCAGTCGCAGCGGGCGACAAACCCCGCAGCGGTCGAAGCCTCGGTCCTCGCCTACTTAGCGGGCGAAACGCCCAGGGCCACAAGCGTCGAGTGTTGCAGCTCACCCGTCTGCGGCAAGCCAGACGCCTGCTGGAATCTGCGCACCGCGTCTTCGGTACTCGGCCCCCACTGACCATCGACCGCGCCAGCGTTGTAGCCCTTATCGTTCAGGGCCTGCTGAACATTGCGGACGAGCGTCGAATCGTAGCGCGGAGATGACGCGTACGAGCTCGACGGCGTCCGGTCCTTGCCTGCCACTTCGTTGCCGGCAAATGCTCCGCCCACTCCGCCCACGACCGCGCCCACCGGACCGGCAACCACCGCGCCGGCAACCGCCCCGCCGGCGCCGCCCGCTACCGTGCCCTCAGTCTTGTCCATGCTGTGCCAGGTCGAACAAGCTGCAAGAACGGCAGCAGCGGCGAATGGCGTGACGCCGATGGCGATGCGAGAACTCATCGAGTGCTCCTTCCGTTCAACGGTAAAGTCACAGCGCGACGACCCGCTGTTTAGCCGGCGGACGATCGCTGCCCAGTACGATACGCGCGCGCCGACGCCAGCCTAGCGGAGGTTCCCTGAAAACGGCGTAGGACGCCCGGTCATCGCTTGTCGGACAACGTCCGGTCCCATGGGCATCGTGCTGCCGCTACGCGCAACATGCAGCATGAGTCGCCGCGACGCGGTTAACGCGCCCCGATCGGCCACGGTGCTAGAATCGCCGCGTGGTCGGGGGCGCTTGCAGACCGGCCATTCACAAGACAGTCCGGCGACGGAGGTCAAAGCGATGGACAGCTCGATGATCAAGGGAGTCGTGATCGGCGGTATCGCGATGGTCGTTGTCTCGGCGGGGGCGGTGACGGGCTACAAAGCGCTGACCAAGCCGAAGTTCGCCGAGGTGGTCGGGGTCCAGGAAGTTACCGAGACGGTCGTAACTCCTCGGGAGGAGTGTCAGGACGTGCACGTGCAGAAGCAGGCCCCGACGTCCGACCCGAACCGCGTTACCGGAACGGTGATCGGGGGTGTCGCGGGCGGGCTGCTCGGCAGCACGATCGGCGGCGGCACGGGACGCACGGTGGCCACCATCGCCGGTGCTGCAGGTGGGGCCTACGTCGGCAACCAGGTGCAGAAGAATCAGCAGCAGAAGAACGTCGTTACGGCGACGGAGCGGCGTTGCAAGACCGTCAACGATACGACGCAGAAGCTGATCGGCTACGACGTCACCTACCGCCTCGAGGGCAAGGAAGGTGTGTTGCGCACGTCGTTCAAGCCCGGCCCCACCCTTCCGGTGAAGAATGGACAAGTAGTCGCGGAGCCACCGCCAGCTGCAGGTTGATTTACGCGCCGCGCACGCCGCGGCATCGTAGCCGCACCTGGCGTTAGGCGGACCTGCCCGGCGCGCGGCGCTGCCGCCGCCGCGCCGTCAAGCGAGGCTTCTTATTGGCCGGGCGAAAGGATAAGAGCGAAAAGAAAGCCAACCGGACGGAGGATCGAAACATGCTGCTTCGAAACAAGCTCTCCCATTGGAGCCTAACGCTCCTCGGCACATCCGCCCTGATCGTGCTCGCGGCGACGGCGCGCGCCGACGTGCTCGACGACGTCAAGACCAATGGCGTGCTGAAGTGCGGCGTGACGTTGTCGGCGCCAGGATTCTCGGCCGAGAACAACGAAGGCAAGCGCGAGGGCTTCGACATTGACCTGTGCAAAGCGATCGGGGCGGCGGCGCTGGGCGACGGGACCAAGATCCAGCTCGTCCCGATGGATCTCAAGACCGCGTTCGCGGGCCTGCCCACCGGCGTGGTGGACGTGCTCACGCACCGGTTCACGTGGACCGAGAGCCGGGACATTGGCGGGCTCAAGTTTCCGAAGGTGATGTTCTTCGACGGCCAGGGCTTCGTCGTGCCCAAGAAATCCAAGGTCAACAAGGTCGCCGATCTCAACAACGCCACGATCTGCACGCTGCAAGGCAGCACCTCCGAGTTGATCGTGGCGAGCTACTTCGGCGCACACAAGATGAAGTACAAGATCGTTACCTTCGCTTCCGCCGAGCAGGCCTGGGACGCGTTCGTCGGCAAGCGCTGCGATACAGTGATCAACGATCGGTCGGGCCTTGCTGCCCGCCTGGCGAAACTGCCGAGCAAGGACGACTACAGGGTGCTTGCCGAAACGGTTTCCAACGAGCCGATCGGGCCCATCGTGGCCCAGGGGCAGCCGCGCTGGGAGGCGCTCGTGCGCTTCACCCTGAACGCCCTGGTGGCAGCCGAGGAGCTGGGCGTCACGCAGGCCAACGTCGACGAGCAGAAGAATTCGCAAAATCCCGATGTACAGCGACTGCTCGGCACGAACGGCGACTTCGGGACCAAGCTCGGTGTGGGGAACGACTACGCCTACAAGGCGATCAAGGCAGTCGGCAACTACGGCGAAATATGGGACCGCAACGTCGGGCCCAAGACGCCGCTCCGGCTCGAGCGCGGGCGCAACGCGCTCGTCGCCAATGGCGGCCTGATGATGTCGATCCCAGTCCGCTGAGAGGCACCGGCATTCGCCGGACGCGGGCCCCCGACCCGCCTTGCGCATGACGGCAGCTCCCCGGCAGAGAATGTCCCGCGCCGTCTTCATGGAGCGGCTGCCGGGCTATATCGGCCAGACCGTGATGCTGGTCGTCGTCGGCTGGCTCGTCTGGCGCGCCGTCTCGAACTTCCAGGCGAACGCCCGCACTCTCGGCTTGTCGGCAGGGTTCGGTTTTCTGCACGCGCAGGCGGGTTTCGAGATCGCGCAGAGCCTGATCCCGTTCACCCCGGCCTCGCCCTACCTCGACGCGATCGTCGCCGCGACGCTCAACACCCTGCTGGTCGTCGTGCTGGCGGGCGTGCTGAGCACGCTGATCGGACTTTGCGCCGCGTTCGGCCGGCTTGCACCGGGCGGCCTCGTGCGTGGCGCGTCCTCCGCTTACGTCGAGGTCTTCCGCAACATCCCGCTGCTCCTGCAGATCCTCTTCTGGTACGCGTCGGTGCTCGTGCTGCTTCCGCCCGTCGGCGACAGCATCCAGATAGGTCCAGCGCTGCTCAACAATCGCGGGTTTTTCTTGCCGGGCCTGCAGATCGACCCGACGCTCGCGCTCAATCGCCCGCACGTCGAGGGCTTCGACGTGAGCGGAGGCATCGTCATACTGCCCGAGCTGATGGCGTTGACGCTTGGCCTCACGATCTACAACAGCACCTTCCTCGCGGAGATCTTCCGCGCCGGCATCCTGTCGGTGCCGCGCGGCCAGATCGAAGCGGCGGCCACCGTGGGTCTCAGCGGCGCGCGCGCCGCCTTCCTCATTGTCTTGCCGCAGGCGCTGCGTGTGGCGCTGCCGGCGGCGGGCGGCCAATACCAGACGCTCGCCAAGGCCTCTTCGCTCGCGGCGGCGATCGGCTATCCGGACATCATGCAGATCGTGGGTGGCACCGTGGCGAGCCAGACCAGCCAGGCGCTCGAAGCGATGGCGCTGGTGGTGCTGCTCTACGCCGCGATCAACCTCTCGATCGCGCTGATCGTGGGGCTCGCCAATCGCCGCCTGCTTGCCCGCGAGGGGCGCCAGGCCTAGCGTCCGCGCCGAAGCGCGTGGCTACATTTCATGACAACGCACTTCGTACGCCAGACGCTGATCGATGCGCGCAGCGCGCCCGTCGCCGCCCTTCCCATCGCGACGCGCTGGCGCCGGGCGATGTTTCCGACGCCGCCGATGGGCGCGCTCTCGCTCTTGCTGCTGGCAGTCTTCGCCGTGCTCGGCTGGCGCTTCCTCGAGTGGGCGGTCGTGCACGCGCACTGGCTCGGCGACTCCAGCGAAGCCTGCCCCGGCGACGCCGGAGCTTGCTGGGCTTTCGTCGCCGCCCGGTGGAAGCCCTGGCTCGTGGGCAACTATCCATCCGACCAGTTGTGGCGCCCATGGACCTGCTTCGCGGCATTCGCGCTGTTCTGGATCTGGGTCGTGCGACGCTCGCATGCGGCGAGTCTGCAGCGGGTGCTGCTCGGCTTCATCCTCCTGCCCGTCGGGTTCTTCCTGGTCCTGATCGGCGGCGGGCCGCTGCCGGTCGTCGCGGCGACGCGTTGGGGCGGACTGCTGCTCACGCTTGTCGTCACGCTTACGACGTTCGCCACGGCGCTGCCCCTGGGGCTGTGTCTCGCGCTCGGCCGGCGCTCGCGCCTTGCCGTCGCGCGCTGGCTGTGCGGCGCGTTCGTGGAAGGCATGCGCGCGGTGCCGCTGCTTGCGGTGCTTTTCATCGCCGCCACGCTGGTGCCGCTGTTCCTGCCCAGGGGGCTCAGCGTCGACCTCTTCCCGCGCGCCGTCGTCGCCTTCGCGCTCTTCAACGCAGCCATGGCGGCTGAAGTGTTCCGCGGCGGCCTGCAAGCGGTGGGTCGCGGCCAGATCGAGGCGGGCACCACGGTGGGCTTGAGCGACTTCGCGACGCTGCGCCTGATCGTGCTGCCGCAGGCGGTGACCGCCGTCGTCCCCGCTCTCGTCAACATCATGATCGCCGTCATCAAGGAGACGACCCTGCTGTCGGTGATCGGAGTCAACGACCTGCTGGGCGCGGTGGAGATCGGAGCCAAGTCTCCCGATTGGATCGGAGAGTCCAACATCCTGACCTCCGGGTACGTGTTCCTCGCGGTGGCTTATCTCATGGTCTGCTACGGCCTGTCGCGCTACAGCCGGCGCCTCGAAACGCAGCGCTGATTTCCGCCACGCATGAAAACGGAGCATCAGCCGACGCCCGACACCAGCGCGCCCGTCGCGCGGATGCAGGGGATCAACAAATGGTATGGAAGCTTTCACGCGCTGCGCGACGTCGACTTGCAGGTGGCGTCGGGGGAGCGCGTCGTGATCTGCGGCCCGTCGGGCTCGGGCAAGTCCACGCTGGTGCGAACCGTGAACCTGCTCGAGCCCTTCCAGCAGGGACGCCTGCAGGTCTGCGGCGTCGACGTTGGCGCAGACGAGATCACGCGGGCGGCCCGTCGCGCAGTGAACCGCCGCGTGGGCATGGTCTTTCAGCAGTTCAACCTGTTCCCGCACATGACGGTGCTGCAGAATCTGATCGTGGGTCCGGTCTGGGGCAGCGGCATCGCCCGCAAGGAAGTCGAGGAGCTTGCCCTTCGTTACCTGCAGCGCGTCGGCCTGACGGACCAGGCGCACAAGCACCCGGCACAGCTTTCCGGCGGACAGCAGCAGCGCGTGGCGATCGCCCGCGCCTTGTGCACGCGCCCCCAGCTGATACTTTTCGACGAGCCCACCGCCTCGCTCGACCCGGAGATGGTGAACGAGGTCCTGCAGACCATGGAGGGCCTGGCCGCGGAAGGCATGACCATGATGGTCGTCACGCACGAGATGGGATTCGCGCGCCGCGTGGCGGACCGCGTCATCTTCATGGACCAGGGGCAGATCATCGAGACCGCGCCGCCCGACGACTTTTTCGATCGGCCGCAAAGCGCCCGCTTGCGCTCCTTCCTCAGCCGGGTGCTGACGCACTGAGCTTCGCCGCCCCAGCCGCCTCCTTCCAGAATCACACTTGGAGACCTGACCGATGCCTGTCATCGACGTCCACACCCACATGTTCACCGCGAAGTGGCTCGAGCTGCTGAAGAAGCAGGGCGGTATCTACAACATCAAGAGGCGCCCGGACGGCCAGCAGGAAATCTTCAGAGGCGACACGCCGGTGGTGATTCCCCAGCGCGGCCACTTCGACTACGCCTTGCGCATCCAGCACATGGACAGCGCCGGCATCGGCATCTCGGTCGTCTCGCTCACCTGTCCCAACGTCTATTGGGGCAATCGGGAGGTAAGCTGCCAGGCGGCCCGCGAGTCCAACGACTCCATGGCGCAGGCGCAGGCCGCGTACCCGGACCGCATCCGCTGGCTCACGTCGCTACCGTGGGAATACCCTCAGGATGCGCTCGCGGAGCTGCGCCGCACCTGCGACATCGGAGCGGTCGGAGTGATGGTGCTCGCCAACGTCGCGGGGCGCAGCCTTACCGATGCGCTCTTCGCGCCGATCTGGGCCGAGATCGACCGCCGCAGGCTGCCGGTTCTCGTGCACCCCACCGATCCGCCCGGCGTCGACATGATGGACATGACCAAGTTCGATCTCTCCTGGTCGGTGGGTTTCATGTTCGACACCACGCTGGCGATCACGAGAATGATCTTCGAAGGGTTCTTCGACCGCTATCCCGACCTCAATATCATCGCCGCGCACGGCGGCGGCACGCTACCCTACCTGGTGGGCCGCTTCGAAAAGGGCGACGAGGTCGAGATTCCCAGCCGCCGGCAGATGAAGAGCAAGCCCACCGACTACCTGCGCCACATCTACTACGACTGCATCACCTACGACCTCGGCGCGCTGCAATACCTGATCAAGGTGGTCGGTGCCGAGCGCGTGATGTTCGGCACCGACTGGCCCCACCAGGTGCACGACACCAAAGGTGCGTTCGCGAACACGGCTAGCTTGCCGGAGAAACAAACGCGCGCAGTACGGTGGGTGAACGCCGAGCGCGTTTTCGGGCTGACCTAGCAGGAACGCGGCAGCGCGTTGCGAAAACCCGTCACAGTCGGCAAGATGCGGCTCGCTCTTCGGTGCGATCAAGGGGGGACAGTGACGATTCGGCAGATGCTTCTCGCAGGAGCGACGGTGGCCGTCGTCGCCGGCGCCGCACCGTACGCCGCTGCTGCCGAGTGGGCTGACCCCGCGAAAGTCCTCCGGATCGCCTTTCCGATCGACGTCTCGGGGCTCGATCCTGCCGGGACGCAGGAAACCTACGCGAGCATCGTCGAGAACCGGATCTTCGACGCGCTCTACGTCTGGGATTATCTCGCGCGGCCGTACAAGTTCGTGCCGCGGATCGCGACCGGCCTGCCCGAGATCTCCGCCGACGGTCGCGTGTGGACCATTCGCATCCGACAGGGCATCTATTTCGCCGACGATCCCGCGTTCGGCGCCAAGAGGCGCGAGCTTACGGCGGCGGATTTCGTCTACTCCTGGAAGCGCGTCGTCGACCCCCGCGTGCGCTCGCCCAACTCGGATCTGCTCGAGCACAAGATCGTGGGGCTCGATGCCGCGGTGCAAAAGGCGAAGTCGTCCGGGCGCTTCGACTACGACGCGGAGGTCCAGGGACTGCGCGCGACCGACCGCTACACGTTGCGGATCGAGCTCATCGAGCCCGACTACACGTTTCTCGAGATACTCGACAGCGCGGCGCTCCGCGCGGTGGCTCGTGAGGTAATAGAAAAGTACGCTGACGAGAGCGGCCGCGCGCCGCGCAATCCGGTCGGCACCGGTCCGTACCGACTCAACGAATGGACGCCGGGCCGGCGGATCGTCCTCGAGGCCAATCCAGCATATCGCGACGAGCGCTTCCCGCCCGCGCTAGCGAATGTCGATGCAGCGATCAAGACGGCGGCTGAGTTGATGAGTGGCAAGCGGCTGCCGCAGATCGGGCGCATCGAGATAGCGATCATCGAAGAGACCAATCCGCGGCTCCTCATGTTCAACGCGGGCCAGCTCGACATCCTCGAAGTGCCGGGCGACGTCGCACCCAAGATGATCGACCCCAAGGGAACCCTCCTGCCCGAATACGCGGCCCGCGGCATGCGGCTCGAGCGCGCTACCGAGCTCGCGGTTACCTTCGGCTACTTCAATATGGAGGACCCGGTCGTAGGCGGCTACACGCCTGAGAAGATTGCGTTGCGGCGGGCGATCTGCAGCGCGTACAACGTTCCTGATGACATACGCGTCATCCGCAACGGACAGGCGCTGCCGGCCACACAGCCCATTCCACCGGACGTCGAAGGACACGTGCGCGGCTACAAAGGGCTGTCACCGTACGATCCCGCGACGGCGCGCGCCCTGCTCGACAAGTTCGGCTACAAGGACCGCGATGGCGACGGATTCCGCGAGCTGCCGGACGGCAAACCGCTCACGGTTCACCAAAGCACGTTGGTCGGCGCAGCCTATCGGCAATTCGACGACCTGTGGCAGCGGAGCATGCGCGAGGTCGGGATCCGCATGGATTTCCAGGTCCAGACGTTCCCGGAGGCGTTCAAGGCCGCGCACGCGGGGCACATCCAGTTCGGCACCTTCGGCTGGAGCGGTGATATCGCGGACGACTTCATGCGCATCTTCTACGGACCCAACGCCGGCGCGGGCAACCTCTCCCGCTTCAGGAATGCCGAATTCGACGCGCTCTACGAGAAGAGCCGCCGCACGGCGGATGCCGCGGAGCGCGACAAGCTCTACGCATCGATGACGATGATCGTCTCGGCCCAGGCGCCCTGGTGCATGGACGTCTATCGCATCAGCAACACCGTTGTCGCGGCGCAGATCCGCGGCTACCGGAAGAACGTGCACTACTTCCTCACGCCGTGGGAGTACCTCGACATCGAATCGGCGGACCGCGGGGCGCGGAAGTAGCAGAGGCTAGTTCGCGACGCCGTCTTCGACGTGCTCGCGCAGCAACGCTCCCGCGGCTCGTACGTCGGGCGCATCGGCAGCTTCGAGGAAGCGGCTGTAGATGGGCCTCAGAACATCGCGCATTGCTTCCTGTCGGCGCGCTCCTTCGAGCAGCCGACATAGACTTACTGCGCTGCGCAGCTCGAACAGTCCCGCCTGCTGGCGCTTTGCCGCTTCGATACCTCTGCGCAGATCTTCCTCCGCCGACGGGAGCCTGCCCATTGACGCCAGGACCTCGCCTTTCAGCCGCAAGAGTTCTGCGCTGTAGAAGAGCTCGCGGGTCGTCTCGCTTAGCGTCAGTGCCTGCGTCAGGTTGTGCAGGGCCGCGTCGAGCCGGCCCGCCGCGATCAACCCTGTGGCCAGCAGCGCCAGCGCAAACGGCTGATACGTTGCAGCTTCCATCCCCATGTGGGCTTTCATGCCCTGGTCGAGCTCGTCGAGCGCTTCGTCACTTCGGCCGCTGCGGGCGAGCGAGGCACCGCGGATCATCTGCGAAATGCCGATCCAGGTCGCGAAACCCTGTTCCCGCGCCGAATCGAGCGACTGCGTAGCACGCTCCAGCGCCGCAATCGGGTCGCCGCGAATGTAGTGGACCGCCGCCAGGTAGCACAGCGAGAAATTTATCGCGTGCAATCCGCCGAGTGACTGCGAATGGGCGAGACCGCGCTCGCCCGCGCGCAGGCCCTCCTCCAGATGGCCCATGATCGTCAAGGTCAGGGCGAGGTAGCACAGCCCCGTGGATTTCTGATCCTGAACGAAGAGCACCTGCTTGCCATGATCCGCGACGTGGCCCTGTTCGTAGAGAGACACCGCCTCCTCGAGATGTTTCCGGGCTGGCGCCAGCTCGCCCTTGAGAAACAGCGTCCCCCCGAGCAGCAGATGTCCCATGACAAAGGGCGGCTTCGCTCCCTGCGCAGCGGCGCGCTCAAGGCACTCTTCGGCGAGCGCCTGGCTCTGCTCGAAGCCGGCCCGCGTGATCTCGTACGAGCCAAGCCCGGAGAGCACTGAAAATATCTCGGGCGTATCGCCCAGCTCGCGGCAGAGCTCAAGCGCCGTCGTATAAGCGCGCCCGCACTCCGCCGAGGAAAAACCGCGGTACTCGGCGTTGATTCCGCCGAGCGTACGATGCAGGCGCAGCTCAGCGCGCAGTCGATCCCGGGACCTGGGCTGCGTGCTGAGCAAGCTCAGTGCGCTCTCAAGCTGTGCGATGGCTTCGACGAAACCCGAACGCTTCGCCGAGAGCTTCGCCGCTCGCTCCAGGTATTGGACCGCGTGCTCGATGTCGTTGGCTGCTTCGAAGTGACGCGCCAGAACTTCCGGTTGCACTGCCGCCGTCTCGGGGAACTCCTCCAGCATGACGCGGGCGATCCGCGCGTGGAGTGAGGCCTGGGTCTTCTTCAGCAGGCAGGAATACGCCGCATCGCGAACCAGCGCGTGCTTGAACGCATAGCTCATCACGGACGTCGAGCGACGAGCAATGAGCAGACCGGCATCGACCAACCGGCGGAGCCGCTCCTTGAGATCCGCCTCCGGCAGATCTGCGACCGCGGCGAGAAGCTCGTAGGGGAACTCTCGCCCGATGACCGCACCGATCTCGGCTACCGCCTTTGCCGATCCCAATCGATCCAGCCGCGACATCAGCGAATCCGTCAGCGTCGCCGGTATGTCAAGGGAGGGCGTGCGACGCCTCTCCCCCGTACGCGCACTCGCCCGCAGGTCCGTGCTCTCGAGGACGTCTCGGGTCAGGTCCTCGATGAAGAGCGGCACACCATCGGTTCGGTCGGCGATCTGGCCGATGGTGCGCGCCGCGATCTTCTTGCTGCCGCACAACACCTCGATCATGGTAACGGTGTCTCGCCGCTCGAGAGTCCCGAGAACCATGCGCTGCAGATGAGGCGTTTCGCCCCAATGCGATTGGAACTCCGGCCGCGCGGTCAGCACGGCGAGGACCGGCAAGTCCTTCAATCGGTCGATGAGGGCGCCGAACAGCTCCTGCGACGATGGATCTATCCAATGCAGATCCTCCACGATGAGAAGCGCCGGCCCGCGCGTGGCGTACGCCTCCAGGAGCCCGAGCAGCGCCCGGAACAGCTCGTGTTTCTGCCGCTGCGGCGACATCTTGAGCCGCGGGTACTTATGCTCGTAGCGAACTGACAGCAGATCCGCGAGCAGCGGCACGAGCTCTCCCGCCGCGGCCGCCTCGGACGGAACGAGAGACGCGAGCTTGCGCAGCTTCTCGTCGTCGTCATCGTGTTCGGCAAAGCCCGCGACGAGCATCAGCTGGCGAACGAGCGGCGCGAGCGGACTGCCCTGCAAGTTCGGAGAACAGTGGTACCACAATCGAAGACAGCCCTGGTCAGCGACGTGCTTTGCCAGCTCGCTGCAAAGCCGGGACTTGCCAACCCCCGCCTCGGCGGACAGCAGCAGCGCCTGCCCCTTGCCCTGGCCGGCGAGCTCCCACAGCCGCCGCAACTCCTCCAGCTCGCGCTGACGGTTGACGAGCGGCGTCCGCGCCGAGGCGCGCAGCGCATCGAAGCGGCTGCCCTTCCTCTGCTCGCCGAGCACTTCCCATGCCGGCACGGATTCATCGAAGCCCTTGAGATTCTGCGGCCCGAGCGCGCGGTACTCGAATAGACCCCCGGTGAGGCGCCGCGTCTGTTCCGACACGACGACCATGTCCGGTCCGGCGAGCCCTTCCAAGCGGGCAGCAAGATTGAGCGAACTGCCTATCGCGGAGAGCTCTTCGCCTCCCTGCGGGAGCGCGCCCACGACGACAACGCCCGTCGCGATGCCGATGTGCACCCTCATGTCGGTCGATCCGGCCTGCGACTTTGCGATGGCGAGCGCCGCCCGGATCGCGCGCTCCGCGTCGTTCTCGTGTGCGTCCGGGTAGCCGAAGTAAGCGAGCGCAGCGTCGCCGACCCACCGCGCCACGATACCTCCATGGCTGGTGATGACATCGGTGCAGCGCTGGCGATAATTCTGGATGACGTCCGCAAGCTCTTCCGGATCGAGCCGCAGGGACAACGCGGTCGACGCCACCATGTCGCAGAACATCACTGTTAGCTGGCGGCGTTCCGGTGGCCGGATGCTGTTCGCGGATTCGATGACTTCAACCCTTGGCGGTAGACATTACGTCTTCAATGCTACTGCGTTTCCGGATCGTGCGCTTGCATCGCCCGCGACCTTCACCGAGCTTTCAGTTTGACGCTGAAGTGATCGTAGAGATACGGGATGGAATCCGAGTCGATGTCGGGCCCGAGAAGATCGAAAGCGTGCCGGGCAAGCAGTGAGGCCAGCGTCGCCTTGAGAAGGAACGTCACCAAGGGCCTCCCGACGCAGCTCTGCCGGTGGGCGCTGAAGAAATACGTTGGCGGAAATGCGCGCTGCAGCAGGCGGGCTGGCGCAAATCTGTCGGCGAATTCGCCGAAGACTCGCAGATCGCGATGGTAGAAACCGGCGTGCATCAGTATCTGCTGTTCGGCTTCAATCGGGATTTCCTCGCGCAGGGCGAATGGCTTCGTCGCGCGACGCAGGAGCAGCGGGACGGGCGCCCACAGCCGCAGTTGCTCGTGCACGCACGCCTCGAGAAAGCGGAGGCTGTCGATCGCATCCGCAGTCAATTTGCCCGCATTCGCGACCTCGTCGCGCGCCTGCTGCTGCACCTCGGGATGCGCCGCGATCAGCGCCAGCGTGCGAGTGACGTGCAGCCCCAAAGCGTCTCTGAGAACGAAGAGCCAGAAGGCGACCTGCCCCCACACTCGAGTCGCCTCCGTCGCGCTTCCGCTTTTGAGCGCCTCGGCGCTATCTGCCGCGAGGCAGCGAGGCGCCGGTCGCGCAAGATGGTCCTCGATATCCCCGTGAAACGCCGGATAGTTCACGGTATCCCGGAACAGGAGGTTGCTGCACGCCACCAGGCTCGTAAGCTGCTCGCCCATGACGGGCTTGACCTCGCCCTCGCCGAGAATGACCTGCTGCGAAATGCGCTCCCCGAGGGTCTGGAAATCGCTCCAGCCCAGCTCCCGCGCGCCAGGCTTGGCGAGCCCCGCCGTCTCCTCGAGCACGATCTTCGTGAACGCATCGTGATGGCGATGCAGGCGGCTATCGAAGTCGAGCGCACCCTCGTTGAACGGGCGGCGGTCGCGCCACAGCCCGCCGCTCGAGATGACAAGCGACTCGGGCGCGAACCGCGACACGGCCCGTTTCTTGAGCACGGGATCGGCGGCATTGGTCTCCGAGGTGAGCACGGCTTCCATGGTTTCCCGGGCGAGCACGAGCAGTGTCTTTCGTACGGGAAACCACGTAAGGAAATGCTCGCCGCCGTATCGCTCGCGCAGCTCGCTCAGAAAGCGCATCGTCGGCCGGCCGGCGCCCAATCGGGAGAAGAGCCATAACGACCAGCGTCTTGCAGCGACCGCTCCCAGCAGGAAGCTGGGTATGGTCACGAACCACTGCACGCGCAGCGTGTCGCGCACCGTCAGGGATCTGACGGCGACGGCGCCCGTGGCTGGAACGAACGGCGTTGGGCCGAGCAGCGGACCCGTCGGACTCGGCGCAGGGGTGGTTGGAACGGACGGAGTCGCTGCCCGAGCGAAACCTCCAATGGCTGCCGGCCTGCGGGCGAGACGTTCGCGAAACACCATCAGGCCGGCACATTGCCCCAGCGCTCGATAGCTCTCCCATTGATCGTTCTTGAAGAACTGATCTGCGGTCGGCTCGTTGGGGAATGCGGGGTGGTGCGCGGCGTAGTTGCGCACGTCGATCGGCAGCGGGGGCGCGAGATTGGCCTTCAGCAGCAGCAACCAAGTCGGACGGCTGCTGTCGCCGTCGTAGACGACGCGGGCGAGCGCACCGCAGAACAGGCTGTCGCGCCGGAGTTCGGTGAGCGTGCCCAGCGCATTCGGATTGACGAACGAGCCGATCCATGGCGGGACCGTTGCGAAAGGCGCGGCGGCTTGATCGAACGCAGCCCAATCGCCGAAGCCGGCGCTGCGCGGCCCCGTCGGATCGAGCCACTCGATCTCGGCGCCGAAATCGAGGCGCGCCTGCCTCGTCAATACCGCGAGATCGTCCAGCTCGTAGCGTTGGTCCTCGCCACCGTCGACGGAGATGACAAACGGCAGCCTGCGCCGGACAAGCTCGTAAAGGCCCGTGTTGTCGAAGTGCCCGCCGTCGGTGAGGTACCAGAGGCGTTCCGCCGGCCCCGGAAAATATCCACGCCATTCGTTGAGCAGGGTCGCCTGCATGCGGAAGAACCAGCCGGGCGCGGACTTGAGTCGCCGCCAGAGGTTCGGCGGATAACGACTCGGACGCCTGCCGGCGTTGATCCCGCTGTCCCACCAGTATCCCAGCCTGATGTTGAGCAGGCCGAGCAGAAGGGCTTGAGGAATGCTGGTGAAGCGTCCGGTTCCCGTCGATACGGCCGCGCCCGAGATTCCCATCCATTGTCCGAGGCGCAATCGCTCGACGGACGGATCGTTGCTGTCCGAACGGGCGAGCAGGTGAAAGGCGTTGGGATCGGGCGCGACGGCAAGCGGGTGCAGGAGCGTTCGATCGGCACGCTCGCCGCTGCGCGGCCTCCACAGCGCGTGGTACCTGCGCCCCACGCTGACGCCTTTGGGGCCGACGCACATGGGCAGGCCCTTGTCATCACGCAGCTGGCGCCCGGAGTCGCTAGCCACCGTGTCGTTCACGGTAGTGTTGATCAGGTGGAGAGGTCCTCCGTTTCTCTCCGGCCAGTACTCATCGAAGAAGACGTCGTCGCCCGCGCTCGGAATCTCGACTGCAATCGAATCATCCGGTCCGCCCGGGTGTACCCGCGCGTCGTTCGACGCGCCGAGGAAGGTGCGCACGAGCTTCTGGCCGTACGCCTGCTGCAGCGAGGAAAGATTAAGAAAGCCCAGCCAGCGACCCACGATCAGCGAACCGACAAATGCCGAACCCGCTGTCCATGCACCCAGGAGAGGGCTCACACGGAAGGCGTGATGCGCCAGCGCGTCGACCAGGAACAGCAGTATCGCGGCGAACAGAAACGCGATCCCGGCAACGATGGCCTTGCGCGCCCACTCGTAGGTTTGCACCGCTGCCGAGCTCCCGGAAGTCCCCTTGAGCCACGCCATCGCTGCCTCGCGCAGGAGGAGGAGCACCGGCGCGGCACCGACCATGCTCCAGCTCGTCACCGGGCCTGCGGCGCGGCGCGCCAGCGAATCGAGCACGACCCAGAGAATGCTGACCGTCAATCCGAGAAGCACTGCGCCGAGCGCGCGCGCGATGCGATTGCGCACCAGCGCATTCGGCACACTCTCGGGCGCAGCTTCCGCCAGGGCTTCGGCAACTGCGCTTCGCCCCTCGTAGGCGACCCGCCATCGCGTAGCCTCCTGTACCACCCACGCGAGCAACAGCGCGCCGAGCGCAACTGCGCTCCACGTCCCGGCATGCGGCACGGAGAGGCCGTACAGCGCGCAGCCTATCAGCGCCACCCACAGCAGCAGCGGAGTGGTCGGATACCTCTTGCCGCTGCTTGGCGTGAGCCAATGGCCGATCGCGAGCGGGACCGCGGCGAAAGAGAACACTCCCACCGGTACCCACCACCAGAACGACAAATCGATGTTCCACAGCGTGAGTTGCGGCAGCTCGAGCCTGCGATTCCAGACGTCGGAAATCCAGCGCAGGCCGCCGAAGACTGCGAACAGCAATGCGCCTATGAAGAAGTACACCGAGGCGAGATTGCCCGCCATGATCGCCACGTTGGTTTCGACATCGGCAAGTCCGGCGCTCGCAATGTAGTCCGCGTTTCTGCGCAGCCACCAGATCTCCGGCGAACTCGTGTCGGCAACGATCTGCTGCACCCGACCCACCTTGTCGCTGACGTCGTCCTTGAGGCGCGTGAACAGGCGTCCGAGAAATCCTCCCGCAAAACCGCCGCCGGAAACGGTGGACATGTAGTCGACGTCGCCCAGCCTCTTGCGCCTCGCGAGCGACTGCAACACGCCGAGGCAGAAGGTTGCGCTGCGAATGCCGCCGCCTGAAAGCGCGATCCCGACCGTGTCCTGCGGAAGCCTCGATGCCGGAGCGGGCTCCTCCACGCCGAACACGATCTCGCGCCGCGCGCGGACCGCAGCGGCCTCTTCCGCCTCGAACGCTGCGGGATAGGCCACCGAATCCGCGAGGAGCGTGTCGGCCGCCTTCTCTCCGACCATGAAGACCGACGCGACGATGAAGTAGCCCGGGATGCGCGGAAAGACGGATGCGTCGACCACGCGCAGAGCGCGCACGCCGTGGACGCGGAATTTGCTGTCGAGCACCGCGTTGACGTCGTCGAGCCGCGCCACGTCGGACCGCCACGGGTCGGAGCCGATTCTGCAGGTGCCGCAGGCATGATGACCCCAGGCCTGGTTCTGCAGCCACTCGGCGAGTTTCTCCGAGCCGTCCGCAAGCTCCGGACCCGGCTGGATCTCTCGGGCGATTCCTCCGATGCAACGATTCACCTCTCGCACCCTGCGCACGCCGTCGCAGAGCGCGGCAACGTCCTGATCCCTGCCTTCTTCGTCCGCGAACGAATTGAAAATTATTTCGGGAGGAACGAAGGGATCGGGCGAGAGCAGGCGCACCGTGCCGTGGTTGTTGTGCGTGTAGGCCTTGAGGATGAGCCATGTCCACAGGTTCGGCCGTCCCTTCGGCGCGCGAATCGCCGGAGAGAGCAGCTCATGCGAGTAGCCCCAGTAATAGCCCCGAAACGCCGCGGGGAGACCGAAGAGGAAAAGATCCGGCTCCCCGTTCGTCTGAGGGTTTCCGGCGGAGCTCAGCATCATCGCCACCGCGCCGCCGTTGGTGGTGTAGAGCCCCGTCTTGTCGCGATGCCACTCGCGAAGGATCGGATCGTTGCGGTCGCCCGGACGGAATGACGCGCCCCGCAGCACCGAGAAGTCCTTCTGCATTTCGCTGATCACGCTGACTTCGTAGCGGTCCTGGAGATTCGCGCCGACACCGGGCAGCTTCACGATCGGAGCAACCGGCTTGCCTTCGGCATCGCGTGGACCGTCGATCCCGAGCTCCTTCAGACGGGCGGCGTCGCCGATCCCGCTCAGCATCAGCAGCTGCGGCGTATTGAAACTGCCTCCGGAAAGGATCACTTCTCGAGCGGAAAAATATGTCACGCGGCGCGGCGGTTCTTTGAGTTCCTCGCCCCGCGCGTGCGCCGAGAGCGGACTCGCCGCGTAGAGATGCGTGCCTTCGGCGACCTGCACGCCTACCGCGCGTGGTACTCCGTCCTTGTCCTTTTCGAACAGCACGCGGGTTGCGTGCAGTCCCGTCGCAAGCACGAGCCGGTCGGGATGCCGGCTCGCGACCTCGAGCAGATGCTCGCGCAGGCCGCGGCGGCACTCGCCGTCGGTACCTACGGGAATGAGCGAGAGACGACTGAGGCGAGTCTGAAAATCGGGCGAGCGAACGTTCGGATCGAGAACCTCGACAATCTCCCAGCGCAGCAGCGCGCGCAAAAGGCGCCTGCGCTCGGCCTTGTCGCGCAGGGCGGCGCGAACGACGCCGACCAGCACGCGCAAAAAGGTCCAGTCGGTCTTGACGATGCCGAGGATCAGCGCAGGATGGATGAAACTCGTCTTCTGCCATCCGGCCGCGCCGTGGCCGCCGGGCTCGAGCTGCCCGCGCGGATTGAGCAGCTTGAAGAGCCACGTGAGGCCGAACAGCCAGCGCAGCTTGCCGAAGAATCCCCGAAAGACCTTGTAATAGAGGCAGTCCTCGAGCTTGGCGAAGTAGCCCTGCATGTTTTCCGAGCGCCAGGTCGGGTCGCCCGTGTTCTTCGCGATGCGATCCCAGTCGCTGTCGTTCGGGCGCACCACGATCATCGCGTAGTGCGCCGTACACCCGCCCACCGCGGCGCAGCGCGGATAGAAGATGCCCCCTCTGGCCGCACCCTTGCCGTGCTTCGGAGTCGAAGGGTCCTTGTCCTCGAAGTACTTGCGATCCTCCTTCTGACGATCCCGATCGGCGAAATGACGCACCGAGAAATCCCAGCTGATGTCGGGCTCCTCCGTCGATGCGCCGTTGAACGCGGGCACCGAGTACACCTCTCGCACGCCGTGCGGCCCCGGCTCCGTCGGAGCGGCGTTCGGGTCCGCGACTTTCTCGCCGGTCGCCGGATCCACGCCTGCCTCGATGACGAGCACGCGGCGGCCTTCCAGGGCGAGGCGCGCTGCAAGTGAACCGCCGCCCGCACCGGAGCCCACCACGATGTAGTCGAACGGCGTTTTGCGGGGATCGCTCGCGTCCTGCAACAGCGCGGCGGGAGCGATCGCTGCGGGCTTCGTCTTCATCGGAGAGAGCGTCGCCCGGCCCTCTTCAGAGAGTCTTCAGGAACGCCTTGAGCGCGAGCTTCTGCTCATCGGAGAGTGTCTCGGCAAACCAGTGTCCGCGATCGAGCACGAAGTCCGGACACTTGCTCGCCTTCAGCAACGGAAGCCCGGCTTCGCGCTCGAAAGCGGCGAGCGCGGCGCCGTTGTAGTTCTGTGAGTCATCCTTGTCGTCGCGGCGCTCCAGCGCGTCGGCGCTCACGCGCTCCGCAAGCAGCGGATAATCCTTGCGCATGCGCAACAGGCCGCGCGTCAGACCGGAAATCGCCTCGAGGAGATCGGTGGGAGGCGCCTGCGGGTTGAGGCTCATGAGAAGGTTGACGGGCGTCCCCTGCGGCAGGGGGCCGAGCTTTATCCCGCCCAGCTTGCCGTCCACCCACGCGCTAGCCACAACGGAGACGAGCAGGAAACCCGCGCCGAGCAAGGCGAAGAACACGGGGGCCACACCTCGTGCTCGCGGCCCCAGCCAGAGGAGCAGAGCGAGCGCCACGGCAACGCCCGGAATCCACCAGAGCGACGGATAGACGGTGTCGATCCGCGACACGCGCAGGACAACTCCGACGAGCACAGCGATCAGCAGCAGCGTGAATCCGGCGTGTTGCTGTCGCCCGAAGAACGCGAAGAGGAGCGCGACCGCGCCCAGCACCCACCAGAGATAGCGCGTCAGCCAGGAAGTCAGGCGCTCGCCCATCACCCCGACGAGCAGCGGGCGTATGAAGGTCGGCGGGAAATCGATCCAGCTCGCCGTAGTCGTGCGATAGATGAAGCCGGGGTCATGGCCGGCGAGCTCGGGATGCCCGAAGCGAAGATCACCCGGCCGGTCGTTGGCACTCGGCACTCGCTTGGCTTTCGACAACAGCTTGTCTATCGCGTCGTCGAAGGCGGCGAGGCGCCCATGCACCGACGGATCGCCCGTGTAGCGCCCGAGCGCGTTGTTGTGCAGAAAAGGCGCCGTCGCCCAAACGCTCGCGAGCGACGCGGGGCGGTAATAGCCCGGCCCTCCCCCGGGCGGGGAGTAGGCGTCGTTGTTGCCCCACTCGTCGACAGGCTTGCCGGAGTACGGATTGTAGAAACGCACCGCGCCGACCGCGGGCAGTTTCTTGTACGTCTCGGAGGAGAAGTTGTCCCAGACCTGACCCTTCATCGCGTTGGTCGCCACTGCACGCGAGGAATTCGTACCCACGAGCGTTACCGGCACGCGAATGTCGGTGGACAGATAGTTGTGCTCGAGAAACGAGTCGGGCGTTGCGCCTACCGTGCCGGCCACCTCGCCGATGCGCTTCACGTATTCCCGATATGCGGGGTGGCGCTTGAACGCCTCCCAGTCGGCAAACTCCATCGGCAGCACGAAGTGCGCCGGTTCCCCGGGCCCGGGAACCCGCTGCTTCGCCCATTCGCCGGAAAAAGTGAGCTCGAAATCCTTCGGCTGCTTGCTCGAATGACAGATTGCGCAGTTCTCGACGAACACCGCGCGCCCGCTGGCCGCTCGATCGTTTTCTTTCCGCCCATCGGGAGCAGTGGCGAGCTTCATCGGCGCGGTCACGGTCTCGCCGGCCTTGTTGACATAGGTGAAGAAGGCGGCGATCTCCGGCACGCGCTGGTTTTCGGAGACGCGCCAGTAGACGGATTTGTCTTTGATCGTGGCCAGCTCGAATGGCCGCTGCGCGCGGAAGCCGATCAGAGGATTGTGCAATCTGACCCACTGCTCGTAGTAAGTGCCGATGTTGAGATAGACCCGGGAGAGTGCGCCGAACATGCCGATGCTGTCCGAGCCGTCGAGCAATACGCGCGGTGTGTGCCGCGGGTTGACGGCGGGCTGCGCCTCCTCGATCGAGGGGATCAGGAGGTTGGCGGCGCTCTGCGCCTCCGGGGGGTTGTCCTGCGCGCGATCGAGCCGCGATGGCACATCCCAGATCGCATTCATCGTGTTCGGATTGTTGATCTGGTCGGTGCTCACCAGCGACGTGTCGAGCGTTCCCGGCTGCCAGCTTTGCACGAGCTGAAACAGAAAACTCTTGGGCCCCTTGAGATTCGAGAACGCCTTCGATCCGTTCCAGTACTGCGCGCCGACGGTGCTGGAAAGATTCGCCCACTGCGGCGCTTCGGGGTCCGCCGGAGGATTCAACGGGTGTGGTGCGATGTGACAGAACGCGCAGGTCATGCTGACGCGGAACGGTCGCACGAGCTTCGGGTCGCTTGCGATCTGCGACTCCGGCTTGTAGTAATCATCTTCAGGCTGGTCCTCGACTCGTGCCTTCCAATACCTGCGCGCTTCCCTCGCCGCAGCGGTATCGGCGAAGAAGTCTGGATTGGGAAAAAGTCGCAGCCCGACCACCCCGCTTGGATAGCCGTAGATGTCGGGATCGGCTTCGTCGCGCGCGAGCGCGCGCAACGCCTCGGCGTAGCGCTTGTCCGATGACGCGAATGGCGAAGGACAACCGGGCGGGAGCGGGTACTTCCCGGAGGGACGCGCCCCGTCATTCTGGTCCAGGTACAGCCCGAGAATCTTCTTCGCGGGATCCTTCTGAGCCTTCAACCCCGGCTGGTTGACGAGTCCGCCATCCCGGAATCGATGCTCGCGCTGGCGTGAATCGATCAGGACCAGGAAATCGGTGATGCCATAGTTGTTCTGCAGCAGCCAGCCCCAAAAGGCTTCGTCGCCGGCGCCCCAGAGCATCCAGGTGTTCTGGCCGCGGATCGCCTTGGGAAGTTTGTCCGGGAGCGCATCGGCCTCGTCGAAAACCGAGCGCAATTTTCCGTCGGCCCCTCGAAGCGCATCCATGCCTGGGAACAGATTGCGCTCCTCGGTCGGAAAGCACTGCTCGCCTCGCGGCGCCATCTGTGTGCCGGCGTACGTCAAACCGCCTTTCGCTTCGTCGGCCGGCGCGCGTGGATCGACCTGCATCGAGAAGCGTTCCCAGCCGGATCGGGGCTTCGGCGGACGTGACGCACCCGGATAATCGTCCGCCGTGCTTGCCGCAGCGGTGAAGGCGAGCAGCCCGATCAATGCGGCGCTCGCCAGGGTCGCGATCGAAACGACACGCCGGATCCGCCGTGTGGCGGAATGTGGTGAAGCCGGCACGAACCCCCCTCTTGGACGCGCTTAGGCCTGGGGAAAAAGCGTCTTCACTCCCTCTTGTGCATGTTTACTACAAGAGACTGGTCGATGCAACCGGAAAGCCGGCCTGCCGCGCGCTCGACGCGATTCGAGACGATCGGCACGCCCCGCGACTTACACGTCGTACACGGCGTCGGTCGCGACCCAGCCGCCGTCGACGCCGCCCGGCAGCATCTGGCCGGCGTCCTCGCCCACCTCCTTGTCGATCAACGCGTTCAGCTTGGCGTTCATCGCCTCGAGGACGTCGCGATTCTTGCCCGGAGCCAGCGCCAGGTTGTTGCGCTCGAGTGGATCCTTCTCGCGATCGAAGAGCTCGACGTCGTTCAGCTTGAAAAGCGCATCGAGCGACGACGGCCGGTTGTGTTGCTTGGGAGAGAAGTAGCGGGCGAACTGGTAGCGGCCGTCGAACACGCTGCGTATCGCGCCGCGCTTCATCAGATCGGGCCGCAGCGCGCCCGATTTGGCGGCTTCCTGCACCCTGGCCTTGCCGTCGGGTTGCTGCATGGTGGCAACCACCTTGGCCATGAAGTCCCCGTCGATGTACGCGAACATGTTGTAGCAGAAAAGCGACCCCTCGCGCACCGCCGAGGGCGACGCCTTTTCCGGGGCCGCGAGCACCGGCGAGAAGTCCCTGCCCGGCAGGTCCTTCGTGATCGCCGCCTTCTTCTCCGCACTGGCATTGGTCAGGCTCACCAGCGTCGGGGCAAGATCGAGGTGCGAGGTTATGGCCTTGCAGCGCTTGCCGCCCGCGTGCGCCGGGTGCACGACGATCAGCGGCACGTTGTTCTGTTCGCGATAAGCCGTCGCGCCCTTCGAGTGCAGTCGATGCGTGCCGTCGAGGTCCCCGTGGTCGGCCGTAAGCACGATGATGGTGTTCGATGCGAGACCAAGCGCATCCAGCTCGTCGAGCAACGGAACGATGTTGCGATCGACGTCGCGGAGGCAGTTGAGATAGTAGTTGTGCCGCCTGCGCCAGCGCCAGTCCTCGTTCGGGATGTTGCCGACCAGCGCGTCGTGCGATCGGATGTAGTCCGCATGCGCCGCAGGACGGCCTGGCGCGTCGAGCGGCTGCGGATAGGTCGCCGGCAAATCGAACGTCCACTGCTTCGAGTACAGCGGCGTGGCCGGCTCCGGCATGATGTGGCCGAGAATGTTTCTCGCCTGCACGGGCTGGCCCGGACGATCGGTGTCGATGAACATGATGTCGTGCGGGTTGACCAGGTTCACGGCGAGGAACCACGGCTTGCCCTGCGCCTTGAGCTCCATGCCTCGGCCGCGCAACCAATTCACACCCATGGACGAGATGATGCCGTCGTGGAGGTAGCCGCCCCGCTCGTGCCCGATGATGTCGCCGACCCCGAAGTAATCCGAGAACCCGTAAGCCTCCATTTCCTTGGTGAAGATCTTGGTCGGCGAGCCCAGGTCGTTCACCGTCTCGAATTCCTTCGTGAGATGCCACTTTCCCTTGTAGGCGGTGTAATAGCCCGCCTCGCGCAGCATGTCACCGACGGTGGGAATTTCGGTCGACATGCTCGCGATCCAGGGGAAATTCGTGTTGTCGAACATCCTGGTGTGCTGGATGTGCCGGCCTGTGTAGACCACCGACCGCGAAGGTGTGCACACGCAAGAGTTGATCTGGTGGTTCTCGAAGACGATTCCCCGTTTCGCCAGACGCTCGTGCCCGGGTAGACGATAGTCCTGCGGCAGGTCGCCAGGGCGGAAGTAGCGCTCCTGATCGGTCAGGATGAAAACGATGTTGTACGGGCCGCCGGCGCTGCTTGCAGTGCCGGTGCCAGCGCTGGTCGGGCCGGTGGCAGCCGCGGCCGAGTGCCGGAGCTCATTCGTCCCGAGGGCCGCGGCGATCGCGCTGCCCGCGATGGCCTTCAGCGCGTCACGGCGTCCGCGGTCTACCCCGGCTTCTTCACTCTGATTCATCACGTGCTCCATGCAGGAAAACGCAAGACGAACATGCCCGGGAGGCGCGGTTGCTCGCGCTGGAGACTGTCCGAAGGGCAAAGCGGCGAAGTCTAACGGTGCCGTTGCCTAGTCGCAATCGGCCGCCGAACTCGATTGAACAGCTGCCCCCAGGGGTGGGCTGCCGCATTCCTTGCACCGTCCGCGCGGCCAGTGGAGGCGCGAATGGTCAGGAGGCGCGACGCGAGCACCTCCGGAATGATGTCGGCAGCTTCGAAGGCTCGATCCGCGATCTTGCGCGCATGGATGGCATGGCACGAGCGGTACGGCGTATGCGCCGCCTGTCAGCCCTGCGGACGGATGTTCTTGTTGATCCGAAACACGTTCCCGGGGTCCCAGCTCGTCTTGATCTCGATGAGGCGACGGTAGTTATCCCGGTACGCTGCGTGCGTGCGGTCCTCGCCTTCCTCTTCGGTGAGAAAGTTGATGTACGTCCCGCCGGTCGAGAAGCGGCGCGCGTCGCGCCACGCGGCACGAGCCCATTCGATGTTCGGCGCGTCGTCTTCCGCTTTCTCCCAGGCGCCCGTGATATTGATCACCGCACGAGCATCGCGATTGCCGACAGCGGAATGACCCTCCGGCAGGTGGGAGAGCGCACCGTCGATCGGAAAGAGGACGATCCCTGAGTGTGGCGAGCGCATGCGCTCGGCGTGCTTTGCGGCGATGCCGAGGAGCTCCGGATCCCACCCAGGAAGGAACTCGGATTTCCAGTAGTAGCGCCGGCCCTTCGGCTGCGTGGCGTCGAGCAGGCTCTGCTGCGAAACGTAACTGCGGCGTTGAAGCACGTCGCCGACCGCAGCGCCGAGCGCCTTGAATGGCGCGGCGAGCCGTTCGCCGTCCTCGACGCGCCCCGAATGACAGAAGACGATCACGATGATGGGCTTGCCGTGGGCTTCCTTGGCGATCCACGGCGCCGGCGGGGCGAGACGCAAGACGGCCGGAGCGCAAAGCTCGGCCGACGCTTCGTTCACGACGCGCCGCCACAGCTCGAGCACACGGTTCGTCTCGCTCGCGTGCCAGGCGATCGCTCCCGCCATGATCTCCGGGCCGACCGCTTCGAGGCGATACTCGAAGCTCGTCGCGACGCCGAAGTTGCCGCCACCGCCGCGCAAACCCCAGAAAAGGTCGGCGTTCTCACCCTCGCTCGCGTGCACGACACGGCCTTCGGCGGTGACCACATCGACCGACAGCAGCTTGTCGCTCGTCCAGCCGGACCGCCGCGTGAGATAGCCGAACCCGCCGCCCAGCGTCAGGCCGGCTGTGCCGGTCGCCGACACGAAGCCCAGCGGCGCCGCGAGCCCGTGCACCTGGGTCTCGCGATCGACGTCACCGAGAAGGCAACCGGCCTGCGCGCGGGCGACGCGCGTTCGCGGGTCAACCCACACGCCGCGCATGAGCGACATGTCGAGCATCAGGCCGTCGTCGCAAGCCGCGAGCCCGGCCACACTGTGACCGCCGCCCTTGATCGAAAGCGCAAGCCCCCTTTGCACAGCAAATTTGACGCAGGTGGCGACGTCGGCGACGCCGAGACAGCGCACGACGAGCGCGGGCCGGCGGTCGATCATCGCGTTCCACACAGTGCGCGACGCCTCGTATTCGCCCTCGCCGGGAAGAAACAGCGGCCCGCGCAGACGAGATTTGAGTTCCTCGGTGGACTTCGGATCGAGATTTGTCATGAGAACCTCAACGGAGTCGTCAGCCGTCGTCGCGCGCAGAGGGGATAGGTCAGCGCACACTGGCCTCGCGGTCCGGACCAGGGCGCACTGCGATCCGCCACCCTCACGCGAGCTTGAGCGGCAGATTGTGAATTCGCTGTCCCGTCGCAGCGGCGAGCGCGTTGGCAACCGCCGGCGCGATCACCGGCACGGCCGGCTCGCCTACGCCTGTCGGCTTCTCCGACGACTCGACGATGTACACCTCGATGCGCGGCATCTCGTTGATCCGCAGCACCTGGTAGTCGTGGAAGTTAGACTGCTCGACTTCGCCATCCTTCAGTGTGATCGCGCCGTAGAGCGCTGCCGACAGACCGAAGCCGATGCCACCTTCCATCTGCGCGCGGATCACGTCCGGATTTACGGCCACGCCGCAGTGCACCGCGCAGACGACCCGGTCGACCTTGAAGCTGTTGTCCTTGTCGACAGTGACCTCGGCGACCTGCGCCACTACCGTATGGAACGATTCGTGGACCGCGACCCCGCGGGCCCGCTTCTCGCCTGGCTTGCCCGGCGCGAGCGGCGTGTCCCAACCCGACTTGGCCACGGCGAGCTCTAGCGTGGCGAGATGCTCCGGATGCTTCGCAAGCAGACCGCGCCGGAATGCGACCGGATCCTTCCCCGCGAGCGCGGCCAGCTCGTCGATAAAGGTCTCGGTCGAATACCCCGTATGCGTCGAGCCAACGGAGCGCCACCACTGCACCGGCACGCCCAGCGTCGGCGAATGCAGATCGACGTGGAGATTCGGAATCGAGTATGGCAGGGTCGCGGCGCCCTCCACGCTCGTCGCGTCGATACCTTCCTTCACCATCACGCTCTCGAACGCCGTGCCCGCCAGAATCGATTGGCCCACGATCCGATGCTGCCAGCCGACGACGTTGCCTGACGCATCGAGTCCGGCCTTGAGCGCGTGTAGGTAGATCGGGCGATAGTAGCCCCCCTTCATGTCGTCCTCGCGTGTCCATACGAGCTTCACCGGAACACCTGGCTTGCCCTGCACGGCGAGCGCCTTGACGATCGTCGCCGCCTCGACGACGTAGTCGCTAGCGGGATTGGCGCGCCGGCCAAAGCTGCCGCCGGCATAGAGCATGTTGAGCTTCACCTGCTCGGGCTTGAGTCCTGTAGCTTTCGCGACGGCGAACTGGTCGCCCGTCTGGAACTGCTCACCGTTCCAGATCTCGCAGCCGGTCTCGGTCAGTTTCGCGACGCAGTTCAGCGGCTCCATCGCCGCGTGCGCAAGATACGGGAATTCATAGGTCGCTTCGAGCTTCTTCGCAGCCCCCTCGATCGCCTTCGCGGCGTCGCCTTCGCTCCTTGAGACCTTGCCCGGCTGGGCGGCGAGCTTGCGGTATTCGGCGAGGATGTCAGTTGACGACCGCTTGAAGCCCGTCGCGTCGTCCCATTCGACCTTGAGCGCGTCGCGACCCTTCTTCGCCGCCCAGAAGCTCGTCGCGACGACGGCAACACCGTTGGGAATCTCAACGATGTGGCGTACACCGGGTATGCGCGACGCGTCCTTCGCATCGAAGCTTTTGAGTTTCGCGCTGAACCGCGGCGGATGCGCCACCACCGCAGTCAGCATGCCCGGGAGCTTCACGTCCTGCGTGAAGGTCGCGGTTCCGGTCGACTTGCCCTTCGCGTCGGTGCGCGGGACGTGCTTGCCGATGTAGGCGTAATCCTTAGGTGACTTGAGCGTCACTTTCTCCGGCACCGGTTCTTTCGCCGCGGCGGCAGCGAGGTCACCGAAGGTCGCCTTCTTCCCGCTCGCATGGGATACGACGCCGCTTTTCACCGTGATCGAATCTGCGGGAACCCGCCACTTCTTCGCGGCCGCCGAGACGAGCATTGCGCGAGCGGCTGCCCCCGCCTGCCGATACTGTTCGAATGAGTTCGCCATCGCGGTTGAGCCGCCGGTGCCTTGCGCGGCGCCCCAGAAGAGGTTGGCGTAGTGCTTGGCATCGGCCGGCGCGCCGATCGCGCGCACCTGCGCCCACGACGCGTCGAGCTCCTCGGCGACGAGTGTCGGCAGCCCGGTATAGGTTCCCTGCCCCATTTCGAGGTGCTTGACCACGACGGTCACGACGTTGTCGCGTCCGATGGTAACGAACGCGTTCGGCTCGAAGCTACCCGCGGCGACACTGCCGATCGTCTTGCCGGGGCCGGAGACTTGCGCTTCGGTGATGCCGTTCCAAAAGCCGAGCGTCAATCCGGCCCCGGCGGCAGCAGTCACTTTGAGGAAGACCCGCCGGTCCATACCAGCCGGGGCGGCCGGCGTTACGGGGCGCATGCGCATCGGATTCATCGTCGAATCTCCTGTCAGGCGAGGTGCTGCGCCGCCTCGTAAATCGCGGCGCGGATACGGACATAGGTCGCACAGCGACAGATGTTGCCGGCCATCGCAGCGTCGATATCGGCATCAGTCGGCTTCCTGTTCTGCGCGAGCAATGCCGCAGCCGACATGATCTGTCCCGATTGACAGTATCCGCATTGCGGAACGTCGAGCTTCTGCCACGCGGCTTGTACCGCCTGCCCCTCCTTCGTCGTCAAACCCTCGATGGTGGTGATCTGCGCGTTCGGCTTGAGCGACGACAGCGGCGTCTGGCACGAACGCGTTGGCCGGCCGTCAAGATGCACAGTGCAGGCGCCGCACAGCGCCATTCCGCAGCCGTATTTCGTGCCGGTCAAGTTGAGCGTGTCGCGCAAGACCCAGAGAAGCGGCGTGTCGCCGGCAACGTGGGATGGAATATCCATGCGACGGTTGTTGACATAGATCGTAGGCATCGGGAGCTCTCAGGGGTGACAGCGGAGGTGCCGGAAGGTACAGGCGGACAAACAATATTCAGACTACACAGAACAGGAATGGATCGCAACAGTCGCGACTCGCTGCTGCTGCGTCGCGCGAATGCATCGGTGTAGAGGAGTAGTTCGCGAGTTGCTTGGCCGATCTCTAGATCATTTCGCAGTGTTTCTGCGCGCGGCGCCTCCGCGATCATCCTGCGGATCCCACTAGCAATCGCTGTCGCGGACGCCGGATTTCTGGACGACGCATGTGACGCTGTTCATGAGCGCGGGATTGCCTCCTTCGGCACAAAGGCGAGGCAGGCCAACATTCTGGCAAGAACGCACACGCTGCGAACAAGTTGCGTCCCGGTCATATATTGCCTCCTCGTGCAGAGCATTTCCCCTGCCGGGAGAGGCGCCAGTAAAGCTCGCTCTCGCGACTCAGCTGATCGTCAGTCAGCTGGCGCAGACCGCTTGAGCACGAGCACCCTTGACATTATATCTTACGATATATATCGTATGAGCGTCATTCGTACAACGTGAGGCACATATGTACCGGTTTTTACATGACTTTCGGCGCCGCGAGCACGATTGCGGCGGGCGACGTGGTCGGCATGGCTTCGGTGGCCCGAAGGGCGGTCTTTGGGGCGGCCAATTCGGCGATTTCGGCTGGCACAGCTTCCGCGCCGGCCGCAAGCTCGGCGCCGACGACCTTCAGCTCCTGATCCTCGCGCAGCTCGCCGAGAAGCCCGCGCACGGCTACGAAATCATCAAGGCGATCGACGAGCGCTCGGCGGGCTTCTACGCGCCCAGCCCCGGCATGGTGTACCCCGCGCTGACCTATCTCGAGGAAATCGGCTACGCGTCGGTCGAGGCCGAAGGAACGCGAAAGCGCTACGCGATCACGCCCGAGGGCCGCGCCCATCTCGAGCGCCATCGCGAGCGCGCCGATACGATCCTCGCGCAGCTTCGCTGGCTCGCTTCCAAGATGGAGCACGTGCGCGAAGCCTTCGGCGGCGAGCGCGGTCGGCGCGACGCGATGACGCCGGAACTGGACGAGGCGCGCGCGCGGCTGCGCGCGCTGCTCGCTCGCAAGCTCGGCTCACCCGAGGACGAGCAGCAGCGCATCGCGGAGATACTCAGGCGCGCGGCCGAGGAGATCCAGCGCGGCCCGTGATAGCTCGGCGCTGCCGCGCTTCTGCCGTCAGGAAACGCGGTGGAGCTCCATCTGCGCCACGCCGGCCGCGAGGTTGATTCCGTTGAACCCCTGGATGCTGATGGGCTGAAGTGCAACGCCGTCCTTTGAGCCCCCGAACAGCACGTTCGCGCCGAGGCCCCCGCCCCACCCCACCTGCGCGGTCACGCCTCCGTACTTGCCCGCCAGGTCGCCCGGGGCGAAATGATCATTGGTCGAGACCACGCCCCAAAGCATCACGGCATTCTCCTGGAAGCCGATGTCGACGCCGTAGCGGTTGATCTTGCCCGTGTAATGCGCAACCTGGCCCTTCTCCGAGCCGCTGAACGTGCAGTTCAGGTTGCGCGAGGAGCTGAACACCAAGCCCGAGCCGCTCGCTTCATGGCACTCGAGCGTGCCTATCTTGACTCCGACGTCGCCTGCGTGTGCCAGGCCCGCGGATGCCGCAAGGGCAGCTCCCACGGCGAGACTGAGTAGAGATCGCCTCATCCTGCTTCTCCTTTCGTGGCGCAAGTCACCAGGTATTGGACGCCATGCGCCACCTTGCGTTCCTTCGCGGGAGACGCGCCCGTGTAGGAGAACGTCCTATGT
>DATJZM010000050.1:0-3971 GCA_035499135.1 Casimicrobiaceae bacterium | reverse complement strand
ATAACGAGCAAAGCGCCGCGTTGGAGTTCACCAAGTGAAGTGCGGCGCGCGCGAGCCCGCCGCGTGATCGGCGACTAGAGCTGCAGTTCGCTCTATAGACGAGGCTCTCGCGCCCTCGCGACCGACGGGGCGTGCGCACTTTAACAGCGGCCGTTCGTCGACTGAACGGAAGCTGCAAGAAGCGCAGTCTCTCCGCGATCCGGCGGAAGTTCCCAGACGCGACCGTCACCCGGCAGCAGCGTCCAGCTTAGAGCTACCGTCGCCCCGGGAATGACCTGTTACCGGAAAATTCCGCGTTGACAGCGACGGGCGGGGGTGCGTCGGCAGGTGCGCACCCTGAGCGGCGGCGCCTCGGTGCGCGCCGGGGCGCGGACGCGCGTCGAGGGCGCGTCCTACAGGATTGGGCGTTGCCTCCTACAAGCGAATCCTTCATGCGCTGATTGTCGCTCACGGCTCCGCAGCGGAAAGTTGCGCTGTCATGTCAACAGCTCAGGAGACCGCCTTGTACAAAGTCTTGCTATGCCTGATTTACCTGATGTCGCTGGGGCTTGCCGCATGCAATACGGTGGAAGGCGCCGGACGCGACGTCGAGCATCTCGGCAAGGACATCCACGACGAAGCGCAGGAGCACAAGAGGTACTAGATACAAGAGCTACTAGATTTCAACGGATTCGCATTTCTCAAGCATTTCTCCACCAAAGGAGCAGCAATGAACTGGGATCGTATCGAGGGCAGCTGGAAGCAGCTCAAGGGCAAGGTCAAGCAGCAGTGGGGCAAGCTCACCGACGACGAGCTGACGGAAGTAAACGGGAATCGCGATGAACTGGTCGGCAAGATCCAAGAAACCTACGGGATCACGCGCGACGAAGCCGAGAAGCAAGTCAAGGACTGGGAGCGCCTCAACTAGAAGGCGTCTGTCCAGAGAGCATCGAACATCATCAAAGGAGAGCCATATGCGTTCCGTTTTCACCCAGATAGCATGCGCTGCCGCGGTTTGCGCTCTTGCCGGCGCATCCTACGGCGCCGACCCCGCGAAGGCGCGGCGCGAGCAGGAATACAAGGCGGCAGTAGCGCACGCGGATGCAGATTACCAGGCGGCGAAAACCAACTGCGAGAACCTCCGGGGCAACGACAAGGACGTGTGCCTGAAGGATGCGAAGGCGGCGCGCGTGGCGGCTCTCGAGGACGCGAAGGCCCGTCGCACCTCCGGCGACGCGGTGGCGAGCGCGCGCGACGCGAAGCTCGACGCGAAGTACGAGGCCGCAAAGCAGCGCTGTGACGCGCTCGAGGGCGCGGCGAAGGATGCCTGCATCGCCGACGCCAAGCTCAAATATCGCCAGTGATAACGGATCTCAACACGATCACGGCTGAGGACGTACGGGTTAGGAAGGAGCAACGATGGCCAAGTACGGCAGGAAGGCGCAGCAGAAGGTTAAACGGGCGCTCCACGAGCTGAAGAGAGGCGAGCTGAAATCGGGTCGCTCGCGCAAGCGGGTCAAGACCCGCAAGCAGGCGATCGCGATAGGCCTCTCGGAAGCCCGGGCTTCTGGAGCCAAGGTTCCTCCTCCCCCAGCCGGCGAGGGACAGGCCGGGTAGGTACGAGTTTTCAGCGAGGGAGGGACTTTGAAGAGGAGTTGAGTGATGAGCCAACCGAAATATGCAGTCTTGATTTGCGCGCTCGCCGCGGCCTCGCTCACCGCCGTCGGCTGCCAGCAGCGGAACGCGAGTGACAAGGTCGGACAGGCGAGCACCCCGACGCCAGCGCCGCAGGCGATGCAGCCGGCGCCCGCGCAGACCGCCAACAACGACCAGGGCACGAGCACTAGCAGCACCGATCAAAGCTCCTCGGAGGCTGCGAAGAGCACCGGCACCGCCGCGGCGATGGATGACACGACGATCACCTCGAAGGTCAAGGCCGCCCTGGTCGCGGAGCCTGGACTCCAGTCGTCGCAAATCGATGTAACCACCAAGGACGCGACAGTTACGCTTTCGGGTACCGTCGACTCGGCGGCGATGCGCGACAAGGCCAAGCAGGTGGCGCTGTCCACGCAGGGTGTGAAGGACGTCGTCGACAACATGAATCTCAAGTCGACGTCCTGAGACTGCGGCGCGACGCACGTACTCCGACGAACCCTTGCGAAAAGGAACAATCCATGGATCGCACGACCACTCTCAACGAAGGTGCGGGCCCGGCGCGCCCGGCCAGCCCTCTGAACAATCCTATCGACGCGAAGGTCGACAGCGTGGTCCGAAGCGCTCATGAAGCGACGGACAGAGTCGCGGACGCGGCTTCGGCACAGATCGGCCGCGCACGGGAAAGCGTGCATCAGGCTGTCGATGGCGCGGCGTCGACGGCGCACTCAGGCGCGGGATATGCGGCGTCAGCGATCGAGCAGACGCTACAGACACAGCAGAAAGTGGTCGAATCGGCCTGCGCGTCGATCCGCGCCCGGCCGCTGATGGCGGTCGCCGGTGCAGCGATCGGCGGCTACCTCCTCGGCAGGCTGGCGCGGTTCTGAGAGTTGCCGCATCGGAATCCGGGACGAACGCACGGAGGCACCATGTCCATTTCGCTCATACTGCTGATCGTAGTGATCCTGCTGCTGTTCGGGGCCCTTCCCGCATGGCCGTATAGCGCCGGCTGGGGCTACTGGCCGAGCGGCGGCCTTGGCCTGCTGCTCCTGGTGCTGATCATCCTGCTCCTGATGGGACGCATCTAGATCCAGCGCCAGGGGCACCGCGCGAAGCAGCGGCAAGAACCGCAACCGAGAGCGCTAGCAGTCGGAGCGGTTGCCGCGCGCGCCGACAGACGGAGCGTCGAACCGAGCTGAAGGAGAGGAGACGACATGACGATCAACCTTGCGTTCGGGCCAGTCGTGTCACTCATCGCGGGCATCCTGATCCTCATCGTGCCCAGGCTGCTAAACTATATCGTTGCGATCTATCTGATCGTGATCGGGCTGTCGGGCCTCTTTGGCTGGGGAGCGATGCACGTGCGACCCACATCGACGACTGCCGAGCCGACCGAACGCGTGCTGGTGGTCGCGGGCGACGTGCCGAAAGAATAACGTGATCCGCAAGCTCCGGAACGGGCAGTACCGGCTCTATTCGCGCAAGAAGAATCCGGCGACCGGAAAGCGGCGCAACCTCGGCACATTTCCTAGCCGCCAAGCGGCCGAGAAGCACGAGCGCGAGATACAGTACTTCAAGCGACACTAAGCTAGGTACGGCGTCCGCTAGCCATTCAAAGACGGCATGTCTCCAGGCAGCAATGCCGTCAGGCTCTTGACGACGAGTGTCTTGTTGATGCAGTGATCGAAACTCGCCTACCTGGCTCCGGCCAGCGTCGGCGGGTACTTGGCGGGAGGGCGGGATTCGAACCCGTGAGCAAAACGGGCTTCCCTCTGAAACGTGGGGCTAAATTTGCTTTGGAGACCGCTCAAATCCGATTATTTGCCACAAGATTTGCCACAATTGACTAGGCAAGTATCTGGACTTGATAGATTTCGTTTATGCCCGTTCGCCTGGGGTGCGCGAATCAGCATCCGGACGTTAATTCCGGAGGCCCGCGCTCAAGAACTACGACGATCTCAGTCGTCTCGAATCCGAACGCGATCATGCTCCACGATCCAGAGGCGCCGCTCAGCGGGTTCCTTGGCGAGCAGCGCAAGTGCTCCACGCAATAGGGCGAGAATGGTTACGATGCTCTGAGCGTGCGGCCGCAGCACCCAGATGCCGGCATGACCTGACGGCGGATACGCGCGAATGTCGGCGAAATCGAGATCGAGCGTAATCAGTAGGCGCGATTCATTGCGACAGGTGTCGAGAAGCTTCGCGTCGAGGGTGCCTTCGAGATGCTCGTCGACGACAGACTGGACCTCGTGACCAGCCGCACGTAGCAATGAAGCAGCGTCACCGGGGATGTTCTCGTCCAGTTTGAAGCGGACGGCCATCCGCCGCGCTATGACGGG
>DATJZM010000049.1:0-4019 GCA_035499135.1 Casimicrobiaceae bacterium | reverse complement strand
CCTCGCGGGTTCAGCGTATATTCCTTCAGCACCTTGTCGCCCGCGTCGACCTCGGCGAGCGCCACGTCGTAGCTCCAGAGATCGGCGAGATGCTGCAGCACGCGCTTGGCGTCGGCCTCGTTGAGCTGCTGGCCGTTGACGACGTGGTGGCGCAACATGAGCCGGCGGTCGCCCGCGAGATCGACGTCGACGACCTCGATGTTGGCGTCGGTGAAACCGATATCGTACTGGCGCGACAGTTCGCGTCGGACGCGGCGATAGCCGCGCTCGTTGTGAATGGCGTCGACGCGGATGCCGGCGCGCTCGTCGGGATCGTCGTGCAGGTGGAACAGGCGGAGGTGCCGGATCAGGCGCGGGCTCAGGAACTGGCCGATAAAACTCTCGTCGCGATAATTGGCCCAGACATCGCGCAGCACGCCCATGACGTCGCCCTTGCCCGCGATATCGGGGAACCACTCGCGGTCCTCATCCTCGGGACTGGACACGATGCGCTCGATGTCCTGCATCATCGCAAAGCCGAGCGCATAGGGGTTGAAGCCGGAGAAACGGGGATCGTCGAAGTCGGGCTGGAACACGACGTTGGTATGCGACTGCAGGAATTCCAGGTAGTTGCCGTCGGAAATCCGCCTCTGCTCGTACAGACGGCTCATGATGCGATAGTGGACGTAGGTCGCCGTCCCCTCGTTCATCACCTTGGTCTGGCCCTGCGGATAGAAATACTGCGCGATGTGGCGAACGATGCGCAAAAGCTCGCGCTGCCAAGGAGCAAGACGCGGCGCGGATTTTTCCAGGAAGTAGAGCAGGTTTTCCTGCGGCAGGCCGAGCAGCTTGCGACGCCGCTCGGCGTTGAGGACCGCATTGCTCTTGGCAGGCCCCGTGGGCACCGTCCGCCACAGGTCGTTGAAGGCTTCTTCCTCGTGCTTGCGGCGGCGCCCGGCGCGCTTCTCCTCGGCATGCAGGTCGAGCTTCTTCTTGCCGGGATAGCGATCGACGCCATGCGACATCAGCGCATGCGCCGCATCGAGGGTCTGCTCGACCGCGAGCCGGCCATGGCGCTCCTCGCAATGGGCGACGTAGCGCTTGGCGAATTCGAGATAGTCGAGAATGCCGTCGGCATCCGTCCATTGCTTGAACAGATAGTTGTTCTTGAAGAAATGGTTGTGGCCAAAGGCGGCGTGCGCGATCACCAGCGCCTGCATGGTCGCCGTATTTCCCTCCATCAGGTAGGAAATGCAGGGCGAGGAGTTGATCACGATCTCATAGGCGAGCCCCATCAGCCCCCTGCGGTAGAACGCCTCATGGTGGGCGAAATGCTTGCCGAACGACCAGTGCTTGTAGAACAGGGGCATGCCGACCGACGAATAAGCGTCCAGCATCTGCTCGGCGGTGATCACTTCGATCTGGTTCGGATAGACGCTCAAGCCCAGCTCGCCCTGCGCGATCTCCTCACAGGCATCGTGGATGCGCTGCAGGGTCAAAAAATCCCAATCCGCGCCATGAAACAGCTTTTCGGCGGACGTACTCATGTCGATACCTTCTCCTGCTGGCCGCGGCGCTGGAACAGGTCGTGGAATACCGGAAAAATCTCGCTGCGGTCGTGCACCTTGCGCATCGACAGCGGGGCTCCTTGCGAGCGCAGGCGCTCGTACAGCGTCCAGAGCGAGGAATCCGGCATCTCGAAGGAGTAGCCGCCGGCCTCGCCCACCTCGAGATAGGCGAAGAACTGGCTGACCGGCAGGATGAGGTCGGTGAGGATTCTCCCGGCCAGCTCGCCGTCGGCGCTCGAATTGTCGCCGTCGGAGGCTTGCGCGGCATAGATGTTCCAGTCGGCGGGACGAAAGCGCGCGCGCACGATCTCATGCATGGCCTGCAGCGCGCTCGACACCATGGTGCCGCCGGAGGCCGGACCGTGGAAGAACGTATCCTCGTCGACCTCTTCGGCACGGTCGGTGTGGCGGATGAAGACGATCTCGACGTGACGATAGCGCCGCGTCAGAAACACGTAGAGCAGCATGTAGAAGCGCTTCGCCAGGTCCTTCATGTGCTCGGACATCGAACCCGAGACGTCCATCAGGCAGAACATCACGGCCTGGGCGACCGGTTTTGGGTAGGTCTCGAAACGCCGGTAGCGAATGTCGAGGGGATCGATGAACGGGATCCTGCGCAACTTCGACTTCTGCTTCTCGATCTCCGCGATCAGCTCGCTCCTGCGCGCCTCGTCGCAGCTCTCAAGCTCCGCCTCGAGCTCGGCGATCGCCTGCGGCCGCGGCCGCCTGAGCGCGACCCGGCGCATCAGGGCATTGCTCACGGTGCGGCTGACCGAGATGTTGGCGGGCGAGCCCGAGGTGGTAAACCCGGCACGACGCAGGCCCTCGCTCTCGACGTCGGCCAGCTTGCGCTTGGTCAGATCGGGCAATTCCAGATCGTCGAGGAACAGGTCGACGAACTCGTCGCGGCTCAGCACGAAGCGAAATGCATCCTCGCCGTCGCCCTCGCCGGGGTCCTTCGGCTTGCCGCCGCCGCCCTCGCCGGAGCGCGGCAACATGTCGCCTTCGACGAACTTCTTGTTGCCGGGCAGCACCATGTCGCGGGTGCCGCCCTCGCGGCGGAACCGCGGCTCGTGCATGCCGTCGAGGGGTATGGCGACCTCGCCACCTTCCAGGACATCCTTGATGTCGCGGTCCTGCGAGGTCTTCTTCACCGCCGCCTGAACAAGCGACTTGGCACGCCGCAAGAACCGCTGCCGGTTCTCGAGGCTCTTGCCACCCGGATTCAGGCGCCGATCAACAATATGAATGACCACTTTACCATCCGCCTCAGCCGGCCTGCTTGACGCGCATGTACCACTCGACCAACCGCCGGACCTGACGCTCGGTGTAGCCGCGCGCGACCATGCGGGCCACGAACTCGCCGTGCTTTTTCTCGGTCTCACCGTCCTTCTTGGAGCCGAACGAAATGACCGGGAGCAAATCCTCCACCTGGGAGAATATCCTCTTTTCGATCACTTCGCGGATCTTTTCGTAGGAGGTCCAGCTCGGATTCTTGCCGTTGTTCTGGGCACGCGAGCGCAGCGAGAACTTCACGACCTCGTTACGGAAATCCTTCGGGTTGGCGATCCCGGCAGGCTTCTCGATCTTGGTCAGCTCCTGATTGAGCAACTCGCGGTCCATCAGCTGGCCGGTGTCGGGGTCCTTGAAGTCCTGGTCCTCGATCCAGGCGTCGGCGTAGTCGACATAGCGATCGAACAGGTTCTGGCCGTAGTCGGAATAGGATTCCAGATAAGCCTTCTGGATCTCGTGGCCGATGAACTCCGCATAGCGCGGCGCGAGGTCAGCCTTGATGAACTCGAGATAGCGCTTCTCGACCTCGTCCGGCAGCTGCTCGCGACGGATCGACTGCTCCAGCGTGTACATCAGGTGCACGGCGTCGGCGCCGATCTCGTTGGTATCGTGATTGAAGGTCGCAGCCAGCACCTTGAACGCGAACCGCGTCGAGACGCCGTCCATGCCTTCGTCGACGCCGGCCGAATCCTTGTACTCCTGCACGCTGCGCGCCTTGGGATCCGACTCCTTCAGGCTCTCGCCGTCATAGACCCGCATCTTGGCAAACAGCGTGGAGTTCTCATGCTTGCGCAGCCGCGACATCACCGAGAAGCGCGCCATGGTCTCCAAGGTCGCCGGCGCGCAGGGCGCACAGGCAAGCTCGGAGCCCTGGATCAGCTTCTCGTAGATCTTCTGCTCTTCGGTGACGCGGAGGCAGTACGGCACCTTGATGACGCAAATGCGGTCGATGAAGGCTTCATTGTTCTTGTTGGTCTTGAAGCTCTGCCATTCGGCTTCGTTGGAGTGCGCCAGGATGACGCCGGTGAACGGAATTGCGCCGATGTTTTCGGTGCCGATGTAGTTGCCTTCCTGGGTCGCCGTCAAAAGCGGATGCAGCATCTTGATCGGCGCCTTGAACATCTCGACGAATTCGAGGATGCCCTGGTTGGCGCGATTGAGGCCGCCGGAGTAGCTGTA
>DATJZM010000048.1:0-2079 GCA_035499135.1 Casimicrobiaceae bacterium | reverse complement strand
GAGGCGGGCAGATCGATTCCTACTGGACGAGCGGACTTGCGGCGGCACCGAGGTCGACGCCGGTGATGCGAGACTTGCCTGCCAGCACTTGCACGTACTGCGACAGCGCGCGCGCCTCGGTCTTCGTCGTCAGCACCTCGGCGATCCGTGCCGAGACGTGCTCGAAGGGAAGCGGGTGGCCGGGAATGCGCCGCGCGACCTCGACGACGTGAAACCCGTAGCGGGTCGTGACGAGCTGCGGCAGCACGCCGACGGCAGCGGTCCCGAACACGGTCCGGTCGAACTCGGGCACCATCGTGCCGCGCCCGAATTGTCCGAGGTTCCCGTCCTGCGCGCCCGAAGGGCAGTTCGAGAGCTCCCGGGCTCGCTCCGCGAAGCGCTCGGGCTGCCCGGCGAGCTCGGCGAGCGTGCGCTCAGCCTTGGCGCGCAGCGCCTGCACCGGCGTGCGCGGCGTCACCGCGAACAGGATGTGGCGTGCCTCAACCAGCTCGCCGCTCGTGAATTCCTCCGCATGCGCCTCGAAGTAGCGGCGGCATTCGCTCTCCGTCGCCTCGGGAACATGGACCTCGGCATCGATCAGCGCGGCGATCAATGCGTCCTCGTCGGCGCGACTCGCGAACGTGACATGCGTGCGCGAAGCACCTGCCTCGAGCATGCCGAGCTCACCTGCGCGCTGCAGCATCAGCTCGCGCACGGCGAGAGATCGTCTCGCGGCAGCAGCGGGATCGCTCGCGCCGGGGTACAGAGAAGTCTCGCGGGCGATCGCCTCGTCGTCGATGTGGACACCGTTGATCGAAAGCATCGTTTTCCTTCTGGCGGGATCAGCGGCTGCGCACCACCTGGTAGGCGCGTGTGACGTACGCTAGTGCCGCGAACCCGCTCCAGACATGCACCAGCCGGGAGAACGGGAAGACGAGAAAGATCGTCATGCCCAGCACCAGATGGACCTTGAACACGAGCGGAGCGCCGGCAACGAGCGCTGCTGCGTCGCCGCGGAACGTAACGACATGCTGCGCCCAGGTCATCAGGCGCACCATCTCGCCGCCGTCCAGGTGCTGGACCGAGACGCTTATCGAGTAGAGTCCCAGCGCGAGCTGGACTAGCAGCAGCCACAGCACGACCCAGTCCATCGGCCGCGTCGTGACCCGGATGCGCGGCTCGGTGTAGCGGCGATGCATCAGCACGGCGAGCCCGACGAGCATGACCAAGCCGAAGATGCCGCCTGCGACGATCGCGAGGAGTTGCTTCGCGGGCGCGGTCACGCCGATTGCGTGCCACACGTCGAGCGGCGTGAGCAGCCCGACCAGGTGCCCCAGAAATATGCCGAGGATGCCGATGTGGAACAGGTTCGAGCCGAGGCGGAGCTGCCCCCGCTTGAGGAGCTGCGAGGAATCGCTCTTCCATGTGTACTGCTCGCGGTCGAAGCGGATCAGGCTGCCGATCAGGAAGACGGCGCCCGCGAGGTAGGGATAGATGCCGAAAAGGAAGGTGTCGACGTAGCTCATCGCGAAGCTCTCTCAGCGTGGCGCGCCCGCGCGCGGCAGGAAGTGGATGACGGAGGCGGGCGCCGATTTTCCGCCGCAGGCGGATGCTGCAGCAGGTCCGAAGACGACCGGCTCTTCGATCCACTCGTCATCGAGCGGTCGGTCCACGTCGGCTGGGGAAGGTGGATCGGTGCCGAGTCCCCGCTCGCCGGCGAGCGAGAGTACTGCGGCGAACACCGCGGCGTACGCCGACTCGTGCTTGGCCAGCGCATCGCCTGTCTTGCGCACGATGTGCGCGCAATCGGCGAGCATCTCGCGCGCGACCGGCTCCGGCTGGAGACTCAGGAACTCGAGCAGAACCGGAAGATAGTCCGGGAGCTCGTTCGCGTTGAGCGTGAGGCCCGCCTGCGCGTACGTCGCCATGAGATCGACCATCGCCTGGCCGCGATCGCGCGACTCGCCATGGAGGTGCTCGAAGAGGTGCAACGACGTGGCCCGGCCTCGATCGAAGAGCTCGACGTAGCGCTCCTGCAGATCGAGCAGATCAGCCGCCGCGAGCTGCGCGACGAGCGCCCGCAGCGACCTGCGCTCGCGC
>DATJZM010000047.1:0-13405 GCA_035499135.1 Casimicrobiaceae bacterium | reverse complement strand
CCGCTCGCCTGCACCGCGGAGCCCGGCAACGCCGCGCCGGTGATCGGATTCACCGATGTCTGCGAGGTCACCTTCGATTTCGCAATGAAGGTCTCGCGCGTACACGAGGACCCGCGTGTCACGAAGCCCTACACCGAGGTGCAGTGGGGCGCCATCGATGCCCTCGGCGAGAGGGTCGATGCCGAGCTGAAGGCGCACGACGTGCGCCTCACCCAGGGCGGCGAGCCGACGTTCGTTTCCATCGACGACATGGATGGCGCGGAGTGGAACGTCGCCGCGCTCGGGAAAAAGAAGCGCGAGCTTGCCGAGGTGCTGCTGCGGCGTCTCGCCAAGCGCTTCGCGTCGGGCAGCATCCTGCACTTCGGCCAGGGCAAATGGTATCCCGGCGAGCCGCTGCCACGATGGGCGCTCAGCGCCTACTGGCGCACGGACGGCGAGCCGCTGTGGCGCGACGAGGCGCTGCTCGCCGATACGCGCGCACCGGGAAGCACCAGTCTCGACGTGGCGCGGAAATTTCTCGTCCGCCTGGCAGCCTCGCTGGGCCTGCCGGAGAGCCTTGTTCTCACGGCGTACGAAGACGTTCCGATGCTGCTCAAACAGGAAGCGGCGCTTCCCGACAACGCCGACCCCTTGAAGGCAGATCTCGGCTCCACCGACGAGCGGGCACGGCTCGCGCGTCTGCTACTCGCCGGACTCGACAAGCCGGCGGGCTTCGTGCTGCCGCTGAAAGCCGGGGCCGTGCGCGAAGGTCTCGACGAGCCGGTCTGGCTGTCAAGCCCCTGGCCGTTGCGGCGCGAGCGGCTCTACGCGCTGCCGGGCGATTCGTCGCTCGGCCTGCGCTTGCCGCTCGCTTCGCTGCCCGACGTCCTGCCCGAGGAGATCGAGCAGGAGCACCCGGTCGATCCATTCGCGCCGGCCGATGCGCTGCCGAAACGCGGGACGCTCAAGCACGGACGCGCGCGCGCGCGGGGAAGAGCGCCGCGCGAGGTGGTGAAGACGGCCCTTGCGGCCCAGGTGCGCGACGGACACCTGTACCTCTTCATGCCCCCGCTCGTGCGCGTCGACGATTACGTCGCGCTGCTCGCCGCGCTCGAGGATGCAGCGGCGGCCGTCGGCGTCAAGATCGTCATCGAAGGCTATGCACCGCCGAGAGACGCGCGCCTGAGCGTGCTCGGCGTCACACCCGATCCCGGCGTGATCGAGGTGAACATCCATCCGGCATCGTCGTGGCGCGAGGTCGTGGCGACCACGACGATCCTGTACGAGGAAGCGCGTCAGACGCGCCTCGGCACCGAGAAGTTCATGCTCGACGGCCGCCATACCGGCACGGGAGGCGGCAATCACGTGACGCTTGGCGGAGCGACACCTGCGCAGAGCCCGCTATTGCGCCGCCCCGACCTGCTGAAGAGCCTCATCACTTACTGGCAGAACCACCCGGCGCTCTCTTACCTGTTCTCGGGCCTGTTCATCGGCCCGACCAGCCAGGCGCCGCGTGTCGACGAAGCGCGCGACGACCGGCTCTACGAGCTCGAGATCGCTTTCCAGCAGCTCGAGCGCAAGCATCGCGGCACGGGGGAGACCCCGCAACCGTGGCTCACCGATCGGCTGCTGCGCAACCTGCTGACCGATCTCACCGGGAACACTCACCGCGCCGAGTTCTCGATCGACAAGCTCTATTCGCCGGACGGGCCGACCGGCCGGCTGGGATTGCTCGAGTTCCGCGCTTTCGAGATGCCGCCGCACGCGCGGATGAGCGCGGTGCAGATGCTGTTGCTGCGCGCGCTGGTCGCACGCTTCTGGCAGCAGCCGTACCGCGGCAAGCTCGTGCGCTGGGGAACGGCGCTGCACGACCGCTGGCTGTTGCCGCACTTCGTGGTCGCCGACATGCGCGACGTCGTCGCCGACCTGAACGCGCTCGGCTATGCATTCGCTGCCGAGTGGTTCGATCCCTTCGTCGAATTCCGCTTCCCGCGCTTCGGCACCGTCAGCTACGACGGAGTGACCATCGAGCTGCGGCAGGCGATCGAGCCCTGGCACGTGCTGGGCGAGGAGGTAAGCGCCGGGGGTACCGCGCGCTTCGTCGATTCCTCCGTCGAGCGCCTGCAGGTGAAAGTGAGCGGAATGGTCCCGGGACGCCACGCCGTGGCTTGCAACCGCAGAGCGCTGCCGCTCGCCGCAACCGGCGTGCCGGGAGAGTTCGTCGCCGGCGTGCGCTTTCGCGCCTGGAGCCCGCCTTCGGCGCTGCACCCGACGATCGCCGTGCAAGCGCCGCTCACGTTCGACCTGGTCGACACCTGGGCGGGGCGCGCGCTCGGCGGCTGCACCTATCACGTCTCCCATCCTGGCGGGCGCAACTACGACACCTTCCCCGTCAACGCCAACGCGGCCGAAGCGCGCCGCCTGGCGCGCTTCTGGACCCACGGCCACACCCCAGGACCGATGGTGCTCCGATCGGAACCCGCGAATCCGGCCGTGCCAACGACACTCGACCTGCGCTGGCGACCGGTGCGGGGCCGCTAGGCGCGATGGCTGGCCTCGAATTTGCACTGGTCGATGCGGGACGGTTACAGCAGCTGCGCTGCAACCGCGATAACGGGCGTCCCTGCGGGGTGGACTGACGCAGAGGGGCACAAGCGGACATGATGCGTTTCGGCACGGGCAGAGCTTGGCTTGCGCGGCGGCCGGAGGCGGCACGCCTCTTCGGCCTGACCTGGCCGTTCGCCGTCGTTGCCGCCATGCTCGCCTTGCTGGTGGGCGTCAGCCTCGAGGTGATGTCCTCGGTTCGCGCCTACGTCGCGGGAGAAAGCCTGTGGTCGAAGGCGCAGAAGGATGCCGTGGCGCACCTCATGCGCTACGCGCGCACCGGAGAGAGTGCGGAGTACGGCGCGTACGTCGAAGCGATGCGCACTATCGACGGCGACCGCGCGGCGCGCGAAGAATTGCAGAAAGCCGATCCCGATCTCGGCCGCGCGCGCGAAGGCTTCCTCAAGGGGGGCAACGACCCGGACGATGTCCCGGGGATGATCCTGCTCTTCCGGTACTTCCAGCACGTCGACTTCATGGCGCGTGCGATCGACATCTGGCGCGCGGGCGACGAGAAGATTGCGGAGCTCGTGGCGGTGGGCGAGCAGGTGCAATCGGCGATTGCTTCCAGAGACTTCGATGTCAGGCAACAGGAGCAGGCGAGGAGCCGCATCCGCGCCATCGACCTGAGGCTGACCGATCTCGAGCGTGCATTCTCGGCAACCCTGGGGGATGCATCGCGAACGGCCCGCTCGGCGCTCACCGCGTTCAACGCCGCCGTCGCCCTTACGCTGATCGTGGTCGCTCTGCTGCGGGCGCGCGTGGTCATGACGCAGCGCGGATCGTTCGAGGCGGCGTTGCACGCGAGCGAGGAGCGTTTCGAGCGCGCGGTGAGCGACAGCAACGACGGCATCTGGGACTGGAACGTCGCAGCGGACGAGATCTACATGTCGATGCGCTTCCAGGAGCTGCTTGGGTATGCTCCGGGCGCGCTTTCGGTGACGCCGACGTCATTCATGTCGCTGTTTCATCCCGAGGATCGCCAGCGAATCATGCGCCTCGTCGGGGAGCCTTCGCTCGGCAGTGGACCATTCGAGCTCGAGTTGCGCATGCTCACGCGCACCGGCGAGGCGCGCTGGTTCCAGGCGCGCGGACGCACGGTGCGCGATGCCGCCGGTCAGCTCGTGCGCATGGGCGGCTCGGTGACCGACATCGAATACCGCAAGCAGACCGAGGCGCAGCTCTTTGCCGAGAAGGAGCGTGCGGAAGTCACGCTCGCCTCGATCGCGGACGCCGTGATCACCGTCGATCCCCGTGGCTGCGTGGAATATCTCAACGCCGCGGCGGAACGGCTCACCGAGTGGCCACTGGCGGAAGCGAAAGGGCAGCCGCTCGCATCGGTGTTCGCCGTCGTCGAGGAGAGCACGGGGACGACGGTCGGCGATCGGCTCGATCGCGCCCTGCGCGAGGGCGGAACGATGCACCTCGAGGGCGATGTCGTACTGCTGCGCCGGGCCAGCCCGCCGATTGCGGTCGACGCCAGCGTGGCGCCGATTCGCGATCGCCTGGGCCACGCGCAGGGCGCGGTGCTCGTCTTCCAGGACATGAGCCGCGAGCGCCAGTACGCAGCACGCCTCTCGCACCTCGCGACGCACGACGCGCTGACGGGGCTGCCGAACCGGCGCGAATTCGAGAATCGCCTGCGCGCGACGCTGGAGCGGCCGCAGGACTCGAACTTTCACCACGCCGTGCTGTATCTGGATATCGACCAGTTCAAGATCGTCAACGACACCTGCGGTCACGCGGCCGGCGACGAGATGCTGCGGCAGGTGAGCAGCCTCCTGCGTCCAGAGCTGCGCGCCGGCGACACCATCGCACGGCTCGGCGGCGACGAGTTCGGCGTCCTGCTCGAGCACTGCCCGCCGGAGCCGGCGCTGCGCATCGCGGAGAGCCTGCGGCGATCGGTCGCCGATTTCAAGTTCAGCTGGGGCACGCGCTCGTTCGCAACCAGCGTGAGCATCGGCATGGTCAACATGATCGATGGGCCACGCACGCTCGCCGACGCGCTCTCTGCAGCCGACGCCGCCTGCTACCTCGCGAAGGACAAGGGCCGCAACCGCATCCAGGTCTATCACCCGCGGGATACCGATGTAGCGGTGCGCCACGGCGAAATGGAGTGGGTGGACCGCCTGCAGCGCGCGCTCGCGGAGGATCGTTTCCAGTTGTTCGCGCAGCCGATCCGTGCGCTGAGCGGCGACGAGACGACGCCGCGCCACGTCGAGCTGCTGGTCAGGCTGCGCAGCGAGCGCGACGAGCTCGTCCCGCCGATGGCCTTCGTCCCTGCCGCCGAGCGCTACAACCTGATGCCGCTGATCGACCGGTGGGTGGTGCGCAACGCCTTCAACTTGATCGCGCCGCACCTTGACCGCTCGACCAAGCAGGCTCCGGACCTGTGCGCGATCAATCTGTCCGGCGCCTCGATCAACGACGAGAGCTTCCTCGATTTCGTGCTGGCCGAGTTCCTGCGTTCCGGCCTTCCGTACTCGCTCATTTGCTTCGAGATCACCGAGACCACGGCGGTGACCAGCCTGTCCAAGGCGGCCGCGTTCATCACGGCGCTGCGCGGCCTCGGCTGCCGCTTCGCGCTGGACGACTTCGGAGCCGGCGTCTCGTCGTTCAGCTATCTCAAGCACCTACCGGTCGACTACGTGAAGATCGACGGCAGCTTCGTGCGCGACATGGCACAGGATCCGGTCGACCGCGCAATGGTCGAGGCCATCCACAGCATCGGCCGCGTGATGGGCAAACAGACGATCGCGGAGTCGGTCGAAACGGAGGAGATTTTGGAGCTGCTGCGTGCGCTCGGCGTTGACTACGCGCAGGGATTCGGCATCGCAAGGCCGGCTCCGTTCGAACGGATGCTCGAAGGCGACATCGTCGTAAACAAAGTCTCTGCTCACTCTCGAGGCACGAACTAGCGGTACAATTCGCGGCTCGACCCCGCGTCGCCGCCGTGTCTCACGTTCGAACCCGCTTCGCTCCCAGCCCGACCGGCTTTCTTCACTTGGGCGGCGCACGCACCGCGCTCTTCGCCTGGGCCTTCGCGCGTCATCACAAGGGCCAGTTCATCCTGCGCATCGAGGACACGGATCGCGAGCGCTCCACGAAGGAGGCGATTCAGGCGATCCTCGATGGGATGGCGTGGCTCGGCCTCGACTACGACGAAGGTCCGTTTTATCAAATGCAGCGGCTCGATCGCTACCGGGCCGTTCTCAAGGACTTGCTCGACCGGGGGCTCGCCTATCCCTGCTACACGACGCCGGCAGAACTGGAAGCTCTGCGGACGCAGCAACTCGGGCGCGGGGAGAAGCCACGCTACGACGGGCGCTGGAGACCGGAGAACCTGCGACAGGGCCAGACGCCGCCGGCTGGCGTCGATCCCGTGTTTCGGTTCAAGAATCCGACGGAGGGCAGCGTCACCTGGGACGACCAGGTGAAGGGCCACATCGAAATCGCCAACGCCGAGCTCGACGACCTCGTCATCATGCGCAGGGACGGGGTGCCGACCTACAACTTCGGCGTCGTGGTCGATGATCTGGACATGGACATTACGCACGTGATCCGCGGCGATGATCACGTGAGCAACACGCCGAGGCAGATCAATATGATCCGCGCTCTCGGGGCGCGGCCGCCCGTGTATGGCCACTTGCCGACGGTGCTGGGTTCGGATGGAACGAAGCTCTCCAAGCGCCACGGCGCCGTGAGCGTCATCGAATACGAGCGGGAGGGCTTCCTGCCGGAGGCGATGATCAACTTCCTGGCGCGGCTCGGCTGGGCGCACGGCGACGACGAGATCTTCACCCGCGAACAGCTCATCGAGTGGTTCGACGTCGCGCACGTGCATCCTTCGCCGGCGCGTTTCGATGCCGACAAGCTCAACTGGGTCAATCACGAGCACATCAAGCGGCTTTCCGACCAAGCGCTCGGAGAGCAGCTGCGGCCTTTCCTGGAACGCGTCCCCGGGCTGGATGTCTCGAACGGCCCGCCTCTGGCGAGGGTCGCCGGGTTGCTGCGCGACCGGGCGCCGACGCTGGCACGCATCGCGCAGGAGGCCGATTATTTTTACGGCGAGACCCCGGGAATGCGGGAGAGCGTGAACAAACTTGCTGCGAAGCTCGATGCCTCCGTTCGACCTGCGCTGGCGGATCTGCGCGAGGGCATCCGTACCATCGACTGGAACCGCGAAGCGATCGGCTCCGCGATCAAGGCCGTGGCAACGAAGCATCAGCTCAAGCCGCCGCAGGTCATGATGGCGGTGCGCGCGCTCGTCACGGGCGTGCCGCAGACGCCCGCCATCGACGCGGTGGTGCAGCTGGTCGGGCGCGAGCGGACGCTCGCGCGTCTGGAGCGCGGACTCGCTTCGTAGCACGGCGCGACACTCGTGCGGGCGCGCAGCACCACTCGGGTTGTTCCACGCGTGGAACAGCGGTTTGTGGAGGCGATGGAGTTCGGGTAGACTGCGAATTTCCAGAACTTGTCGCCCATGACCAAGTTCGTGTTTGTAACGGGTGGCGTCGTTTCCTCGCTGGGGAAGGGCATCGCCGCCTCGTCTCTCGCCGCCATCCTCGCTTCCCGCGGCATCCGCGTCACCAATCTCAAGCTCGACCCGTACATCAACGTCGATCCTGGAACGATGAGTCCGTTCCAGCACGGCGAGGTTTTCGTGACCGAGGACGGTGCAGAAACCGACCTCGATCTGGGTCACTACGAGCGCTTCGTCGACGTGAAGATGAGCAAGCGCAACAATTTCACGACCGGTCAGATCTACGAGAGCGTGATCCGCAAGGAGCGCCGCGGCGACTACCTTGGCGGGACTGTTCAGGTGATTCCCCACATCACCGACGAGATCAAGAGCTGGATCATGGCGGGCGCGGGCGATGCGGAGGTGGCCGTCGTGGAGGTAGGTGGCACCGTCGGCGACATCGAGTCGCTGCCGTTCCTCGAGGCGATCCGGCAGATGGGCATCACGATGGGCCGCGACAACGTCTGCTACATCCACCTGACGCTTGTGCCGTTCATCGCCGCCGCCGGCGAGATGAAGACCAAACCCACGCAGCACTCGGTGAAGGAGCTGCGCGAGATCGGTATCCAGCCCGACATCATAATGGCGCGCGCCGACCGGCCGCTTCCGGACGGCGATCGGCGCAAGATCGCGTTGTTCAGCAACGTGACGCCCGAGGCCGTGATCCCTGCGCTCGACACCGATTCGATCTACAAGATCCCGGTTGCGCTGCACGCCGAAGGGCTGGACGAGATCGTCTGCCGCAAGCTCGACCTCAGCCCGAAGCCCGCGGATCTGGCCGTCTGGAACAAGCTCGTGGACGCGCTTGTGCACCCGGAGCACGAGGTGCGCATCGCCATGGTGGGCAAGTACGTCGATCTCACCGAGTCGTACAAGTCGCTCTCCGAGGCGCTGGTTCACGCCGGCATCCACACGCGCAGCAAGGTGGAGATTCATTACGTCGACTCGGAGGCGATCGAGCGCGACGGCATCGAGGCGCTCAAGGGGCTGGATGCGATCCTGGTACCTGGCGGGTTTGGCAAGCGCGGCGTCGAGGGCAAGATCAAGGCGATCCGCTACGCGCGGGAAAACGGCATTCCGTACCTCGGCATCTGCCTGGGCATGCAGCTCGCGATCATCGAATATGCGCGCCACAAGGCGGGGCTCGCCAACGCCAACAGCACCGAGTTCAACCCCGACACGCCGCATCCGGTCGTCGCCCTCATCACCGAGTGGCAGAATCGCGACGGCACCGTCGAGCGGCGCACGGTGCAATCGGATCTCGGCGGGACGATGCGTCTGGGCGCGCAGCCGTGCGAAGTCGTTCCGGGATCGCTCGCGCACCGCATCTACGGCACGACGACGGTCGCCGAGCGCCACCGGCACCGTTACGAGGTCAACAACCATTACCTGCCGCGTCTCGAGGCGGCCGGTCTGGTGGTCGGTGCACGAGCGAAGAGCGCGCTTGCCGGTGATCTCACCGAGATGATCGAGCTTGCCGACCACCCGTGGTTCTTCGGCTGCCAGTACCATCCCGAGTTCACGTCCAATCCGCGGCGCGGCCATCCGCTGTTCATCGCCTACGTGAAGGCGGCGCTCGCCCGGGCGCGCGAGACACGCGGCGAGCCTGCGCGCGCGCGACCGCAACTGGTCGCCTGACGGCGCACACTGTCATGCAGCTCTGCGGCTTCGAGGTCGGGTTGAACCGGCCCCTGTTCCTTATCGCCGGGCCATGCGTTGTCGAATCCGAGCAGCTGCAGATCGACGTCGCAGGTGCGCTCAAGGCGATGTGCGCCGAGCTGCGTGTCCCGTTCATCTTCAAGTCGTCCTACGACAAGGCCAATCGCAGCTCGGGGAGCTCGTTCCGGGGACTGGGGATGAGCGAGGGCCTGCGCATCCTCTCCGAGGTGAAGCGCCAGGTGCGTGTCCCCGTGCTCACCGACGTCCACACCGAGGCCGATGTGGGCGAGGTGGCCGCCGTGGTCGACGTGCTGCAGACGCCGGCTTTCCTTTGCCGGCAGACTGATTTCATCCGCGCGGTGGCCGGTACGGGCAAACCCGTGAACATCAAGAAGGGGCAGTTTCTAGCGCCGGAGGAGATGATGAACGTAGTGGCCAAGGCACGCGAGGCGAGCGGCCGCGACAATATCCTCGTCTGCGAGCGCGGCACGTCGTTCGGCTATCACAACCTGGTCTCCGACATGCGCTCGCTCGCGATCATGCGCGCCACCGGCTGCCCGGTCGTGTTCGACGCCACGCATTCGGTGCAGCTGCCGGGCGGGCAGGGAAGCGCGAGCGGCGGACAGCGCGAGTTCGTTCCGGTGCTCGCCCGCGCGGCGGTGGCGGCGGGCGTGGCGGGCGTGTTCATGGAGACGCATCCGGATCCGGCGCGGGCCCTGTCGGACGGCCCCAACGCGTGGCCGCTCGATCGCATGCGCAAACTGCTCGAGACGCTGGTCGCGGTCGATACCGCTGTCAAACGCGGCGGTTTCGCGGAATCGGACTTGCTCGCCGCGCCGCCGCCGCAACCTGCCGCAGTGCGCGTCGGTTGATGGGCGCCCGCGGCTCCAGGGAGAAATCATGAGCGCCATCGTCGACGTCATCGCCCGCGAGATTCTCGATTCGCGGGGGAGCCCCACGGTCGAGGCTGACGTGGTGCTCGAATCCGGTATCAGCGGTCGCGCAGCCGTTCCCTCGGGCGCCTCGACGGGCTCCAGGGAGGCGATCGAGCTGCGCGACGGCGACGCGGCGCGCTACGGAGGCAAGGGCGTGTTGACGGCGGTCGAGCACGTGAACACGGAAATCTGCGAAGCGATCATCGGGCTCGATGCGTCCGAGCAGGCCTTCGTCGACCGGACGATGATCGACCTCGACGGCACCGACAACAAGGGCCGGCTCGGGGCCAACGCCATCCTCGCCGTGTCCTGCGCGGTGGCCAAGGCCGCCGCTGAAGAATCGACGCTCCCGCTGTACCGCTACCTCGGGGGTGCGGGCGAGATGGTTCTTCCGGTGCCGCTCATGAACGTGATCAACGGCGGGGCGCATGCCAACAACAGCATCGACATGCAGGAGTTCATGCTCGTCCCGCTGGGTGCGCCTACGTTCCGCGAGGCAGTGCGCTACGGCGCCGAGGTCTTTCAGACGCTCAAGAAGCTGATCGATGCCAAGGGCATGGCGACGACGGTGGGTGACGAGGGCGGCTTCGCGCCGAACCTGGCCTCGAACGAGGCGGCGCTGCAGCTTCTTCTCGAGGCGATCGAGAAGGCGGGCTACAAGGCGGGCACCGACATCGCGCTTGCGCTCGACTGCGCAGCGTCCGAGTACTACAAGGACGGCATGTACGAGCTCGCCGGCGAAGGCGCCAAGCTCACCCGCTCGCAGATGGTCGACTATCTCGCGGGCTGGGTGGACAAGTATCCGATCGTCTCGATCGAGGACGGCATGGCGGAGGACGACTGGGACGGCTGGAAACTCCTCACGGACAAGCTGGGACGCAAGGTTCAGCTCGTCGGCGATGACATCTTCGTCACCAACACCAAGATACTCAAGCAGGGCATCGCCAAGGGGATCGCGAACTCGATCCTGATCAAGATCAACCAGATCGGCACGCTGACCGAAACTTTCGCGGCGATCAGCACCGCCCTTCGCGCCGGTTACGCGTCGGTGATCTCGCACCGGTCAGGCGAGACCGAGGACAGCATGATCGCCGACATCGCCGTGGGCTCCAACGTCGGCCAGATCAAGACCGGCTCGCTCTCACGCTCGGAGCGCACGGCGAAGTACAACCAGCTGCTGCGCATCGAGGAGGATCTCGGTGAGGTCGCGAGCTATCACGGGCGCAGCGCGTTCCGTCAGCTCAAGTGAGGAAGCTCTAGACCTTGCGCGCGCTCGCCGTCGTCTTCGTACTGCTCATCATCGCCCTGCAGTACCCGATGTGGCTGGGCAAGGGCGGCTGGCTGCGGGTGCGCGAGCTCGACCAGCAGGTCGAGGCGCAGAAGCAGGTGAACGCCGATCTCAAGGCGCGCAATGCGGCGCTCGACGCCGACGTGCACGATCTCAAGAACGGTTTCGAAGCGATCGAGGAGCGAGCGCGGTCCGAACTGGGGATGGTCCGCCAGGACGAGGTGTTCTTTCAGCTTCCTGCCGTGCCTGGGCCGGCCGCGTCGCTCAAGCCGCAGGATCCGCACTGAGCGTCCCGGACGTTTCGCGCCCATGCCGCGCATCACTTCGCGCGACAACCCGCGCCTCAAGGAAGCGGGGCGGCTGATCAATTCCGCGCGCGACCGGCGCAAGGCCGGACGCTGTGTACTGGAGGGAGCGCACGTCGTCGCAGCCTACCGGGCGCGGCATGGACCGCCCGAGACGTTGATCATCGCCGAGCGCGCGCTCGATCAGCAGGAGATGGCCGCGCTGCGGGCCGGCGTCGCCGAGTCGCGCACGCTCATCGTCAGCGAGCGGGCGTGGTCGGATCTCGCGCAGATTCCATCGGACATCGCAGTGATCGCCGTAGTGCCCACACCGCAGAGCACCTTCCGAAGCGCGAGCGACTTCTGTCTGCTGCTCGAGGATGTGCAGGACCCGGGCAACGTCGGCTCGATCCTGCGCAGCGCTGCGGCCGCGGGCGTGGCGCAAGTCTTCCTGTCCGGACAGTGCGCCTTCGCCTGGTCGCCGAAAGTGCTGCGCGCCGGGCAGGGCGCGCATTTCCGTCTCGAGATCTACGAGGACGTGGATGCTGCCGCTTGGGTTCGGGGTTACGGGGGACGCCTCGTCGCGGCGGTCGCGGAAGGCGGCGAGTCCCTCTTCGCGGCCGACCTTATCGGGCCGCTCGCGCTCGCCGTCGGCAACGAGGGAACAGGGCTCTCCGCTGGCGTGCGCGAGGCGGCAGACGCGCGCGTCACCATCCCGATGCCGGGTGGGATCGAGTCGCTGAACGCTGCTGCTGCCGCTGCGATCTGCCTGTTCGAAGCCGTGCGCCAGCGCGCGGCACGACGCACTCGGTCCGCCTAGCCGGGCAAAGCGCGGCGAAACCCGGGATACGCTCCGGTCATCAAGTGCTGCGAAAACGCGCCTCAGTACAGAACTGCTGAAAACTGCGCGTTTTCGACGCAGCCCGAGCCCAGCTTGGCGGAGAACGTTCCCTCGATGCCTTGCGCGGTGGCCTTGATCTCGTCCATCGTGGCGCTGGCGTTGAACTGCAGAGACCCCGTGCAACTGTAGCTCGCGGGGGAGATCTGGTAGAGCTGTCCCACCTGCGTGAGGTTCCCTGCCATCGTACAGGTTGCGCCGCTCTGGTAGGTGAAGACGAAGGTCGCCACGCCATTCGCCTGCGTGAGAGCCAGATTGTATTGGTCGGTGTAGGGACCGTTGTTGTTGCTGTTGTTGCAGCTCGAATACGCCCCCGATTGCCCACCGACGTAATTGCCGCCGAGCACTATGGTCGTCAGCGTCTGCCTCTGGATCGACTTCGCGACGCTCGGGCCGTTGACGAGCGAGTAGGTGAGTGAGCCCGCGTAGGGACTCGTCGGCGCGAACGACGCGGTGCCGGCGAGCGTAGGCATGTAGACGGACGCATTCCACGGGCCGCCGTAGTACGGACCGACGGTCGTGTAGAGGTTGCCCGAGAAGTTGCCATTGTTGTCCTCGTCGAGGATCGCCACGAACCAGGTGGGCTGATTGCTCGCCCCATAGACGAAGAAGGTGGCGAAGATCACGTTCTGGTTTTGAATGAGGTTGACGCCCCATCCGTTCTCCGACGGATTCCACCAGATATCGCTGTAATCGGTTGCGGCGGCGCGAAGCGGCGCGAGCAGCAGCCAAACCACGAAGACAAGCGCGATGCGCATCAGCATGACCGTTGCCCTCAAGGGTCGACGCCCGATTCTAGCAGCGCCACTCCTCGCGCAAGGTAACGGATCGTAACAGCGGCGACGGTCGCGCCGCGGCGGGGCAACTCAGGCGCGGATCACGCCCTTGACCAGCAGGATGCTCCCGCAAGGACGCAGCTCGCCGGTGCGCACGATGACGAATGCCTTGCGCGCCCTTTCGCAGAAGGCCTCGCGGTCGAGGTGGCCTATGTCGGTCTCGCCAAGCTGATGGCGTGTGAACACGGCGGCGAAGTCGCGCACCGGCTCCGGCACTGCCGCGGGATCACCGGCCGCCTCCATCGTGAACGCCGGCTGGGCAGCGGAGTCGTCGAGCGGAAAGACGGTGAGGACGGCGTCGAGCGCGTCGGCAGAGGAAACGCCGGCGAGGAAGACCAGGCGCCGGGCGAGGCTCGCAGCGGGAAAGTTGGCGTCCGCGATGACCAGCTCATCGCCATGC
>DATJZM010000046.1:0-16119 GCA_035499135.1 Casimicrobiaceae bacterium | reverse complement strand
GATGCCACAGCCGGCGGTGTACCTGGCAATCGCTTGATCGAGATGTAGTTGCGCTCCGAGGTCGCGGTGCCCGGGACGTTCGGCCAGCTCCTGATTTCGGTGTCGTGCCAGCCAGCCCACAGTGTGAAGCGGTCCCTCGGCGTCGGCAGCCAGTCGGCCTCGATCTCGCCGCCGACGTCCCGGAGGGGCACCGAGACCACCGCGAAGATCGGCGCGCCGCCCACGGTGTTGCCGAGCTGCGCCGCCTGCTGCCAGCCGTTGTAGTCGTAGTAGAAGACGGCCCCGTTCAATTGCAGCCGATTCCCGAGGAACCTGTTCTTGCTGCCGACCTCGTAAGAGATCAGACGCTGCTGCTGGTATGGCAGCTTGAGGTAGCTGACGGTGCCGTCGGCATGGGGTTGCGGCGAGATCTGAACATCCCCCGGGAGATATCCGGTCGATACCATGGCATAGACCAAGCTCGATGGGTTGGGCTCATAGGCGGCGCGCAATTTGTAAGTGAAGTTGTCGAACGTTACCTTGGTGAAAAAAGACGAGGGCACGCACGGCAGCGGCATAGCGCCGCCGTAGGCTATGAGATTCGCGCAGGTACCGAGGCTCTGACCGTAAGGGTCCAGGTTGACGTTGAAATTGTAGGACGTCGTCTGCTCCACCACGTTGTGATCGAAGCGCAAACCCGCGGTGACGTGCAGGTCCGGCCGCAGCTCGTAAGTCTCCTCGGTGAATGCAGCATAGTCCTTGACGCTCCCAGCGCGACCGTTCGAAAAGATCTCTCCGCCGGCGACGCCCGGCGTCGTATCCGGAATGCCGCACGGCCCGCACTGCGTCGCACTTTCGACGATCGAGGACGATGATCTCTGGTAGCTGTTGGAATAGAAATTTGCACCGATCAGCCAAGTGAGCGGACCACCGGGATTGGAAGCCAGCCGCAGCTCGTGCATATTGAATCGGTCGGGCTCGTACTGCACATAGTTGTCTATGGGCATGAACGGGGGTCCGACAATATTGCTGAAACCGTTCGAGCGGTAGCTGTGCTCGCTGCCCACGTAGGTCAAATTGGCGCTGCCCAAGTCATAGTTTACAGTGGCCATGAACTGCGCAAAGTCGCCGTCTGCCGAACGCCTGACTGCAACGCCTGGCACATTGTAGTTAATGGTGTCAGGCGCGCTCAGCACCTGGTTGGGCCCACCGCTGTAGGCCTGGACTGTGGCATATGATGCGCTGAGGAGGACCGTCAGCTGGTTCGATGGCTGGTAGAGCGCCTTGACGCGTCCTTCATAGTTATTGGCGGTGCCGCCCGCAGCGTTCCACCAGAACCCCTCGCGTTCGTTGGCGTGTACGGCAACGCGAAACGCAAGCGAGTCGCCGACCGGTAAATTCACGACAGCGGTCGCGTTCCTCAGGTCGGCCGTGCCGTATTCTGCATAGAGTTCCGACCCAAAACGCCCCAGCACCGGATCGTTCGTGTGGAACGCGACAACCCCGGCCGTGGCGCTGCGACCGTACAGCGTGCCCTGGGGCCCGTACAGGATCTCTACCCGGTTGAGGTCGTAGTCCGCGCCGATCCCCTGGAAAACATCATCGACATAGGTCGCGACGACCGCCGGACCGGCCAGGCCTCCGGTAGCCTGTGCGGCCATGATGCCGCGGATGGAGATGTTCTGATTCGGATTGTCCGGGGATAGTTGGGGCGCCAGCAGCCCGTAGGTCACGTTCGGCACGTCCTCGAGCATCTGTCGCACGAAGATGCGGCCCTCGTCGCGCAGGCTCTGGCCTTGCAATACAACCACCGCGGCGGGAACACGCTGCGCGTCCGCCTCGATACGCTCGGCGGTAACCACGATCATCGCCAGCTTAGCCGGCTCGGACTCAGCAGTGCGCGGTTCGCCACGGCTATTGGCGAGATCGCCGGCGCCATCCGGGGCAATGGCATTCGCAGCGCAGACCAAGCGTCCGGTGGTGGCGGGAAACGTGGACGTCAGAGAATTGAGCGACACCTTGGGAAACATGGCGAGGAAATCGGTGTCGGTCGTCTTTCCGCTCCGGTCGATTCGCTCGCGATCATAGATATGCAGATCCAGCATCGATTCTACGGCAGCGCTTGAAATGCGCGTGCCGATGACGTCGATTTGCGTCAGTTGCACAGGCACGGACGGGCGCCGCACGCCGCGCAACGTCGTGTCGTCAGGCCGATCGCTTTCGATGTCCGCGGCATTCGCGCTCCACGGATTGAGCGCAGCGGCGCCGAACACCGCGGTCGACAGCACAACTCTCGCAATGGAACCGTGGCGTTGCGGTCTCATCGTCGTCCCCTGAGAGGGCCGCGCTGCTTTGTTGCTCCACCAGGCGCGCGCCTTCTACCCCTTCGAGTGTCAGCCATTGTCTCCCAAGCAACAAGCCGGGTGCCCATGACTCCGGCGGGCCGGCTCGGTCCCGGGATCTTGCCGTTAGCTTACTGCCCTCGGCCGTCAGTTTGCAGCCCTTGCCGAGCACGGGCGCTTGCTCGAACAGATTCGCAAAGTTCCTGGCAGCCGCTCCTTACCCTCACTCAGGCAATTTCTACCGCGTAAGGCGAGATTGCGGTCAACCGAGCGAGAGGCCATCCGATGACACACACGACGACCGCGGCGCGTCGCCCATCGGCGGCAGCGAGGCTGCGCGCGGCTGGGTCCACGCTGTCGATGGCGCCACCGGCAGCGTTCTTTGGAAATACCATGCCGACGCACCCGTCGTGGCTGACGTCACACCGACCGCGGGCGGACTCGTCTTCAGTGCAGACCTAAACGGCAACCTGTTCGCGCTCGACGCCAAGACCGGCGCGGAGCGCTACAAGCTCAACACCGGAGGGGCGGTGGCCGGCGGTGTCATTACGTACGAAACCGCGGGCAAGCAATACGTCGCAATCACGTCGGGGAACGTCTCGCGCATGACGTTTACGGCGTCCGCCGGATCGCCGAAAGTCATGATCCTGACAACGGGTCTCGCAGGAACGCAACATCCGCGGCCAGAAATCTGCAAGACGATAGGAATCCCCCTGCGTATCTTGCAGCCACGGTTTTCCGAAAGTCAACTGGAGATCAACGATTCCCCGACCGAGAGGTAGCGCATGGGACACACATTGACCAAAACCTCGCTTGTGCTTGAGAACGCCAGATATCGTGGGACAGGTGGCGTGAGCCAGAACAACCAACACCTGAGCTTTCAACCCGCCTTCATAGACCGCGTGACACGCACGGTATATCTGTCGCGTTTTCCCGACGGCCGGCTCGCCCCATGCCATCTCCTGGACGGGCTGCCGCCCGAACTTGTGCTCGTACGAAGCGAACGGGGTAGCGTGACGAGCATCAAGCCCTCGGTCGTGTCGGGATTCGCACGCCACGGCCACTTCTACACCCGCGACGAAGCGGCAGCGCTGCTCGTGTCTGCAGCGGAGGCCGAACAGGCGCTAAGTCCCGAGGTATCGTTGCGCTGGGCGGCATAGCCAATGTTTACCCCGACCCCTCCTAAGAACGGTCCGCCTCCTCTGGGAGCCGTCGCGGCACTGCAGGCCCGTCACGATCGTTTTCGCGCCGCCGAGTTCGAGCGAGCGCAGCGACTGCTCGCTCGCGGCACGCCGGTTGAGTTGGTGCTCGACCAACTTGCGCAAAGGCTTACCAACAAGTTTATGCACGCACCGACACTCGCGCTCAAGGGGGCGGAAGGGCCGGAGCGCACGGAACTGATCGAGCTCGTGCGCTCGATCTATCGGCTGCCCGAGCCGCACTAGCATTCCGCACAAGCCTCGTGCAGGATTGCAAAAGCCGCCGCAACCTGATGCAAGACCTCCAGCCGGGACGCAACTAGATTGCTATCGGGCACCGTTGGCAACAGGTGGTTTAGCCCGCGACCACCAAAGACTCGGGCCACGGAATGGAGGAGCATTCGGTCAGTCTCGGAGCCGATTTGATCGTCGACAGGCGCACCGAGGATCGCGCACGGGCGCCGAAGCTCAACTTCAAGGCCGGTTGGTTCCTGGCATTGGTTGTGTTTCTTCTCTCTGCCTGGATTCTGCGGAGCTTTTTCGAGCCGCTTCTTTGGGCTTCGGTCATCGCCATCGCCACCTGGCCGACCTACCGGCGCTTCGCGCACCAGCTGCCGCAACGCGTGCATCCGAACGCAACGCCCCTGGCCTTCACGATTTTGGTTGCGTTGTTCATCCTTGGACCGATGGTGTTCGCCTTCGGTGCGCTCATGGCACAGGCGCAGCGTGTGATCGATCAGATCGCCGTCGCCGACAAGACGGGGCTCGCCGCCCCTGCGTGGCTACAGAACGTGCCCGTGGTCGGCGACAAGCTCGTGGAGCGTTGGCACGCGCAATTGGAGACGCCAGGCGGGGTGTCGGTCTCGCTGCAGCGCGCCGATACGTCTGCGGTTTTCGGCTGGGTGCAGACACTCGGCCAGTTCATGGCACACCACCTGTTTATCGTAGGTTTCGCCGTCCTTCTCCTTTTTTTTCTCTATCGGGGTGGAGACAGCCTGGCGATGCGTATCGACGCCTTTCTCAGTGACAGGCTCGGCGACGGCGCGAAGCCCTACATCGAGCTCGGAATCGTCGCCTTGCGTGCGACGGTCAATGGCATGGCGGTCGTTGCGCTCTTCGACGGCGTCCTGACGGGGATAACCTACGCAGTGGCGGGCGTGCAAAACGCCGTGGTGTGGGCCGCGGTGACCGGTCTGTTCGCCATGATTCCGTTTGTGGGCTACGTCGTCGTCGCCGCTGTTGCGTTGGTGCTGGTCGCCAAGGGCGCGGTAGTACCCGGGCTGGCTGTCGGTGGGCTGGGAGTTGTGATCCTCTTCGCCGGAGACAAGGTCGTCCGGCCGATGCTGGTTGGCAACGCCACCAAACTTGGTTTCGCGTGGGTTCTCATGGGCAGCCTCGGCGGCCTCGAGGCGATCGGCCTTCTCGGACTGTTCGTCGGTCCGGTCGTGCTCGCATTGGCCGCGGCGCTCTGGGACGAGTGGACAAAGCGGGCGCGTAACGGTCCAGTCGCGCAATGTTGATGCACCCTTCGTCATCATCTGTTTCTTTCGGGAGCAACCATGGCTGAGCTACTCGAGACATCATCGACCCGTGCGGCAGTAAATGCATTCGTCGCCCGCACAACGAAGGCCTTGCGCGCCCGCGCCGGGTGGCCGCCGCGTGCGGGCCTGACAGCACTCCTGCTGGTCGCGACCGCTTTGTTTCAAACCGCGCAAGCCGCCGGCGACGCCGCTGCAGGCAAAACGACCTTCGGTAATCAGTGCTCGTCCTGTCACACGGTAGAGCTTGGAAAGAATGGCTTCGGGCCCTCGCTCGCAGAAGTCATCGGGCGCAGGGCCGGCGGCCTCGCCGGCTTCATGTACTCGCCCGCAATGGCGCAGTCCGGGCTGGTGTGGGACGACAAGACACTCGATGAGTTCCTCACCAATTCGACCGTCAAGGTGCCCGGCACGTCGATGCCGGTTTCCCTGCCCAACGCGGCCGATCGGGCCAACGTGATCGCGTATCTCGATACGCTGGGACACGCTCCGGCGGCAGCGGCGAGCGCTTCGTCCGCACCCGCGGTGCTCGCGGAGGGCCCCACCCAGGCCGAATTGCTGCACGCGGCGCAGGACAAGAAGAACTGGCTGTACGCGAGCAAGGACTACACGGGTCAGCGCTTCGTGGATCTCAAACAGATCACGCCGAAGAACGCCGGACAACTGCGGGCCGCTTGCATCTACCGCTCGAACAACGCCGGCTCGACCCAGACCAACCCCCTGGTCTACAAGGGTGTCATGTACCTGACCATCGACAAAGCCATCGTCGCCATCGACGCAACGACTTGCCGCGAGCATTGGACCTACAACTGGGAGGCCAAAGGCGCGGTCCTGTCGCCGACCAATCGCGGCGTGGCGCTCAAGGATGGCCGCGTCATACGGGGGACCGCCGACGGCTACCTGATCGCGGTCGATATGGCCAAGGGCACGCTGCTATGGAGTCAGAAGATCGCCGATGCGAAGACCAGCCAATACCTCAGCATGCCGCCGCTGATCTTCGAGGATATGATCATCTACGGTCCGGCCGGCGCGGACTGGGGGGCGAAGAACTGGATCGGCGCGTTCAAGCTCGCGACTGGCGAGCAGATCTGGCGCTTCAACCTCATTCCGGATGCGGGTGAGCCCGGAGCCGACACGTGGACCGACCCGCAGTCGCGCGATCACGGCGGCGGCAGCCTGTGGACGCCGCTGTCGCTCGACATCAAGAACGGCGTGCTCTACGTTCCGGTCGGCAACCCGTCGCCCGACTTCTATCCGGACGTACGCCCGGGCACCAATCTGTATACCAACTCGGTGGTCGCGCTGGACGTCCGCACGGGCAAGCTGCTCTGGTACAGGCAATTCGGCCCCAGCGATGCGAACGACCGGGACCTGAGCCAGGTGAGTCCGCTGTTCAGCGCAACGGTGAAGGGTAAGCCACGCAACCTGCTCACCGTGTCCGGCAAGGACGGCCTGTTGCGAATGATGGACCGAGACAGTCACGACGTGCTCTACGAACTTCCGATCACGACGCGCACCGATTTCGACAAGGAGCCGACCGTCGCCGGCGTGCATGGCTGTCCGGGCCTCCTGGGTGGCATGGAATGGAACGGTCCGGCGTACAGCCCCCTTGCCAAGACCGTGTATGTCGCCACCGTCGACTGGTGCGGGACCTTCACCAAGACCGAGAAGCCCCCGCAGTTCACCGAGAACGCGCACTACTACGGCGGCGCCGTCACGCCGGATCCGCGCGAGCAATCACGCGGCTGGTTGCAGGCGATCGACGTTGCGACGGGCACAGTCCGCTGGCGCAAGCAATGGGCGACCCCGCTGGTGGCCGGGATCACCGCGACCTCGGGCGGCATGCTGTTCACGGGCGATCTCACCAATGACTTCCTGGCGATCGATGCCAGCAATGGCAACACGCTCTACCGTTTCAACACGGGCGGTTCGATCGGCGGTGGCGTCATCAGCTACGAGATCAACGGCAAGCAGTACGTTGCCACGACCTCGGGCGTGGTCTCCGGATTCTTCGGGGGCAGCGGGACCTCGGCCGTCATCGTGTTTTCGCTTCCCTGACGTCGTCGGCGCCGACACGGTAGCGGCGAAACCCCCGCACGGTCACGCCGTGCGGCGTCTCGTTGGAGGCTATTGATCAGCGCGCACACGAGATGCCATGAACGTTAGCCATCTGATGTTCGTCGTTACCGTGCTGATCGTCGCAACCACCCTGGCTGTCGTGGTCGCCAAGAAGCTCAACCTCGGTTCGATCGTCGCACTGCTGGTCGTGGGCATGCTGCTGGGGCCGCACGCGCCGCAGCCTCTGCTGACGGGCCATGTCGATGAGATGCGGGCGGTCGGCGAGATCGGCGTCATGCTCTTGATGTTTGCAATCGGGCTCGATATCCAGCCGACCAGGCTATGGTCGATGCGCCGCCTGGTATTCGGCCTCGGCACAGCGCAGTACGTGCTGACCACCTTCGCAATCATGGTATTTTTCCTCGCCACCCCGGGCATTGCCGACGTCCAATGGAAGTCGGTGTTGATAGCGAGCCTGGCACTGGCGATGAGTTCCAGTGCCATTCCATTCCCCATACTCGAGGAGCGCGGCGAACAAGCTACGCCGCATGGCCGCGCTGTCGTTGCGATCGACATCTTGCAGGGATTCATGGTCATTCCCGTCCTGGCGTTGATTCCGGTCCTCGCCGCCGGTTCGGCTCATGGCGGTGGCACATTCGAGCTCGGCAAAGCAGTCGAGGTCGTCGCGGCGGTTGCCGGTGTCTTCGTGCTCGGCCGCTTCCTTTTGCCATGGGCGCTGACGTTGACCGCGCGCAACCTCGGTCCCGGCGGCTTTGCTGCGATCGTCCTAGCCGGCGTCTTCTCCGCCGGCTGGTGGATGGAGGCGATTGGCATATCGATGGCGCTGGGCGGATTCATGATCGGCGTTCTCCTTTCGACGACGCTCTATGCCGAACAGGTCAAGGCCGCGGTGACGCCCGCCAAGCAGTGGCTGCTGGCACTGTTCTTCATCGCCATCGGCATGGCCATCGACCTCCAACAGGTGGCCGAGTTCGAGACCGACCTGCTTCTGTATCTCCCGACTTTATTGGTCATCAAGTTCGTCGTTCTCTTCATCCTTGCGCGAGCCTTTGGCTTTGGACTGCGCTCCGCGATCCTGACGGGTTCATTGATGATGCCCTTCGACGAGATCGCCTACGTCATAACGGCCAGCGCCAACGCCAACGGCCTCCTGAGCGCGCGAGTCTATATGGTCGGCATCGCCGTGCTTTCGTTCTCCTTCATCGTTTCGCCGCTGCTGATCAATCTCATCTACCGGCTGTGCGAGCGGCTGACGAGCAGTGCGCCCTCGGGCGCGACGCCAGGACCCGGTGTGGTTACGGAAGGCATGGTCATTGTTGCTGGCTACGGTTACGTTGGCCGAGCCATCTGCATCATCCTGGAACGGGCGCAGATCCCATACATAGCCTTCGAGCTCGATCCCGAGCGGCTGGCGAAGGCAAGGAAGTCCAATCACAACGTCCAATACGGCGACGTCACCAACCCGACGATGATGGGTGCGGTCGCAATCACGCGGGCCCGCCTGGTGATTGTGACGACTGGTGCTTACGAATCCACCAAGCGCCTGATCGGAAACCTGCGGCAGTTCTATCCGAGAGTTCCCGCGATGACGGCAGTGCAATACCTGCCCCAGCGCGATGAACTCCGGCAAATGGGCGCCACGGAGGTCGTCGCGCTAACGCCGGAGGGAACCCTAAGCTTCGCGCGTTCCGTCCTGGATCGGCTTGGTACTGCCATTGCCAGTAGCGAGACGATTATCGGCTGGGCCAGGTCCAGCGACTACGCGGCCATTCGGGGAGTTGGCGAGGGCAAATCAGACGCTGCTGCCGAAAGCACGCCATGAGTTGCGTGAGGCGCGTGGCGCTGGCTCATCTTATGCTGCTCCTGCTGGGAGCCTGCGCGACTCGCCCGGTCAACGCGCCGATAGCGGAATCCAGCTTGACGAAGGGATACCAGATTCTGGCCCGAGAACAGTATTTCAAGGATCCAGACAATCTGGTCGTTCTTGCCTTTTCGGGTGGCGGGATGCGTGCGGCGGCTTTCTCGTACGGCGTGCTCGAAACACTGCGGCGCACCGAAATTACAGGGCCTAAAGGAAAGGTTCGGCTGCTCGATGAAGTCAACGTCATTACCGGCGTTTCGGGGGGCAGCTTCACGGCCCTGGCGTACGGCCTGTATGGCGACAAGCTCTTCGATGAATACGAAAGGCGCTTCCTCAAGCGCGACGTGCAGGATGAGTTGATTTCGCGCTTCCTGAATCCGGCCAACTGGCCAGCACTTCAGTCGCCAGGTTGGGGCCGCTCCGAGCTTGCGGCCCGCCTATATGACGACATACTGTTCCACGGTGCAACGTTTGCGGACCTCGACCGGGGGCGCGGTCCGCTGATCGCAATATCAGCGACCGACCTCTCGACTGGCTCGCGACTGATCTTCGACCAGAGCTTCTTCGATGTCATTTGTTCGAACCTCGACAGTGTTCCATTGTCGCGTGCCGCCGCGGCATCGTCCGCGGTCCCGGTGATCCTCTCGCCAGTCACCATCAACAACTATGGCGGAACCTGCAACTACCGCTTGCCGGCACCGGCCGAACTGTTCACGGACTCGGCGACCACCCCGCGGCCCGCCGCACGAACGTCGCGACGCCTGAAGGAGCTCGCCTCATACGACGACAGCGTTCACAGACCCTACCTTCATCTGGTCGATGGCGGGCTCTCCGACAATTTGGCAGTACGCGGCGTGCTCGACATCATTGAAGCATTTGAAGCTCTGCACCTGCTGGGTCAGCCAACGCCGCTCGACCATGTGCGCCGGATCATTCTCGTCGTTGTCGATTCATTTTCATCTCCCAAGACCACATGGGACGAGTCAGTGGAGTCGCCGGGCAGCGTCCAGGTCCTCTTGAAGGCGACCGGTGTACCCATCGAAAAATATTCATTCGAGGCCATGGAGATATTGAAGGACACCGTAGCGCGATGGCAGATGCTGCGACGGATTCGCGACTCCTCCGCGTTTTCGGCGGACAAGGATCCCTCTTTGACAGAAGTGGTGAACGCGCCCGACATCGGCCTGTACGCCATCGACGTGTCATTTCAGGCGTTGAGCGACCGGGCGGAATTCGATTACCTCAACGACCTGCCCACCTCGCTCAAGCTCCCTGACGCGGCAATCGACCACCTGCGCGCAGCTGCGGGAACGATCATCCTGGCATCGCCTGACTTCCAGCGCCTCCTTAGAGACGCTGGAGCCGAGGTTGTCGCCGATCCGACAGCTGGAGATCGGTCGGCGAGACGCTAGATCAGTGGTGCGCCGCCGCGGGCGCGAGGACCGCTTGGGCGACACCGCGTCCTGCAAGTGCCGCCATCACGATCGCCCAGCCCGAAGTGAGCAGGTTGATGCCGACGATAAGGCCGAGCGCCCAAACGGCGGTCGTAGGCCAGCCGAGAATGATGATGGCCGCGAGCACCAGATCCGCGATGCCCGAAACCAGCATCCAGCCCCACGAGCCACGCATCACGTCTCGATAGCCGACCGATGCCACGATCTGGAAGATGCCCTCGACGACGAAGAAGGCCGTCAGTACCAGGGTCAGCGAAAGCGCACCCTCGACCGGTTTCCAAACCAGCAAAACGCCAACGACGACCGACAGAGCCGCCGTGAGGAGGCTCCATAGAAACGCCGGGATGTTCCTGGCCGAGAATATGGCGACGAGCCCGACGATACCGCTGAACATGAAGAGCCAACCGACGTAGATATCGACAGCCATCGTCGCGATCGCCGGCGCGGCGACCGCGAGAACGCCAAGGATGAGCATGATCACGCCCTGGAACAGGAAAAGCTTCCAGTGGGCACCGAGCGCATCGCTAATGACGCGTTGCATGTCGTTGTAACCTGAATTGAGCGAGGCCATTGCATTTCTCCGATTAGCTGCGTTTGCTTGGTGCGTTGCCGGCGTTAGCTGGCGTATTCGAAAGGCGGCATCGCCTTGAGAGCGTCCTTCGTGGCGCCAGCGAGCATGAACTTGCCATCGACGAGCTTGATCTGGCCCACCGGGATCGCGACATTGTGCTTGGCGAGACCCAGAAAACCGCCAGCGCCGATGATGGCGTACGAGACTGCCTTGTCGGGTGCGATGACGATATCGTCGATGGTTCCGATGCGCTCGTTCTTGTCGTTGAAGACCGGTTTGCCAAGCACCTGGCGCTTGGCGCTCCAGCCGATGGTTACGTCACGCAGCTCGGCCGTTGCGACACCGATGACTGTGGATCCCGCGACCTGCGCTTGGGCGATGAACGGCGTCGTCAATGCGATGCTGGCGAGCATCAAAATGGTTGCACGTTTCATGACCTTCTCCTTGAATTTGACTGCAATCAAATAAGTTTCGACAAGACCTGTTAAGAGGCCAACACCGATTCGCTCTTTGCCTCGGCCGAATCGGCGTCCAGCCGCGCGAGCCACGCTTCGAGCGCTGCCTCCTCGGCATCATCCACGGCAGCAAGAGCGACATCTATTGTGGCCGCGGCATACTCTTCGGCGTCATCGGCGCGGTTCCGCAATTTGGTTGTCTCGCGTTTGGCTTTCCATTCGGCGATCTTTTCGGTAGTGGCGATCTTGCGACCCTCCACCCAGTTTTTCACTTTGAGTTGCGCGGCTGAGACCTTGTTGCGCTCTTGCTCGATGCGCGTCTGCACCTCTCCGAGATGGCCGCGTACCGCCTGTTCCGCCTGCTGGTTCTTGCTGTCGATCTTGGCTTTGAGACTGCCGAAGCGGCTGTCGATATTCGAAAGTTTGACTCGTAGGTCTTCGCAAAACTGATCGATTCGTTGGCCCATGTCGTTCTCCTGTGAGTTGTGCAATGAGTTATGTATTGCGACGTCAGTGTTATCCATTTGGGTCGCGTGGTCTTTCAAAATCCTCGTTTTGTGCGTGGCTTTTTCAGAATCCTGCGACGAAGACGGTGCTTTCTCCTCAAAGAGAGCCCGCAAGCGGACGCCATTGACCCGATCCTTACCCATAAATGACGGCACTTTCACGACTCTGGATCAGCCTTTCCCTAATGTCGCAGTCGTGGAATGTCCGAGTCTGCAAGGAGAACGCGATGATCAGACAACTGGACTCACTGTACCGGCAGATGCAGCAGGCATATGCCGACTGGGGCGCGGACCCCACTGCCGAAGCCTATGTGAAATACCTGAAGCTCAGAGAGCAGTGGCACACGGAGCTTGATAGGGCGTGGCCGACGCTTATAGAGGCCGCATGAACCCACATGGAGCCTGCCATGCCGAATGATTTGGGCAACGAACGCGCTAAGGATCTGGCGCGTGTTGACAATGTCGAGGCGTTGTCAATCCTCAGTGAAGATGCCTGGGAAGATGCTGTCGATCAGTCGGACGTCGACTACGACGCGCTCTTCTACTCGGCGCGCAGCGCCTCAATGCGGTGGTTAGTCGAATGATCGGATAACGGGACCTCGGACGCAGCCGGAAAGGAGCAGTTCAATGATCTCGGTATGGTGGTTGTTGATCGCATTCATTGGCGGTGGCTGGGCCGGCATGTTGCTTATCGCGTTGATGCGGATGCCGGCCGATCTGCCGGAGCAATCAATCTCCCTGCCGCGTCTCGATCGCCCACCGCGGAAAGCCGATCCGCTTCTGATGGTCGACGGCTTCAGGCATATCCAAAATCCGCGCTTCTATTGGGGTCCGCAGAATAACCCCTTCGGGAAAGTGGCCGCCACTCTAAACCAAGAAACGACGGCAGGTTGAGAGCGACAACACGATTTTCACCAAACGATGACGGAAAAATCACGAGCCCGGCGTCAGGTTTTTGTACCTTGATCTTGCGGACGAGGTGGCTCGTCCAACAGGGACGGAGCGGACAATGACACTGAGTAGAGTCGAGCGCGCGCTGGGCATGATGCGTATCTACCTCGTCGAGCGCGCCACGCGAAATGACTGGGGCGAGGCTCCTGACGAAGAACTGGCACGGACGATCGCGGCCTGCATCCGGCATGCCACGGATGAAGCCAGCCAGAAAGCGCCGCAGAGCAACCCGAAACTAACGCGAGATGCGCTGCGGAGCGCTGTCCGGTTCGTCAACGACAACCTGGACTCGAAGCTCAAATGGGACGATATCGCGACGGCCGTTGGCCTGGATCAGTTCACCTTCGGCCGAAGCTTCAGGCTGACCACGGGCATAACGCCGCACCAATACATCATTCGCTGCCGTCTCAGGCGCGCGATGCGGTTGTTGGCGCGCGACGAGTTGACGCTCGCCGATATCGCGCTCGAAGTAGGCTGTTCGTGCCAGAGCCACTTGACAACCCTATTCCGAAAGCATCTCGGGACTACGCCCGGCGCGTTTCGTGATGCAGCAAGGGAGCGCGAGCAACGCAAACCGCGTTTCGGCGCTCCAAGGGTATTTCGCGGCGACCCACGGGAAATGATGCAGGCGGGATAGGTGCGCTTTGCCGCGGGTAGCACCAGGATCGATCCGGGCACGACGAGCAGCTCATTCGAACCGCGCAGGATCAAAACTGATGGTGTGCGTGGCCAAATAGACTTCGCGCAGGAAGCATGTTAGTCCGGCGATCAGTGCAAGCATCGCCGCAACGAAGAATGCGCTGCCGAGCCACTTGAGGTCGGTGGCGAAGAACTCCTCTGCAAATAACGTGACGATGACAAGGCAAATGAGCAGCGCGGCCGCTGTGCAATAGTTGATCGACCAACTGCAGACGCGGCGGCGCCGCTCGAGGTTGCTGGCTTCCAGGCGAGTAGCCTCGCGGGCGCGGGCGCTCAGTTTCGACCAATCCCGCTCAAGCGCGCGACCGCGGTCGATGACGCGAGCAAGGCGATTCGCCATCACTGCAAGCAGGCCGGCGATGCCGGACAGCAGAAAGACTGGGGCGACGGCCAGCTGAATCGCGTGGGCGATGGCTCCGGTGCCGGCGGCGTTGAGCATGGCTAGGTCGCCGGCGAGGAGTCGCGGACATGCGGCCCATCGGCGGAACCGCCGGTCGCGGGTGGTGGCGCTTCCTGTTGCGGGGTGGCGGCGGGTGGCGCTTCGCAGACCTGATCCCGCGAGGCTCTGAGCATACCGTCGGCGATGGCGCCCACCGCAAGCAATGCAACTGCACCCAGCACGCCGGCCAGAAGGTACGTCTTCGGCCTGTCGATGACATACAAGCGCGGGCGCGGCCGAGGTTCGTGGCGACGCACTCCAGTCTGAGCTGCCGCTCGCGCGTGAATCGACGAGACCTTGGGCACGGAGCTCATGTCAGTGCGGGGCGGTGCGATCACCGCGAGGGATCGCCGCCGAGTACCGGCGACGGCGTTTGGTGGAGAAAGGCCGGCTCACCACGCGAGTGATGAGCCGGCGAAGGCCGAACGTCCAGGGAGGAGGCTGGAGCTGGTTCGGCGGGAGACCCTGGTGTTGACGTGCATCCATCGACCGACGATAAGCGGTTCGTCGGCCGCAGTCTTCGCGAATTCTGTGCGCGGTGGCAGATTCTTGTGAAGGTGGGCAGCGGCAATCAGATTGTGCGATCTAACGGTATCTTCTGGGCCGACTGTGTTTCCTCGGCAGGCTCGTCTTTAGGGTTGTCGTCGGCGGGCAGTTTCAAGTTCGAATCGAAAGCATCGTCGTCCTCTGCCTCGCGAGCTCCGGTGCCATCCCTCGCATTGGAGGAATGTCGCAACTTGTGGAGCTCCACACGACCTCCGCCTTTGCCCGCCTGCCTGGCCCCGTCCAATACCTCCTCCATTCGCTTCGAGTACGGGATCAGGAACAAACGCGTACCGGTTGTCTTTACCCAGACCTCGATCCCGACCTTCTTGCCATGAACCACCACCTGATGCGCGATGTAAGTGAAGTCATCGGGAAGTCGGTGCGGATAAGCGTGCCCCAGACTGAACATGAATAGCCACATTCCCAGCACCCACACCACCAACGACGCGGGGATCAGGACAAGCTTCAGGTAGTACCTCCCTGGAGCGCGAATAAAGACGTACGTCGTGAAACCCGCGAGCATCGTAAGCAACACGATCAGCGGCAACATCATCTCAAACGTTTGGGCTTGTATCACATCGGGCCCGTGCCCGCCGCACTGGCGAACTCCTTCAGCGGGACGAACGGTGTGTCCGTGGTGTAGTCGACCGTGGCAAAGCCATTTGGCAACACGGTAAAGGCAAAGGCCGTGCGTTGCTCTCCCAGTTCATGCATCACTACGTCCACCGATGCCAATTCATCCACGCGAGGGTTGAGCTTGGTCAACGTCACGTGCACCGGATACGGCAACACCGGTGTCGACTCCACGGCTGAACCGCCGTCGCCTGGCGCGGTGTGATTTATCCGGTACACGTGGACGTTGACCACATACGTTCCGGGAACGATGGCCCGGAGCGTTATGGTTTCCAGGTGGCTGCCAACGCGCTTCAGCTGGCCGTTTAGCTGGTAGCTGCCGTTGGTGCCAAGGTCGTCGTGATCCAGCAGTGCGTACTCGACTTCCCGATTCCGGAAATGCAGATGTTTGCCCGACGGCAGCAGCATATGCAGATCCACGTCGTCGAAGTTATTGTCCGGCCACGACATCTTGATCATGAACTCGGCATTCATGTTGATGCTGGGCTTGCTCGCCTGCGGCGGATTGATCAACATCACGCTGAGCACAAACAGGAACAGGAACCCGGCCATCTGGCCGTAGAGCATGTCGACCCAGGCGAGGAAGAACCCTGGCCGCTTGCGTTTCATTCCGCGACTGCATATCTGAGGTTGACCAGTTGGAGGTTCAGGAGGCTGCTGCACAGCACGCCCACGAACGTCACGAGGTAGATGATCCCCAGACCCTTGATTGCGTCCATGATCAGTTGTTGATTCACACCTGCACCACCGGCGAACGTGCTGGTGATCACGATGAAGAAACCGAGAGTCGTGCCCATGATCGCCAATTTCATCATGAGGTCGCTAGCTTCTTCGAGGGCATCGATGTGTTGGAACAGCTGCCCGACG
>DATJZM010000045.1:0-56688 GCA_035499135.1 Casimicrobiaceae bacterium | reverse complement strand
ATTCCAGGCTTCGTCCGTGGAACGCGGTGGGTGGCGTTGCAAGGACAGCCAAGATACTTCGTGATGTATGAGGTCGAACAACTCGCGACCCTGACGTCCGGCGCCTATCTTGATCGGTTGAACAATCCGAGCCCATGGACCTCGAAAATGATGCCCAACTATCGAGGCATGACCAGGGGCTTCTGTTCCGTGACGGGGAGCTTCGGTCTCGGCACGGGTCATGTCGGTCTGCTGATACGTTTCAAACCAGCTACAGAGGCGCGGTCTTCACTGCGCAAGATGCTGCTCCAAGACATGCTTCCTCGACTTCCTTCAAGACCTGGGATCGGCAGCGTTCATCTGCTTGAAGCGGCTTTAACGCCCCCGATGACAAATGAGCAGCGTATTCGAGGCGCTGACGCTGGCGTTGACTGGGCGCTGTTGGTCACGGGATACAGTCAAGACGCCTTGGCAACTCTCATGCAAGCCGACCTTGGCAACGCGCAGCTTGAAAAGCATGGCGCCATGGGAGTTCTCGGTGCAATGTACCGAAATGAATACTCGATCATCCAACGAGAGGTCGACGCCTAACCTCCCGCTCAAGCGGACGCCTCGTCGGCGGCACCTCGTGTCCGCCTCCTCAGCGCCGCTGAGCTTTTCGACAAGGCGGGAAGGGCCGTAGCAGGGGGAGGCGAGGCTAACGCTAAAGGGAGAAGGATCGCTTTCTAAGGTGGGACGAGTGCGGCCTAACCACCCGCTCAACTGGACCGCTCGCCGGCCGCGCTGGCGCGCCGTCCGCTCGCCGCCGGTTAGCTTGGTTCGTTAGGCGGCGCCAAGGTCTGCGACGTCTTGACGCTATAACGTCAAAGCGTTACGCTTGGCCTATGGACGATTCCAAGCGCGCTACCGTCTATTTTGATGCTGAGGTTCATCAGGCATTACGGTTGAAGGCTGCAGCCGCTGATCGCTCAATCTCAGACGTGGTCAATGAAGCCGTGAGGGCTGCCCTCGCAGAAGATGCTGAGGACCTCGCCGCGTTCGACAAGCGCAAAGCTGAGCGAAGTGTTTCTTTCGAGTCTTTCGTCCGCGGCTTAAGGCAACGTGGCCGAATATAGGCTGCTGATCAAGCCGTCCGCTGGGAAGGAGATCGAAGCGCTGGGTCAAAAGAAGGATCGCCAGCGTATCGTTAACCGCATCGCCGCGCTCGCCTCCGACCCGCGGCCAACTGAATGTGAAAAGCTTGCCGGGGCCGAGGGACGTTACCGTATCCGGCAAGGCCCGTTCCGTATCGTTTACGCCGTCGATGACGCAGATCGCACCGTTGAAGTGGTCAAGGTGGGGCATCGCCGAGAAGTCTATCGCGGCGCCGCCTAACCATTTACTCAACCGGACGCGCGTCCGGCGGGCGTCCTGCGGCGCCCGCCGGCATGCGCCGGTTAGCTTGGTTCGTTAGGCGTCTTCTCTTGGCAAATGCGCATCTCCAATCGAATAGTAATGGTCGTCACCGATGCGCTCCTGGGGCGCGTGACAGGTCTCTACGGCATTCGCCCCAGCGTCGAGTTCGTACAAATTGCCACGCTCGTGGAGAACGCTCGTGCGTGACGCCGCCAAGAGCCACGGCACGGGAAGCATGACGCCCAACCCCGCATTCGAGCGGACGTGTCGCCGGCGGCGCTTGCGCGCCGTCCGCGCGCGGCCGGTTAGTCTGGTTCGTTAGGGCTCATCCACACTGGCGCATGGGCATCAGCGAACTCTTGCGGTGGCAGTGGGAGGGCTACGCCAAATATCATCAGGCTCGCTCCAATCTGCTCATCCACATCATCGCCGTGCCGTTATTCCTGGTCGGCACCGTAGCTCTCGTTGGAGCGATCACGCAGCTATCGCTCGTGCTTCTCGCCGTCGCTGTTGGGTGCGTTCTCGTGGCGGTCGCGCTACAGGGTCGCGGCCACCGGTTGGAGCCGGTGCCGCCTGAACCCTTCACTGGGCTGCTTAATTTCGTATCTCGGCTGTTCTTTGAGCAGTGGGTTACGTTTCCGCGGTTTGTTTTTTCGGGAGGTTGGCTTGCCGCACTGCGTAAGGCCCCCGAGCCCTAACCGCTGGGTCAACATGGACGCCCCGCGTGCGCGGCTTCGCCTGCGCCGCGGGTCGCCGGTTAGCCTGGTTCGTTAGGCGGCACGAGGCAATCGGGATGCAGCAACACAGCAAAATTGCCGAACGCAGCTCCCTCACGGCGCGAGGGCCGTGATTAAACAAGAGGCCCCGATGGATCGCCGCTCGTTCTTCCGCACTGCCGCCGCCGGTCTCTTGGTCGTGGGACGTCGCGCCAACGCGGCCGCGCTGGCGCGGGTCACGCTCGTCTTCAACCGACGAAGTACGAACTAGTCATCAACTTGAAGACCGCCAGGGCGCTCGGCCTCACGATCCCGCCGTCGCTGCTCCTGCGCGCGGACGAGGTGATTCAATAGCGGGTCGACTCGCATGTCCGCTTGTCGCAGAATTCGGGTATTGATATGACGCCCAACCTCCCGCTCAACCCGGACGCCTGGTCGGCTGCGCTTGCGCGCCGTCCGCTCGGCGCCGGTTAGCCTGGTCCGTTGGGCGTCAGGACAGTGCGACGAATGTTGTCGACCGATCGGGCAACGAAGTACGTCTGCCGAAGGCGTTTCATGCTCGCCGTAGGGTTGCTGTTGGTTGCGCCGATCGATTCACGGGCGCAGCGCGCGACCAAGCCATATCGGGTCGGTGTCCTTGCGGGTGCGAATGACCAAAATCTTCAGCAGAGCCTGCGCGCGTTGGGGTATGTCGAAGGGCGCGACATCATCTTCGAGGTCAGGGACGCCGAGGGAAGGGTGGAGCGGCTCGATGACTTGGCGTTGGATCTGGTACGCCTGAAGGTTGACGTGATCGTCGCTCCCAATCCGGCCTCTGTTTTGAGTGTCAAGCGGGCCACTGCGACGATCCCTATCGTCATGATGAATACGCCTGATCCGGTCCAACTGGGCTTCGTCGCGAGTCTTGCGAGACCCGGCGGAAACATCACTGGAGTGACGACGCTGACTGTCGACCTGAGCCTCAAACAGCTCGAACTCCTGAAGGAAGCAATTCCGCGCGTGTCGCGGGTTGCGCTGTTGTGGAATCCAGACAATCCATGGCATCCGATCGCTGTGAAGCAACTCCAGGCAAGTGGCAAAGCGCTGGGGCTTGAGCTTGAGGTTTTGAAGGTGCGCACTCCCGACGCCTTCGAGAGTGCGTTCAAGACGATGGCAAATACGCGCGCGCAGGCCGTTTTGGTCCTGGCGGACCCAATGACTTATGCGTATCGGAGCCGGCTGGCAGACCTCGCCATAGCACATCGGTTGCCGATGATGGGCGGCCTGCGGGAATATGCGATCGCTGGAAGCCTCATGTCATATTGGGCCGACAGGGGCGACCTTTACCGCCGGGTGGCGAGCTATGTCGACCGGATTCTCAAGGGAGCGAATCCTGGTGACTTGCCGATCGAGCAGCCAACCAAGTTCGAATTCGTTGTCAACCTCAAAACCGCCAGAATCCTCGGTATCGCAATCCCGCAATCCGTTCTCCTGCGCGCCGATCAGGTGATCGAGTGAAACGGTTACAAATGACCTCGGTCACCCCATTGCGGGACATTCCGATATGCCGGGCGACGTGGTGTCGAGCACCCTGGGCCGGGTCGATTGGAACGCGGAGCTCGTGCGCGGCGATCTGGGTAAGGCCGTTCAGCAGCTCAAGCGGGTGTCGGGCAAGGGACTGTTAGTGGGAGGCGTGAAGCTCCCGCTGGCGTTGGCGGAACTGGGATTGATCGATGAGTACGAGTTCGTAGTGCAGCCCAGGCTGGTTGGCCATGGGCGGACGTCGTTCGCCGGACTATCGACGCCCGTCGACTTGAACCTCGTGAGCCGGCGGGAGTTCGCCTCGGGGGCGGTGGCGTTGCCGTATGAGCCGAGGCGCTAGCCAGTCCTTCGATACGGCGCCGCAAGAGGCGACTCGGCCCTCATTCTCGTGCCTATGACGCACGCATTCGAGCACCTCAGCGAACTTGCGCTGCTCAGCGACACCGAACTCCGCCAGCGCTTCGGTCCACACGCGATCGGCGTCCTGGTGGTGTGCTCCCGCTTGTTGCGAATCCAACCCATCACCGGCGATGTGCTGACCCCTGAATCGTTTGCGGTTGAGGTAAAGCAGCTTTACGCTGAGTATCTCGCCGGTTCCCGCGCGTTGAACGAGGCTATGAGCCGGTGCGCTGATGCCGCAAACCGTCGCGATCTAGTGGCGGCTCGGAGTGTGTTGCACGACTTTCTGGCGTCCTGTATTGCCCCGTTCTTCCGCGGCGTCGCAACGGCTCGCCTCGAGTCCCTGGCTAGCAAATGATGACCAATCCCCCCTCAACCGGACGCGCCCTCGGCGGGGCGGTAGCTTGGTTCGGCTGAAAGCAATGCGCATCGGCATTTTTGGTGGTGCCCAGGCCAACAGCCCACACGCCGCCGCGGTGACGGGGCAGGGCTTCCATGATTTCATCGATTTCAACGTCGAGGCTGAGGCGTTGGGGTATCACAGCACGTTTCTGGTCGAGCACCATTTCAGCGGATGGCATCAGGTGTCGGCCCCGCTGACTTTGCTCACCTGGCTCGCGGCGCGCACCCGCACTCTGCGCCTGGGCACCGGCGTGATGGTGCTGCCTTGGCACAATCCGGTTATCCTCGCCGAACAGGCCGCGACTCTTGACCTCATGTCCGACGGCCGGCTCGATTTCGGAGTCGGCAAGGGCTACCGGTACAGCGAGTTCAAAGGCTTTGCGGTTGCGCTCGAAGAGGCCGATGCGCGCTTTGAAGAATCCCTGGATGTCATCCTGCGGGCGTGGACTTCCGAACAGCGTTTCTCGCACCGCGGGCGCTATTGGCAATTCGACGACATCGTGGTCGAGCCCCCGACTCGGCAGCGGCCGCATCCACCAATCTGGATGGCGGCCGGGGCCCTGCCGTCGATCCGTAAGGTGGCCGCGCGCGATTTCAATCTGATGCTCGACCAGTTCGCTTCGATCGCAGTAATCAGTGAGCGCCTGGCCCAGTACCGTGCCGAGGTGGAGGCACACGGGCGCGTTTTCGATTCGACCCGCATTTGCATTGCGCGCAACATGTACGTTGCACATGATGACGCCGAGAGACAAGCGGCGTACGAGCGCATCGACATGGAACGCCAACGCATCTTGGCGGTCTCGCGCTGGCCGGATCGCGCAGACGGCTCGCACATCCTGGCGTATTCGCATTCGGAGTCATCGCGCGCCAATGCCTTGATCGGTACAGCGGACGAGATCGCCGACAAACTCGAGGCGCTCCGCCGTGTCGGCGTCACGTACGTGATCGTCAATTGCGGCGGTTCCCGAAAGGCGCTGCGGCGCTTCGCACGTGAGATCATGCCGGCCTTTGTGGGCGAGAATGGCGCACGGCCGGGTAACACCCTGTGACAAGCATCGAAGCACCCTGCTCAACCGGACGTTAGGGATCAACATCGATGTCGAGACCGCGTGAGCACTGAAGCCACTTACTTCGCAGGCGCCGTCGTGGCTGGCCTTGGTGCCACTCTGTTCATGGACGTTTGGGCATTGTTCCTGACGCGCGCATTCAGAATTCCTTCGGCCAACTACTGTCTGGTCGGGCGGTGGCTTTGCCATATGCCGGAGGGCACGTTCGTGCACACGAGCATCGCCAGTGCTCCGGGGAAGCGTGGAGAATGCACAGTGGGCTGGATCGCTCACTACGTCATTGGTGCCGTGTACGCACTCGTGCTCGTCGCGTTTGTGTCGGGTAGCTGGCTTACGCGGCCAACCTTGTTGCCAGCTTTGATATTCGGCATTGGCAGCGTGCTGGTGCCGTACCTAATCATGCAGCCTTCGTTCGGACTCGGCATTGCGGCGTCGCGAACGCCACGGCCAATGCAAGCCAGGCTGCGAAGCCTGATGGCGCACACAGCCTTCGGAGTTGGGCTCTATGTATCTGCTGTTGGCGTGAGCCATGTGCTGCGAGTTGATTCCTGACCACTCGCTCAACCGGGACCGCCCGCCGGTGGTACGGGCAGTCCGCTCGCGGCCGTTTAGCCTTGTTCGTTAGGTGGCACCTTGCGTCCGATCCTGCTCGACCTCGACGACACGCTGGTCGATGACCACGGGTCCACGGCTGTCGCGTTCAACGCGTTCGTCGAAGCTCATCACCGCCTTCTCTACGATCGCGATGCCGGCGTATTGCTCGATGAGTGGCGTGCCGTATTCATGAAACACTGGATGCGCCACGAGCGGGGCGAGATATCCTTCCTAGACCAGCGGCGCGCCCGGGTTCGCGAATTTCTTGGCGATGACTTCACAGACGCCGAGGCCGATGCAGCTCTTCTGCCGTACCTGCAAGCGTACGAAGCCTCTTGGCGATTGCTCCCTGGGGTCGAAGAGTTCCTCGGGCGGTCCGCTGACATTCCAAAGGTCATTCTGACTAATGGAAATCGACAAATCCAGCTTCGGAAGGTTACTGCCACGGGCCTGTCGTCCCACGTGCTGGACGTCATCACGCCTGACGACTGTGGTTGCTGGAAACCAGCCCACGGAATGTTCTTAGCTGGCGCCCGCCGTCTCGGCGCTGCTCCAAGCGACTGCATCATGGTAGGTGATGATCCCATCCGGGACATGGCGCCCGCGCGCGAGCTCGGCATGGTGTGCTTCGAGGTGGAACGTGGTCGGTGGCGGGAAGCCCTGGAAGCGGCACTAAGTGTAGTCTAAGCTCTCGCTCGACCGGACTACTCGCCGGCGGCGTTCGCGCGCGGTCCGCTCGCGGCCGGTTAGCTTGATCCGTTAGGCCCGGAGGAGACGCCATAGTGACTTCAAATGTCCGCGAAAGGTGGTTGACCTACGGGTCGCGCCGGCGTGCCGGCTGCCTTACTCGTTTGACCTCCGAGGTGGCTATGTCAACAATGACAAGGGGCGCCTCTGCCGCATCACTCGTCGCCGGTTGCTGCCTGCTGCTAAGTGCCTGCGCCGGGCCCTGCCAAAGCCCAACAAGCATCATGAATGAGCGGGACGAGTCACAGATTCGCGCTGCCTTGCAAGCCTCGGTTGCCGCCTGGAATCGCGGTGACTTGAAAGGCCATCTCGCGATCTACGACCCCTCCGTCACGGTCATGACCAAGAACGGCCCTCGTCCAACGATCGATGCCATCGAGGCGTCTTTCGGGCAAGAATATTTCGTGGACGGGAAGCCCAAACAAAGCCTGCGAATGGAGAGCGTAAGGGTTAGGGCACTTTCCGAACAATCGGCACTCGTGACGGGCCGCTTCGTCCTCTCAGGCGGCACAGAACCTGAACAATCAGGTTGGTTTACGCTGGTCTTGGTACACACGGCAGTTGGCTGGCGCGCTGTGCATGACCACACTTCGTAAAGCCGCGCCTCGCGTACCGAGGCCTGACCACTACCCGCTCGACCGGGCCGCTCGCCTGCGGTGCTTACGCGCCGTCGCCTCGGCGCCGGGCAGGTCGGTTCGTTGCGCGACATCGGTGGCGTAAAGAGGGAGGAGACTATGCTTCGGCGACTGATGGTGGCTCTCTTCGTAGCACCAACTCTGAGCGTGGCTGCCACGGCGAGCATCACGGCCGATGTCGCCCTGCAGATCATCGACGGCTGCGTGGCTCACGCCAAGGGGAAAGGGCAGAGCCACGCCATCGCGGTCTACGACGCTGGCGGGCATCCGGTTGCCCTTCTGCGCATGGACGGTAACCAGCCTGGCGTGACTGAATTCGCGGTGCAGAAGGCTGAGGCAGTCGCAAGCTGGCACTTCTCAACGGCAGAAATGGCGGCATCGGCGAAACGGACACCTGGCTTTGCCAGCGCGCCGCATGTCGTTACGGTCGCAGGCGGGATTCCTATCTACTCTTCAGAAGACCAGTACATCGGCGCCGTTGGTGTTTCAGGCGAGGCGCCCGAAGATGACACCGCCTGTGCAGAGGCCGGTGTAAAGGCGGCTGGCCTTTCAATCAGTCGTAAGGCCAAGGGTTGAAGCAATGTCGCCCGACCTCTCGCTCATCCGCGCGCCGGCAGCGCTTACGCGCTGTCCGCGCGCGGCCAGCTTAGCTTAGTTCGTCAGGGCGCAGCATCGGGCCCGTCCCAGAGTCGTAGGAGAACAAGCGTGCCTCTCTTCATGATCGTCGAGCACTTCCGAAACGGCGATGCCGCGCCCGTCTATCGCCGGTTCAAGGAGCGTGGACGCATGGCACCCGACGGGCTCAGGTACGTGTCAAGTTGGACCACTGAGGACTTGACCACGTGTTACCAACTTATGGAAACCTCCGATCGGTCGCTTCTCGATGAGTGGATGCGACACTGGAGGGATCTCGTCGAGTTCGAGATCCGTCCGGTCATCACTTCGCAAGAGGCTGCGCAACGGGTTGCCAGCCTCGAAACGTGATGCGCCCGAACATGAACGAGTCCGATCCTCGAATCTTCTTTGCCGCAGAGCGCACACTTCTCGCATGGTTGCGCACCGGCCTCACCGTAATGGCGCTCGGTTTCGTCGTCGCTCGCTTTGGCCTGTTCCTGCGCTTGTTGTCGCAGGCGCCTCAAGCCACGCCTAGCCACGGCCAATCTGGAGTCTCGGCAGCGTTGGGGGTGCTATTCGTCCTTGTCGGGGCTGTCGCCATTCTAGTGGCCACCGTGCAGCACAAGCGTTACCTTGCCACCTTATCGCCAGCCGACCTGCCGGCCTCATACAATCGGGCGTTCGCGGTTGCGCTGTCTGCCTCAGTCGGCGCGCTGGGGCTGCTCCTCGCTGCCTATCTTATGGTTTCGGGCCCATGAAGAGGCCCAAGCCCTCGCTCGAGCGGACCGCTCGCCGGCGCCACTGGAGCGCCGTCCGCTCGCCGGTCGGCTAGCTCGTTAGGCAGCACAGTTGATGCAGGGCCTTCTCGCGAGTCGTTTCTCGATTCGGCCGCCCCCCTCTACGCCGGGTACGGAGGCGGGACATTGGTTTCTCAGGCTGCCAGCTTCCTGCGGTTGGCGGCGAGTAGCTCGTCCACCAGCGCCACGCCGGCGTCGACCACCGGGTTGCTCATGCGTTTTTGGCGGGCAATGAGCTGCACCAGCTTGTCGGCGCGCTCGATATGGGACGCACCGTTATAGAGTGCTCGCGCGGCCGAGGACGGACGCGAAAGACTCTGCGCCGCCGCGGCGTACTTTTCGAAAGCCACCAGATCGCTTCGGGCGGCGCCCAGCTTGAGACAGACGTCGACAACAAAGTTGTAGACCGAGCGCGACTCTTCGATGTCGGCATACACGGCTTCCTGGGCGGTGCGCATGCCCGCCTTAGTGATGCAGCGGTAGTTGCCGGCGAGCAGCATCGGCCATTTGGCGAGCGGCACGAAGATCGAATCGTGTACGCGGAGCTTTACCGGCAGTTCGATCCTGCCTTCCGGCGCATCGAAGCGCACCGCGTCGATTTCGTGCTCGAGCTGCCGCAGTATGGCGGTATGTCCGGGGCTTTCAAATGCGGCGACCTTGAAATTGGTCGGCAACGTGACGAGCAGCACATTGGCCTTCTCGTTCGGCGGGCGAAGCGCCTGCGGGTCGGGACTGCACAGCGTGACCAGGGAGGTGTCGAAATGGTCCCAGACGGTCGCGTCGGTGAACGCCGGCCGGAGCGCATCGTAATCGAGGGTAGGAATGCGCTTGATATAGGGGAGCGGCGGCATGTTCATGATCGACATACACGGAACCTTGGAAGTCGCTACCCGTTCAAGCAGTTCACGCACCCCGGGCGAACGGTATTGCGGCTCCTGCATGGCGAGACCGATCAGATCGTAGTCGGCTGGATCGACGTCCGTTGTGCCGCCGGCGGTCACCTTGCCCGGCAGCGCGCGCGAATCGATCTCGACCGGATCGTGGCGTCCCTTGACCGGGAGGCGCACGCGGAAGCCCTCCGCGTTGATCAGGTCCGCCTCCGCGGGCAGGCAAACAAAATGCACCGAATGGCCCGCGAAGAGGATCTTCGAGGCGAGCAACGAACCGTACGATGCGCCCGCCATCAGAATTCTGTAAGTCGTCGGCATACCGCTCCTCTCTTTCATTCGGAAGGACGTATGTGGGCCCCGTACGCGGCGGCGATCCAGCCTGAGTCGCGCAATGATGGTACGCCAACCTACGGGCGTCGGCCGATTCACAAGCACTTAACAGCCTCTTAGCCGCCCTTCCAAAAGCCTCGCCTGCAAAGGTCCTTTGCGTGCTCGTAGAGCGCGGTGTCGAGCCGGGTCAACTCCTCCGCAAGGCGGATGGTCGCCGCGGGGAGATCGTTGCGGTGAGGCCTTTCAGGCGTGAGGTTGGCCGGGACAAGGGATTTGGGGACCGGAACATGAAGGTTTGCAAGGATCACCTTGCTGTCGACGGCGATGCTTTCCACAAAGCCGATGTAATGGAACTCCATCAGATGCACCTTGGCCCGCTCCAGGATCTGTTCCGCAGTGAAATTGGGGGGTTCTCTTTGCAGAGGATCATCCCAGCCGCACGCGAGTTGCCAGGCTTGCAGGTTCCACAGGTATGTATTGACGTCCTTCCGATCGAGGCCCGCGCGAAGGTAGTCGGCAAGGTCCATCTCATGCGCCACTCGGTAGATCGGAAACTCGGCGGGATCCCGAGTTCGAGAAAAATAGTAAAGCGAAAGTATTCGCTCGACAGGATCTCTGAGAAATGTAAACGAGTAGCGGCCGTCCATGAACTGCCGGGCATACTCGAAACCAAAGTGCCCTGAGATAAACCGGATGTTCTTCAGGCTTGCTGTGTCGTACTTGAGGTAGTCCCCGTGCGAAACGATATCGTTCTGGTAATGCGGCCTTACGGCTTCGGTAATTGATGTCCCAGCCGTCTTCTGGATATGCATGAAGACAGCTGGGCGGCCAACGGGACTTGCATTGTTCGCCATGGTGAATGGAATATATGGCCCCCGGAGTTTCAGCGGGACTATAGGACGGACATCACCTGTCCGCAAACCGATCGGAGGCGCAAGCTTCTCCCGGCCTCCGGTGACGGCCCCGATCGACTGCCAAGCGAATCGGAATGGGAATACGCCGCGCGGGCTGGGACGACGACGCGGTTCTGGCGGGGTGACGACGACGGTCGCGCAGCCGAGTATGCTTGGTACAAGAGCAATTCCCACGGTAGAACTCACCCCGTAGGATCTAAGCCCGCCACCCGTTCGGTCTTTACGACACGGTGGGCGACATCTGGCAATGGACCGAGGATTGTTACGCTGATAGCTATGCCAATGCGCAGACGGCGGATGAGCGTGCGGCTGGCCAGGACACTGCCTTGAAGCGGGAGCAACCCGCGCACTTCAGGAGAGCTCGTGTTTGACCACGTAAAATTCGGAGTCAGCGACTATGCAGCGAGCAAGGCATTCTTCCTCAAGGCACTCGAACCGCTCGGCGTAGCCGTTGTCGCAGAGGGGTCGCCCACGTACGGTGTCGAGCTTAGCCCAAAGGGTAAAGCTTCATTGTGCCTGTACCAAACCGACGAGAAGCCGGCGCATCTTCACCTGGCATTCACTGCCGAGAATCGCCAGCAAGTCGAAGCTTTCTATCGCGCGGCTCTGCAGGCCGGTGGCAAAGACAATGGTGCGCCTGGTCTGCGCCCGCACTACCACGCGAACTACTATGCGGCTTTCGTCATTGGTCCGGACGGACACAACATCGAAGTGGTTTGCCACGAACCCGAGGCCTAATCCCCGTGTCAAACGTTGGCTTTCATCGAGATCGGAACAGGAGACTGGTATGAAGGGACGTCTTCTCAAGGCTTGGTACGAATACAGAGGCTTTGCGGTCTTCATCGTCTTGATGCTGATCTTCCGCAGCGCCTTGGCCGACTGGAACGTGGTTCCGACAGGTTCCATGAAACCGACCATCCTCGAAGGCGACCGGATCCTTGTGAACAAGCTCGCCTACGACTTCAGGATTCCCCTTACTCATATCTCTCTCTACAAGTTTGCGGATCCCAGACGCGGTGACATCGTGGTCTTCGATTCAAAGGCTGCTAACACTCGGCTCGTGAAACGCGTGATCGGCTTGCCAGGTGATACCGTGGAGATGAGGGACAACCGTCTGATCATCAACGGCATCGCGGCCCGCTATTCCGATATTGGGCATGAGCCCGATGTAACATTCGCGACCGAGTCGTATCTCGACGTAGCGCACAAAATCGAACTGGCGCGGACTGGAGTGAGCCGATTCAGCACGTTCGGCCCTGTTAGCGTTCCAAAGGACTGTTATTTGGTGCTGGGCGATAACCGGGACAACAGCGCCGACTCCAGATTCTACGGGTTCATTCCTCGTGACGAGATCGTAGGGAACGCGAAGACTGTCGTGCTCTCGCTCGACTATGACGACTTCTACATTCCAAGAGCGGAGAGGTTTTTCCGCCCCCTATGAGGGAGCTCGATGAGCGATACCCAATCGAAGATCGTTGAACACTATGCGACGGGCGGGTTGCTTGCCCGGCTAGAGTCCGCTCTGCGAGCAGACGGCGCTGATCCGGCGCACCCGACTATCGAAGCGCTCGCGCCCTACGATCAGTTTCACGGCCGCGGGCTGGAAGCGACCGAGGACTTGGCGGCTCTCGTTATGGTGCGGCCAACCGATCATCTGCTCGATGTCGGCAGCGGCCTCGGCGGGCCAGCCCGATGGCTCTCAGCGCGTTTCGGCTGCTGCATCACCGGGATCGACTTGACCCCGGAGTTCTGCGCGATAGCAGAGCACTTCACACGCCTCACCGGGCTGGACGCTCGCGTGCGCTTCCAGGTGCGCGACGCGCTTGCCATGCCCTTTGCTGACGAGACGTTCGACGGTGCCTACTCGATGTTCGTCTCGATGAACATCGCCGACAAGGCGGGCCTCCATCGCGAGCTCTGTCGCGTGCTGAAGTCGGGCGCGTGGCTTGTGCTGTCGGAGATCGTCCGTGGTACGAACGGCGAGGTCATGTATCCGATGCCATGGGCGGCGACGGCAGCGGAGAGCTTCCTGTCAACAGTCGACGAAACACGAAATGGACTACGAAGCGCAGGTTTCGAAGTCGAGCAGGTGAAGAACGATCTCGAGCGTGCACTCGAGTTCGCTGCCCGATCACGGGCAATGATAGCGCGTGGCGAAAAGCCGTCCTATCGGGCCAACAAGTTGATCCACGGCGACGCCGCAGCCGCGACGCTCGCAAATGTCGCTCGCGCCTACGAGGGCGGCAGCCTCATACCCGTCGAAATCGTCGCGCGGAAGCGATGAGCCTCTGCCCACACCATGAAGGCTTCACAATAACGCCGGGAGGAACGTGGACCATTTCATCGAGCTCGACACAATCGCCGTTATCGCCATAACCCTTGCGGCGCTCACCAGCATCCTCGCCGCCTTGCGCGGCGGGCACTTGAATGAGTGGGCTCCACGATTCCGGCTCGGCTTTTGGATGCTCGTCCAATACAGCCTCGGTGCGCTCGCCTTTGCGCTGTTGCCGTCGATTGCGCGAGACTTCGGCGTCACCTCGTGGGGCGAAGTCGTCGTGCTTCTGGCCGCGTTCCAGGTCATCAGCGTCGGACAGTTCCTGCGGCGACATATGGCACTGGAGCGTTCCGGGACCTCCTCCCGCAGCAGGACGCTCTGGTTCATCGGCTCGATCATCATGATTCTGACGCCACTCTTTCTCGTCTGGTCGGTCTTCGGAGGCATCGGTGGCGCGACCTATCAGCTCTATCATTTTGGCGTCGCGGTGTGTCTCCTGGCAGCACTCGGCGCCTTCGTCGGGTTCCTGCGACTTGACCCGCGTCCAGCCTAGCAACGGCGCGCAACCATGAAGCGCGTCGCCATCGGTGTCTGGTGCACGGTCGGCGGGTACATCGTCGTTGCATTGGTCGGTTATTTCCCTGTCGATTGGTTCTCGTCCAACGTGCACGATCGCTCTGTCGAGGCGGCGATGACCAGTGTTCGTGTTCGGTTCGTTCGGTGCGGTCGTCGGCTTCGTGGTCGGTTTCGTGCTAGGCGGCCGGCCGGCTGCCAGCGCGGGCTCGAAGAGCTAGCTCCGATGGGCTGCGCGTTGTGGCCTAACCGCCTGGCGGCTCGCCTGCGCTTGCTGGTGGCCATTCAGTGATCGCCGGCACATTCGTTACGCCTCACTCAAGGAGCGCCAAATGGTCGTCCGCGTCGTAAGGCTCGGCACTCCCAGAGCGGAAGACGAAGGTCTCCGCATAGGAACGGTTCGTCGCCCACCGCGGGGCGTACCCAGAAGCGAGTTCGCCAGCCAGAACTGGTATGACGTATGGTTCCCGAGTCTGGCACCGAGCGCCGAGACGGTTAAGCTCGGGCAGGAGGCGACAACTCGATCTCAATGGTCTGCGTTTGTTCGCAAGTACCGAGCGGAAATGGCCGCACCCGAGAACATGCATGCCATCGGTTTGCTCGCCGCCCTGTCGCATCAGACCAACTTCTCCGTGGGCTGCTACTGCGAGCAGGAGGAGCATTGTCATCGCTCAGTGCTCAGAGAACTGCTAAAGTCCGCCGGCGCCAAACTGGCGCCAAAAGCTCGCTGATCCACCCGTCCTGGCAGCGCTCTATCCGAACGAGATTCTGAACATCGCAGACTTTGTCAGATGCTCTTCGCAACTCAGAAATGCACTCGCTCCGCACATTTGCTCCCTCTTGCATAGGGGCATCTCGGTTGTCCTGGACTTCCCGGGAAACACCATCAGTCAGCGGCCTGGTTGCGTGAACTCTTCGCGAGGGCGACGGCTCAGCACGAGCTTCACTTCATCGACGCGTCTGATGCGCTGTGCAAGAGCCAGCTCGCCAGGCGCAGCCGGCATCTCCCGCCGGGTACACCGTGGACGACGGATGCAGAGTTCGAAGCTATCAGGGCATACTTTCAACCGCCAGCCGAAAGCGAGGGGTTCAATGTGGCTCATCACCGACGCCCGGGCTAACGCCTCCGTCGGGGGGCTGCGAGGCGCGGCGTGCAGGAGGGAAGCATGGTGCGCTTGAAGACCAGGCTTACTGAGAAGCTCGGGATCAAGCATCCGATCCTTCTGGCACCCATGAACGTGTTCGCGGGCGGGAAGCTTGCTGCCGCCGTGTCCGATGCGGGCGGCCTCGGACTCATCGGCGGGGGCTATGGCGACGCCGACTGGCTCGAGCAGCAGTTCGCAGCGGCGCGGGATGCGCGGATCGGCTGCGGGTTCATCACCTGGTCTATGGCGAGAGATCCGAAGCTGCTCGATCAGGTTCTGGCCAAGCAGCCGGCCGCGATCATGCTGTCGTTCGGGGAGGTCGAGCCACACGCTTCGCGCATCAGGGCGCAAGGGGTGCCGCTCATCTGCCAGGTGCAAGGCATGAAGTACCTGCGCGAAGCCGTCGACGCCGGCGCCGACGTGATCGTCGCCGAAGGATGCGAGGCCGGGGGTCACAGCGGCTACCGAGGCGTGTTTACGCTCGTTCCCGAAGCGGCCGACTATCTTGCGAAACGTTCCCCGGATACCGTTCTCGTCGCGGCAGGCGGCGTGGGAGACGGCCGCGGTGTTGCTGCGGCGCTCATGCTTGGTGCAGACGGTGTTCTCGTCGGCACGCGCTTCGTAGCGAGCCAGGAGTCGGAAGCGTCGGAAGGGTTTCGGCAGGCGATCATCCGTGCCGATGGCGACTCGACGATAAAATCGATCTCGGTCGATGTCGCCCGAAAGCGTTACTGGCCCAATCCGGAATTCGTCGTCCGTGTTCTGAAGAACAACTTCGTGGCCAAGTGGCACGGACGCGAACGCGAGATGGAGAAGGCAATCGACGTCGAGTATGAGCGATTCAGGACTGCTTTCGAGGCGGGCGACACCGATAACTCCGGCGTACTGATGGGAGAAGTGTCCGGAATAATCCACACCGCGCCGCCTGCCGCGGAGATTGTCAAGAGGATGGTCGGGCAGGCCTGCCAGCTCCTGGGCTCGCACTCGCGTTATGTTGTCCGCTACTGACTGCTCGCGGGCGGCGCCTGCGACAAGCTACCCTGAGTTGCCGACGCATGGGAACCGCGCCCACGACCCGTACGCTGGTGCTCGTCGAGGGCGATAGCGATGCGGGCGCTGTTCGTGCGCTTGCCGACCTCATTGGGTGCGATCTCGACCTGCATCGGATCCGGATCTCGTCTGCTGGTGGGGTAACGAACTTCTCGAAGGTGCTTGCGGAGTTCGTAGGCGCGCACCCCGGTGCAGCCTTCTGCGGCCTGTACGACGTCGCCGACGAGTGGCACGTCCGCCGTGCGCTGGCCAGCGTGGGGAGCCCGATCGCCGCTCACGAGTCCCCGGAGTCAGTTGGCTTCTTCGCCTGCGTTGCCGATATCGAGGACGAGCTGATACGCGCGCTCGGAACCGACGCAGTCGAGCGTGTGCTGGAGGCCCAAGGCGAGCTCAGCTCGTTCCGCCGCTTCCAGGCGATGCCTCGGTACCGAAATGCGCCGGTGCATGATCAGGTGCATCGATTCCTCGGTACTCGCGCCACGCGCAAGATCCGCTGCGCACAACGCCTTGTCGAAGTCCTTGAACTCACCCGCCTGCCGCGCCCGCTCACGCTCCTTGCGGCGAGGCTGCGTGAAGCGTGCAGTCTTCCTGGTGCCAGGGCCTCCAGCCGCCAAGGAGACCTCGACCCCCTGTGACGATGCTGGCCATACAATGTCGTACCGGGATCGGTAAAGCATGGGTTCGCGCAATCAATCGCCACGCGCCGTTCGCATCGTCTCGACGCTGCTCGCACTGGTATGGCTTGGCGCCGGCGTCGCGGCAATCGTGCTTGCGCTGATGAACCCTTCGCGCTGGACTCTTGGCGTCGTCGGCGTGGCTGCCCTTTGGTACGGGCTTCTGTGGATGCGCGTCGCGCGTCTGGGCCGCCGCCTTACAGTACGCGAAGCACTGATGCCCTGGCGTGTTAAGCGGCAATCCGACGCGTGACGATATACAGATCCGCCGCGCCCGCGGCGAGCGTACGATGGCGACATCAGCTCGTCGACGAGGTGATTCGTTCGTCGGGCGCCGCACTGTCTAGTTCGCAATAACAAGTGGCGTCGGATTGCTTGTCGCGCATCGAGAGGAGGATCGTTTGCCAAATCGGATTACCCCAGTCGATGTCTCTCGCTCCCTGTTTGACATCCATCGTGATCTTTCCGTAACCACAAGGGCGCATCGGCCCGGTCCGCCTTTGAGAATCGATGGCATGACAGTGGGGATCATCACGATTACGGAAGACGCACCGCACGGAGGCGAAGTCCACCCGGATGGGGACGAGATACTCTATGTGATTTCCGGAGGTCTTCGGGTAACTGCAGAGTCCGATCCGAGCGCATGCGTCGAATTGCGCGCGGGCGAAGCATGCATTGTGCCGAGAGGAGAATGGCACCGGGTTCACGTGCTCGAGAAGACTCAGCTCATCCACATCACGCCAGGGCCGCGTGGGGATCACCGGCCACTCTAGTTCGCTTCACGCCGTGCGGTGCCCGCGCTCTGTCCGCCCGCGGCCAATTAGCTTCACTCCTCACGCAGAGTTGCTCCTGCGTCGCGCATGATCCAGGAAATTCTGTACCGGCGTGGAACAACCCTTGTGCGGCGCTTGATCCTCGAGCCCGGCGAAGGTACGCCATGGCATGTCGATCCCTACTACCGCGTGACGGTCGTGGTCCGCGGAGAAGCGCTTGCGATCGAGTATCGCGACGGAGCGGCAACCGAGCGCCTCGAGGTTCACTCCGGTCAGACGGACCTGGACGCGCCAACCGAACGCGGGCACCGCGCGGTGAACGTCGGCGCGACCACCTACGAGGAGGTGGCGGTCTTCTTTCTCGATCGGCCTGATGCCATACCGCAGCCCGGCGCCAAATAGCATCGCGTCATTGCTGCCAAACCGCTCGTGAACGTGCGGCTCCCCGTGACATTTCGCGACGTCGCTGCAGCCGATGTCCCGGCCCTCTTCCACGTGCGCACGAGAACGCGCGAGAACAGGTACACGCTCGAGGAGCTGCAGGACCGCGGCATCACGCCCCAGAGCGTTGCAGAGAGGCTCGCCTCGTCATGCAGGGGCTGGCTGTGCACCCACGCTGGTCAAGTCGTGGCGTTCTGCATGGCCGACCGCTCCACCGGAGAGCTCTGGGTCATCGCCGTGCTTCCGGAGTACGAAGGCCAGGGCATCGGCAACAGACTCATGAGCCTGGCCGAAGATTGGCTGTGGGCGTCCGGCTATACGCGCGCATGGCTGACAACGGATATCGACCCGTCGCTTCGCGCCTACGGGTTCTATCGTCAACGCGGCTGGACCGACTGGAAACTGGAGGATGGCCTGCGGTGGATGGAGCTCTATGCGTCGAGAGCGACACCACCTCCGCCCGAGAAGCGGGCATGATTCCGTACGCAGTCTCGAGATGACTCGCCCGTTGGGGTACAGTTGCACGCCATGAAGCCCGCTCCGGATTCGCGCGCAACGCGCTACGGCTTCTAGAGCCGCCATGCCTTCGGCTGGAACGCTCGAACAGTTCATTGCGCTCGTGGAGAGCAACGCGCACGTCGAGGCGATCGAGAGGTACTACATCGCGAACGCGTCGATGCAGGAGAATCAGTCCCCGCCGCGAATCGGTCGGGATTCCCTCGCGGCGAACGAGCGCCGTGTCCTGTCGAAGGCAAGAAGCGTGTCGTCGAGATGCGTCCGGCCCGTATTCGTCAACGGTGACAAGGTCGTCATTCGCTGGATCTTCCGCTTCGAATGGCTCGACGGTACGGTGACCCAGATGGAAGAACTCGCCTACCAGCGTTGGGAAGGCGAGCGCATCGCGGAGGAGACGTTCTTTTACGACCCGTCACAACTGGTCCCAAGAAAGTGATTAAATGCTCGCGCCGGCCATCCGTCGGGGCCGGCTTCGCGCTTTCACGTATGTCCGGGCCACCCTCCAGTTGAAACTGCAAGAGAAAAAAATGGAACGAATCGACGATGCGTCACCGCGGCCTGGCGCCACGCGCGTCGGCATCGTGTATCTGCTCTACTTTCTGACCGCATTCTTCGCTGCTTTCCTCATGAAAGGACTCGTGACGCCGGGCGATGCCGCGGCCACGGCGAGCAGCATCCTCGCGCACGAGGCGGTGTATCGGTCGGGCTTCGCCGTGGGCCTCGTCGCGAATGCGATCTACATCGCCCTGACGGCACTCTTCTACAGATTGTTCGAACCGGTGAGTCGCACGCTCTCGCTGCTCGCGGCGTTCTTCAGCCTTGTCGGCTGCGCGGTTCAGATTTTCGGCGGCGTCTTGCAGCTCGCTCCTCTGGTCGTCCTCGGCGATGGCCAGTTGCCGAAGGTATTCGAAGCGGAGCAGTTGCGGGCGGCCGCGCTGCTCAGCCTCAAGCTGTACACCCAGACCTTCAGCCTTTCCTTGGTGCTCTTCGGACTCTACGATCTCCTGCTCGGCTACCTCATCTACCGGTCGACTTTCCTGCCGCGAGCCCTCGGCGTGCTATTGATGGTGGCCGGCGCAGGCTGGCTCAGCTTTCTGTGGCCGCCGCTTGCAACTGCCCTGACCTCCTATGTTCTGCCTTTCGGCGCTCTGGCCGAGATTCTGTTGATGCTGTGGCTGCTCGTGCGCGGCGTGAATGTTACGAGGTGGCAGGAGATGACGGCCGCAGCGCACTCGGGAGAAGCGTGACCGGCGTGCCCGGGGATAGCGAGCACTTGGCGTAGCGCCGATCCGATGGAGGCAGCGATGGCAGTCGTGCGGTATCTGGTCCAGGATGTAGACGAGGCGCTCGCGATCAAAGGACCGGGCGGCAAGCAGGCGCTGCTGGAGGACCCCTCCGGCAATCCGATCTTCCAGCCGCGGGTAGAAGCTGGCGCCAGCGCGAAGCGTGGCGCGACCCGATGAAGCGGAGTCTCTTATGATGAAAGGAACGTGTCTTTGCGGCGCCGTCGCCTTCGAGATCGAAGACCCGCTCGAACACGCCCCCGAAGCCTGCCACTGCTCGCAATGCAGAAAGCAGACAGGTCACTTCCTGGTCGCGGTCAATGTGCGGCGCAAGGCGCTGACGGTCCATGGGGCCGACAAGGTCGCATGGTATCGTTCATCCGAAAAGGTGCAGCGCGGATTCTGTTCGGTGTGCGGTTCGACGCTGTTCTGGAACCCGACCATCGAGGGGTACGAATTCATCGCCGTTGCGATGGGCGCCTTCGACACGCCAACGGGTCTGCGAATAGCGAAGCACACCTTCGTCGGCGACAAGGGGGATTATTACGAGATCGAGGACGGTGCCCCCCAAAGCCAAGGCTTCTGACGCGCGCCCGCGGCATTCGCACCGTGAGATTCAGTCATCATTCGTCTTGCGCTGACGCAGGTCAGGCGGTGGGGACGGAGCTCTTGCAGTAGCTTTGCGCCCGAGATGCGCGCGAACGAGTCGCGATGCGTAGTCGCCAACCCGGCCATGGAAATCCGCCTCGACGATCTCTCGGGTCCAGAAATTCGCAGCCTGCTCGAGGAGCACCTGCGCGGCATGCACGCGCTCTCGCCGCCCGAGAGCGTTCATGCCCTCGACCTCGCCGCGCTGCGCCAGCCCGCGATCAGCTTCTGGACGGCTTGGTCCGGCGACGAGCTCCTGGGCTGCGCCGCTCTCAAGGCGCTCTCTGCCGACCATGGGGAAATCAAGTCCATGCGGACTGCTGTCGCGCATCGACGTAAGGGCGTCGCACGCGCTCTGCTCGAGCACATCATCCGGGAAGCCACGGCGCGCAGTTACGCACGGCTAAGCCTCGAGACCGGATCAATGCCGGCGTTCGAGCCGGCGCGCAACCTCTATGCAGCCTTCGGGTTCGAGTACTGCCCGCCGTTCGGCGAGTACACTCAGGACCCGAACAGCGTGTTCATGACCAGGCGGCTCGCCTGAATCCGTTCAATGCTCGGCATCCATGACTACTGGCTGTTTGTCGCAACCGGCGTGCTGCTGAACCTCACACCGGGCCAGGATACCTTTTACATCCTCGGTTCGAGCATGACCTACGGCCGTCGCGGCGGCGTCGCTTCCGCTCTCGGGATCGGCGTCGGCTCCGTCGTTCACACGCTCGCCGCCGCTTTCGGCCTCTCCGCGATCCTGGCGACCTCCTCCACCGCCTTCACCGTGGTTAAGCTCGTGGGAGCGGCGTATCTCATCTACCTCGGCATTCGTGCCCTGATCTCGCGGCCCGCCGCTATTCCGCCGCCGGACCAGCCGGGGGCTGCGCGCACAGGGCTCGCTTTCCGGCGTGGCGTCCTGAGTAACGTTCTCAATCCTAAGGTCGCCCTTTTCTTCCTGGCCCTTCTGCCGCAGTTCATCGATACGGAGAGCTCCACCAAGATCGTCGCGTTCCTCGCGCTCGGCTTCACCTTCGTTGCGACGGGCACGGCGTGGTGCCTGTTTCTCGCCGTGGCGGCTGCGCGCATTCGCGGGTTCTTCGTGAGGCATCCCGAGGGGCTCGCCAACCTTACCCGGGCCAGTGGTGCGCTCTTCGTGTTTCTGGGTCTTCGGCTGGCGGCGAGCGAGCCATGACCGCCGGCGCCTCGCGAAGCTCCGTTCAGCTGGCGTAATATGGCGTGACACCCCCATCGGCGTCGGGGGTCATCGGACTGCGCACCGATTCGGAGACTCCATGAGCAGTGCAACGCAGCAATACCCCTACGCGACATTTCTCAACGTGCTGTTTCCGCAGCTGCAGCTCGTCGATGTCCCTTCGCTCGTGGCTGCGTGCTCGGACCGCTGGTACAACCAGACGCTGTGCAAGGTGAACGATTCGGTCGTCCGCCTCGGTGTGCTGCAGGGGGAATATCACTGGCACAAGCACGACAACGACGACGAGTTCTTCTTCGTCCTCGACGGCCGCTTCATCGTCGACCTGGAGGACAGAAGCGTGGAGCTCGGGCGAGAGCAGGGTTTCGTGGTACCGAAGGGCGTGGTGCATCGAACCCGGGCCCCTGAGCGCGCGGTCATTCTCATGGTCGAGACGGCATCGATCATCCCCACCGGCGACGCCTGACAATCCGCACCGCCTTGCGAGGTCGGCTCGATGAATATCGACCCTCGGCTCGAGATCCTGGACGGCATCGCGGAGTGTCGTCCGCGAGGGGAATGCTCGCTGGTCGAGGCTGTAGACATGGTGAGGAGAGCGATCGCCTCGTGCCGGCGCAGCGAAACTGCCAAGCTCCTCTTCGACGGCACCGGACTGACAGGAATGCCCATCCCCACGCTGGTCGACCGCTTCCTGGCGGCCGAAGAATGGGCCGAAGCGGCACAAGGAATGGTCTTCGTCGTGCTGGTCGTCCATGCGCAGTATATTCATCCGGAGAAATTCGGAGTGAGGGTGGCCAGGCAGTTCGGATTGACATGCGACGTCTATGACTCCGAAGCGGAAGCGCGCAAGTGGCTGTCGGCCGTGCGCACGGCATGAGAGCTTGCCTCAGCGGTCGGTGCCACTGCGGTAACGTCGCCCTGCGCCTCGAATGGGCGGGCGACCCCGACGCGATACCGGCGCGCGCGTGCGGCTGCTCCTTCTGCGTGAAGCACGGGGGCGTCTGGACGTCCAATCCTGCTTCCACGCTGACGGTGAGCATCGAAGACGCCGCGCTTATCTCGAAGTACACGTTCGGAACCCGGACTGCGACGTTCCACGTCTGCTCGCGCTGCGGCGCGGTACCCTTCGTCACGAGCGAGATCGACCGCCGGCTCTACGCCGTTGTCAACGTCAACGCGCTGGAGGACGTCGAGCCGTCGCGCCTTCGCCGCGCGCCGGTCAGCTTCGAAGGCGAGGACGTCGAGTCCCGCCTCGCACGAAGGGCGCGCCACTGGATCGCCGACGTGCGTTTCGAAGCGAGTCGCCCGGCATGATGCGCTAGGCGGGTGCCGCTCATGGACGCGCTATCCGAAGTGCTCGGTTCCGTGCGCCTCACCGGCGCCGTCTTCCTCGAGCTGGAGCTGCGTGAAAAGTGGTCGTACCTCACGGCGCCCGCCCGCAAGATCGCCGACGTGCTGATGCCGGAGGCCGATCACGTGATTCCCTTCCACCTCGTGACGCAAGGCAGCTGCTATGCGCGGCTCCTCGACGGAGGTCCGGTCGCGCTCGATGCCGGCGACGTGATCCTGTTTCCGGCGGGCGACCGGCACGTGCTCGCGACCGCGAGTGAAGCCGCGCTGCGCCTGAAGCCGCTCGAAATCACGGGTGAGAGCCTCGACAAGCTGCTGAAGCGCGGCAACGTCGCCGAATTGAAGAGTGGCAATTCCGGCGATGCCACTCAGATCGTCTGCGGCTTTCTCGCGTGCGACAAGCGTCTAGCCGAGCCGATCCTGCTGAGCCTGCCTCGCCTGCTCAAAGTCAGCATGCACGACGCAGGCGCCGCCGCCTGGGTACAGAGCTCGCTGCGTTTCTCCATCGCGGAGAGCGCGGCGTCGAAGCCGGGCTCCGCCGTCGTCCTGGCGCGTCTCTCCGAAGTGCTGTTTGCAGAGGCGATCCGGCGCTACATGAGCGAGCTTCCGCCCGGCGACTCCGGATGGCTGTCGGGGCTGCGCGATCGCTACGTCGGGCGCGCTCTCGCGCTGCTCCACGAGCGGCCGGCGCACGCCTGGACGGTCGACGAGCTCGCGCGAAAGGTCGGCTTGTCCCGCTCCGCGCTCGGCGAGCGGTTTGCGGCAATGATCGGAGCACCGCCCATGCAGTACCTGACCCGCTGGCGCACTTCGCTCGCCGCCACGCGATTGCGCGAGAGCGACGAGCCGATCCTGCGGGTCGCAACCGACGTCGGTTACGAGTCCGAAGCCGCGTTCAACCGCGCCTTCAAGCGCGAATTCGGTCTGCCGCCTGCAGCCTGGCGCAAACGCGCGTCGCGCGGCAACGGAAAGCCGAACGAGCGAGGGATCACTCGGGCAGGCTGACGCCCGAGCCTCCCATCTCCTTCGGAACGTCCTGCATCTTCGGCAGGCCGTCCTTTATCCGCAGCACGGTTTCCTGATAGTTCACGTGCACGCCCGGCTTGAACTGCATCCTGGGAATGACGGCCGAGTACACGTCGGTGAGGCCCCACTGAGGATGCTCGGTGAAGAGGTGCCCGCCGCAGGACTTGCACCACTTCCGCGAGCTCTTCGGAGTCTTGTTGTAAGTGCCGATGTTGTCCGCACCGCGCGTGACTTTCACCGCATCGGGCTTCCAGAGCGTGAACCCGTTCACCGGACCCGCCGACCAGTGCCGGCAGGACTCGCAGTGGCAGTAGCCCATCGCCACCGGCTCGCCGGTCACGGTGAACTGGACCGCTCCGCAAAAACAGGCTCCGTTGTAGGTGCTTCCCTTCTCCATTTCGATTCTCCTTGTCGCGATGAACCTTCGATCGCGAGCGGCGATGGTCCGCGCTGCGATGCGGAGCGACTATACACCGTGGCGGCTCCTGCCCGCTCCCGCCGAGCGGCTTCGTGTTCGATGCTCGCGAAGATCTCGAGCTGGACGCGGCTTCCGCCGGCGTGCTTCAACACCGGGTGCAGCTCGGCGAGAAGCAACGAGGCCGTGCCGTAGCGGCCCTTTCCCCAGGCGTCGAGCGCCTGCAGTCCCGGCTGCGTGACGAGGCGCGCCCGCAGGCCGGCATAGTCGCTGCGTCGCGCGCAGCGCGCGATCGACTCTGCCAGCTGTTGCAATCGCTCCTGCTTGCCGGCCACGGCGTGCGCGATGGCCGCGTGAAGATCGACGTATGGCCAGAACCCCGGGGTGAGTCTCCGCTCGAAAGCGTCGGAGACCTTGCTCCACCGGTGCTCGTCGCTGATCCCCTCGATCGCGAGTCGCCACTGCAGGGCCGTGGCATCGCAGGCATCGAGCGACGAAACTTTGCTCGCCGGAAGCAGCCATCCGTCGAGAACACCCATTGCCGACGCGATATTCCCGTCCTCGACGTCGAACATGGCGAGGTGCCAGGCGTTGTGCGTGCGCATGCGGCTCTCCCCGGCCCACTGGGCGCGCTGCTCGCGCATCCATTGCGCGCCGAGACCGGGGCGCCCGGATTCGGCGATCGCATGCGCCACCGCATGCACGCCGAAAGGACAGGCGGGATCGATCGCGAGCGCCTGGCGCCCCAGCGCCTCCGCATACGCGGCGTCGCCGCTCTCCGCGTGCGCGAAGGAAGCCATGGCGAGCACGAAGCCGAGCCCGCGCTCGTCACCAGCGCCCTTCCATGCCGGCATGACCGCGTCGACCACGGCGCCCATGCGTTCGTCCGCACCGAGAAAGAAGTAGCAGGACTGCGCGAGCCGCAGTGCCAGCAGATCGCGCGGCCAGCGGGCGAGGAGCAGCGCGTAGCCTTCGGCGGCCAACAGCGGGTTGCCGGAAAGCCATGCCTCGGCGGCTGCAAAGTGTGCGCGCATTCGTGGCGACAGATTGCCCATGTCGACTGCCCGGATCGCCTGCGCGATCGCGTGCAATCCTTCCGGCGTCTTGGCGATGACGCCGGCCGCTGCGCGAATGACCTGCGCATGCGCGTGCTCGGGGTGGCCGGGCCCGATGTCGCGGAGCTCGCCCACCGGGTCGCCGACGGCACGGAGCAGATGATCCAGGGCGGCAGAAGTCGCGTTCATGGCGTGCATTGTGCCGACCGCCGCGAACGCGCACTTGACGCGAACGCCGGCGGAGTTTGCAGAGCCGCCAGCGGCGCGTCGCCGCGCGCCTTGACGGGGGGGCACCGAGACGGTATCTATGGGGCGGCTCGGAGCCTTTTCGGGTCACCTTCTCCGCGCGGAGGCGTGTCTGAAATTCTCACTGCAGGCGACCGTGTTCATGGCCGGCATCTTTGCGGCTGTCTGCCTCGGCGTCGCCGTCGAGGGATTCTGGTCGCTGGGAGAAATCGCGGATCCGGCCAGGGCCGCCGATGCGCGGGGGTTCGCCGGGTTCTGGCTCTTCCTGGCGAGCATCGCGATCGTTCTGGGATTCGCGGCATGGCGAATCGCGCGAAGTCATAGAAACGACGCAGACGGCTAGGGGAATGGATGTCGCGCGCTCCTGGGGGGAGTTGTTGCAGCTCGGTGCCCGCGCAGCGATCGAGCGCCAATGGAGCGCGCTGCGCGCGGGCGGGCTGCCCTGCGGCTCGTCGCCAGTCGCCGGCACCGGAGAGCGCCAATGATGCGCGCCGCTCTCAAGTCGCTCGCCCGGCGGCTGCCCGGGATCCGCGACGTCGTTGCCGAGCGCGACCGGCTGCGCCGGCAATGCGGCGAGCTAGTTGCGGAGCGCAACCACCTGCAGCAGCGACACGAAGAGATGGCGTCCGAGCGCGAGTCGCTGCGCCTCGAGCGCGACACCGTCGCCGCGGAGCGCGAGACCCTGCGTCGCGCGTGCGGCTTCGCGCCGCCGGGCCACTTTTATTCGCCGCTTCCGTCGCTGGCCGAGATCGAGCAGGACGCGGAGCGGATATTCGGCCCGTTTCCCCGCACCATTCCCGGGATCGAGATGCACGAGTCCGAGCAGCTCGCGCTGCTCGCGCGATTCGCCGGCTACTACCCGGATATCCCATTTCCCGCGGAGAAGACCGCGGGGCTGCGCTTCTATTACGAGAATCCGTCGTACTCGTACTCCGACGCCATTTTCCTGCACTGCATGATCCGGCACTTGCGACCGAGGCGACTGGTGGAGGTCGGGTCGGGCTTTTCCACCTGCGCAGTGCTCGATACCAGCGAGCGATTCCTCGACGGCTCGCTGCAGCTCACCTGCATCGAGCCGTACCCAGAGCTGCTGCTTTCGCTCATCGGGGAAGACGACCGGGACCGGATCAGGCTGATCCCCCAGCGCCTGCAGGATGCGGGACTCGATGAATTCCAGCGCCTCGAGGCGAACGACATCCTGTTCATCGATTCCACGCACGTCAGCAAGACAGGCAGCGACGTGAACCGCATCTTCTCGGCGATACTTCCCGTCCTCGGGGCCGGCGTTCACATCCATTTTCACGACATCTTCTATCCGTTCGAGTATCCGCGCGAGTGGCTGCAGATGGGACGGGCGTGGAACGAGGTCTACGCGCTACGCGCGTTCCTCCAGTACAACGATCGCTTCCGCATCGTGCTGATGAACACCTTCCTCGAGCATTTCCACGAACCCCTGTTCCGGGAGAAGATGCCGCTCTGCATGAAGAACCCCGGCGGCAGCATCTGGATCCGCAAGGACTAGACGCGTCCGAACGATGCGGGTCGCCTATGCCGCACTACCCCTATCGCATACAGCCGATGCGGCCGGAAATGCTCGACGACGGACCGACCGAGCGCGAGGCGGGGGGCGTCCGCGAGCACTTCGAATATCTGCAGGCGTTGACGGCCGCGGGGACCGTCCTCATGGCCGGGCGCACGCTCACGACCGGCGAGCGAACCTTCGGCATCGTGATCCTCGTGGCCGAGTCCGAGGCACGCGCCGCGACGATCATGCGCGACGACCCTGCCATAAGAGAGGACGTCATGCGCGCCGAGCTCTTCCCGTTTCGCATCGCGCTGTGGTCGCGCGGCGGACCGGGCGCGCTTGACGAATAGTTGTGCATCCGCATCGGGGTGAAGTAACCTAGCAGGCCATATGCCGGCGACCAGGCCGTGAACGCTCCAGCGCCCCAACGCGAGCCTCAGCGCCTCGTGCGTCTGCTTGCCTATCTCGTCTTCACCCTGGCGTTGTTCGCCTGCGTGTGGGTGTCGCGTGTGTTCGTCGCCGCGCCGCTCGCCGCCTTGATGATTCCTCTGGAGAGCCTCGGCGCCATCGCGCTGGTGGCGATCTTCGGCGGTCTCCTGCCCGGGGTGGCCCTCGGGTTCGCGTTCGGTCTGGTCGTCGAGCGCCCCGTCGTGCGCAAGGCGCTCGCAGTGGCCGCCGGGGCGAGCGTGCTCGAGCTCGGTCTCGCCTCGGCGACGGTCGATTGGTGGGCGTTTCTCACCTGGTGGGTGCTGCCGCTCGAGTGCGTTACGCTTTTGCTCGCCTTCCCTGCGGCGGCGTCGATGAGCTCGAGGCTCGCGGCATCGATGTCCGAGGCAGCGCGGCGCGGCTGCGGCATCGCGATATTCGCGCTGGTCACGATCGGCGCCGTCGCCTGGCCGTGGCTCCCGGCGCGATGAAGATCACTCTCGTCGGGTCGCGTTATTTCGGCGCAGCGACGCTGCAGCGGCTGCTCGACGAGCACTTCGAGGTGACGCGCGTGGTCGCGCCTGCGGAGGACGACAGGCTCGCGCTGGCGGCGCGCGCCGCCGGATTGAACGTTGTCGTGCTCGACGACCCCATGCAGGTCCCGGCGAGCGCGATCGCCGATGGCACCGATATCATCGTGACTGCGCATTCGCATGCGCGGGTGAGCAGGGAGGCTCTGGCGCGCTCTCGCCTAGGTGGCATCGGCTATCACCCTTCGCTGCTCCCGCGCCATCGCGGCATTGCCGCCGTCGAATGGACCATCCGCGAGGGCGACCCGATCGCCGGCGGCTCGATCTATCACCTTGCCGAGCGCATGGACGCCGGCCCGATCGCGGCTCAGGACTGGTGCTTCGTCAGGAAAGGCGAGACTGCGCGCGAGCTCTGGGAACGCGCGCTTGCGCCTCTCGGTCTAGATCTCATCGTGCGAGTGTTGCGCCAGGTTAAGGATACGGGCGAGCTGCCGGGCAGGCCGCAGGACGAGCAGTTCGCCACCAAGGCGCCGATGATCCGCGACTGAAAGGAAACCGCGATGGCCGAAGCTGCGGTCGGCAGCGACCAGTTCACCGCTTTCTGGAACGACGTCCTGGCGGCGAAGTTCGAGCGCTTTCGCAACATCCTGCTCGAAGGACTCTCCTACCATAGTCAGGTGCCGTTGGCGCGCCTCCGGCTCGCGCGCGGCGCGAAGGTGCTCGACGTCGGATGCGGCTGGGGCGACACGGCGATCGAGCTCGCGCGCATGGTCGGTCCGACGGGGTCGGTGCTCGGGCTCGACTGCTGCGATCTGTTTCTGCAGAAGGGACGCGCAGACGCGCGAGCCGCCGGCCTGACGAACGTGACCTTCGTCGCCGCCGACGTGCAAAGCTACCCCTTCGCCCCCGAGTACGACTTCGCATTCTCGCGCTTCGGCATGATGTTCTTCAGCAACCCGGTGGCCGCCATGCGCAACATCCGGCGCGCGCTCAAGCCCGGCGGACAGCTGATGTTCATCGTGTGGCGCGCGCTCGAGGAGAATCCCTGGGCCTCGGTCCCCAAGAAACTGCTCCTCGATTATCTCCCTCCACCCGGGGACGACGCGCAGACCTGCGGCCCGGGGCCGTTCTCGATGGCGAGCACCGAGGTCGTCACGGCCCAGCTCAAGGCTGCGGGATTCGACGGTGTCGGTTTCGAGCGCATCGACGGGCCGGTGATGGTCGGCGCCTCGGTCGACCAGGCGATGGACTTCCAGCTCGCGCTCGGGCCGGCCGGCGAGATCTTTCGCGAGGCCGGCGCGGAAGCCGAGCGGCGGCGCCCCGAGGTCGAAGCTGCGCTGCGCAGCGCGCTCGGACGTCACATGCAGGAGAGCGGGGTTGTGATGCAGTCGAGCTCCTGGACCGTCACGGCGCGCAATCCACCCTGAGCCAGGCCGGATCCGTGATCGAGCCCGCCGTGGAAACGCACGTCACCGAGATCACGCGCGTCATCCAGCTCGCGGTCGCGCCGGTGTTCCTGCTCACCGCGATCGGCACGATCATCAACGCGCTCAACGTCCGGCTCGGCCGCACCGTGGATCGGCGTCGCGTTGTGCAGGATCGGCTGCACAACCTCGACCAGGACGCGGCGAGCGAGGCGCAAAGGGAATTGCGGCTTCTCGCGCGCCGTACGCGGCTCATCTACCACGCGATCTTCGCAGCCGTCGGCTCCGCGTTGCTGGTCTGTCTCGTGGTCGCGAGCGCATTCATCGGCGCGCTCCTGGGCGCGGACGTCGCGCGCCCGGTCGCCGTGCTGTTCATCATGGCGATGGGCTTCCTGATCGTAAGCCTCACCGAGTTCCTGCGCGAGATCTTCGTCGCCGTCACCGAGGGGCGGCACCACGTTCGTTGAGGCGCCACGCGCGCGCCGGATCGCGCGATGGCTCGCCGGCCACTTGACGCGGGAACGCCGCGGCGAGAAAGTGTGAACGTGCCTCGACCGAGGACCCAACGAAGGAGGACAACATGGCCGATCGCCTGCGCAAGGTCGACTACTACTACGTGATGGTTCCCAACACCGCCGGACAGGGCGCGAAGATCCTTTCCGGGCTCGCCGCCGAAGGCGTGAACCTCCTCGCTTTTTCCGGGTTCCCGAGCAAGGGGAAGGGACAGCTCGACCTCGTGCCCGAGAACGGCGCCAAGTTCCGGCGCGCCGCCAGGAAGATGAAGCTCAAGCTCTCCAAGCGCAAAACCGGCTTCCTGCTGCAGGGATCGGATCGCGTCGGGGCGATGACCAGGCCGCTCAAGGCGCTCGCCGCGGCGAAGATCAGCGTGACGGCGATGGATGCGGTCGCGGGCGGCGGACGCTTCGCGGCGATCTTCTGGGTCAAGCCGAAAAACGTCGCCAAGGCCGCGAGGCTGCTCAGGGCACGCTGACGCCCGGCGCGCCCGCCCGTCATGCCGGCGGGCAAGGGCATCTGGCGATGCGGGAATACGCGCTTGTCACGCACTGGCACCTCCGCGCGCCGATCGATCGTGTCTGGGACGCGATCTACGGGGTCGAGGACTGGCCGAGGTGGTGGCGCTTCGTCGAGGCCGTGGTCGCGCTCCAGAAGGGGGACGCGAACGGCGTGGGCGCCGTTCGGCGCTTCACCTGGACGAGCCGGCTACCCTACGCGCTCACCTTCGAGATGCGCTCATCGGTGGTCGAGCGCCCGACGTTCATGGAGGGCACCGCCTCGGGCGAGCTTACCGGGCTGGGGCGCTGGCGGCTCGCCCCCGAAGGCGAGAGCACGCGCGTGCGTTACGAATGGACCGTCGTCGCCACCAAATCGTGGATGAACCTGCTCGCCCCGCTGCTGGCGCCGGCCTTCCGCTGGAATCACGGGCAGGTGATGGCGGAGGGTGGTCGAGGTCTCGCGCGGCATCTCGGCGTGGAGCTGCTGAGCGCCAGCTGAGCTCGACGATGATACGATCGATGCAACGGAGGAATACGACATGACTCTTTGTCCCATCGCGCTCGCCGTCGGCTGCAAAAAATGTCCTGCATTCGCCGTCTGTCCCTTGAAAACGGTGATCGGCGATTACCGCCCCGACGAGCATCCGAAACGATCCGAAGGAAAATCCGCACCCGCGAAATCCGGAGCAAAGCGCGGGAAGTAGCGCGCCATGACCTCGCTCACGCCGCCCGAGCGGCGCGCGCTGCGCGCGAAGGCGCATCACCTGCGTCCCGTCGTAAGCGTCGGCCAGCACGGGCTGACCGCGGCCGTGCTGCACGAGATCGACGTCAATCTCGTCGCGCACGAGCTCGTCAAGGTGCGAGTGTTCGACGACGACCGCGCTGCCCGCGACGCCCTGATGCTGTCGATCTGCACCGAGCTTGACGCCGCGCCGGTGCAGCACATCGGAAAGCTGCTGATCGTATGGCGCCCGTCACCCGATCGCGCCAAGCCGGGCGCCCGGTCGGGGGCGCAGCCCAGACAGGAAGCACCCCGGGCACGCGACCGCCGACGGCCGCGAACACACGCGCCCAGAACGGCAGCCAAGAAGCAGCCGCAGGCGCGGCGGCCGCGCACGCCGCTGCCGCGCTCGCCCGGGCGGCCGCCTGCGCGCGGCCCGGCCAGGCCGGACGCAGGGCACGAGTCGTCGCGCCGCCGACGCGGCCGGCACTAAACGTAGCGCACGGCGAGGATTTCGTACTCCCTCTGACCCGAGGGCGCTTCGAACTCGGCGGTCTCTCCGGCTTGCTTGCCGATGAGCGCGCGGGCGATCGGCGAGTTGACGGAGATCTTGCCCGCGCGGGCATCCGCCTCGTCGTCGCCAACGATCTGGTAGCACACGCGGACACCTGAATCCTGGTCCTCGAGATCGACGGTCGCGCCGAACACGACTCTTCCGCCCGCATCGAGCGACTTCGGATCCACGATGTGCGCATGGGCGAGCTTCGCTTCGATGTCGCGGATGCGCGCTTCGATCAGGCCCTGTCGCTCCTTGGCTGCGTCGTAATCGGCGTTCTCCGCGATGTCGCCGTGACCGCGCGCATCGGCGAGCGCACGCGAGATCGCGCGTCGCTCGACGGTCTTCAGCTGCTGCAGCTCGGCGCGCAAACGCTCCGCGCCCGCGATGGTCATCGGATGCCTGCTCATGCGGCGTGCTTGGCCGATTCGCGGCGCGGCGGCGTGGCGGTGAGCCGCTGATGAAGCGTCTGCGTCGAATAGGGCACGAGCTCGCGCAGGCCCTGCATGCCGAGCGCTGCGGCACGGGCGCCGGCGATCGTCGTGTAGGTCGGCACCTGACCGTTGAGCGCCGCGCGGCGGATCACGTAGCTGTCCTGGATGGCGCTGCGCTTCTCCTCCACCGTGTTCACGACGAGCGCGATCTCGCCGTTGACGATCATGTCGACGATGTGCGGACGCCCTTCAGCAACCTTGTTCACGGCCCGGACGGGTAACCCCGCCTCGGCGAGCGCCGTCGCTGTGCCCTTTGTGGCAACGAGCGTGAACCCGAGCCGTTCGAGCGTGCGCGCCACATCGAGCACGCGCGCCTTGTCCGGATTCTTCACGCTGACGAACACGTTCCCGCTCCTCGGGAGCCGTACCCCGGCCGCGAGCTGCGACTTGAGGAAGGCCTCGGCAAAGGATTCGCCCACGCCCATCACCTCGCCCGTCGATTTCATCTCCGGCCCGAGGATCGTGTCCACACCCGGGAACTTGATGAACGGGAACACCGCTTCCTTCACCGAGAAGTACGGCGGAACGATCTCGCCGGCGATATCCTGGCTCGCGAGCGACCTGCCGGCCATGCAGCGTGCGGCAATCTTGGCGAGCGGGCGACCGATCGCCTTCGAGACGTAAGGAACCGTGCGCGAAGCGCGCGGGTTCACCTCCAGCACGTAGACCACGCCCTTGCCGCCGTTCTCGTGATCGGGGAACTGGATCGCGAACTGCACGTTCATCAGGCCGACCACGTTCAGCCCGTGGGCGAGCGCCACGGTCTCGCGGCGCAGCTCGTCCTGGAGCGCGTCGGAAAGCGAAAACGGCGGCAGCGAGCAGGCGGAATCGCCCGAGTGAACGCCGGCCTGTTCGATGTGCTCCATGATGCCGCCGATGACGACCTCCTTGCCGTCGCACAAGGCATCGACGTCGACCTCGATCGCGTCGTTGAGGAAGCGGTCGAGCAGCACCGGCGAATCGTTCGACACCTTCACGGCCTCGCGCATGTAGCGCTCGAGGTCACGCTGCTCGTGCACGATCTCCATGGCGCGCCCGCCGAGGACGTACGAAGGGCGCACGACCAGCGGATAACCGATCTCCCCTGCGGCCTTGAGCGCCCCGTCCTCGGTACGCGCAGTGCGGTTGGGAGGCTGGCGCAGCTTCAGGCGATGCAGCAGCTGCTGGAAGCGCTCGCGGTCCTCGGCCATGTCGATCATGTCCGGCGTCGTGCCGATGATGGGAACGCCGTTCTTCTCCAGGTCGCGTGCGAGCTTGAGCGGCGTCTGTCCGCCGAACTGTACGATGACGCCCTCCGGTTTTTCCACGTGCACGATCTCGAGCACATCCTCCAGCGTCAGCGGCTCGAAGTACAGCCGATCGGAGGTGTCGTAGTCGGTCGAGACGGTCTCCGGGTTGCAGTTGATCATGATCGTCTCGAACCCGTCCTCGCGCAGGGCGAGCGCCGCATGCACGCAGCAGTAGTCGAACTCGATGCCCTGCCCGATCCGGTTCGGGCCGCCGCCCAGGACGATGATCTTGCGGCGGTCGGTCGGCTGCGCCTCGCACTCCTCCTCGTACGTCGAGTACATGTAGGCGGTGTGCGTCGCGAATTCGGCTGCGCAGGTGTCCACGCGCTTGTACACGGGGCGGATGCCGAGCGCGTGGCGCCGCGCACGCACCTCACCCTCGTTCGACTTCCACAGGTGCGCGAGACGGCGGTCGGAAAACCCCATGCGCTTCAACGAACGCAGCTCTTCCGCGTCGAAATCGGCGAGCGAGCGCTTCTCGACGGCGAGCTCGGTGTCGACAATCTCCTTGATCTGGGCCAGGAACCAGCGGTCAATGTGGGTGTGCCGATGGATCTCCTCGAGCGACATGCCGATGCCGAACGCGTCCGCGACGTACCACAGGCGCTCGGCACGCGGGTAAGCGAGCTCATCGTCGATCGTGTCCGGATCGACCGTCTTGAGGTTGAACCCGTCGACGCCCGTCTCCAGGCCGCGCAGCGCCTTCTGCAGCGATTCCTGGAACGTGCGGCCGATGGCCATCACTTCGCCCACCGACTTCATCTGCGTGGTGAGACGATCGTCGGCCTGCGTAAACTTCTCGAAGGCGAAGCGCGGCACCTTGGTGACGACGTAGTCGATCGTGGGCTCGAATGAAGCCGGCGTCGCGCCACCGGTAATGTCGTTCTTCAGCTCGTCGAGCGTGTATCCCACGGCGAGCTTGGCCGCCACCTTGGCGATCGGAAAGCCGGTCGCCTTCGACGCCAGCGCCGAGGAGCGCGACACGCGCGGATTCATCTCGATCACGATCATCCGCCCGTCCTCGGGATTGATCGCGAACTGCACGTTCGATCCTCCGGTATCGACCCCGATCTCGCGCAGGATGGCGATCGAGGCATCGCGCATGATCTGCCATTCCTTGTCGGTGAGCGTCTGCGCCGGCGCCACCGTGATGGAATCGCCGGTGTGCACGCCCATCGGGTCGAGGTTCTCGATCGAGCAGACGATGATGCAGTTGTCCTTCTTGTCGCGTACGACCTCGGTCTCGAATTCCTTCCAGCCGAGCAGCGACTGCTCGATCAGGAGCTCGCGCGTAGGCGAGGCGTTGAGGCCGCGCTTGCACATGTCGACGAACTCGTCCTTGTTGTAGGCGATGCCGCCGCCCGTGCCACCGAGCGTGAACGAAGGACGAATCACCGCCGGGAAGCCGATTTCGGCCTGCACCTCGAGCGCCTGCTCGAGGTCGTGCGCGATGCCCGAGCGCGCCGACGCAAGGCCGATGCGTGTCATCGCCGCCTTGAACTTCTCGCGGTCCTCGGCCTTGTCGATTGCCTTCTTGGAAGCCCCGATCAGCTCCACGTCGTACTTGTTGAGCACGCCCTCGCGGGCGAGGTCGAGCGCGCAGTTGAGCGCGGTCTGTCCCCCCATCGTCGGCAGGAGCGCGTCGGGCCGCTCGAGCTCGATGATCTTCGCCACCATCTGCCAGGTGATCGGCTCGATGTAGGTAACGTCGGCCATCTCCGGGTCGGTCATGATCGTGGCTGGATTCGAGTTCACCAGGATGACCTTGTAGCCCTCCTCGCGCAGCGCCTTGCAGGCCTGCGCGCCGGAATAGTCGAACTCGCAGGCCTGGCCGATGATGATCGGGCCGGCGCCGATGATCAGGATGCTCTCGATGTCGGTTCTCTTCGGCATCGCTTCAGCTCGCGCGCTTTTCCATCATCTTGACGAACCGATCGAACAGATAGCCCATATCGTGCGGGCCGGGGCTCGCCTCGGGATGGCCCTGGAAGCAGAACGCCGGCCTGTCGGTCAGCGCGAAGCCCTGCAGCGTCCCGTCGAAGAGCGATACGTGCGTGACTCGTGCGCTATCCGGAAGCGTGGAGGGATCGACGGCAAAGCCGTGATTCTGGCTGGTGATCAGCACCTGCCCGGTGTCCTTGTCGAGCACCGGGTGGTTGGCCCCGTGATGGCCGAACTTCATCTTGAGCGTTTTCGCACCGACCGCAAGTCCGAGGAGCTGATGACCGAGGCAGATGCCGAAGATCGGCACGCCGGCCGCAAGGAATTCGCGTATTGCGCCGATCGCGTAGTCGCAGGGCTCGGGATCGCCCGGACCGTTCGACAGGAAGATGCCGTCGGGGCGGCGCGCGAGAACATCGTTGGCCGGCGTCTGCGCTGGTACGACAGTGAGCCGGCAACCGCGCTCGGCCAGCCGGCGCAGGATGTTGTGCTTGATGCCGAAATCGTAGGCGACGACGCGGAAGCGACCCGCCGGCTGCGCGCCGTAGCCCGCGCCGAGCGTCCAGCCGCCACCCGCCCATTCGTAGGGCGCGGCGCAACTCACCACTCTGGCCAAATCGAGGCCGGCCATCGATGGCGCAGCACGCGCCTTAGCGAGCGCCGCGCGCTCGTCGAGCGCCGCCCCCGCCACCAGGCAGCCGTTCTGGGCGCCGCGCTCCCGCAGGACGCGGGTGAGCTTGCGGGTGTCGATGCCGCAGATCCCGGGAATGCCTGCGTCGATCAGATACGCCGAGAGATCATGCGTCCGCCTCCAGCTCGAGGCGAGGCGCGGGAGATCCCGAATCACCAGACCGGCCGCGTAGATGCGGCGCGACTCGACGTCATCGGCATTGACCCCCGTGTTGCCGATGTGAGGATAGGTGAGCGTGACGATCTGCCCTGCGTAGGACGGATCGGTGAGGATTTCCTGGTATCCGCTCATCGCCGTGTTGAACACGACTTCGCCGGCGGATGCTACGGGTGCGCCGATCGAGATGCCGTGAAACACCGTTCCGTCGGCGAGCGCGAGTATCGCTGGGACGGGCGCGATCGACACGGACCAAACTCCTATAGGCGACGGCAGATGTGCGAAGCGGGGAAGGCCCGCGTGCCTTCCCCGCTCCGAAGGCTGCAAATTATACCGCGGGAACGCAGGCTGCTTCAACGGCTGCGCGGCGGCGCCCTACGCAACGAGGCGATCGTGCGTTGCGCGCCCTGATGGCGAGACTATGAGCAGCGCAAATCGCCCGCACTGGATCAATACGCCGCGCTGAAGCCCCCATCCACCGCGAGCAGGTGTCCTGTCACGTAGTCGGCCGCGGCCGAGGCGAGGAACACTGCTGCACCCGCGACCTCGGGCGGCTCACCCCAACGCCCGGCCGGTGTGCGTCGCTCGACCCACGCGGAGAATTCGCGGTCCGCGACGAGGGCGGCATTCATCTCCGTGCGAAAGAACCCGGGTGTGATGCCGTTGACCTGGATGTTGAACGGCGCGAGCTCCACGGCGAGCGCACGCGTGAGCATGCGCACGCCGCCCTTGCTCGCGGCGTAAGGCACGATATTCGGGCGCCCGAGGTCGCTCGCGATCGAGCAGATGTTGATGATCTTGCCGCGGCGGCGAGCCTTCATCGCAGGCACCGCCGCGCGGGCCACGAAGAAGGGGCCGTCGAGATTCGCGGCCATGAGCGCCTTCCACTGCTCGTCGGTGAACTGGTCGAGCGGGCCGCGCTGGTTGACCGCCGCGTTGTTGACGAGGATGTCGATCGGGCCGTCGCGCTCGAGTGCGGTGATCCCACGCGCCACCGCCGCGGCGTCGGTCACGTCGAAGACCGCGACGCTCGCAGCGGCGCCATCGGCAGCGAGCCTCGCTGCAGCAGCGTCCAGCTTCGTCCTGTTGCGTCCGTTGATGGTCACTGCCGCGCCAGACCTGAGCAGGCCGCGCGCGATCGCGAAACCGAGACCGGAGCCACCGCCGGTGACGAGCGCGCGCCGGCCCGTCAGATCGAAGGGGTTGGCAGTCAAGCTAGCGCAGGCCGAGCACGTCCTGCATGTCGAAGAGGCCCGTCGCTCCGGCTGCGCGCTTGGCGCCGACGAAGCGCGCCGCGCGAAGCGCGCCCTGCGCGAAGTTCATGCGCGAACCGGCTCGGTGCGTGAGCTCGAGCCGCTCGCCCGCCCCGGCGAAGATGACCGTGTGATCGCCGACGACGTCGCCGCCGCGCAGCGCGATGATGCCGATGGAGCCGGGCTTGCGCGCGCCGGTCGCTCCCTCGCGCGCGAGCACCGCGACGCTCTTGAGCTCGCGCCCGAGCGCGTGGGCCGCCGCTTCTCCGAGATAGAGCGCCGTGCCGGAGGGCGCATCCACCTTGTGCCGGTGATGCATCTCGACGATCTCGACGTCGTAGCCTTCGCCCAGCAGCTGCGCGCCCATCTCGACCAGCCGGGCGAGAACGGCCACGCCGACGCTCATGTTCGGAGCGAACACGACGGGGATGGTGCGCGCGTAATCGGCCAGCGCACGCTTGTCGGCTCCAGTGAGACCTGTGGTGCCGACCACCGCTGCCACCTTCCCCTGAGCGCAAGCGCCGAGATGCGCGAGCGTCCCTTCGGGCCGCGTGAAATCGACGAGCACGTCGGCACCGGCCAGGGCCACGGGAATGTCAGCCGTGATGGTCACGCCCGTCACCGAGCCCAGCCGCTCCCCCGCATCGCGGCCGAGCAACGCGCTGCCGGCGATCTCCAGCGCGCCGACGATCTCGAATCCCGGATCGGCGAGCGCCGCCTCAAGCACGGCTTGGCCCATGCGGCCGCCGGACCCCGCTATCGTGAGCTTTACTGCCACCAGCCGAGCTTCCGCAACAGAGCTTCCAGCCAGTTCGTCTCGCCGGTCTTCGGCGCGAGGGACAGCGATTTGTCGAGGCGTGCGTCTCCCTCCGCGGCGCGCGCCTGCTCGACCGGGGACGGCGGCAGCTCGCCGTTTTCCCAGCGCGCAACCTTCTCGTCGACGAAATAGATCGTCAGCCGTGCTTGCTCGACCAGCTTGCCCTGGCGCTCAAACAGGTAGACGTAGTCCCAGCGATTGGCATGGAAGGCATCGGAGAGAAGCGGCGTGCCGAGAACCTGGCGGACCTGCAGCCGCGTCTGGCCCACCTTGAGCTTTTCCACCTGATCCTGGGTGACGTAGTTGCCCTGGTTGATGTCGAGCTTGTAGACGCCGAAATGCGGCAGCTGACTGCAGCCGGCGAACACGGCACAGGCGGCACAAGCGCAGAGGAAGGCGCGCATCGGGGATAGGCTCACTGCCACGGACCAAAGGAAAATTATATTATAGGCGGCACCCGCCTCGGACCCGGCGCTCGATCGGCAGACTCCGCCGCCGCGCTCCGTCGGGGCGATTCCAATGACCACGTCGCACGACCTCAAGAACGCCGGGCTCAAGGCGACCCTGCCGCGGCTGCGGATCATCAACCTGTTCGAGCAGAGCAAGGTCCGGCACCTCACGGCCGAGGATGTCTACAAGCAGCTGCTCGCCGATGGTCTCGATATCGGGCTCGCGACGGTGTACCGGGTTCTCACCCAGTTCGAGCAGGCGGGGCTACTCGTGCGCCATCACTTCGAGTCCGGCAAGGCGGTCTTCGAGCTCAACCAGGGCGGGCACCACGATCACCTGGTGTGTCTGCAGTGCGGCCGCGTCGAGGAGTTCTTCGATCCGGAGATTGAAAAGCGACAGCTCAAGGTTGCCAAGGAGCGCGGCTTCGAGATCAGCGAGCATGCGCTGTATCTGTACGCGGAGTGCGTGAAGCCGAACTGCCCGTACCGCAAAGGCGGCAGTCACTGAGCGGCGCGCGAGGTTTGCGCGCAACGCACGCTCAAGGCTCGCGGCGCCCGAAGTCCGCGATCCGGACGCCCAGCAGCCAGAGCGCTCCGAAGTAGGCGACGGCCCCGGCTGCGACGACGCCGGCCAGCCGGCCCACCTTGCTCCACAGCCCCGCCGTGAGCCAGACGCCGCTCTCTCCGGCAGTCCACCACAGCACGAGCCCCAGCGCGATCAGCGCCAGCGCCACACGCGCAAGGAAGCGGCCCCAGCCCGCCGAGGGCGCATAGATGCCGCCGCGACGCATGGCGCGATAGAGGAGCACGCCGTTGACGCAGGCTCCAACCGAGGTCGCGAGCGTGAGTCCCGCATGGCCGATCCAGAACATCAGTGTAACGGCGAGGGTCTGGGCCACGAGCAGCGAAAGGAACGCACAGCGAACGGGAGTACGCATGTCCTGCCGCGCGTAGAAGCCCGGTGCGAGTATCTTCACGGCAATGAGCCCGAGAAGGCCGACGCTGTAGCCGAGCAGCGCCGCGCGCGTCTGCCAGACGTCATCGACCGTGAAACGCCCGTACTGGTACAGCGTTGCGATCAGGGGAACCGCGATCACGGCGAGAGCGAGCGCCGCCGGGAGCGCGAGCAGGAAGGTCAGACGCAGGCCCCAATCGAGAAGCTCCTGATAGCGGGCCGGATTCGCGTCGTGGTAGTGCCGGGCGAGGCTGGGCAGCAGCACGGTCGCGAGCGCCACACCGAGCAGCGCGGTCGGAAACTCCATCAGACGATCGGCGTAGGTGATCCACGAGATCCGGCCGTCGCCCAGCAGAGCGGCGAGTTGCGTGTTGATCAGCACCGAGATCTGCGCCGCCGAGACGCCGAGCACCGCCGGGCCCATTGCCCTCAACACGCGGCGCACGCCCTCGTCGCGCCAATCGAGTCGCAGGTGCGTCAGCATGCCGAGCCTCGCGAGTGGCCAGAGCTGCAAGGCAAGTTGCGCCACGCCGCCCGCGGCGACGCCCCATGCGAGCGCTACGATCGGCGGATCGAAGTGCGGCGCCAGGTAGACCGCCGCACCGATGATCGACAGGTTGAGCAGCACCGGCGTGAAGGCGGGAATCGCGAAACGCCGATACGTGTTGAGCACGCCGCCGGCCAGCGAGACCAGCGAGATGAACAGGATGTAGGGAAACATGATGCGGATCAGCCCGGCCGTTAGCTCGACCTTGCCCGGCGTGCGGGCGAAGCCGCCCGCAAGCAGGTACACGAGCCACGGCGCGGCGACCACCCCGAGCACGGAGAGCGCGAGCAACGTCACGGCCAGTACCCCGCCGATCTTGCTCACGAGATCGCGAGTGCCCTCGTCGCCGCGGCGCCGTTTGTACTCGGCGAGAATAGGCACGAAGGCCTGCGAAAATGCGCCTTCGGCGAAGAGCCGCCGCAGGATGTTCGGCAGCCGGAACGCAGCCTCGAAGGCGTCCATCTGCAACCCGGCGCCGAACACGGCGGCCTTCAGACTTTCGCGCGCAAGCCCCGTGATTCGCGAAAGCAGCGTCATCGCGCTGACCGTGGACAGCGCCTTGAGCAGATTCATCGAGGTGTGCGCGCGCTCATGCGGGTTGCTAGGGGAGCGAAAAACGATTATTATGCCCGGTCTTTTTTCGTCACTCCAGGAAACGAAGGACCTCCACGATGGCCAACACCGCGCAAGCACGCAAGCGCGCCCGCCAGGCGGAAGCGCGGCGCAAACGCAACGCGAGCCAGAAGTCCGCGCTGCGCAGCGCAATCAAGAGCGTGAAAAAGGCCATAGCCGCGGGCGACAAGGCTGCGGCGCTCAAGGAGCTTCAGACGCAGCAGTCGGTCATCGACCGCATCGCTGATAAGAGAGTCGTGCACAAAAATCTTGCCGCGCGAAACAAGCACCGCCTGGCGCAGGCGATCAAGGCGATGCCCTGAGCGTCGGCCCGCGGGATTGATGAAGGGGCGCCGCGAGGCGCTCTTTTGTTTCGTGCTGCCGTGCTAGTATGCCGCTTTAACAGAGGCAGCTGCGCGACGCTGCAGTCTGAGCCTCCCCGATCGTAAGCATGTCGCCGAAGCATTTCCTCCAGCTCAAGGACTTCAGCCGCGACGAGCTCGAATACCTGTTCGATCGCACGCGCTGGATCAAGGACCGGTTCAAGTGCTACGAGCTCTACCAGCCGCTGCGCGATCGCACGCTGGCGATGGTCTTCGAGAAAGCTTCCACGCGCACGCGTGTCTCATTCGAAGCCGGCATGAACCAGCTCGGCGGCATCGCAATCAATCTGAACCGGGGCGACACGCAGCTCTCGCGCGGCGAGCCGATCGAGGATCTCGCTCGCGTGATCTCGCGCATGGTGGACGTGGTGATGATTCGCACCTTCGAGCAGACGATCATCGAGCGCTTCGCTGAGCATTCGCGTGTGCCGGTCATCAACGGGCTCACCAACGAGTACCATCCGTGCCAGATCCTCGCCGACATCTATACCTACGTCGAGCACCGCGGCTCGATCGCGGGTAGGACCGCAGCGTGGATCGGCGACTCCAACAACGTCTACAACACCTGGCTGCAAGCGGCCGCGATCTTCGGCTTCACGCTGAACGTCTCGACGCCTCCGGGCTACGAACCCAAGGCCGGGCGCGGTAGCCGCGTCGCGACCTTCGCCGACCCTCGAGCTGCTTGCCGCGGGGCGGACCTCGTGACAACCGATGTCTGGACCAGCATGGGCTTCGAGGCCGAGAACGAGGAGCGAAAACGCGATTTCGCGAAATGGACGGTGGACGCTCCGATGATGCGCGAGGCGAAGCCCGACGCGCTGTTCATGCATTGCCTGCCGGCGCACCGCGGCGAAGAAGTGGCCGCGGAGGTCATCGACGGACCGCAGAGCGTCGTGTGGGACGAGGCGGAAAACCGGTTGCACGTGCAGAAGGCCTTGCTCGAATACCTTGTGTGCGGACGCATTAAGGCGTGATGGTCATCCCGGCGAAGCCTGCCCCGGAGTGCTTGAGTCCGGGGGCCGGGATCCAATTTCGGAAATGCAACTTGGGCCCCGGCCTGCGCCGGGGCGACAGTGGAGAGGTCATGATCGATCATACGGGCGTGACGGTCGCTGATGTCGCGAAGAGCAAGGCGTTCTATCGCGCGGCTCTCGCACCGCTCGGCTATGCGGTGATCATGGAGTGGGAGCAGTACGCCGGGTTCGGCGTGCCGCCGAAGCCGGATTTCTGGATCGGCGAGGGCAAGCCGAACGTGCCGGCGATTCACGTCGCCTTCCGGGCCGAAAGCCGTGCGCAGGTCGATGCGTTCTACGAGGCGGCCACCGGCGCCGGGGGCCGAGACAACGGTCCTCCGGGCTTGCGGCCGCACTATCACGCGAACTACTACGGCGCCTTCGTGCTCGACCCCGACGGGCACAACATCGAAGCCGTATGCCACGCCGCGCCGTGACCGCGTTGCGCGCCAGTGTTCGCCGCAGGCTGCTGTCGCTTGCCGCCGGCGTCGTGCTCGCGTGCACGTGGGTGGACGCGCCCACGGCACAGACCTGGCCCGACCGGCCCATCAAATTCGTCGTGGCGGCGCCTGCCGGCAGCTCGATCGACGTCCTGGCGCGTGCGATTGCGGAGAAGCTCAAGGACAAGCTCGGCCAGCCCGTGGTCGTCGACAACCGGCCCGCCGCGGGCGGCACTGCGGCCACGGACCTCGTTGCCAAATCGGCACCCGACGGCTACACGATGCTGATGTCGTTCAATGGCCCGCTCGCCTTCGCCCCCTACCTGTACTCACGGCTTCCCTACAACCCACAGAGGGACCTCGCGCCGGTGGTCATCACGTCGAGCCAGCCGAACGTGCTCGCGGTCACCGCTTCTTTGCCGGCACGCTCGATGCGGGAGTTGGTCGAGTACGCAAGAGCCAATCCCGGCAAACTGAGCTACGCTTCGGTGGGCAACGGCAGCTCTTCGCACCTCACCATGGAGCTGCTCAAGGCGACGGCCGGCCTCGACATCGTGCACATACCCTTCAACGGTTCGCCGCCCGCGGTGACGGCGACCGTTCAGGGCGAGACGCAGCTCATGTTCGCCGTGATGCAGCCGCTGCAGGCGCAAGTGCAGGCAGGCAAGCTCCGCGCGCTCGCCGTCACAACCGCGAAGCGCTTTCCGCTCCTCCCCGACCTGCCGACGATCGCCGAGGCTGGCTATCCCGGGTTCGAGGCGCTCGCGTGGAACGGCGTGCTCGTCGCCGCGGGGACGCCGCGCCAGATCGTCGATCGCCTCAACGCGGAGATCAATGCAATACTGAAGGACCCGGCAGTGAAGTCTGCCCTGAACGCGCAGGGCTTCGAGCTCATCGGCGGGACGCCGGAGGACTTCACCAACCTGATCCGCAGCGAGTCCGAGAAGTGGGCGCCGGTGATCAAGCGAACCGGCGCGAAGGTCGATTAACGGCCCGAGCAGCGAGAGGGAGCCCACGCGTGGAGCGCGTGGGGATCGAGCGTCCGCGAGTGGCCGTGCGGCCGACGCGCAACATCACTTGTGCCGCGAAGCGGCTAAGGAGGCCGCGGCCGGCTATCGCCCCTTCTTAGGATCGCCGTCGCTGAGCCGCGGCAACGGTGAGCTCCCGGACGGACTGAGCAGGCCAGTCTTCGCGTAGGTGATGAGCTTCTCGCGCGTGTCGGCGATGTCGAGATCGCGCATCGTGAGCTGTCCGATGCGATCCTGCGGCGTGAAGGATGCCGCGCCCTTCTCCATTGTCAGGCGCTCGGGCTTGTAGGTGAGATTCGGGCTCGTCGTGTCGAGAATCGAGTAATCGTTGCCGCGGCGCAGCTCGAGCGTCACCTCTCCGGTAATCGCGCGCGCGACCCAGCGCTGCGCCGTCTCGCGCAGCATCATCGCCTGCGGGTCGAACCAGCGCCCCTGGTAGAGAAGACGGCCGAGCCTGCGGCCTTGGTTGCGGTACTGCTCGATCGTGTCCTCGTTGTGCACTCCGGTGACGAGCCGCTCGTAGGCGATGTGAAGCAGGGCCATCCCGGGCGCCTCGTAGATGCCGCGGCTCTTCGCTTCGATGATGCGGTTCTCGATCTGGTCGCTCATGCCGAGTCCGTGGCGGCCCGCGATGGCATTCGCCTCGAGCAGCAGCGCGACCTCGTCGGCGAACGTCGCGCCATTGAGCGCAACCGGGCGCCCCTCCGCGAACCCAACGCTGACCGTCTCGGTCTTCACCGTGACGCCGTCGCGCCAGAACGCGACGCCCATGATGGGCTCGACGATTCGCATGCCCTTGTCAAGGAACTCCAGGTCCTTGGCCTCGTGCGTCGCACCCAGCAGATTCGAGTCGGTCGAATAGGCCTTCTCCGCGCTCATGCGGTAGGCGAGGCCCGCGCGCTGGAGGTACGCCGACATTTCCTTGCGGCCGCCCAGCTCCTCGATGAACTTCGCGTCGAGCCACGGCTTGTAGATGCGCAGCTGCGGGTTGGCGATCAGCCCGTAGCGGTAGAAGCGCTCGATGTCATTGCCCTTGTAGGTGCTACCGTCGCCCCAGATGTGGACGTCGTCCTCGCGCATGGCGACCACGAGCATCGTGCCGGTGACGGCGCGACCGAGCGGCGTGGTGTTGAAGTAGATGGCACCCGCGGTCGAAATGTGGAAGGCGCCCGCCTGCAGGGCAGCGATGCCCTCGGCAACCAGCGCTGCCCGGCAGTCGACGAGCCGCGCCTCCTCGGCACCGTAGCTCTTCGCCTTCCGCGGAATATCGTCGTAGTCGGTCTCGTCGGGCTGCCCCAGGTTCGCCGTGTAGGCATAGGGAATCGCGCCCTTCGCCCGCATCCAGTGCAGCGCCGCGCTGGTGTCGAGACCGCCCGAGAACGCAATGCCGACTTTCTGGCCGACGGGCACGTCGTGCAGGATGTGCGACATGGAGCGCGTAGGCTGGCCGTGAAATCGGGTATTCTAGCCGAGCCATGGCTTCCTTCGACATCGTCTCGCAGGTGAACCAGGTCGAGGTGGGCAACGCCCTCGACCAGGCCAACCGGGAGATCTCGACGCGCTACGACTTCAAGGGCTCCGATGCTCGGGTCGAGCACAAGGAGAATCTGCTCACGCTGTTCGCCGACGATGCGTTCAAGCTCAAGCAGATCACCGATGTCCTCCTTGGAAAGCTCGCCAAGCGCGGCGTGGACGTGCGCGCGCTGGAGTTCGGGGCGATCGAGAAGATGAGCGGCGACAAGGTCAAGCAGCCCGTCACGCTCCGCGTTGGGATCGAGCCGGAGCGCGCCAAGACCATCGTGCGCCTAATCAAGGACAGCAGGATGAAGCTGCAGGCGAGCATCCAGGGCGACGCCGTGCGCGTCTCGGGCGCGAAGAAGGACGACCTGCAGGCCGCAATCGCCCTGGTGAAAAAGTCGGTCACGGACTTCCCGCTGCAGTTCGCCAACTTCCGCGATTGAACTGCCGTCCTGCGACAACCGCCTTGCTGCCTCAGCACGTCATGGCATTCCCGGTGGTCCTGCGATCGCTGGTCATGGCCGACGCTCCTCGGGTGCAGCTTCTCGCCGGCGAGCACGCCGTGGCGGAGACCACGGCGGTCATCCCGCACCCTTACCCGGATGGCGCGGCGCAGGTCTGGATCGCCGAGCAGGAACGCGCATGGAGCACGGGAAAGGAATATACGTATGCCATCGCGGCGGGCGAGGAGCCGACCATGGTCGGGGTCGTTGCGCTACGCCCGGCACCGACCGAGCAGGAGAACCTCGGCTATTGGATAGGACGTCCGTATTGGGGCCGCGGTTACGCCACGGCCGCGGCCGGCGCGGTCATCACTCTGGCGTTCAGCCTGCTCGACGTCGAGCTCGTCACCGCGTCACATCTCGCGCGCAACCCGGCATCGGGTCGAGTAATGGAGAAGTGCGGCATGCGGCTGGTCCACACAGGTCTGCGCGAGCATCGCGGCACGGCGGAATCCATTTGCGTGCGCGCGATCACCCGCGAGGCGTGGGAGCGCCAGGCGGCTCTCGACCTCTGAGGCGTCTCGCTCAGTCGAGGTCGGCGAGCAGCGCCGCGCGCGTGCCCTCGGCGACGTTGCGCAGAGCGGCCGTGTAGTTCGGGTGGTCCACACCGATCGACAGCGCCGCGCCGGCTTTGAGCGCGGAGATCATCGTCGGTACGAGCTCGAAGCGTACGAAGTGCACAGAGGATGTCTTGTCCTCGTTCTCGCGCTCAAGATCCTCGTCGGCGATCGCATACACGCGCGAGCTGCCCTCGACCTGGACCCACACGCGGTCCTCGATCCCCTTGAGGCGGGCCAGCGCGCGCCGGCGTTCGTCGACATCTTCGTACTCGATCATCATCGTCGCCTTCCAGTTCCTGCCATCAGGCACGAGAGGGTTGTAGGCGTCGAGCTCATCCCGGATGCCCGCTTCCTCGAAGGTCTTCTCGATGCGCAGCATCTCCTGGATCTGGTAACGGATGGTGAGCTCGTCCTCGAAGAGGAGCGTGAGGTGATCGCCGAGATGAACGCTTCTCCGCTTCTTGTGGGCGATCACGCGCGCCCGGAACTCGGGCCGCGTTTTCGCATAGGCTTCCAGCGAAAGCAGGCTCTCGCGCGTGATGCGCGGCCTGCGCCTCTCCGAGGAACGGGTGCTCTGGGTGGGCCGGCTCATGCCTGCAGGCCGTAGGCGATGCGGATGAGAGTGAGCGGATGGGCGGTCCTCGCATGCCCCGCGCCTTGCCCTTGGATCTGCTCGATGCCCTGGGTAATGGCGCGCCCCGCGATCGGACAATCGGAGCTGATGTAATCGGGCTCGCCCTCCGCCATCTGGCGGAAGACGGGCCGCCCGATCTTCATCGACGTGGCGAAGAACTCGCGCTTCACGCCCCAGGTTCCATCGTGGCCCGTGCAGCGCTCGACGGTGTTCACCGTGGTGCCCGGCACCCACTCGAGCACCTCGCGCGTCTTCTGGCCGGTGTTCTGCACGCGCGAGTGGCACGGAATATGGTACGAGACCTTGCCCAGCGGGGTCTTGAAATCTTTTCGCAGCAGGCCGTCCTTGTCGCGCAGCATCAGGTACTCGAAGGGATCGAACATCGCCGCGGCGATAGCCTCGACGTCGGCATCCTCGGGAAAGAGCAGCGGCAGCTCGTTCTTGAACATCAGCGTGCACGACGGCACCGGCGTGAGGATCGCGTGCCCCTCGCGGGCGAGCTTCGCCAGCGCGGGCGCATTCGCTTCTTTCATCCTGAGAACCGATTCGATGTCGCCGAGCTCGAGCTTCGGCATGCCGCAGCAGGTCTCCTTCTCGACGCGCACGTACGGTATCTCGTTGTGCTGGAGGATCCGGATCAGGTCGAGACCGATGCCCGGCTCGTTGTAGGTGATGTAGCAGGTCGCGAAGAGCGCGACCTTGCCAGGCGTGCGCTGGCCGTTCCTCACCGGCCAGGAGACGCTTTTCGGAGCGAGTTGCGGGAAGCGTTTCGTCGCGTATGGAGGCAGCCGGCGGTCAGGATGAATGCCGAGCAAGCCGTCCATCACCTTGCGCGCCACAGGCGTGGCATTCGCCTTGTTCACGGCGCGGACCACCACCGGGATGGTCGCGAGCTTGCCGAGGCGCTCGGTACTGGTGAGCACGCGGTCGCGGAGCTTCGTCTCGCCGCGCAGGAACTTCTGCGCCTTCGCGCGCAGCATCTGGTGCGGGAAATCGACGTTCCACGGATGCGGCGGGACGTAAGGGCACTTGGTCATGTAGCACAGGTCGCACAGGTAGCACTGGTCGATGACCTTGCCGTAGTCGGACTTGGCGACCCCATCGACCTCGCCCGTCTTGCTTTCGTCGACGAGATCGAACAGCGTCGGAAATGCGTTGCACAGGCTGACGCAGCGACGGCAGCCATGGCAGATATCGAAGATGCGCTCGAGCTCCTTCTCGCTCGAGGCCTGATCGTAGTAGTCCGGGCTGCGCCAGTCGATCGGATGGCGGATCGGCGCCTCCAGGCTCCCCTCGCGTTGGGTCACGACTCGATGTCCGGTGCCGGTGCGGCCACGCGCACGCGGTGCCCGCGCGGCGCGTGCGCGCGGTTCATCGTGCCCACGCGCGGGCCGCTGCGCCTAGCTAGTCGGTGAGCGCGTCCAGCGCTTTCTGGAAGCGGTTCGCGTGCGAGCGCTCGGCCTTTGCGAGCGTCTCGAACCAGTCGGCGATTTCCTCGAAGCCCTCGCCCCGGGCAGCCTTCGCCATGCCCGGGTACATGTCGGTGTACTCGTGCGTCTCGCCGGCGATCGCCGACTTCAGATTGTTGCGCGACATCCCGATCGGCAGGTCGGTCACCGGATCCCCGACAGCGGCAAGGTAGTCGAGGTGGCCGTGCGCGTGGCCGGTCTCGCCTTCCGCGGTGGAGCGGAACACCGCCGCGACGTCGTTCTGCCCTTCGACGTCCGCCTTGCTGGCGAAATACAGATAGCGCCGGTTCGCCTGCGATTCGCCAGCGAAGGCGGCCTTGAGATTGTCGTGCGTCTTGCTGCCCTTGAGATTCATCGCCTGTCTCCTGTCCACATGCCCCGCCCGCCACTGGGCGGACCGAAGCGGGTCCGGTCTTGCGCCCACCCGCACGAGCGCAATTCTGCGCGGCGGGCGGTCATATGTCTAATTGATTATGACAATACAGATAATAAGTTTCGTATATGTACAGCCCCCGGACCCCGAGCTCCTCAGTCGATGCGCTCGTAGGCCGGCAGGGTAAGGAATTCCACGAAGGTATCGTTGGCCACGAGATCGCTGAAGATTGCCGCCGCGTCGTCGTACTTGCCCTCCGCGTACGCCGCCCCGAGCAGTCCGCGAATCTTCTGCATTTCCTCGGGAATCATCGCCGCGACCATCTCCTTCGTCACCTTGCGGCCGTCGTCGAGGATGCCCTTGGGGGAACGGATCCACTGCCACACCTGCGAGCGCGAGATCTCCGCGGTGGCCGCGTCCTCCATCAGGTTGAATATCGGCACCGCGCCCTGCCCCGCGAGCCAGGCTCCGATGTACTGAATCGCCACATTGATGTTGAGGCGCAACCCCTTCTCGGTGATCGGTTTCTCCGGTTCGAAGCGCAGCAGGTCGCCGGCGGCGACCTTGACATCCTCGCGCCGCCGAGTCGCGATCTGGTTCGGCTCGGGCATCAGCCTATCGAACACCTCGCGCGCGACCGGGACCAGCGCCGGGTGCGCGACCCACGTACCGTCGTGCCCGTAGCTGACCTCACGCTCCTTGTCGGCCTTCACCTTGGCGAAGGCCTCGGCGTTCGCCGCCTCGTCGTTCTTGACCGGAATCTGCGCCGCCATGCCCCCCATCGCGTGGATGCTGCGCCGGTGGCAGGTCCTCACCAGCAGCTCGGCATAGCTCTTCATGAAGTGCGTGGTCATCGTGACCAGGGCCCGATCGGCCAGGCAGAAGTCCTGGTTGCTCCTGAATTTCTTGATGCAGCTGAAGATGTAGTCCCACCGTCCGGCGTTGAGGCCCGCCGAGTGCTCGCGCAGCTCGTGCAGGATCTCGTCCATCTCGAACGCGGCGAGAATCGTCTCGATCAGCACCGTTGCCTTGATCGTGCCGCGAGGAACCCCGAGCTCGTCCTGCGCCATCATGAAGATGTCGTTCCAGAGCCGGGCTTCGAGGTGGCTCTCGAGCTTCGGCAAGTAGAAATAGGGGCCGCTGCCGCGCGCGAGCAGTTCCTTCGCGTTGTGGAAGAAATACAGCGCGAAATCGAAGATGCCGCCGGATATGGGCTTTCCGTCGATGCTGAGGTGCTTTTCCGGCAGGTGCCATCCCCTCGGGCGTACGAAGAGCACCGCGGTGCGGTCGGCGAGCTTGTAGGCCTTTCCCTCGGGGGAGACGTAGTCGATGCGGCGGCGGATCGCATCGCGCAGGTTGATGTGCCCCTGGATATTGTTGTCCCAGCGCGGCGTGTTGGCGTCCTCGAAGTCGGCCATGAACACGCTGGCGCCGGAGTTGAGCGCGTTGATGATCATCTTGCGGTCGACGGGCCCGGTGATTTCGACCCGGCGATCCTGGATGTCGGCAGGCACCGCAGCGCATGACCACGAAGCTTCGCGGACCGCGCGCGTCTCGGCGAGAAAATCCGGGAGCCTCCCGGCGTCGAACTCTCGCTGCCGCAAGGCACGCCGCTCGAGAAGCTCGGCGCGACGGCCATCGAAGGCGCGCTGCAGGCGGGCTACGAAGGCTATCGCTTCCGGCGTGAGGATCTCGGCGTATTCGGGTGAGATCGGCGCGGAAATCTCGATTCCCGGCCCGTAGTGGGGCGCGGTTCCTGGTCTTGCGGTCATGGTCCTTCCTGTCAGCGAATCGTTCGGTCGTGAGTTTGCGGGCGGCGCGAGCCAGCGGGAGCGCTTTGGGCGCGAGTGCCGCCGGCCCGCCGAGTTGGGCCGGTCGGGCCCGGAAGACCGGTTCAGCCGGTATTGCTGCGGTGCGGTGATGATAGCCCCGGCCGCTCGCTGCCACAAGGACGATGCGGGACGACGCGCCGGGCTACTTCGTCCAGCCCTCGCCTGCTCGACCGAGCAGGCGCTCGAGGCTGATGTTCCAGGAGAGGGTGATGCGGGGCCGCGTGCCGTGGTAGGGGTTCACGCTGTGCAGGTAGTCGCTGGCAAAGATAAGCATCGTGCCGGGAGTCAGGTTCGGCATCAGATGCTGCGTTACGCGCCCGGGTTCGTCCGGGCAGCAGGCGGGAATCCGTGGATCGGCGAAGCAGAAACGTCCTGCCATGCGGTCCTGCGGATCGCCGTCGCCCGGATCGAGCATGTACACGATGCTCACGTTCGCCCGCAGATGGCTATGCGGCATGCAGTAATCGCCGTTGCGGTAAACGCTCGCCCAGGTAGCGTCCGCGAATACCGGCTTTTGCGACAGTATGCGGTGCGCGAGCATCAGCGCGCGCGCGTGCACGAGCGTGGCGGCCGGCGCGTTCCATTCGGGAATCTCGCGCACCTTGACTCCGCAACCACCGCGAAAGATGGGATCGCGCAGTTTCGGATCCTGCTCGGCGGCGAGCGTTGCCGCGATCAGGGCCGCGTGATAAGCCTCCCAATCGGCGAAGACCGTGACCGCGGTCAGCGGTGCCGACAGCGGCTCGATCTTCTGCCCGACCGGCCACACCGGCAGCGCGCTGCCAGCGACCTCGATCGCCGCCGGCAGCCCGGCCTGATCTCCAACCGTCGATGCCTGCGAAGTTTGCGTCACGCAACCCTATGCCGCTCGGGCTCTTTGTACCTCGGGGCTCCAGCCGCGCCGCGCGTCGCCCTCGGCGTCGCGATTCGTCTCGCGCGATCCCCACGCATTCTCATGCCTGGGGCCCCTCGCTGCGGGCTCACGCGCAGCCTCCCTGCACGGCCTTGCTCGCTGCTGCGCCCATGCGTCGGCTGCCTGCGTCGATTCGCCTCGCGCGATCCCCACGCATTCTCATGCGTGGGGCCCCTCGTTGCGGGCTCACGCGCAGCCTCCCTGCGTGGCCTTGCTCGCTGCTGCGCCCATGCGTCGGCCGCCTGCGTCGATTCGCCTCGCGCGATCCCCACGCATTCTCATGCGTGGGGCCCCTCGCTGCGGGCTCACGCCGCCAGCTGTGGATTCAGCCGCTGCTGCTTGCTGTGCAGTTTGTTCAGGGCGTTGATGTAGGCCTTGGCCGAGGCAACCAGAATGTCGGTGTCGGCGCCGAGACCGTTGACGATCCGCCCCGCCTGCTCAAGCCGCACCGTCACCTCGCCCTGCGCGTCCGTTCCGGTCGTGATCGCATTGACCGAGTAGAGCAGCATCTTCGCCTTGGCGTGCGCCATCAGCTCGATGGCGCGGAACGTCGCGTCGATCGGGCCGTCGCCGCGGGTATGCACGCTCTGCTCCGTGTCGCCTACGCCCAGCGTGACCTTCGCCTGCGGCACCTCGCCGGTCTCGGAGACGATCTTGAGCGCGATCAGCTTGTAGTACTCGCGCTCGGGCGTGACCTGCTCGTCCGAGACGAGCGCATGCAGATCCTCGTCGAAGACCTCGCCCTTCTTGTCGGCGAGATCCTTGAAGCGGGCAAAGGCGTGGTTGAGAGCCTCTTCGCTCCCCAGATCGATGCCCAGCTCGGCGAGGCGCGTCTTGAAGGCGTTGCGCCCCGAGAGCTTGCCGAGCACGAGCTTGTTGGCACCCCAGCCCACGTCTTCCGCGCGCATGATCTCGTAGGTCTCGCGGTGTTTTAGCACGCCGTCCTGATGGATGCCCGACTCGTGCGCGAAGGCGTTCGCGCCGACGATCGCCTTGTTGGGCTGCACCGGGAAGCCGGTGATTCCGGACACCAGCTTGGAAGCCGGCACGATCTGCGTGGTGTCGATCCGGGTCGTGCACGGGAAGACGTCCTTGCGCGTCTTCACCGCCATGACGATCTCCTCGAGCGAGGCGTTGCCCGCGCGTTCGCCGAGACCGTTGATCGTGCACTCGACCTGGCGCGCACCGCGCATAACGGCGGAAAGCGAATTGGCGACCGCCATGCCGAGGTCGTTGTGACAATGCACCGACCAGACCGCCTTGTCCGAGTTGGGTACGCGCTGGCGCAGAATTTGGATCAGCTCGCCGAATTGCCAGGGCATGGTGTACCCGACCGTGTCGGGTATGTTCACCGTTGTGGCCCCGGCCCTGATCGCCGCCTCGAGCAGGCGGCAGAGGAAGTCGGGCTCGGAGCGGCCCGCATCTTCCGGCGAGAACTCGACGTTGTCGGTGTATTCGCGCGCCAAACGTACCGACTTGACAGCCTGCTCGAGCACCTGCTCGGGCGTCATGCGGAGCTTCATCTTCATGTGGATCGGCGAGCTCGCGATGAACGTATGCACGCGTCCTGACTTCGCACCCTTCAGGGCATCGCCGGCACGGCGGATGTCGCTCTCGTTCGCGCGAGCGAGCGCGCACACGGTGCTGTCCTTGATCGCATTGGCGATCGCGTGTACCGCGGCGAAATCGCCGTTGGAGGACGCTGGGAAACCCGCCTCGATGACATCGACCCGCAGCCGCTCGAGCTGGCGCGCGATGCGCATCTTCTCCTCGTTCGTCATCGACGCGCCGGGGCTTTGCTCGCCATCGCGCAGCGTCGTATCGAATATGATCAATTGCTCAGCCATGATCGGCTCCTGCTTCTCGCGTAATGAAGAATGGACTCCTGCCGGATGCTCGGGCAGGAACGCATACTGCGGATTGGGGTGTGAGTTATCTGCGCGCGGGGCGCAGCAGCAGCAGACCGCCGAGGAGGGCGGTTGGAAGGCGAAGCAAGGAAACACGGCTGCCGGTCATGAAAAACACTATAGCGGGATTTGTCTCCCCGCGCAACCGAGCGACGCCCTGGAACTCGTGTACCGGTCGCGATCGCTTCGGACTGGGATTCTTCGCGCGCGATCCGACGGCCCGTCGTGCTAACGCGTCGAACGACGACGCAATGCGGTCCAGCCCGACCACACGTAGCCGGACAGCGCATAGATCACGAAGCCGGCGAAGAGAACGATCGCGGGCTGATAGCTCACCAGCACGAAAGACAGCATGATCAGGAAGACGACGACGAACGGCACGCTGCGGCGCAGGTTGATCGTCTTGAAGCTGTAGTACTTGAGGTTGCTTACCATCGTCAGGCCGGCGAAGACGGTGACAATCCAGGCCCACCAGCGAATGCTCTCCGGGTTGATCGCGGCATCGTCCATGATCCAGACGAAGCCCGCCACGAGCGCGGCGGCTGCGGGGCTCGGCAGACCCTGGAAGTAACGCTTGTCGGCGACCTCGAGCATCGTGTTGAAGCGCGCCAGGCGCAGGGCCGCCCCAGCGCAATAGACAAAAGCCGCGATCCATCCGAGCTTGCCAAGGCTGAGCAGCGCCCACTCGTAGATCACGAGCGCCGGCGCGGCTCCGAAGGAAACCATGTCCGACAAGCTGTCGTACTCGGCTCCGAACGCACTTTGCGTCTTGGTCAGCCGCGCCACACGTCCGTCGAGGCCGTCAAGGACCATGGCCACGAAGATCGCGATCGCCGCCTGATCGAAGCGACCATTGATCGCCTGTACGATCGAATAGAACCCGCCGAACAGCGCCGCGGTCGTGAACAGGTTCGGAAGCAGATAGATGCCGCGGCGCCGGATGCGGCTCTTGGCGAGCGCCCGCTCCTGCTGGTAATCCCCCATGCGGAACAGCCTAGCAGCTAGGGGGAAGCTAAACAAGCCGGCCGGTTGGCGAGTTTCAGACGGCGAGCGTGGCGAGCGCGGTCGTGGTTGCGTAAACCTTGTCGCCGATCGCCACGCGCGGCGTCGCGCCGGCCGGCAGGTACACATCGACGCGCGAGCCGAAGCGGATGAAACCGTAGCGCTGCCCGCGGGCGAGCCGATCGCCGCGGTCCGCATAGCACAGGATCCGCCTCGCGATCAGGCCCGCAATCTGCACGCAGGTGATCTCGGCTCCGGTCTCGCTCGTGATGTGCAGTGCGCAGCGCTCGTTCTGTGCCGAGGCTTTGTCCAGCGCCGCGTTGAAGAAGCGACCGGCGTGATACCACTTGTTCTTGACCAGACCATCGACGGGACTGCGATTCGAGTGCACGTTGAACACGTTCATGAACACGCTGACCTTGAGCGCCGCGCGCTTGAGGTACGGATCCTCGGCCTTGCCGACGAACACGATGCGGCCGTCGGCAGGCGACACGACCGCGAGCGGATCGGCCGGCACCTGGCGCGGCGGATCGCGGAAGAACTGCAGGATGAAGAGGGTGGCCAGCCACAACGGCGCCGACCACCAGCCGAGGAAATAAGTTGTTATTGAAGAAACTAAAACCGATACGACGAGAAACGGCCAACCTTCTCGCGCGATGATCGGATGAGGGTAGCTCGGCTTCAATTCTTGGACGTGTCGACCAGCCTGTTCTTCTTGATCCACGGCATCATCTCGCGCAGCCGCGCCCCGACCTTCTCGATCGGCAGCTCGGCGGTCATGCGGCGCTGGCTGAGCAGCCCCGGCGCGCCGGCGCGGTTCTCGAGCACGAACTCCTTCGCATACTCGCCGTTCTGGATGCGCTGCAGCGCCTCCTTCATCCGCTGCCTCACGCCCTCGTCGATGATCTTCGGCCCGCTCACGTACTCGCCGTACTCCGCGTTGTTCGAGATCGAGTAGTTCATGGTGCCGATGCCGCCCTCGTACATGAGGTCGACGATGAGCTTGAGCTCGTGCAGGCACTCGAAGTAGGCCATCTCGGGCGCGTAGCCCGCCTCCACCAGCGTGTCGAAGCCCGCCTTGACCAGCTCGACGCAGCCGCCGCAGAGCACCGCCTGCTCGCCGAAGAGGTCGGTCTCGGTCTCCTCCTTGAAGCTGGTCTCGATCACGCCGGCCTTGCCGCCGCCGATCGCCGCCGCGTAGGAGAGCGCGACGTCGCGCGCCTTCTTCGAGGGGTTGCGGTGCACCGCGATCAGCATCGGCACGCCGCCGCCGGCCGCGTAGGTGGAGCGCACCGTGTGCCCCGGCGCCTTCGGCGCGACCATCCACACGTCGAGGTCGGCGCGCGGCTGCACCTGGTTGAAATGGATATTGAAGCCGTGCGCGAAGGCGAGCGCGCCGCCCTTCCTCAGGTGCGGCTCGACCTCGGACTTGTAGACCGCCGCGATGTGCTCATCGGGCATCAGCATCATGACGACGTCGGCGCCCTTCACCGCGTCCTTGATCTCGGCGACCTTGAGGCCGGCCTTCTTCGCCTTGTCCCACGACGGCCCGCCTTTCCTCAGGCCGACGGTGACTTTCATCCCCGAGTCCTTGAGGTTGAGCGCGTGCGCGTGGCCCTGCGAGCCGTAGCCCAGAATCGTGACCTTCTTGCCCTTGATGAGCGAGAGATCGGCGTCTTTGTCGTAATAGACCTTCATTTTTTCCCCTGAATTGCTAAGACCTGAGAACGCGGTTGCCCCGCCCGATGCCGCTCGCGCCGGTGCGCACCGTCTCGATGATGGTGCCCTGGTCGAGCGCCTTGATGAACGCGTCGAGCTTCGCGCCGTCGCCGGTGAGCTCGATGGTGTAGGTGTTGTCCGAGACGTCGATGATGCGGCCGCGGAAGATGTCCGCCATGCGCTTCACCTCGTCGCGCTCCTTCGCGCCCGCGCGCACCTTGATGAGCATGAGCTCCCTCTCGATGTGCTCGGCTTCCGACAGATCGACCACCTTCACGACCTCGACCAGCTTGTTGAGCTGCTTGGTGATCTTCTCGATGATC
>DATJZM010000044.1:0-4963 GCA_035499135.1 Casimicrobiaceae bacterium | reverse complement strand
GAGCACGAGATGGGCGTGACGCCGGCGCCCGACTTCAAGGTGAGCCGCGCGGTCGCTGCATCGAGCGCATTTCCGCCCGTGTTTCCGCCGCTTCGCCTCGAAGCGGACGTCTACCCGCACGCGGGCGGCGTCGACTACGTCACTCTCACCGACGGCGGGGTCTACGACAACATGGGCATCAACCCGCTCCTGCGCCTTGCCCGCAACGCGCTCGACTACGTCGTCGTCAGCGACGGGGGCAAGCCATTCGCGATCGACGAGCGGCCCACGGATTCGGGCCTCATCGTTCTCAAGGCGGGCCTCGGCATCATGATGGAGCAGATCCGCGGGCTTGAATTCGATCGCCTGCAGTACCGCTTCCTTGCCAAGCTCGGTCCCCAGCCGCTCTGGTTCTCAATCGACAGCAAGGAAGGCGAAGCGCAAGCGGGCGACGCGACTTTCGCATCGTCGATCGCGACGAACCTGCAGGCCCTTTCGGACGACGAGATGACGGTTCTCGCGCGGCATGGAGGCGCGCTGGTCGAAGCGCGCCTGCGCCGCTATGCTCCGGAGCTGCTCGCCTGAGGCGAAGCGCCGGCGCCTGCTCGAGGATATGCAGGGAACGGAGGGACGAGCGATGGCACGAAGGAAATCCGCTAGCCGAAGCGCTTCGCGCCGGCGCACGCCGGCCCGAGCCGCACGCGTCTCGCACGAGGCGCCGTGGATGAAGGTCGCCGAGCCGGCGAGCCGATCGCTCAAGGTGTACGCGCTCGATCCCAGCGCCGGCAACTACGTCGGCAACGTCATGTCGATGCAGATCCGCTGGGAGCGCAATCTCAAGCCCGGTCCGGTCGGGCGCCGCTTCGCGGTGATCGACTACGACGCGGCGAACAAGATCTACTACCCGCCGGTCGACCTCGATGACTACCGGATTCTCGCGCGCGGTGGCCTCGATCCGTCGGAGTCGGAACCGCGCTTCCACCAGCAGATGGTGTATGCCGTGGCCTCCGAAACGCTCGAGAAGTTCGAAGCGGCACTCGGCCGGACGATCCACTGGCGCCGCGCCGATCGTCCCGGCGGGAAGGTGAAGCTCGCCAAAGGCAAGGCCAGCGGCGACGCGGCGAAGACCGACGACATCTGGGTGCTCAAGCTCTATCCGCACGCGATGATCCAGGCCAATGCATTCTACAGTCGCGAGGCGCACGGAGTTCTCTTCGGTTACTTCCGCGCGGCGGACGACAATCAGGGCAACAACCTGCCCGGCCAGCGGATCTTCACCTGCCTCTCTCACGACATCATCGCGCACGAAGTCACGCACGCGATCATCGACGGGATCCGGGCGTTCTTTACCGAGGCCACGAATCCGGACGTGCTCGCGTTTCACGAGGCCTTCGCCGACATGACGGCGCTGTTCCTGCATTTCTCGCACAAGGAGGCTCTGCTCGACACGATCCGCAAGACGGGCGGGCGGCTCTATCAGTTCGAGCTTAAGCCCGATGCCGCCCCGCTCGGCGGCGCGGCGCCGGGCAGGGCCGACGACGACACTGTGCCGCAGATCGTCGGCGAGACGGCGACGCGCAATCCGCTGGTGGAGCTCGCGCAGCAATTCGGCGAGGCGTCGGGCATGGGGCGAGGCTTGCGCGCCGCGCTGGATGCGCGGCCGGATCCCAACGCCCTGCGCACCCGCGTTCACGATCCGCATTTCCGCGGCTCGATCCTTGTCGCCGCCGTGTTCGATGCGTACTTCTCCACCTACCTGCGGGTTGCGGCCGACCTGTTCCGCATCTACCGCGCCGGGGGCGCGCAGGTCGAAGGAGCGGAATTGCCCGCGGCGCTTGCCAATCAGCTCGCCGAGACGGCGTCGAGCACGGCGAACGAATTCTTCCAGCTTTGCGCCCGGTCGCTCGACTACTGTCCTCCGGTGGATATCACGTTCGGCGACTTCCTGCGCGCGCTGATCACCGTCAGTGCTGATCTCAAGCCGGACGACGAGCTGGGCATCCGGCAGGAGCTCATGCAGGCGTTTCGCGTGCGCGGCATATATCCCGAGAACGCGAGCTTCTTCTCCGAGGATGCTCTGCGCTGGCCGCGCGTCCCGGACTGGACGAGAAGGCCCGCGCCCGATGCATTGCCGCCGGTCGTGGCAAAGATCTACAACAGCGCGACGCGACACAGCGAGAAGGTCGAGCTTGTCTTCGGCAACCCGTCCGGGCTCACCCGTGCGCAGAAGGACCTCAATGGCGACATCCTGCGTCAATATGCATGGGAGAACGCCGCGCGCCTCGGCTTCGACGCGGATCCGGCGCTGCCCCCCGAGCATCGCCCCTACGCGCCATCGTTCCACCAGATGTTCAGGGTCTCGGCGGACGGGCAACTGCGCATCGACATGGTGGTCGAGCTCGTGCAGACCCGCTGGGTTCCCTTCGACAGGGATTTTCCGGAGGCAGGGGCCTTTCCGCTGCGCGGCGGCGTGACCCTGATCGTCGCGGCGCCGGATCGCGACGCGACGGGACACCACGTGCCGCCGAAGGTGCGCTTCGCGATCGGCAAGCCGCTGCTCGGAAAGGTCGGCTCCGAGCGCGAGGCGAGCCAGCGCAGTTATGCGATGGCGATCGGTCTCATGAACGGAAACACCGACGACGAGCGGCACTTCCAGGCGAACTTCGGCCTGGTTCACCAGGGAGTATGACCATGGCCAAGCGAGTTGTGCGTCGGAAGAAGGCGGCGAGCGGCGGCCCGGCGGCAAGCGAGGGCAATGCTGACGCCATCCGCGTTCGCATGTATCGCGTGGGGTTCGGCGATTTCTTCCTGATGACGGTCCCTACCAAGTCGCACGGCCCCCAGCACATCCTCATCGACTGCGGCGTTCACGCCGGGAACATCGGCAGCATCGCCGACTGCGTGGCCGACCTGATCGAGGTCACCGACCGCAAGCTCGCATTGGTGATCGTCACGCACTACCACGCCGATCACCTGTCGGGGTTCGCGACTCAGTACGACGAGCTCGCGCAATTCGAGGTCGGCGCGGTGTGGATCACGAATCGACTCGATCCCAAGGACCAGCACGCACTGGCGCTCAAGTCGCAGATCGCCGCGTTGGCCAGCCATCTGCAATTGCAGCTCAGGCTCAGGCTGCGGCTCGACCTGAACGAGACCGAGGAGCTCGCCGCGAGACAGGCGCTGGCGAAGGCCGAGAACGCGCTCGGCGCAGGGCTCGGTGTCGCGGGCAGCGGCAACGAGAAGGCGCTCGACCTCGTCACCAAGGGATTCAAGAACAAGCCGCCGGTCTACTACTATCAGGCGGGCGATGAACCGAATCTGCCTGCGGTATTGAAGGGCGCGCTCACCGCGCAGATCCTCGGGCCGGCGCCCAAGGACGCCGCAGGCGACTTCGCCGCGAGCGACAACAAGGCCGAGCAATATTTGGCGGCGGCCTCCAAGGGTCTGCCCGACACCGCCCGGTTCAGGCCGTTCGATCGCGAGTGGCCGGCGAGTGCGGCGGATTATCCGCCGGGAGCGTTCCGGCCGTGGAAGAGCCCCGCCGAGATGGAGAAGGCGCTCTACGCGGTGCAACCCGACTCGCTGGCCGCCGCGGCAGATGTGATCGACGGCACCCTCAACAACCAGAGCCTCGTGGTGCTGTTTACCTGCAAGGGCAAGAAGCTGCTCTTCGTAGGCGATGCGCAGTGGGGCAACTGGGCCTACTGGCTCTACGGCAAGGCGGTGAAGGGCAAGGATCCCGTAATCAGCGACACGGCGCGCAGGATCCTCGGTGCGATCGATTTCTACAAGGTGGGTCACCACGGCAGCACCAACGCGACGCCTATCCCCGCTGTCGGCGCGATGCCCGAGACTTGCGCGGCCATGTGCTCGACGGAGACTGGCTTCCCGAGCAGCAAGCGCACCTACGGCAGCATCGCGAAGAAGACAGAGGTTCCGCGCATTGCGCTCATGGAAGCGCTGGAGCAGCAGACCAAGCGCAAGCTCGTGCGCAGCGACTGGATCGCGGCAGGGAGCGCGCCGGCGAGCCCCGAGGCCCGTCAGCAGTTGAAGTCGCTGCCCGCCAACTTCTCGAAGGGGAAGATCTACATCGACTACGTCTTCGCGAGCTGAAGCGCCGGAATCGACCACGGAGCGTGTCGCGATGAGCAAGGTGTTTCGGTTGAAGCTGCTGCCGGCGCTCAATGGCGACTGCATCTGGATCGAGTACGGGGAGGGCGAGAACCTAGCCCGCGTTCTCGTCGACGGCGGTCCGCTCGGTGCGTTTCCCGCGCTGCGCGCGGAGATCGAGAAGCTGCCGCCCGAGCAGCGAACCTTCGAGCTCCTGGTGGTCACGCACATCGATTCCGATCACATCGACGGAGTTGTCAAGCTGTTGCGGCACGCCGAGCTGGGAGTGAAGTTCCGCGAAGTCTGGTTCAACGGCTGGCCGCAGCTCAAGGTGTTGCCCACGCTCGCGCAGGTTGCGCAGTACGTGGAGGACGAAACGCGCGGGCCGATTGCGGGCAGCTACGTGGACAACCTCCTGCTTCGGAGCGGCCAGGCCTGCAACGAGCGCTTCCGCTCGCGCGCCGCTTGTGTCCCCGATGCCGGCGCTCTGCCGCAGGCACGTCTCGACGGCGGGCTGCAGCTGACGCTCCTGTCGCCCACGGTGGACAAGCTGCGGCGCCTGCGCGCCACGTGGGACGACGCGTTCGCCAAGCTCGGCGGAGATCCCGGAGATCGGGCGATCGTCGAGGCCAAGCTCGAGAAGGATCGGCGCTTCCGGGGCGATGAGGCAGCCGCGCCCGTCCCTGCCGGCGTGGACGAGGCCGCAGCGCTTGCCACTGACCTCGATGCCGCCGTGGCGAACGGCTCGAGCATCGCGGTCGTCGCTGAATACGCGGACCGGCGCTGCGCGCTCCTCGGCGACGCGCACGCGGAGCTCATCGAGCGGTCGTTCCGGCGCATGGCGACCATGCGCAGCGAGAAGCGGTTGCGGCTC
>DATJZM010000043.1:0-42722 GCA_035499135.1 Casimicrobiaceae bacterium | reverse complement strand
ACGCGCGGGCGGCGACGTCGGGGCACGTCCTCGCGCAGGCGACCCTCACCGGCGTCTACACGCTGAACCCCGCCGTCAAGGTCTGAGCGCCCGCTCCGCGTGGCGCTTGCGGCTTGCGCCAGTTGGCACCCACGGCCGGAGTCGAACCGGCGACCTAGCGCTTAGGAGGCGCTCGCTCTATCCACTGAGCTACGTGGGCGTAGTGTGCCGACCTGCATTTTGGCGGCGATGATACGCGCGGCGATGAGCATCGGCAACGCTCGCCGATGAGCGCTCGCGCGAAGGCGGCTCTCACGACAGGCCGTAGAGAGCGCCGTACTTCGTATTGAGGTAGGACAGATACGGCGCGATCGACAGGGGCTCGCCGGTCGCCCGCTCGACGATCTCCGGCGCGGTGAACTTGCGCCCGTGGCGGTAGATGCGCTCGGTGAGCCATCCGCGTAGAGCGCCGAAATCACCTGCGCCGATCTTCGCCTCGAGGTCGGGAATGTCACGTCTCGCCGCAGCGAAGAACTGCGCGCTCATGATGTTGCCCAGCGTGTAGCTCTGGAAGGCCCCGCCGACGACACCGCCGTACCAGTGCACATCCTGCAGCACGCCGTCGCGGTCGTCGGCAGGCACGACGCCGAGATCGCGCTTGATGCGCGCCCGCCACGCCTCGGGAAGATCGGCCACCGCGAGCTTGCCTTCGAGCAGGGCGAGCTCGAAGTCGAAGCGCAGCATCACGTGCAGGTTGTAGGTGACCTCGTCGGCGCCGGTGCGCACGAGCGAGGGCGTGACCTTGTTGATGGCGCCGTAGAACGTGTCGACGTCGACGCGATCGAGCGCGCGCGGAAAGGTTCGCTTGAGCGACGCGTACCAGTGGCGCCAGAACGGCAGGCTGCGCCCGACGAGATTCTCCCAAAGCCTCGACTGGCTCTCGTGCACGCCGGCTGTTGTCCCATGGTAGAGCGGAGTGCCCTCCAGCGCGTCGTCGATGCCTTGCTCGTACATCGCGTGCCCGGCTTCGTGCAGCGTCGAGAACAGACCCTCGGACAGGTCGTCGTCGCGATAGCGGGAAGTGATGCGCACGTCGCCGCGCCCGAGCTTGATCATGAACGGATGCGCGGTCTTGTCCTGCCGGCCGCGCGAGAAGTCGTAGCCGAACGCGCGGATGACCTTTTCCCCGAATTCTTTTTGGCCGATCTCGGGGAAGTCGCCGCGAAGGCATCGCGTGTCGGGCTCGGGGCGCCGACGGATCGCTTCGATCAGCGACACGAGCCCAGGGCGCAGCTCGTCGAAAAGCGAGCGCACCATGCTGACCGTCATGCCGTCCTCCGCGAGATCGACCAGCGCATCGTAGGGATGGCCGTGGCTGGGATGGAAGGCCGCGAGCTCACGGCTGAGCTCGACCGTAGTCTCCAGCCGGTCGCGCACCGCCGCGAAGTCGTTGGCCGGGCGGGCGCGCTGCCACACGTCGTAAGTCTCCGCCGTATGCTGGCTGAGACGCTGCACGAAGGCGGGCGGAACGCGCTTCGCGCGCTCATGCTCGCGGCGCGTCACGCGCACCAGCGCGGCGGCGTCGGAGTCGGTTCCCTGCGCTTCCGCCCACGGCGCCACCGCATCGAGCAGCCCGCCCATCGCCGGATCGGCCATGCGCTCGTGCGCCAGGCTGCTGAGCAAGGCGAGCTGCTGGCCGCGAGACGGCGCGGCGCTCGGCGGCATGTACGTGGCCTGGTCCCAGATCAGCGCGTACTCCGCTTCGCGCAGGCTCTCGATGGTTTTCAGGCGTTGCTTGAGTTCGATGAAGTCGGCATCAGCGGTCATGGGGGAGCCCTGGAGCGAATCGATAGAAGGTGAGCCGCCTCCGCAAGTGCAATCCCGGCGGTGAGCAGGGTCCTTCGCGCGGCGAGTTGCGGATTCTAAGGGGTTGCCAGCGCCGTGCCTACTGCCGGCCGGAGCTTGGCTTGCAGGACGTGCCGGTGTAGAACGACGGCGTCCCCGGAAAGAAGGAGAACGCCATGGCTACCGTCGCCCACCCGCAGCGCAGTATCGGCAAATCGGACACCGGTCGCCGCGTGTGGGCGATCGTTGGCGGATCCTCAGGGAATCTCGTCGAGTGGTACGACTTTTACGTCTACTCGTTTACCGCGCTTTACTTCGCGTCCGAATTCTTTCCGGCAGGCGACCAGACGACGCAGCTGCGGTAACGCCATGGCTTCCCGCTCCGAGGCGAATGCAGTGTCGCCGAAGTTGCGCAGCTTTCACCGTCTCGGCGAGTTTCTGCTGCCGTATCGCGGTCGATTCGCGATCGCTGGGACGGCCCTGCTGATCGCCGCCGGCTGCACGCTGGCCGTGGGGCAGGGGCTGAAGCTCGTCGTCGACCGCGGGTTCACCGCCAACGACGGCCACGCGCTCGACCAGGCACTGATTGCGCTCTTGGGGATCATCGCGGTAATGGCTGTCGCCACCTACGTGCGTTTCTACACGGTGTCCTGGATCGGCGAGCGCGTGACGGCGGACCTGCGCCGGCGGGTCTTCGACCATCTGCTTACGCTCTCGCCCGGCTTCTTCGAGGTCACGCGCACGGGCGAGGTGATCTCGCGCTTGACCAATGACACGACGATGCTCGAGAGCGTAATCGGCTCGAGCCTTTCGCTCGCACTGCGCAACGTCGTGCTCGGCATCGGCGCCCTGGTGTTGCTCACGCTGACCAGCCTCAAGCTCACGCTGCTCGTGCTCGCGGGGCTGCCGGTCGTCGTCCTGCCGATCATCCTCTTCGGGCGCCGCGTCCGCCGCCTTGCGCGGACAAGCCAGGATCGCGTGGCCGACACCGGCGCGTACGTCGACGAGGCCATCCACGAGATCCGGACGGTGCAGGCCTATGCGCACGAGCCAGAGGAGAGCAGTGGCTATGCGCAGCGGGTGGAGGCCGCTTTCGCGGCAGGCGTGCGCCGCATACGGCAGCGGGGGCTGCTGATTGCCGCAGTGATCTTTCTTGTCTTCGTCGCCGTGGGAATCATCCTCTGGATCGGCGGTCATGACGTTCTTGCCGGGAGGCTGTCTCCAGGTCAGCTTCTGGCTTTCGTCTTCTATGCGGTAATCGTCGCGACCTCGGTCGGGGCGGTGAGCGAGGTCGCCGGCGAGCTGCAGCGCGCAGCGGGCGCCACGGAGCGCCTGCTGGAGCTGCTCGACACGGTTCCCGAGATCGCGGCTCCTGCCACTCCGCTCGCGCTGCCGGACCCATCGCCTGCCACCGTGGCGCTCGAGCAGGTGACATTCACCTATCCCTCGCGCCCCAACGATCCCGCCGTGCGCGGCCTTTCGCTGCGCATTGCGCCCGGCGAGCGCGTGGCCCTCGTGGGGCCGTCCGGTGCGGGCAAGACGACCGTGTTCCAGCTCCTGCTTCGCTTCTACGATCCGCAGCACGGCACTGTGCGCGTGGACGGGGTCGACGTAAGACGAGTGGACCCCCGCGCGTTGCGCGAGCGGATCGCGGTCGTGCCACAGGAGCCGGTGATCTTCGCGGCCAGCGTGTGGGAGAACGTGCGCTACGGGCGGACCGACGCGAGCGACGAAGACGTGCGCAAGGCCTGCGATGCGGCGTATGCGACCGAGTTCCTCGGCCATTTGCCGCAGGGCTTCGAAACACAATTGGGAGAACGCGGCGTGAGGCTCTCGGGCGGCCAGCGCCAGCGTCTCGCGATCGCGCGCGCCGTGCTCTCGCGACGGCCGATCCTGCTGCTCGACGAGGCGACAAGCGCTCTCGATGCGGAGAGCGAGCGCATGGTGCAGCTCGCGCTTGCGCGCCTCATGTCAGGTCGAACGACGCTGATCATCGCCCACCGGCTCGCGACGGTGATCGGCGCGGATCGCATCGTCGTGCTCGAGGGCGGAGCGCTGCTCGCCGAGGGCACGCACGCGTCGCTGCTGCGCGACGATCCGCTCTACCGGCGACTGGCCGAGCTGCAGTTCGGCTCCGGCAACGAGTCGGACACGCAGGCTACGGCCGACGCCGAGACTTCCTGAAGCAGCTCACCAGGTGATCGTCGACCAGCCCGGTCGCCTGCATGAACGCGTAACAGATCGTCGAACCAACGAACCGGAACCCCAGCTTGGCGAGCGCAGCCGAGAGCGCGTCGGACTCCGGCGTTCGCGCCGGCACGTCCGCCAGGCTTCGCCAGCGATTCCTCTTGGGGCGTCCGCCCACGAAGCGCCAGACATAGCGATCGAAGCCGCCATGCTCGCGCTGCACGGCGAGAAACGCGCGAGCGTTGCTGACCGTGCTTTCGACCTTGAGCCGGTTGCGCACGATGCCGGGGTTCGTGAGGAGCCGCGCAACGCGCCGACGGTCGAAGCGGGCGACGCGGGTAGGGTCGAAGCCCGCGAAGGCCTCGCGATAAGCCTCGCGCTTGTTGAGGATCGTCTGCCACGAGAGCCCCGCCTGGGCGCCTTCGAGGGTGAGGAACTCGAAGAAGCGCCGGTCGTCGTGAACCGGGACGCCCCATTCCTCGTCGTGGTAGGCGATCATGCGCGGATCGGTTCCCGCCCACGCGCAGCGCCGCAGCTGAGCCATCACCTTCGTCCTCCGACAGGATTATCGCGCAGCTTGTTCAGCGCAGTGTGCGGCGGCAGAATTGCGCTGTGGTCCCCTGGTTGCGCTCCGGCTCGCCGTTCCCTCCGCTCGACGCCGCCCTCGGCGATCCCAACGGATTGCTCGCGGCCGGCGGCGACCTTTCGCCCGAGAGCCTGCTCGCAGCGTACCGACACGGCATCTTCCCCTGGTACAACGAGGGGCAGCCGATCCTGTGGTGGAGCCCGGACCCGCGGATGGTGCTATTCACCGAGGAGTTTCGGGTTCCGCGATCGCTGCAGAAGAAGCTGAAGACGCGTCCCTTCGATCTACGCGTGGACACCGCGTTCCGCGAGGTGATGCAAGGCTGCTCCGAGCCACGCGAGGGCCAGAGCGGGACGTGGATCTCGCCGCCGGTCGTGGACGCGTACGCGCGGCTGCATCGCCTGGGATATGCCCACTCGGTCGAAGCATGGCGCAACGGAAGCCTGGTCGGCGGCCTCTACGGCGTGGCGATCGGACGCATGTTCTTCGGCGAGTCGATGTTCGCCAAGGAAGCGGACGCCTCCAAGGTCGCTCTGGCGGCGCTCGTGGCGCTGCTGAGGGCCAAGGACATGCCGGTGATTGATTGCCAGCAGGAAACACAACATCTGGCTCGGTTTGGTGCGCGTCCGATTCCGCGACGCCAGTTTGCGGACTGGCTTTCGCGGTTGGTAAACTGCCCACAGCCCGCTGAGCCGTGGGCGCCCGCCGATGAGGTCGAAGCCGCGAAGCGATGACCAAGCTCAACGACCTGCCACTCGCCGCGCTGCAGTTCTACGCTACGGCCCCGTACCCGTGCAGCTATCTGCCGGGCCGTGCGGCGCGCTCGCAGGTGGCCACCCCCAGCCATCTGATTGACGCCCGGGTCTATGCCGACCTGGTCCGGCTGGGCTTCCGGCGCAGCGGGGCTTTCACGTATCGGCCCTACTGCGACCACTGCAGGGCCTGCGTGCCTGTCCGGGTCGCGGTAGGCGAGTTCACCCCCTCCCGCAGCCAGCGCCGGACCTGGAAAAGGCACGGCGAGTTAGCGGCAGTTAAGCGCAGTTTGCAGTTCGATAGCGAACATTACGCGCTGTACCTCCGCTATCAGCGCCACCGGCACCCCGGCGGAGGCATGGACCAGGACAGCCGCGAGCAATACCAGCATTTCCTGCTGCACAGCAACGTGTCTACCGACCTTTTCGAGTTTCGGGAGGAGGGCCGCCTACGGATGGTAAGCCTGGTCGACCGTCTCCACGATGGGCTGTCGTCGGTATATACCTTCTTCGAGCCGGGCGGCTCCGGGGTGAGCTACGGCACCTACAACGTGCTCTGGCAGATCGAGCGCTGTCGCCTGCTGGGGCTGCCCTACCTGTACCTGGGTTACTGGATCGCCGAGAGCCGTAAGATGGCCTACAAGGCTAGCTTCAGGCCGATCGAGGGGCTGGTGGAGGGGGTGTGGAGGAGGTTGTAGGTAAGTAACACCGCCCGCGCTCGAACGGATGGGCTATTCTTCCTTAGCGACCCCCTACGCCTCGCAGCTAAGCGAACTAGCTGAGGGTGATAAGTCTTGTCTGCACTGCGCGCGCAATGGCTTCGTGCCGCGTTGCGACGGCGAGTTTGGTGCGGATTGAGTCGAAGTGAAACTGAGCTGTTCTGGGCCTGATTCCCAGGCGTTCGGCAATGTCATCCGTAGTCAACCCGCACGCTGCCATAGTGAGGCACTGTCGCTCACGTGCAGTGAGGGGGGCCCCTTGCAGATGCGATGGCATTCCAGCATCAACAACGTGGCGCATGAACAGCTCATGAAAATAGTACCCGAACATCAGCATCGTGCCGTAGTTGCTCACGAGCATAGCCCTTCGCTCATCATCGATGCGCCGAAGGTTGGAGTTCAGACACAGTATGACCGACGCGCGCTGGGTGTCCGGAAGGATAAAGGATACCCCGCTGCAGATACCGAAACCGGCTGCATCACGCAGGAACGCATCGACACGCGACGACTTACCATGATCAGTCGATTGGTCCCACATGTGGGGTAGCGTTGATGCCACTCCGTGCTCTATCCTCGGATCCACTTCAATGTAAGCTTCTTGGTCATAACGACGCACCCATTCAAGAGATGCGTTCGTGAAGAAGAAGACTAGACTGTCTTGGCCCGGGCGCAGTGCCGTACTTAGCCCATACATCACGCTGTCGAAACCAAGAGAATTGACAATAGCGTCAACCACTGGTCTCAAATCGCGTCCCTGCTCCGCTGCCTCCTTAAGTGGCGCGAGCAGCGATGGCGTAGTGCCAGTATCCGGTACGCGGAGGCCCCGAAGTTCCAGCGAATGGAAAGCCATCTCGTAGCTCGTGAGGGAAGTGTGGTCGCGCCGACTTTGCAGCTCAGTTGCCAACCGAGGGGTACGGCTAGGCTTAAGGACGATAGCACCATCTGCAAGGGGTACCCATCGAAGTGCCCAGACCAATCAGGCATTATTGGCCGCCTTGCGTCCGACACTCGTTCTTGGCAAGATAAGAACCTATGCTGCACCAATGACTTAGGTGTTTCATGATGTGGGCATGCTACTTGCTAAGTCACAGCTTGTGGATAACACCGCACAAAAACTGAACGAAGGCGGTCGCGCATTGAGTCGGCTAGGCACGCTGTTTTCTGTCTTCAGGCGTCGCCTAAACGCGCGCACGGACTCAGAGCCCGAGCAGGCGATCATTCGCATCGTCATCGTGGGGGCAGTGTTGGCCCTCATGTTATGGCGGCATTCCACATCGAGCTTGCTTCTGATGGTGCTCGAAGCTGATCTTGCCCTTGCGCTCGCAATCTTCGCTTGCATCTGCGTCTGGCCAGTAGCCAACGTTCCGCGCCGGTTAATCGGGATGCTCGCCGATACGGCAACTGCAACCGCCGTGATGTTTCTCACGGACGAAATCGGCTTCCTGATGATTGGGGTGTACTTGTTTATCACGTTTGGAAACGGTTTTCGCTACGGGATCCCTTACCTCTTCGCGTGTGGACTCCTGTGCATCGCCGGGTTTACCTCAGTTCTGAACTACGCGCCATTCTGGCAGCCCCACTTCACTGCTGGCATCTGTCTGATGGTCGCCCTGATCCTGTTACCGCTCTACGTGGCCAAGCTCTTAAGAGTGAACCTACGTGAGAAAGCTCGCGCCCAGGACGCCAATCGTGCGAAGAGCTCATTCCTGGCGAACATGAGCCATGAGATGCGGACGCCGTTGAACGGCATTGTCGGGGTGGCGGACCTGCTACAAACGACGAGTCTAAGTCCGCAGCAAACTGAGTTGATGCGTTTGCTGCGCCATTCAGTTACGCTGCTGCGCTCACTTGTGGATGACGTCTTGGACATCTCCAAGATCGAAGCGGGGAGATTGAATATTGAGATTGCCGACTTTGATCTTCATGCAACGCTTAATGGCTTAGTAAAGCTGTTACGCCCGCATGCGCAAGCCAAGGGTTTGGCGCTGCAAGCGATGATCGACCCAGCAATCGATTACCGTCTTCGGGGCGACCCCCATCACCTGCGCCAGGTGCTTCTAAACTTGCTTTCAAACGCGATCAAATTTACAGAGCGCGGAGAAGTGGGTATCGAGGTGACGCTCCTCGCGGAAACCGACGAGGGCCTCCGCCTGCGCTTTGAGGTTCGCGACACCGGTATTGGGATTGATGCAGCTGTACAGCAGCGAATATTCGAGCGTTTTGTACAGGCAGACGATTCAACGACACGCCGATATGGCGGGACTGGTCTGGGCACTACTATCGCCAAGCAGCTCGTTGAACTAATGGGTGGCATCATAGGATTGAAGAGCACCCCAGGCGCCGGCAGTACTTTCTGGTTCGAGCTGCCACTCCTGAAGACTAAGGTTCTCTTGCAACCACCTGTCGGCCAGTCGGCGGATGAAGCGGGTGCGCGCCCGACGGTCGCGGTGATTATTGCCGACGACGCTTCGACAGCCCAAGTTGATATGCTTCTAGCATCCGTCTGCGATCGGGCTGAACACGCTACATCTGCTGAGGGCGCGCTTCGTCGAGTGAAGGCCCTGAAGGAACAAGACCTCATGGTGCAGGCCTTAATCGTTGCGGCTGATGTCAACAGGGCGTGCGAGACGTTTGAAGTCTTTGCTGCTGAACGGGAGAAAGGGCCTATGGCGATGATCTACATGTCGCATGGGCCACTCAGTGATCAGGAGAAGACAAGGTTACGTCGAATCGACGGCGTCACCTGTCTGGACATCGGAATTTCGGCCCGAGTCCTGCGTAATGCAATTCATGCCGCAACAACCGGAGAGACAACTGAGGGCGCGGAAATCATCGACCTCGGTCAAGTGCTGCAAGAACAGAGACAGCCACAGCGCATCCTGGTCGCCGAGGACAATGCCACAAACCAGACAATTATCCGCAAGCTCTTGGAGACGGCCGGGCATACGGTCTTGCTTGCGTCCGATGGGGAGGAAGCTCTAGATGTTTACGAAACGGAGCACCCGGAACTCGCCATCCTTGACTTCAATATGCCTGAGCGAAGCGGTGTCGAGGTAGTTACTACAATCAGGACCATGGAGCCTACTGGTACTCGTTTGCCGGTGATCATTTTGTCCGCGTCGGTAACAAAGGAATCTAGAGAAAAAGCGAGGCAGGCTGGGGCAGATGAGTTCGTCGGCAAACCCTTCGAGGCGGCGGGCCTTCTGCAGGTGATCGATCGACTAGCGCGTCGGGCAACCAAGGGACAGCAGCAGCGTGCTCGGAGCGGCGCAGCCAGCCGGCCTGCCACTGTTGAGCTGATCGATCACGCGAGAATGCAAGAGGTCGAGCGTATCTCGCGTGACAGTACGTTCCTGCTGGAACTCCTGCGAGGATTCCGAGGTGACGTCGAAAGCTTGCTGAAACGACTAGATGCTGCAATTGTCGCCGAGCAGCGGACCACGCTCACGGACATTACGCACGCGATCCGAGGTGTTGCGCTCGGCATCGGTGCCGAACAACTTGCTGCTCAATGCGTCGAAATAGAGGAAGTTGCAGCGAGTGCCCAGTTCGAGCAACTGCGTCGACTCGCCGCCGAGATGCGCCGATGCTTTGATGCTACTTCGGCGCACCTCACCACGTACACCCAAAAAAGGGGCGCGTCACACTAGCATTGGCGACTAGCCGTTGCCAACCGCGACCATTTCGGCCGGTGCGTAAAGCGTTTCGACTACGGCGTCTTCTGGTGTCGCCGACATTAGCCTGTCTTGCGCTCGAACCAGCCGATGCATCATCCGGAGGTCGCGCGTTTCCAGTCGCATCGCGGCATCGACCCAGACATCAACAATGCCTTTGAGGTCTGATAAGGCCACTGGTTGGTAGTAGCTCTTTGCCCGCTGCATTGCGCTGTATGCGTTCTGGCGACGCTGGCGATTCTGGATTAAGCGCCTAGTCGCCTCAAGCCCAAGGCCGTCTTCGACGACTTCGTTGAAGACCCCAAGCTCCAGCATCTCCCTCGCGCTGAAGATTTGCCCGCTGGCAATGATCTCTTCTGCCTTGTTCAAACCAATGCGCCGCGCAAGGAAACTCAGTGCGCCCATTCCGGGGAAGAGGTTGAACAGGATTTCTGGAAAGGAGACAGAAACACTGCGCTCAGCAACGATGAAGTCGGTTGCCAATGCGGCTTCAAACCCGCCCCCCAGCGCTTTGCCTTGTAACAACGAAATTGTTGTGATGCTCGCGCCAAAACCAGTCGCGCGACGATATTGGTTATCGATGCAGAGGTGTGCGTAATACACGAGAGTTTCGCGATCCTTGCGCATAATTGCATCGATAAACATACTTAGATCGCCACCAAGATTAAAGACACCCGGGACCTTGCTGCCAAACACGACATAGTTCACCCGAGCGAGGCGCCCCGAGTCGTGGAAGTGGCCTTGGTGGACCTCGATAGCCTGTTCACAATGCTGAATCTCTTCTAGCAGTCCAGGATTAAAACAGGGCCTTGGCTCAGGCTTCATCCAAGAAAAAAGCGTCTTAAGTTCGGAATCAAACTCGAGCTCGATCTGCTCATAGCTATTTAGAGTTGTGAGAGTCGGGAAATCGACTATCGCATTCACAGGGGCCTCCCTACAGGTGGTTAAAGACGGTGGGCTACATTGAGTCGACGAATTCTTTCCCGCTCGCTATTGTGGCGCACAAGCGGCCTTGATGCTAGATACCCCAGTCAACAGTGGGGCGTATCGCTAGCCCGGTGTGCTTAAGTTTTTCCCCCCAGCGATACTGGGATGATAAGTCAATATGTAGCCTACAGTCAATTCTACACATACCTACACATCGCTGCGATGCACACTACCTAATCGGATCAAGCGCCCGCCAGGCCCTGGCTGGCACGGGCCCCTAGGACTGGAATCGAGCACTGCGCCGGCGTGGCGGACGAACCATCAAGCGGTCACATCACCGAATTCCCGGTGTATCTCCCGCACCTTCTCCGCCCCCGCCAGGAACGCCTCAACGCACCTCGGATCGAAATGCTTGCTTTTCTGGGACTCCAGATAAGCGAAGCCTTCCTCGATGCTCCAGGCGTGCTTGTAGGGACGCTCGCTCACCAGGGCGTCGAAGACGTCGGCAACGGCGACGATGCGGGCCACGATCGGGATGTCTTCCCCGTGCAGGCCGTTCGGATAGCCCGAGCCGTCGAATTTCTCGTGATGGCCCAGCGCGATGATGGCGCCCATGCTCAGGTATTTCGAGGGGCTGCCCTTGAGGATGTCGTAGCCTATACGCGGGTGCGTCCGCATGATCTCGTCCTCGGCGGCGGTCAGCGGAGAGTCCTTCAGCAGGATCGCGTCGGGGATGCCGATCTTGCCGATGTCGTGCATCGGCGCAGCGACTTCCAGCACGTGGACTGTCTCCTGCGCAAGCCCGAGGTTCACGCCGATGAGCCCTGAATAGCGCGCCATGCGTGTGAGGTGGTTGCCGGTCGTGCGGTCGCGGAATTCGCCCGCCTTGGCGAGCTTGGAGAGCGTCTCCAGCTCGCGCTCATGGATCTCGGCCACTGACTTGTCGACCTGGTACTGGAGCACTCGCGCCTGGTCGGAAAGCACGATCTTGTGCCGACGCAGTTCCAGCAGGTTGGCGCAGCGCGCTCGCGTTTCATGTTCGTCGAGCGGTTTGATCAGGAAGTCTGTGGCGCCCGCCTCGAGCGCCTGATAGCGCACACGGCGGTCGTCGACCACCGTGATCACCACGATCGGCACATCGACACAGTGCGGCAGTGCCCGTAGCTGTCGCACGAGCTGCACGCCATCGAACTCGGGCAGCTTGTAGTCGGTGAGGATCATGTCGACCCGGTTGCTGCGCGCGTATTCGAGCGCGCGGCTCGGTGTGTCGAACAGTTCCAGGTTGAGCTTGCCGTCGATCTGCCGGACGATCTCGGCCAGCAGCAGTCGGCTGCTGAACAGGTCATCGATGATGACGACGGTGTTGCGCTGGGCCCTGGCGAGCGCCAGTTCCGAAATAACGCCCGGCTTGCCGGGGGCACGCTGCTGTGCCGTGCTCATGTTGAAAGTCCTTGCAAAACAATGCGTGGGCCTGCGCCGAAGCAACTATTATGCCGTGCACGATACACTGTCTCGCTTCGGAGGGCCGGCCGGAGAAGGCTAGGCGCGGCCGATTGCGGGAGCGCCGCCGTTGCCGCGACGGCAGTCGCGTCGCGAGAATCCGCCCGGCGTGCGGCCTTTTCGGCCGCCCGCAGAGGGGGGAAGTGGTCGGGGCGATGTGATTCGAACACACGACCCCCTGCACCCCATGCAGGTGCGCTACCAGGCTGCGCTACGCCCCGACGGTTGGTCATGGATTGTACCGTCATTCAGCTATTGGGACCGAGGAGCTCCCGGATCTCCTCGATCGCCTGCCGAAGCTGGGCAGGAGAGAGTGACGCCGCCCGGCCGTCGGACGCGCGGGAGCTGCGCTGTTCCGCGTCCCGGAAAAGAGGCTGGCCCAGCGTCTCCGACTCGAGGCGGTGCCGCGCCCCGTTGATCGTAAAACCCTGTTCGTAGAGGAGGTCGCGGATGCGTCGAATGAGGAGCACCTCGTGGTGCTGGTAATAGCGGCGATTGCCGCGGCGCTTGACCGGCTTGAGTTGCGTGAATTCCTGCTCCCAGTAGCGGAGCACGTGCGGTTTGACTGCGCACAGGTCGCTGACCTCGCCGATGGTGAAGTATCGCTTGGCGGGGATCGGCGGCAGCTCGGCCTTAGTCAGCCTGTGTTCGGCCATGGTTGGCGGCGGCCTCGACCATCGCCTTGAGCTTCTGGCTCGCGTGGAAGGTAACGACGCGCCTCGCGGTGATCGGAATCTCTTCGCCGGTCTTCGGGTTCCGCCCTGGGCGCTGAGGTTTCTCGCGCAGCTGGAAGTTGCCGAAGCCGGAGAGCTTCACGCTGTCACCCGACTCGAGCGCGGTGCGCACTTCCTCGAAGAATCGCTCGACCATGTCCTTTGCTTCGCGTTTGTTCAAGCCAAGCTGCTCGAAGAGCAGATCGGCGAGTTCGGCTTTTGTTAGCGTCATTGGCGATCCCCGGAATCCCTACTGGCGCAACGAGCCACCGAATCGATCTTCGATAATTCGCAACAGATCCGCTACAGCGGCGTCGATTTCGGCGTCCGTTAAAGTACGTGCAGTATCTTGCATAAGCACCAGAATTGCAAGGCTTTTTTTATCTGGGCTAACAGTTTGGCCCCGATACAGGTCGAAAAGGGCCACTTTGTCGACCGGCGGCCGCTTAGCGGCGATGAGCGCGTCGAGCACCGCCTGCACCGGGATGTCCTTGTCGATGACTACCGCGAGATCCCGCCGGGCGACCGGCAGCTTGGGCACGGGCCGCGCCCGAGGTAACGGCAGCATGGCGAGGCACTCCAGGCTGAGCTCGAAGGCAATTGGCGCTGTCGGCAGCTCGAATGCCGGCAGGAGGCGCGGATGCAACTCGCCGATCCAGCCGGCCGCCTCGCCTTCGACTAGCACGCGCGCGGATCGGCCGGGCCGGAGCGCCGGGTGGGGCGCCGCCCCCGTGGTCACCCGCAGCGGCAGCGCCAGCGCTTCGATATCCCCCTTGACGTCGAAGAAATCGACGGCGCGCTTCGCTTCTCCCCACTGCTCCGGCGCGGCCGGGCCGTACGCGAGCCCGCCGATGCGCAGCGGTTGCTCGTAACCATCGGCGGAACGGGTGAAGCAGCGTCCGATCTCGAAGATGCGGATGCGGTCGAGCTTCCGGCTGACGTTCGTGCGCAGCGTGTCGAGCAATCCGCCGAGCAGCGTTGTGCGCATCACGTCGAGGTGACTCGCCATCGGATTGAGCACCTTGACGGGAGGCGGGTCGCTGCCGAGCGCCGTCTCCCAAACGGAGCTCACGAAGCTGAAGGTGATGACCTCCTGATAGTCGCGGTCGACGAGCCGAGCACGCAGCGCTGCGGCCGGGCGAAGCTCCTCGGGCTCGGGCAGAAATTCCTGCGGACGAGAGGGTCGCGCGGCGGGAATGCTCTCGTAGCCGTAGATGCGCGCTACCTCTTCGATGAAATCCTCTTCGATCGCGAGATCGAAGCGGAAAGAAGGGGGCGTGCAGACGAAGTTCGCGCCGGTCTGCTTCGGTTTGAGACCGAGGCGAGTGAAGATCTTCTTTATGGTCGCCGCCGGAATGCGCACGCCGAGCAGCCGTTCGACGCGGCTCGCGCGAACGCGCACCGGCTTGGGCGCGGGGAGCTTGCCGTGCACGTCGACGGGCGGGCCGGCGCGGCCTCCGCAGATCTCGACGATCAGCTGCGAAGCGCGCTCCACCGCGGTCGGCGCATTCGCGAAATCGACGCCTCGCTCGAAGCGATAGCCTGCGTCTGTGACGAAGCCAAGCCGGCGCGCCTTGCCTTGGATAACGGCGGGATTCCAGAACGCGCCCTCGAGGAACACGGTGGTCGTCGTGTCCGCGATGCCGCTGTGCTCGCCGCCCATGATTCCGGCCAGCCCCAGCGGCTTCCTCTCGTCCGCGACGAGCAGGAGATCTGGATCGAGGGTCAGAGTCTGACCGTTGAGCAGCGTGAGCTTCTCGCCCTTGTGCGGAAAACGCACGACGATGTCGCCCTCGAGGCGCGCATCGTCGTACGCGTGGAGCGGTTGTCCCAATTCGAGCATCACGTAGTTGGTCGCGTCGACCACCGCCGAGATGCAGCGAATGCCTGACCGTTCGATGCGCCGGCGCATCCACTCCGGTGTTGGCGCCTGCGGGTCGATGCCCTCGATCACGCGGGCGCAGAAGCGCGGGCAGGCCGTGCTGTCCTCCACGCGCACGCGCCGCAGGCGTTTGCTCGTTGTCGGCACCCTCGCAAGCGGCGGAGGCGTGAGCTTCGCGCCCGTGACCGCGGCGACCTCGCGCGCCACTCCAAGGATCGACAAGCAGTCCGCGCGGTTGGGCGTGAGCTTCAGCGTGAGCAGGGCGTCGTCGAGGTCGAGCGCCGCGCGCAGCTCCTTGCCGGGCTTGAGTGCCGAGTCCAGTGCGAGCAGCCCCGATGCATCCTCCGAGAGCCCGAGCTCCTTCGCCGAGCAAAGCATCCCCTGCGAAGCGACGCCGCGTACGCTCGCCGCCTTGATCTCGACTGCGTCGGGAAGCTTCGCGCCCACGAGAGCGCAGGCGGTGGTCATGCCGGCAACGACGTTGGGCGCCCCGCAGACGACAGCGAGCGGAGATCGCTGACCGGCGTCGACGGTGCACACGGTGAGCCGGTCGGCGTTCGGGTGACGTGCGACCTCGAGCACACGTGCAACGACCACACCCGAGAACGGCGGGGCGGCCGGCGTGCGCTCCTCGACTTCGAGACCAGCCATAGTGAGACGGTGCGCGAGCGCAGCGCTGTCGAGCGGCGGGTCGACAAGCGTGCGCAGCCAGTGCTCGGAGAATTTCATTCCTAGGCGAACTGGCGCAGGAAGCGCAGATCGTTTTCGAAGAACAGGCGCAGGTCGTCCACGCCGTAGCGAAGCATCGCCAGACGGTCGATTCCCGTGCCAAAGGCGAAGCCCTGGTAGCGCTCGGGATCGATGCCCACTGCGCGCAGCACGTTCGGGTGCACCTGGCCGGCACCCGAGATCTCTAGCCAGCCGTCGCCGAAGCCCATGTCGATCTCGGCCGACGGCTCCGTGAACGGGAAGAACGAAGGCCGGAAGCGCACCTGGAGATCGTCGCGCTCGAAGAAGCGGCGCAGGAAGTCGGTGAACACGCCCTTGAGGTCGGCGAAGCTCACCCGCTCGTCGATCCACAAGCCTTCAACCTGGTGAAACATGGGCGAGTGCGTCGCATCGCTGTCGACGCGATAGACACGTCCCGGCGCGATGATCTTGATCGGCGGCGTGTGCGTTTCCATGTAGCGCACCTGGATCGGAGAGGTGTGGGTGCGCAGGACCATTCCGCCGTCCACGTAGAACGTGTCGTGCATCGAGCGTGCGGGATGGTCTTCCGGCGTGTTCAGGGCCGTGAAATTGTGGAAATCGTCCTCGATCTCAGGGCCGTCGGCCACGGCGAACCCCATCGAGTGAAAGATCGCCTCTATCCGCTGCTGCGTGCGCGTGATCGGATGCAAACCTCCCACGGCGCTGCCGCGACCCGGCAGCGACACGTCGAGTGCGTCCGCCGCGAGCTGTTGCTCGAGCTTCGCGGCAGCGACCTCGCCCCGCCGCCGCTCGAGCGCGGCCTCGAGTCGCGCCTTGGCTTCGTTGATCCGTGCCCCGGCGGCCGGGCGCTCGGCCGCCGGAAGCCGCCCCAGCGACTTCAGCAGCTCGCCGAGGCTCCCGCTCTTCCCGAGGTATCTCGCTTTGGCGTTCTCGAGAGCCGCCGCGTCAGGGCACGCGTTGAACTCGGCGATCGCTGTGGACACGATGGAGTCGAGCTGTTCCATGAGGCGGGCAGCTAGAGTGACGGACAAAGAAAAAAGGGAGGCGCTAATGGCCTCCCTCGTTGCTTTCCCCAGCTCAGGCCAGAGAGGCTTTGGCCTGCTCTGCGATCTTGCTAAACGCCGGCTTGTCGTTGACGGCCAGGTCCGCCAGCACCTTGCGATCGATGTCGATCGATGCCTTCTTCAGGCCGTTCATGAAGGCGCTGTAGCTCATTCCCATCTCGCGCACCGCGGCGTTGATGCGTGCAATCCACAGCGCGCGGAACTCGCGCTTCTTGGTGCGGCGGTCGCGATACTGGTACTGGCCCGCCTTCATCACCGCCTGTTTGGCAATCTTGTAGACGTTGCGACGCCGGCCGCGATATCCCTTCGACTTGGCGAGAACCTTCTTGTGTCGCGCCCTGGCGGTCACGCCTCGTTTTACTCTCGGCATGGCGATTCCCCGTCAGGCGTACGGCAGCATGGCCTTGACCGAGTCCGCATTGGTGCGGTGAACGCCGGTCGCGCCGCGCAGCTGTCGCTTGTTCTTGGTGGTCTTCTTGGTGAGGATGTGGCGCTTGAACGCCTGCGAGCGCTTGACGCTGCCGCTTCCGCGTACGCGGAAGCGCTTCTTCGCGCCGCTCTTGGTTTTCATCTTCGGCATGACTTCCCGTTTCCTATTTGCTGCCCACGGTGGTGCTCTCTGGAGGAGAGGCTTTCTGCGCCTTCTTGGCTGACGCCTGACCGGCCTCGGGCTTGTTCGGGTGATGCTTCCCTGCAACCTTCTTCGGGGCAAGCAGCATCACCATTTGCCGGCCCTCGAGTTTCGGAAACTGTTCGACGATGCTGTGAGGCTCGAGATCACCGCGAATGCGTTCGAGCAGCCTGACGCCGAATTCCTGGTGCGCCATCTCGCGGCCCCGAAAGCGTAGCGTGACCTTTGCCTTGTCTCCCTCGCCGAGGAAGCGGATCAGGTTCCGCAGCTTGATCTTGTAGTCACCCTCGTCGGTTCCCGGGCGAAACTTCACTTCCTTGACCTGAATCTGCTTCAGCTTGAGCTTCGCTTCGTGCGCGCGCTTCGCTTCCCGGTATTTGAACTTGCCGAAATCCATGATCCGGCAAACCGGCGGCTTCGCGAGCGGCGCGATTTCTACTAGATCCAGCTCCGCCGCTTCCGCGCGCGCCAGCGCGTCCGCAATCGACACGATGCCAAGCTGCTCACCTTCCTGACCAACCAGGCGAACCTCCGGAGAGTTGATCTCGCCGTTGATTCGCTGCGCTCGTTCCTGGGCTATTGTGCTCTCCTGCAGTTGAGAAAAAACCGGCCGTGCCCCGCCGCTCTCGCCGGGGCGCTGACACTCGTCAGCGCTTCGCTGCCACCTCGGAACGGAGGCGGGAAACGAAAGCATCCAGGGGCATCGCCCCCAGATCCTCGCCGGTGCGGGTACGCACGGCCACCTGTCGCGCCTGCAGTTCCTTGTCGCCCAGAATCAGCTGGTACGGCAGCTTCTGCAGGCTATGTTCTCGAATCTTATAGGTTATTTTCTCGTTGCGCAAATCGGTCACGACCCGAAATCCCGCCTGTCGGAGCTGTAGCGCCACGCCTTCCGCGTAGGCTGCCTGCCTGTCGGTGATCGTCAGCACGGCGACCTGGAGCGGGGATAGCCAAAGCGGCAGCGCGCCCGCGTAGTGCTCGATCAGGATGCCGATGAAGCGTTCCAGCGATCCGACGATCGCCCGATGGAGCATCACAGGAATCTTCCGCGTGTTGTCCTCGGCGACGTACTCGGCGCCCAGTCGCTCCGGCATCATGAAGTCGACCTGCATGGTGCCGCAGGTCCAGACACGCCCGAGCGAGTCCTTGAAGTTGTAGTCGATCTTCGGTCCGTAGAAGGCCCCGTCGCCCGGCAGTTCGGTCCAATCCTTGCCGGAGGCCCTGAGCGCGCCGCGCAGCGCTGCCTCGGCCCGGTCCCAGACCTCGTCCGAGCCTATCCGCTTCTTGGGCCGCAGTGCGAGCCGCAGCGATATGTCCTCGAAGCCGAAGTCCTTGTAGACCGACAGCGCGAGCTTGTTGAACGCGGTGACTTCGGACTCGATCTGCTCTGGCGTGCAGAAAATGTGTCCGTCGTCCTGCACGAAGGCGCGCACGCGCATGATCCCGTGCAGTGCGCCGGAGGCTTCATTGCGATGGCAGAAGCCGAATTCGCCATAGCGCAGCGGCAGGTCTCGGTAGCTGCGCAGGTCCGAGTTGAATATCTGGACGTGCCCCGGGCAGTTCATCGGCTTGACCGCGTAGAGGCGCTTCTCCGACTCGGTCGTGAACATGTTCTCTTTGTAGTTCTCCCAGTGACCGGAGCGCTCCCACAGCGAACGGTCGAGGATCATCGGGCCGCGCACTTCCTGGTAGCCGTTGTTTTGGTAGACCCTGCGCATGTACTGCTCGACCTGCTGCCAGAGCGTCCAGCCCTTCGGGTGCCAGAAGATCATCCCGGGCGCCTCGTCTTGCTGGTGGAAGAGGTCGAGCTGGCGTCCCAGCTTGCGGTGGTCGCGCTTCTCGGCTTCCTCGAGGCGATGCAGGTACTGCTCGAGGTCTTCCTTCTTCGCCCAGGCGGTGCCGTAGATCCGCTGCAGCATCTCGTTGCGGGAATCGCCGCGCCAGTAGGCGCCGGCGAGCTTGGTGAGCTTGAACACCTTGAGCTTGCCGGTCGAGGGGACGTGCGGACCGCGGCAGAGATCGGTGAACTTGCCCTCGCTGTAGAGCGAGATCGACTCGTTCGCGGGAATCGACGCGATGATCTCGGCCTTGTAGTGCTCGCCGATCGATTCGAAGTATTTCACCGCGTCGTCGCGTGCCATGAGCTTGCGCAGGACTGGCTCATCGAGCTTTGCGAGCTCGGCCATCTTCTGCTCGATCGCGGCGAGGTCCTCGGGCGTGAACGGCCGCTTGTACGAGAAGTCGTAATAGAAGCCGTCCTCGATCACCGGGCCGATGGTGACCTGGGTTTCGGGGAAAAGCTCCTTCACCGCGTAGGCGAGCAGGTGCGCCGTCGAGTGGCGCAGGACGTCGAGCCCCTCGGGACTCTTGTCGGTGACGATCGCGACCTCGGCGTCGTGATCGACAGTGTATGACGTATCGACGAGCTTGCCGTCGACCTTTCCGGCAAGCGCAGCCTTGGCGAGACCGGGGCCGATCGCGGAGGCGATCGCGGCCACGGAGACCGGCGCGTCGAAGTGCTTGACGGCGCCGTCGGGCAAACGAATATCGGGCATGACGGGCTCCTGAAACAAAAAAGTGCGGACGAGCCGCACTTTTCCGCTAAGACAGCGTGCGCGCTCGCGCTCCGATCAGTCGGTGCCCCTACGCGTTCGCGGTGTCATAACGCTGCCTTTCCCTGCCGACCGTTGCGCCTTCGTGTCGCTGGTAGGCGCGATTGGACTCGAACCAACGACCCCCACCATGTCAAGGTGGTGCTCTAACCAGCTGAGCTACGCGCCTTTCGAAGCTAACTGTGCGGGCCGGCTGCTTCGCGTCCTCGCTCGGCGCTCGCCGTACCTCATCGGCGCCTCGCTGCGGGACGCCACGCAGCTGATCCTGCTCGCGACTGTTCTCATTATAACCCAGCGACCTTCTAGACGACCACGCGGAGAATGCCGACGAGCACGGGTTGATGCACCATGTACACCAGCAAGCTGTGGCGCCCTAGCCAGGCGAGCCAGCCTGGGGCGCGCTGTCCAAGCCATCCCAATGGTGCGCGGTCGCGCGCGGTCAGCCAGGCGCCGAGGCCCACACCCACGAGGACGACGCCGAGCCACGGAAAAAGTGGGACGTAGTCCTCTGTCGGCGGCCGGTGCGTCATCATGCCGACCCAGTTCAAGAGCGGCAAGTCGAAGACAGGGAAACGCAGCGTGGCTCCCGCCGCGATGATCGCAGCGCCAAGAGCGAAGGAGGCGCGTGGTAAGCCGACGAGCGGTCGCGCGAGCACCGAGGCGACGGCGATGCTGTGCAGGACCCCGAAAGTGATGAAGGTCTTCGGAAAGATCACGTAGCTCGCGGCGGTAACCAGCGCCGCGCAGCCAACGATCAGCCCGATGCGGCGCCAGAACGCACGCGCGCTCTGGCCGGCACGCTGCGCGAGCACGAGGCTCACTCCGACGAGGAGAAGGAACGAGCTCAAGATGATCGCGCGCGCCGTGAGCCAGAATGGATCGTTGTTGAAGTCGACGCTGACCACGCGGAAATAGCCGAGGTCGAAGACGAAGTGGTAGGCCATCATGAGGCAGAGCGCGAAACCGCGCAGCGCGTCGATCCCCGCGAGGCGTCTTGGTTGCATGCGCATATGGGCGGGCTCGACTGACTGCGCCGAGCCGCGGCGGCGGCGCCGGCTCATCGGGTGCGGCCCGACCAGACAACGCGATAGCCGCCCTGTCCGTCGGGGACCCCCACAGCGGCGAGCGCTTTGGCTATCGCATCCGAATGCGCCTTGTCGATACCGGGCCGTGGCCGGATGTCGGCTTCCAGACGTGTGCTGCCGCTTGCGCTTGCAGTTGCCTTGCCGGAGAGCTCGACTTCGCCGCCGCGGTTGGTGATGGGACCGCTCACCTCGGCACCGCGCCCCGACAGCTCGGCCTGGATGTCGCCGAGCGCCATGCGCGGAACGATGCCAGGGGCGGCGACGCTGGCGTCGCTCCACTGCAGCGCGAGTTGAACATCGAGCGCATCCGTGTCACGAACGAGGCGATCGATGCGGATCGATACATCGCCGCCAGCGGTCGCGAGCAGCGAGCTCACCCCCGCTGCCCGAAGCAACGCAGCAACCGGCATCGCCAGCGAAACGCCGTCGAGCTCGACTCGGTCGCGACCTAGGGCGAAGCGCGCACCGGGCGCCGCGCCGTCGCCCGACAGCGTGCCGCGCACCTCGCCGCGCAACGCTGCCCACGGGTCGAGGCGCCAGGCGACGCGCCGCCGGACCCCGTCGTCGAGGACCAGCTCGCCGGCGCCTTGCCACAGCGTCCCGCTTGCGCTCGAGATTTGCGCTCGGCCGCCGGAGATCTTGGCGAGGCGCCCCTCGAGCAAGCTCGCCGGCGCGCTGATGATCAGCGCGAGAACGATGAGGATTGCACCGCAGACGATGGCGAGCCACGGACGCATTGCCGATCAACGATGTCCGTGAGCGGCGCGGCGCGGCATGCGAGCGCCTTCAGCTCCGCGCCAGCGTTGCTTCAGCGCGCACCTGGCCGGGTTCGACCCGCGCCGTTACCGAGACCTCGACGGCGCGCACGCCGGCCTCACGCTGCAGCGTGTCGAGAAGCGCTGTCAGGGATTCGAGGGTGATCGCATCGAAGCTCAGGCGCCAGCGGTCGGCATCGACGCGCTCGACGCCGGAGATTGGCTTAAGCGCAAGGCGTGCCAGTGTGCCCTCGATCGCAGCGCGCGCGTCGCCGGCTGCGGGGGCCGGCGCGGTCTGGGCGAGCCGGGCGATCTCGTCCGCGCTCCGCCTAGCCGTCGCCATCGCCACCCGCTGCTCGGCGAGCTGGCGCTCGAGTCGCTCGGTGTCGCGCTGCAACGGCTGCCACGCAAGGACCCAGAGCAGCAGCAGAGCCACGGCGGCGGCGGCGAGGAGCAGTGCGCTGCGCTCGCGCCGGCCGCGCAGCTCCCACCAGCGCGCGAGGCGCTCGCGTCGGCCGACGGGCATCGTGGCGGACATCGGGTCAGTCCAGCCCAATGCGCACTCGCGCGCCGGCGGCCGTCGACGCGGCGATCGCGACGAGGCCCGCGTCGAGAAGCTCGCGTTGCAAGCTCGAGGTCTGCGAGGGATCGAGCTTCTGCAGTTGCACAACGAGATGGCCGTCGGAGTACGCGAGCGCACGCAGCGCCCCCGGCGGCAACCCGCCGAGGGCCGGTGCGGCCGCGGCCAGGAGCGGAACCAGATCGTCGCGTGCGGCGAGTCCCGCCCGGTGCCTGAGGTCGCGCTCGCGGCGCGCGATCGCAAGCGACGGCGTCAGTCCCGGCAGCGATCCTGACGCGTACTCGGGGACTGCGGCCCGCGCCAGCGCATCGAGCCCGCGCTCGGCTGAGGCAACCTGCCAGCGCAGCCACAGCCAGTCGCCCACACCGGCGATCACTGCAATGGCGAGCGCGCTCGCTGCAACCCACAACGCAGGCTGCAGAATCTTGGCGAGCTTGGGTGCAGGGGCGCGCGGCGATGCGCCGTACGCGCCGGTAAGAAGATTGATGGCGCTCGCGAAGGCGGCCGGCGGTGCGTCGCCCCAGCGCCATGGAGTACCCGCGACGAACTCGACCCCGGTCCGCTCGCGCGCCTTGGCGAGCAGCGCCGCGGTCGCGCCTGCGGCATCGACGTGCACGCTGCTAGGCCGGCGGTCGCCAGCACTCGCGAGCGCTTGCGCGAGCTCCGCCGGCGGAGCGTCACCGCTGGCGGGGCCAACCGCGAGTGTGGTCCCGCGGTCAGTGCGTGTGAAGCCGTCCTGCGTCGCGGCGGGCGCGCACCAGCGCCAGCTCCCGGGCGCGGCGGGAGCAAGGTCACTCTCGAGCAGCGCACGGTCCCAGGTAATGCTGCAGCGCTTCGATGCGGCGGCAAACGCACGCATCCACTCGTCGGAGACGATGGCGCTGCGCACGCTTCCGTCCTCGGACTGCGAAGCGAGCGCGACGTGGCTTGCTTCGGCGGCGCCGGCGAGCTGATCCTCGAGCGCGTAGCGCGCGGCCGCGCTCGCGCGCGCCGCAGGCAGCGCCGGCACCGTAACGACGGCGAGCCTGCCCCGAGCGGCCGCGATCACGGCTTCGCGCCGGTCTGCGGCCGGCCAGGCGCTCGGCGCGTCGCATCCCCTGCGCACGCTGCGATCGGCTCCGTCGAAGAGAACCCACTCGGCGGCGCGGCCGACCTCGGGGAGGTCATCGATGAACACGCGCAGGGTCGTCGCGGCCGGCATGGTGAGCGCCATGGAAATCCGCGCCGATTGTACTCGACCGCTCCGCCCGGACAGAACGCGCCGGGGTCGCTGCCGGCGTTCTATTCCACGGTCTGCCAGATCACGACCGGCCACTCGGTCGCGTTGGTCGTGCGCTTGAGCAGGGCTCTTGCGTGCGCCAGCGTATCGCCCTGCCGCGCCTCGATCGTCACGATGAACCAGTCACTGCGCACGGCAAGCTGCGTCTCGTCTACGACGAGCTGGGGCCGCGCAAGCCGGGCGCGAAAATCGGCGACGCTGGTGAAGGGTGCCTGCGCGCGTGCCGCGACGAGTGCCGCCGCGGCGCTTGCATCGAGCCCGTCGATCGTCGCCATCAGCACTTCCGCCGGAGCCGTGTTCACGTTGATGGGGGCGGGCGCATCGACTGCCTCCACGAAGCCACGCAGCCGCGCGAGGGTTTGCGGATCAACGCCGCGAACGGTGAGCAGTTCCGCGACTCGGCGCACCGGGGCGTTGGCCGCGAGGCCGGGCACGGCAAGCGCCTGGTAGTATGCATCCTCGGCGCCACCTCCCGGCGTGACCTGATCGTCCGCGTCGACCCAGTCGATCGTTGCGTTGAGCACCGCAACGGGAATACCGAGGATGGCGAACAAACGCTGCAGCGCGGCACGTGTGGGCAACGGTGCATTGCCTCCGGTGGCGAGGTTGTTGACGTTGATTCGTGCTTCGGCGTCGGTAATGTAACCGCCGATCGAGCCATTCTCGATCGGCGTGGGCGGCAGTGTATAGGCCCAGGGCTGCCCGAGGTGCGTGACGGTCGAAGTGCGTGTTGCATCGAATAGTATTTGCCTTGCCCACTGCACTCCGGCCATGGCAAGCACCTGGGCCTGCACCTGGTCGCGACGGCGTTCGTATTCCCCTGCCCAGAGTTGCTGCTGCCAGAGCAGCGTCGCCGCGATCGTCGCCGCCAGCGCGGCGAGCAGCATGGCCATGACGATAGCGGCGCCGCGCTGCGACGCTGCCGGCCGGGCAAAGGCGGTCACCGCAATGCGAGCCATCGCTCGATCGATTCGCCGGAGGCCAATGTGATGTGCACGCGCACTGCTCGCGGCAGATCCGCGTCACCCGTTAGCGGCCAGCTATCGCTCCATTGGCCGTCGCGCGTGAGGTACGATAGCCGGAACTCGGTGATATCGGTTACCAGCGGGTAGGCGCTCGGCTCCGCGCTGCGCGGCCTGTCGTAGCTCGCCCAATAACGCACTTCGACGCTGCCGTCGCGAAACGCGTAAGTCAGGCGCTGGCCGGCGCTGCCCGCCTCGAGCGCGAACTCGGGACCTGCGCGCGAGAACTCGAGTGCGCTGTTGCCCGCTGCGTCAGCCTGCCCGACCCAGGGAGGCATGCGCGCTTCACCGAAGCGCGCCGGACGCGGCACCGCCTGCCGCAGATCGCCTTCGAGGCGCGCAAAAAACTGGTCGAGAGTACGCCATCGCGTCGCCTCGGCTGACAGGCGAGTCTCGCTGTCGGAAAGTGACGCCACCGCGCGGTAGCCGAGAACGGCGAGGAGCGCGAGGATGCCGAGCGCGAGCAGCACCTCGATCAGCGTGAAACCGCGGTGATGCGGGTGGGTGTTCATCGTTGCGCGGATTGCCCGATGTAGCCGACCAGCCGAGCCAGCACATAGTCGGCCCGAGCGCTTTCCGCCACGCTTATCTCGATGCGGCGAAAGGCGGGATTCGGCGTGCCGACGACCGCTTCGTGCCACGCGAAGCTCACCCCTGCTTGCTGCTCGACGCCGTCTCGCTCGCCGATCGCCGGCGCGGGAGCTTCCAGTTGCGCGGCTGCAAGACGGTTTTCAGCGACCCACAGTGCGAGGGTGCGCGCCTTGAGCGCAGTCGCGCTTGCGGCCGTTTGGCTCACGCTGCGAAAACCCGCAGCGAGCGCCACCGCAAGGATGGCCAGCGCCACGAGTACCTCGACCAGAGTGAACCCGCGGCCTATCTGTTCACGGGTGCCCGCGCGCATGCTCAGCGCGGCGACGGGCCGTAGATTGCGACCCGGTTCAACGGGTCGGCGGCGAGCAGCAGCCGCCATTCGGGCGCATCGAGCTCGATCACGAACGGTTCGTTACGCCCGCTGGGCACGAGCGGAAGCACGGCGCCGGGGGGAACGACCTGGCCCGCGTAGCTGCGCGGCGCGACGGCCAACGGCGCGGGGAGCGCACGCGGCGCCAGGACGTCGTCGTCCGACAGCGCAGTCCAACCGTCGCCGGCGTCGGTCGCTTCACGCTGCCAGAAGCGATAGCCTCCACCGAGAGCCGACAGGCCCAGCGTTCGATTCTTCCATTGGGCGAGCTGCGAGGCGTGCTCTATCGCGCTCGCGAGGCGCCGTCCTTCGCGCTCCAGGGCCTGTCGCGGATCGCGCTCGAGCTGTGCATATGTGATAGCAGCGGCGAGCCCGATCACGAGAATCACCACCAGCAGCTCGACGAGAGTAAATCCGGCGCCTCGCCGCGAACTCACAGATCCCACGAGCCGATGTCCGCGTCGAAGCCGGTTCCGCCGGGCTGGCCGTCGGCGCCGAAGCTGAACACGTCGATCTCTCCGTGCAGGCCGGGATTGAGGTATTGATACGGATTGCCCCACGGATCCTTGGGCAGCCGTTCGAGGTAGCCGTTCGGTCTCCAGTTCGGCGGCGCAGGCGGCGTGACCGGCTTCGTCACGAGCGCGGCGAGGCCTTGCTCGCTCGTCGGGTAGCGCTGGTTGTCGAGGCGGTACAGCTTGAGCGCCTGCATGACGGCGGCGATGTCGGTCTTCGCCGCGATGACCCGCGCCTCGTCGGGTCGCTCGATGAACCTGGGCACGACCAGCGCCGCGAGGATGCCGAGTATCACGATGACCACCATGATCTCGATCAGCGTGAAGCCACAGCGGCGCGCGGCGGCGAGCGATCTGCGCATGCGGCCATTATAATCGCGCGATCTTCCTCTCGCTTCGCGAGCTCCCGTGCTGCGGCGCCTATTTGCGTTGCTGATTCTCGCCGCTATCGGCGCAGCGCTCGCCTACTGGTGGCTGGCGCTGCGCGCCCTGCCGCTGCCGCAGGATCCTTACAGTTTCACCGTGCGCACCGGCGCGACGCTGCGCGCGGTCGCGCGCGAGCTGTCGGACGACGGCGTGCTGCCGGGGGAATGGGTGCTGGTGGGGCTTGCCCGGCTCCGCGGCGTGGACCGTGCGATCAAAGCCGGAAACTACGAGCTCGCCCCGGGAACGACGCTAACCACGCTGCTCGCCAAGCTCACGCAGGGCGATGCCACGCAGACGAGCTTTACCATCGTCGAGGGCTGGACGATGCGCGACCTGAGGGAGGCGTTGCGCGCCGACGGAGAGATCGTGACGCAGGTCGCCGACCTGCCGGGCCCTGAGCTGATGGTGCGCCTCGGGTCGAGCGAGAAGGAGCCCGAGGGATGGTTTTTCCCCGATACGTATTTCTTTGCAGCGGGAGCGACCGACGAATCGCTCCTCAAGCGGGCGAACCGCCTCATGCGCAAGCGGCTGTTTGCGGCGTGGGCAGCGCGGGCGCCGGACCTGCCGCTCTCGACGCCGTACGAAGCGCTTATTCTCGCCTCCATCGTGGAGAAGGAAACGGGCCGCGCGTCGGATCGGCCGCTGATCGCCTCGGTATTCGTGAATCGGCTGCGCCAGGGCATGCGCCTGCAAACCGACCCGACGGTGATCTACGGCATCGGCGAGCGCTTCGAGGGCAAGCTTACGCGGCGCGATCTCGATCGCGACCATCCGTTCAACACCTATACGCGCGAGGGCCTGCCGCCGACGCCCATCGCGCTGCCGAGCCAGGCGTCGATCGACGCGGTCCTGCATCCACCGCCAACGCCGTATCTGTATTTCGTCGCCCGCGGCGACGGATCGAGCGAGTTCTCTACGAGCCTCGCCGATCACGATCGGGCCGTGGCAAAATACCAGCGCGCCGGCCAGTGACGTTGCCACCGGCGCCCCACGTTCGGCCACACTTCACTTGACGCCAGCAGCCAAGCCGCAGCGCGGCCGTTTCATCACGCTCGAAGGCATCGACGGCGCGGGCAAGAGCACCCACCTGCCGGCATTGCAGAGGCTGCTCGAGCGTGGCGGCCACAGCGTGTGGGTCACGCGCGAACCGGGCGGAACGCCTCTCGGCGAGCGGTTGCGCGACCTGCTTCTGAGGGAGCCCATGGCGAAGCTCACGGAGACGCTGCTGATGTTCGCGGCGCGCCGCGAGCATTGCGAGCGCGAAATCTGGCCGCGGCTCGACGCCGGGACTTGGATCCTCTGTGACCGCTTCACCGACGCGACTTACGCTTATCAGGGCGGCGGCCACGGTGTGCCGCGGGAGACGATCGCCGCCCTCGAGAGCGACGCACTCGGCGAATTCCGGCCCGATCTGACCATCGTCTTCGACGTGCCTGCACAGGTGGGGCGTGAGCGGCTCGGCGACGGCCGCGCGCTCGACAAGTTCGAGCGCCAGAACGCCGAGTTCTTCGAGCGAGTGCGCGCGGTCTATCTCGAGCGTGCTCGCGCCGATCCGCAGCGCTGCCGCGTGATCGACGCAACGGTGCCGCGCGAGGCGGTCGAGCGCGAGTTGGCGGCCGTCGTGGCGGTGCTATGAGCGAGCTCCTTCCCTGGCAGCGCAACGCGGCAGCAGCGGCGCTCGCCGCCCGCGCGCGCTGGCCGCACGCGCTGCTGCTGGAAGGGCCGCGCGGCAACGGCAAGCGCGCTCTGGCGCTGCACTTCGCGCGGGCGCTGTTGTGCGAGTCGCCATCGAGCGATGGCGCGCCATGCGGTCGTTGCCCGAGCTGCGGCTACGTCGACGCTGGGGCGCATCCCGATCTGCGCGTGGTCGAGCCGATCGAGCGCGACGAGGACGGCAATGAGACTCCGGTGGAGGAGATCGTCGTCGATCGCATTCGCGAGTTGATCGACTTCACGCAGCTCTCTGCGCATCGCCAAGGAGCCAAGGTTGCAATCATCATCCCGGCCGAGCGCATGAATGCAGCGGCCGCGAACGCCCTGCTCAAGACGCTCGAGGAGCCCCCGCCCGCGACCTATCTCGTGCTCGTGTCCCACCAGCCGGGCCGCCTTCGCGCAACGCTCGTCAGCCGCTGCCTGCGTTTCCTCGCGCCGCGGCCCGAGCCGGCGGTGGCTGCGGCGTGGCTCGCGCAGCAGGGTGTGGCGCAGCCGGAACTGTTGCTCGCGCAAGCAGGTGGAGCCCCTTTGCTGGCCGCAGCGTTGGCCGATCGCGCCGTGCAGCGCGAGCGCGAGTTCCTGATCGATGCGCTCTCCCGCCCGCATCGCTTCTCGCCGGTGACATTGGGTGCGCGCATCGACGGCTACCGCAAAGACGAGAGAAAGGCTGTGCTTGCCGATGTAGTCTACTGGCTGACGACGTGGGTCGCAGATCTCGCGACGAGCATGAACGATGGCGCGCCCAGGTTTCATCCCGACTGTGCGGGCGCGCTGGCGCAGCTGGGCGGTCAGGTGGCGCGGCTATCGCTGTTCCGCTATTATCAAATGCTGCTCCGGCAGCGCGGGCTGCTCGGCCATCCGTTGACGCCGCGGCTCGTCGCCGAAGCAATGTTGTTCGAGTATCAGGGACTCTTCACGAACGAAGATGGCGGGTAGCGGCAACGGCGAACGCTTCAACGGCAGCTCGACAGTGTCGAGGCCGGGGGTGCTGTCGCTCAACATCCGCGAGAAAGCCGCCCTTTACGCGGCATACATGCCTTTCCTGAAGGGCGGGGGGATCTTCATCCCCACCAACCGTCAGTACGCGCTCGGCGAGGAAGTGTTCATGCTGCTGTCGCTCATGGACGATCCCCAGCGCATCGCCGTGCAAGGCAAGGTCGTGTGGATCACGCCCGACGGAGTCCAGGGCAACCGGACTCCGGGCATAGGGGTGCAGTTCACGAACGACGAAACCGGTGCCTCGGCGCGCGCGCAGATCGAGAAGGTGCTCGGCGAAGCGCTGGCATCGAATCGACCCACGCATACGATGTAGTCAGTGCGTCACACGTTGCATGACGCCGCAAATTGCCGCGCTTGAACGCGGCAATGTTTTTTTGGACACCCAGTGTTCGTTGATTCCCACTGCCACCTCGACTTTCCGGAGCTCGCCGGGCGCCTGCCCGAAGTGCTCGACGCGATGGCGGCCAACCGCGTGACGCACGCGCTCTGCATCGCCGTGAATCTCTCGGAACTGCCCGCCGTGCTTGGGATCGCCGCCGCGCATGCGCAGCTGTATGCCAGCGTCGGCGTCCATCCCGACGCGCAGCAGACACGCGAGCCGACCGTCGACGAGCTGGTCGCCCTGGCAGGGCGTCCGAAAGTCGTGGCGATCGGCGAGACCGGGCTCGATTACTACCGGCTGGATGGCGATCTCGAGTGGCAGCGGGAGCGCTTCCGCACCCATATTCGCGCCGCCCGCGCCTGCGGCAAGCCGCTCGTGATCCACACGCGCGCCGCGCGCGAGGACACCCTTGCCGTGATGCGCGCGGAGCGCGCCGGGGAGGCGGGCGGGGTGATGCACTGTTTTACCGAGAGCTGGGAGATGGCGCAGGACGCCCTCGAGCAGGGCTTTCACATCTCCTTTTCGGGTATCGTCACCTTCAAGAATGCTGAAGCCGTGCGGGACGTGGCGCGCCGCGTTCCGCTCGAGCGCCTGTTGATCGAAACCGACGCACCCTATCTCGCTCCGGTGCCGTATCGCGGCAAGACCAACGAGCCGGCTTACGTGCGCTATGTCGCGGAGGAAATCGCACGACTGCGTGCCGTCACGCTCGAGGAGATCGCGGCTACGACTTCGGCGAATTTCTTCCGCCTCTTCCGGATCGACGCCAATGCGCAATAAGGCGCTCGGAAGGTTTTTGGCGTATCTGCTTTGCGCCCTGGTATCGCTCGGCGCCGCTGCCGCCACGCCTCCGCAAGGTCTTTACGAGCGCTTCGTCCAAGCCGTCGCGACCGATCGCAGCGACGACGTGCAAGCGATGCTTGCGCGCGGGATGGATGCGAACACGGTGGATCCCAATGGCGATCCGGTGCTGCTCGTGGCCGCGCGTGCCGGCTGGGAGCGGACCGTCGACCTTCTGCTTGCCGCAGGCGCCAAGGTGGACGCTCAGAATCGCTATGGCGACCGACCGATCATGGTCGCGGCGCTGAACGGCCATCTGATCGTGGTGAAGAAACTCTTTACCCGGGCTGCCGAGGTCAACCCGCCCGGCTGGTCGCCGCTGATCTATGCGGCGAGCAATGGGCACGTCGATGTCATGCGCTACCTGCTCGAGGTCGGAGCCGAGGTCGACGCCGAATCGCCCAATGGGACCACCGCGCTGATGATGGCCGCGCGCGGCGGCCACACCGAGGCGGTCGCCCTTCTGCTCGCGCGCGGCGCGGACGTGAACCGCCGCAACCAGAGTGGCGCAACGGCCCTCGTCTGGGCGCAGCGCGGCGGGTTCTACGACATCGAGAAGGCGTTGCGTCAGCGGGGGGCGCGGCAGTAGCCACTCAGCGCGCGTCGCGAGTGCTCGCACGGCGGCGGCGGGCGGTTTTGGGGTCCGCCCGAAGAGGACGGTAGAGCTCCACGCGATCGCCGTTCGCCAGCGCCTCTTCGCGCCCGACGCGCTTGCCGAAGATTCCCGTCGCAGCGTGCTCGAGCGCCGCTTCCGGGTGTCGCTCGGCAATGCGCGAGCGCGCGATCGCATCGGCCACCGTGGCTCCCGCGGGCAGCTCGACCGCGACCTCGGTCGCACGATCGGGCAGCGCATACACGACGGTCACGGCGATCGTGGGCATGGCGTGGTGCCGCTACAATACGAACGCAAGGATTGGGTCACGGCGATGAGCATCGTCGAGAACAGAAAAGCCTATCACGACTATTTCATCGAGGAGAAGCTCGAAGCCGGGCTCGCGCTCGAAGGCTGGGAAGTGAAGGCGATCCGCGCCGGACGCGCCCAGCTCAAGGAAGCCTACGTCGTCGTCAAGGGCGGCGAAATCGTTCTGCTCGGGGCGCACGTCACGCCGCTGCCTACAGCTTCGACGCACATTCGCCCGGATGCCACGCGCACGCGCAAGCTGCTCCTGCATCGGACGGAGATAAACCGCCTGATCGGGAAGGTCGAGCGCGCCGGGTACACCCTGACGCCGCTCGACCTTCATTTCAGCAAGGGGCGCATCAAGCTCGAGATCGGGCTCGCGCGCGGCAAGAAGCAGTACGATAAGCGCGCCGCGGTACGGGAGCGCGAATGGAACCGCGAGAAACAGCGCCTGCTGCGCGATCGTCCGGGGAGCGCGCGGCGTTCCAGACGATGAGCAGGCAAGCCGCGGAGATCGCGCTGCGCACGGCGAGGGAAGGCGACCTCGCGGCCGTCGCGGCGATCTACGCGCTGCACGTGCGAACGGGCACCGCCAGTTTCGAGGTGCAGGCTCCGGACGAGTCCGAGATGGCCCGGCGCTGGCGCGACGTCGTCGAGCAGGGGTGGCCGTATCTCGTCGCGGTCTCCGCCGCTCGAGTTGTCGGCTACGCTTATGCGGGCGCCTATCGGCCGCGACCGGCGTATCGCTTCACGGTGGAGGACTCGGTCTATGTCGAAAAGGAGGCGCGTGGCCGCGGCATCGGACGCGCCCTGCTTGGCGCGCTGATCGAGGCTTCGGAGACGGCCGGCGCGAGACAGATGATCGCGGTGATCGGCGATTCCACCAACGCGGCGTCGATCCGACTGCACGCAAGCCTCGGCTTTCGTCAGGTCGGACTGCTGCAGAGCGTGGGCCGCAAATTCGAGCGCTGGCTGGACGTCGTCCTGATGCAGCGCGCGCTCGGGCCCGGCGACCGGGCCAACGCGGAATAGGGCGACGCGATGACTGAGAGCGCCTCGTTCGCCGGGCTGCCTAAGAACGCAGCGAACTTCGTCGCGCTCTCACCGGTGCAGTTCCTGGAGCGCAGCGCCCTCATCTGGCCCGACAAGATCGCCGTGCGCCACGGTGATCTCGCCTACAGCTACGGCGAGTTCGAACACCGCTGCCGAAGACTCGCGCACGCGCTCGTTTCGCGAGGCATTCGCGCGGGCGATACCGTGGCCGTGATGGCCCCCAACGTTCCGGCGTTGCTCGAGGCGCACTACGCGGTACCCGCACTCGGCGCCGTGCTCAATCCCCTGAACTATCGCCTGGACGCGCGGACGATCGCGTTCTGTCTCGCGCACGGCGACGCGAAGGTGCTCATCACCGACGTCGAGTTCGCGCGCGTCGTCAAGCCCGCGCTGGCGGGCCTCCCGCGACCGCCGCTCGTGATCGACATCGAGGATCCCCAGGCTCCTCCCGGCGAGAAGCTCGGTTCACTTTCGTACGAGGCACTGCTCGCCGAAGGCGACCCGGCATTCGCTTGGCCCGGGCCGAGCGACGAGTGGGATGCGCTCGCGCTCCTCTACACTTCGGGCACCACCGGCGACCCCAAGGGCGTCGTCTATCATCACCGCGGCGCTTACCTCAATGCGCTGGCGAACGCGCTCGCCTTCGGACTGAAGCCCGACAGCGTGTACCTGTGGACGCTCCCCATGTTCCACTGCTGCGGCTGGACCTACACCTGGGCGGTGACGGCCGCAGGCGCGACCCACGTGTGCCTGCGCCGCGTGGATCCGGCCCTGATCTTTCCGGCGATCCGCGACCATGGGGTCACGCATCTTTGCGGTGCGCCGATCGTGCTCAACATGCTCGTGCACGCTCCTGAGTCGGCGAAGATCGTCTTCAGCCATGTCGTCGAAGTCGCCACGGGCGGGGCCGCACCTCCTTCGGCCGTCATCGAGGCGATGGAACGGATGGGCTTCCGCGTAACGCATCTCTATGGGCTCACCGAATCGTACGGTCCGGCTTCGCTCTGCGCGCCGCAGGAGGCCTGGCGCGACATGGCACTCCCGGATCGCGCCCTGCGGATGGCCCGGCAGGGCGTGCCAATGCCCGCGCTCGCCGGGTTGATCGTGGCCGACCCGCAAACGCACGTGCGCGTTCCCAAGGATGGAAAGACGCTCGGCGAGGTAATGCTTCGTGGCAACACCTTGATGAAGGGTTACCTCGGCAACGATGCCGCGACGGCAACCGCGTTTCGCGAGGGCTGGTATCACACCGGCGACCTTGCGGTCTGGCATCCGGACAACTACATCGAGATCAGGGACCGCTCCAAGGACATCATCATCTCGGGAGGCGAGAACATCAGCTCGCTCGAGATCGAGGAGTGCTTGTACCGTCATCCGCAGGTCATGGAAGCGGCGGTGGTTGCGCGGCCGGATCCGAAATGGGGGGAGACGCCATGCGCCTTTGTAACGCTCAAGCCCGACGCGGGCTCGCTCGCCGCTGAGGAGGTCATTGCGTGGTGCTGCGCCCATATAGCGCGCTTCAAGGCACCGCGTACGGTGATCTTCGGGCCGCTTCCGAAGACCTCGACGGGCAAGATCCAAAAGTTCGTCCTGCGCGAGCGCGCAAGGGCGCTGTAACTAGTACTAGTGCCGCGCCGCCAGCATTCGCCGCGCGGCTGCCACGCCGCTTCGCGTGGCGGCCTCCAGCGTGGCCGGCAGCTCTACATCCGTATAGTCGCCCGCGAGGTACAGATGCGGCCCAATCGCGCCCGCCGCGGGGCGCTCCAGCCCGGGCGTGCAGGCAAAAGTCGCGCGTTGCTCGGCGATCACCTGCGACCAGGCCGGCGCGGGGAGATCAGGGATCGTGCGCCGCAGTTGTGCATCGATCGCACGCACGAGGTCCGCGTGCGCGAGACTCGCCGCGCCGGTGTCGGCGCTGATCACCGCGGCGACGAGACCAGGCGCACCGCCCAGCCGCCCGCGGTCGAAAACCCATTGCGCCGGGTTGCCGTCGAGCTTGAGCAGCGGCTGTCCGAACGTGAGCGCGCGCGGATAGCCGAGATACGCGGTCACGATCGGTTCGTAGTCGAAGCGGGCAACCTGGGCGCAGGCGAGCCTCGCGCCACCCTTTGCCGCGCTGGCGTCCCCAAGCAGCGCGCCGAGCTGATGCGGACCCACTGCGACAAGCGCCGCTGCGAAATGCTCCTGGCCGTTCCCGCTCGTCACACCGATGCCCTCCGCGAGCAGGGCGAGCTCGGCGACGCGGCGTCCGAGGCGGATCTCGCCGCCGCGGGCGCCGAGATAGCGCGCTGCGGCTTCGGGGAAGAGCGCGCCTAGATCGACGCGCGGCAGTAGCAGATCACAATCGCGAGCGCGCCCGGCGAAGACCCGCCTCAAGAGATTGAGAAAGATTTGCGCCGACGCGCGTTCGGGCGGCGTGTTGAGCGCGGACAGGCAAAGCGGCTCCCACAATTCGCTGATGACGCTCGCCGGCTGGTCGACGAGCATCGCGGCGACGCTGAGCTGCTCCGAGCACTGGAAGCGCAGGCGCCGCAGCCGTCGCGCAAAGGCGACCGTGGCGAGGCGCTCGCGCCGGGTCGGGCCACGCATCGTCAGCAGTGCGGTCAGCGCGTGCCACGGCGCCGGCAGCGGAGGCACGCGCAGGCGGAACACGCCGGGCTCCTCGAGATGCAGGCGGCAGCGCTCGAAGAGATCGGTCTCGGCGCGCGTCCCGTGAACCGTGCGCAGCAGGGCGAGTGTCTGCTCGTAGGCTCCGAGGAGGATGTGCTGGCCGTTGTCCACGACCGCCTCGCGCAGTTCGACTCGCCGCGCGCGTCCCCCGAGCGCCGAAGCGGCCTCGAAGACCGTCACGGCGCGCCCGGCACCGGCGAGCGTGACCGCGGCCGCAAGACCGGTCCAGCCGCCGCCGACGACCGCGATGCGCTCCGCGCTCATCTCGGCGTCAATACGACCAGGAGGTCTTCCACGCGAGCCACGCCTTCGTGAGCGGCGTAAGCACCACACGCCGGTCGAGCACGCGAGAGCCGTCGCGCTCGATCTCGTCGAGCAGCCGGCGGTAGATCGCGGCCATGATCAGCCCCGGTCGCTGCGCGCGTCGATCGGCTCGGGGCAGGGCGGCGAGCGCACGAACGTACCACGAGCGGGCACGGGCGACCTGGTGCTTCATCAGTGCCTCGAAGCCGGGCGTCGTTCGACGCCGAAACAGGTCGGCGTCGGTAACGCCGAAGCTTGCGAGCTCGTCCTGCGGCAGGTAGACGCGTCCACGGGAAGCGTCTTCGCCGACGTCGCGGATGATGTTGGTGAGCTGAAAGGCGATGCCGAGATCGCGGGCGTAGTCCCGGGTGCGCGGATCCCCGTAGCCGAAAATCTCGGCCGACAGTAGTCCGACCACGCCCGCTACGTGATGGCAGTAACGCTCGAGTGTTGCGAAGTCGAGGTAGCGGGTCTGCCGGAGATCCATCTCCATGCCATCGATGATCGACTGAAAATGCTCCTCGGCGAGACCGAACGGCTTCACCGCGCCTTGAAGCGCCAGCGCGACCGGATGCTGCGGGCGGCCCGAGAAGACCGCGGCGATCTCGCCGCGCCACCAGGCAAGCTTGACGTGGGCGAGACCGACATCGGTGACCTCGTCGACGACGTCGTCGACCTCGCGGCAGAACGCATAGAGTGCGATGATCGCTCGCCGGCGCTCGAGCGGCAGAAAGCGGAACGCGTGATAGAAGCTCGACCCGCTTCCCGCGGCCTTTTCCTCGCAATAGACTTCCGGGCTCATCGGCGGACGAGGACGGGCATCATCGCGATCCAGTCGCGACGGCGTAGTTGCGGGCGGCAGCGGAACACGTCTCCGCGCGCGGCGTCGATCGCCTCGAGGATGCGCAAACCGCCGGCGATGACGAGCTTTAACTCGAGCGCCAGGCGCAGGCGCAACGTGTGCGCCAGCGGCCAGCCCGAGAGCAGCAGGTCGCGCGCGCGCTCGACCTCGAAGGCGAGCAGCCGAGTCCAGCGGGCGTCGCAGACGCCGGCGGCGATCTGCGCTTCGTCGACCTCGAAGCGGGCCAGGTCTTCGGCGGGGAGGTAGACGCGATGCCTGCGCCAGTCGGCTTCGATATCCTGCCAGAAGTTCGCAAGTTGCAAGCCGCTGCATATCGCGTCGGCGTGACCAGCGCTCTCGGCGTCGGTTACGCCGAACAGATGGAGCATGAGCCGGCCGATGGGATTCGCCGAGCGGCTGCAGTAATCGAGCAGCTCGGCGAAGCTCGCGTAGCGCGTTTTGATAACGTCCTGGCGAAACGCAGAGAGCAGGTCGCGCAGGGGATCGAGCGGCAGCGCGTGGCGGCGGACGGCCGCGGCGAGCGCGTCGAATGGTGCCTGGACCGGATCCTCGCCGCGCTCGATGCCCTCGACTTGCCGGGCGTAGGCGTCAAGCCGCGCGAGGCGTGTCTCCGGCGAGTCGTTGCCCTCGTCCGCGATGTCGTCGGCGGTGCGTGCGAAGTCGTAGATTGCCAGCACCGCGGGACGCAGCCCCGCGGGGACCAGGCGCGACGCGACGGGAAAGTTCTCGTAATGGGCTACCGACATTGGTTTCGCCGAATTGCGCACCAAAAACGAATGCCAAAGGCCGCTTCTGCCCCGCGTTTCGTTGGTACGGGCCCCGAGTTTGGGCTATACTGTTTTGTTTGGCGGAAGCGGCTGCGAAAGTGGCGGAATTGGTAGACGCACCGGCCTTAGGAGCCGGAGCCGAAAGGCGTGAGAGTTCGAGTCTCTCCTTTCGCACCAACGCACATCACAACGCAATGAGCGAAACGGCGCAGCACCATAGCAAGGAATCTCAACGCATGCAAATGACTCTGGAAACACTCGGTCAGCTGGAGCGGCGCCTGCACGTCGCGGTGCCGAAGGAGCAGATCGAGGGCGAGGTGCAGAAGCGCCTGGAGCAACTCGCCAAGACGGTGAAGATCGCCGGGTTCAGGCCCGGCAAGGTCCCGCTCAAGATGGTGGCGCAGCAGTACGGCCCGCAGGTTCGCTCCGACGTTATCACCGACACGGTGCAGGCGAGCCTGAACGATGCGATCCGGACCCAGAACCTGCGCGTGGCGGGCTATCCCCGGATCGAGGCCAAGCCCGATGCCGCAGGGGACGAATTTGCGTTCTCCGCGGTATTCGAGGTCTACCCGGAAATCAAGATCGGCGACCTCTCGGCGGTCACCATCGAGCGTCCCGTGGCGAAGGTCGGCCCCGAGGACGTCGAGCACACGATCGGGATCCTGCGCAGGCAGCGCGCGCGCTACGAGCCCGTGTTGCGGCCCGCGCGGACAGGCGACCAGGCCGTTGTCGACTTCACGGGCACGATCGACGGCGTCGAGTTCCAGGGCGGACAGGCTCGTGATTTCGCGATCAACCTGGGCGAAGGCAAGATGCTGCCGCCGTTCGAGACCGCGCTCACCGGCATGAGCGCCGGCGAAAGCAAGACCTTCCCTCTGCAATTCCCGAGTGACTACCACGGGCGGGAAGTGGCGGGCAAGACAGCCCAATTCGTGCTCAGCGTGAAGGCAGTGAGCGAGCCGCAGCTGCCTCCGGTCGATGAGGAGTTCGCGCGCAACTTCGGGATCGCGAGCGGCAGCCTCGACGAGCTGCGCTCCGAGATTGCCGGCAATCTCGGCGTCGAGCTTACGCGTAAGATCGAAGGGGTCCTGAAGGACCAGGTGATGAAAGCGCTCCAGGCGACCTGTCAGACCGTGGTCCCGAAGTCGCTGATCGAGATCGAGGCTCAGAGCCTGCTCGAACGGGCAAGTGCGGAGCTTAAGAACCGCGGCATCAAGATCGAGGACGTGGAGCTCAGCGTGGACATGTTTCGGCCTCAGGCTGAGGAGCGTGTAGCCTTCAGCTTGATCCTGAACGAGCTCGTCCGTCTGCACGAGCTACAGGCCAAGCCTGAGCAGATCCGCGCGCTGGTCGAGGAAGCGGCGCAAAGCTTCGAGCAGCCGGACGCAGTCATTCGCTGGCACTACGAGCAGCCGGAGCGACTGAACGATTACGAAGTGCGGGCCGTCGAACGCAACGTGATCGACTGGGTGCTTGCGCGGGCCCGGGTGCAGGATCGTCCGACCCCGTTCTCGGCTCTGATGGAGCCGACGAGCGGTCCCGCGACCGTGCCCGGCGCGGCTTGATACTGGGCAACCATCCGGCGAGCGAATCATGAGCCATAAGCGCAACGAAGAACCCCGCGGTCTGGGCCTGATCCCGATGGTCATCGAGCAGAGCGGGCGCGGCGAACGCGCCTACGACATCTACTCTCGGCTGCTGAAGGAGCGCGTCGTCTTCCTGGTTGGTCCGGTCGACGAGGCCACGGCAAATCTCGTCGTGGCGCAGATGCTGTTTCTCGAATCGGAGAACCCCGACAAGGACATCAACTTCTACATCAACTCGCCTGGCGGCTCGATCCCCGCCGGTCTCGCGATCTACGACACGATGCAGTTCATCAAGCCCGACGTGTCGACGCTTTGTGTGGGCATGGCAGCCAGCATGGGCGCCTTCTTGCTCGCGGCCGGCGCGAAGGGTAAGCGCTTCGCGCTGCCCAACTCCACCGTGCTCATCCACCAGCCGCTGGGCGGCTTCCAGGGCCAGGCCTCGGACGTCGCGATTCATGCCAAGTACATCCTGTCGCTGCGGGAGCGGCTCAATCGGCTGTTCGCCCAGCACACCGGCAAGCCGATCGAGCAGATCGAGCGGGACACCGACCGTGACAATTTCCTCACCGCCCAGGAGGCGCTGGAGTACGGTTTGATCGACAAAGTCTTGCAGAGCCGGGCTTAGGGCCTGTAAAGTGTATTTGAGCCCCGAAGGTGCCCCGGGGCCTTGAAGGTAGGTGAATGGCGGACAAAACGGCGGGCGACAAGCTTCTCTACTGCTCCTTCTGCGGCAAGAGCCAGCACGAGGTGAGGAAGCTTATTGCCGGCCCCTCGGTGTTCATCTGCGACGAGTGCATCGAGCTCTGCAACGACATCATCCGCGAGGAAGGCAGCACTGCCGATACCACGCGGCCGGACAAGAGCAAGCTCCCGACCCCCCACGAGATCCGCCAGATCCTCGATCAGTACGTGATCGGCCAGGACCTTGCCAAGAAGATCCTCTCGGTTGCGGTCTACAACCACTACAAGCGCCTCGACAGCAGCGTCAAGGAGGACGACGTCGAGCTCGCGAAGAGCAATATCCTGCTCATCGGGCCCACGGGCTCCGGCAAGACGCTGCTCGCGCAGACGCTGGCCCGGCTCCTCGACGTGCCCTTCGTGATCGCCGACGCAACGACGCTGACCGAAGCGGGATACGTCGGCGAGGACGTCGAGAACATCATCCAGAAGCTGCTGCAGAAGTGCGACTACGACATCGACAAGGCGCAGCGGGGCATCGTTTACATCGACGAGATCGACAAGATCTCGCGCAAGAGCGACAACCCGTCGATCACTCGCGATGTGTCGGGCGAGGGTGTGCAGCAGGCGCTGCTCAAGCTGATTGAGGGGACGATCGCCTCGGTCCCGCCTCAGGGTGGCCGCAAGCACCCGAATCAGGAGTTTGTCCAGGTCGACACGACCAACATCCTGTTCGTTTGCGGCGGCGCCTTCGACGGCTTGGAGAAGATCATCCGCCAGCGCACGGCGAAGACCGGGATCGGTTTCGGCGCCGAGGTGTCGAGCCCCGACGACCGGCGCGACATCAGCATTCTTCTGCGCGAGACCGAGCCGGAGGACCTGATCAAGTTCGGGTTGATTCCGGAGTTCGTCGGCCGCCTACCGGTGGTCGCCACGCTTGAGGAGCTCGATGAAGCGGCGCTGATCCAGATACTGGTCGAGCCCAAGAACGCGCTCATCAAGCAATATCACAAGATCTTCCGCATCGAAGGCGTCGAGCTGGAGGTCCGCGAGCCCGCGCTGCGCGCCATCGCGAGCCGCGCCCTCGCCCGCAAGACCGGCGCGAGGGGCTTGCGTTCCATTCTCGAGCAGGTACTGCTCGATGTCATGTACGACCTGCCGTCGCAGACCAACCTGTCGCGCGTCATCGTGGACGAAGCCACGATCACCAACGACGGCAAGCCGCTTCTGATGTTCGCCGAGCAGCCCAAGGTGGCTGCCGCGCACTCCTGACGCCGGGGTGCCTGTGAAGGCTGCCTGCCGGCTTGAAACGCCGGGGGGCACCCCCATCTGCACCTGTGACGACCTTATCTAGAGAGCTACGCAACCCCCCATGGCCACCGATCTCCAGAGCAAGTCCCCCGACGTGACGACATTCCCGCTGCTGCCGCTGCGCGACGTCGTCGTATTCCCGCACATGGTGATCCCGCTGTTTGTCGGGCGCCCGAAATCGATCAAGGCGCTCGATGTGGCGATGGAGTCGGGCAAGCACATCCTGCTCGTTGCACAAAAGTCCGCTGCGAAGGACGATCCTGCGGCCGAGGACCTTTACCACATCGGCAGTGTGGCCACGGTGCTGCAGATGCTGAAGCTCCCCGATGGCACGGTCAAGGTGCTGGTCGAGGGCACGCAGCGGGCGCGGATCCTGCGGGTCGACGAGTCGGGCGAGCACCTCTCGGCCGAGGCTGCCCTAATCTCCGGCGGAGAAGGGGCGACGCACGAGATCGAGGCGATGCGGCGCGCGCTGCTCACCCAATTCGATCAGTACGTGAAGCTGAACAAGAAAATCCCGCCGGAGATACTGACCTCGATGTCTGGCATCGACGACGGCGGGCGGCTCGCCGACGCGATCGCGGCGCATTTGCCGCTCAAGCTCGAGCAGAAGCAGGAGATCCTCGAGATGCAGGAAGTCGGCAAGCGGCTCGAGCACCTGCTTGGCCTCCTCGAAGGCGAGGTCGACATCCTCCAGGTCGAGAAGCGCATCCGCGGCCGCGTCAAGCGGCAGATGGAGAAGAGCCAGCGCGAGTACTACCTCAACGAGCAGGTCAAGGCCATCCAGAAGGAGCTCGGCGACGGCGAGGAAGGCGCCGACATGGAGGAGCTCGAGAAGCGCATCGCCGCGGCCAAGATGCCGAAGGAGGCGAAGAAGAAGGTCGACGCAGAGCTCAAGAAGCTGAAGCTGATGTCGCCGATGTCGGCCGAGGCGACCGTCGTGCGCAATTATCTCGATTGGCTGCTCTCTATCCCTTGGCAAAAGCGGTCGAAGATCAAGAAGGATTTGCCGACCGCACAAACGATTCTCGACGCGGATCATTTCGGCCTCGACAAAGTCAAGGAGCGAATCGTTGAATATCTCGCTGTCCAGCAACGCGCCAACAAGCTGACTGGGCCGATTTTGTGTCTCGTTGGCCCCCCCGGCGTCGGCAAGACCTCCCTCGGAAAGTCGATCGCTAGGGCGACCGGCCGTGAATTCGTCCGCATGTCGCTCGGCGGGGTGCGCGACGAGGCGGAGATCCGCGGCCATCGGCGTACCTACATCGGGTCGATGCCGGGCAAAGTGATCCAGTCGATGCGCAAGGCTAAGACGTCGAATCCGCTCTTCCTACTCGACGAGATCGACAAGATGGGCATGGATTTCCGCGGCGATCCATCTTCCGCGCTGCTCGAAGTTCTCGATCCGGAACAGAACTCCACCTTCAATGATCACTATCTGGAGGTCGATTATGACTTATCAGGTGTGATGTTCGTGACCACCGCTAACACGCTCAATATTCCGCCTGCACTCATGGACCGAATGGAGATCATTCGCATTGCGGGCTACACAGAGGACGAGAAGTTGGAGATCGCAAAGCGACATCTCCTGCCCCATTCAATGACCAAGCACGGTCTCGAAGCCAAGGAGTGGGTGGTCGAGGACAGCGCCATCATGGAGCTCATCCGCCGCTATACGCGAGAAGCTGGAGTCCGAAATCTCGAGCGCGAAATTTCCAATCTCGCGCGCAAGGCGGTGAAGGACATTCTAACCAACAAGAGCAAGTCGATTATCGTCACAGGTCAGAATGTCGCCGAGATTCTCGGGCCGCCGAAGTTCCGTTACGGCGAAATCGAGGCCGACGATCAGGTGGGGTTGGTGACTGGGTTGGCCTGGACAGAGGTGGGCGGCGAGCTCCTCACGATCGAGGGCGTGATGATGCCGGGCAAGGGCCGTATGACCGTGACAGGCAATCTCAAGGACGTAATGAAGGAGTCGATTTCAGCCGCGGCGTCTTACGTGCGCTCTCGCGCGGTCGACTTTGGAATCGAGCCACCGTTGTTCGACAGGCGCGATATCCATGTGCACGTGCCGGAAGGCGCGACGCCCAAAGATGGGCCATCCGCGGGGGTTGGCATGGCGACCGTGATCGTCTCGATGCTGACGGGCGTTCCGGTGCGTCGCGACATCGCCATGACTGGCGAGATCACGCTGCGCGGGCGCGTTCTCCCGATTGGGGGTCTCAAGGAAAAGCTGCTTGCAGCGCTGAGAG
>DATJZM010000042.1:0-15276 GCA_035499135.1 Casimicrobiaceae bacterium | reverse complement strand
TCCTCGGGTTCGGTAGCCTGGTTCGGACGGACGTCTATGTCCTGGACGGTCGCGCCTCGGCCTGCCTCCTCCCGAGACCCGCCGGCTCGACGTCCCCGCGTATACCTGCCCACCAGCATGCCGAGGAGGACCAGCGCACCCCCCAACAGGAACGCGGCCGCGGGTGAAAGTGAGAGCCAGTTGTCCATCAGAATGCCTTCTGCACGAATACCGTTCCGGTCGACTGCCCGATGTTCCTGCCGGCAATCGTGTACACCGACTTGTTGACGTTGGTATCACTCCAGTACGCACCGATGTTCCAGCCGCTGACCGCGTACGTCACGCCGAGTTTCCAGTCCGTGTAGTTGAACACGCTGTTCGAAACCCCGTTCTGGCTGCCCAGATATTCCTGGCGCCCGACGTGCGCGTTGAACGTCCATTGGTCGTTGATCGGATAGTTCGCGGTGAGGTCGAGGTACCAGGCGTTGTCCGGAACGCCGAAGGTGTTGGAAACGCTGTACGAATACTTGAGCGAAGCCCACTTCCACGAGCCGGCGATGTAAAGCTCGGTCGTATCCGGGTTCGTGACACCCGGGTTGTAGCTGCCCGGATACCAGTAGTAGTAGACGCCGAGGTCCATTCCCCAGTCATCGTTGAAGGCGTAGCGCCAGCCGCCGTAGAAGTCCCACTCGAGGCTGCAGCCATGGGCGCAGACGCCCGAGTCGTGCAGCCAGCTGATGTTCGAGCCCCATGTACCGGCGTAGAGGCCGTTCTTGTTCGTGTAGTCGACCCCGCCCTGGAAGGCCGGTTTCTCGTCCGTCTGGGTCAGGCCGCGGAATATGTACTGGCTGTAGATGCCGAAGTTGCCGGTCAGCGTGTAGTCGGGCTCCGGGGCCTTCACCGCGTCGGCCTTCGGAGGTTCGGCGGCCGGAGCCGTGGTCTGTCCCAGCGCGGAGCCCGCGATCAACGTGCCCAGCGCAGTGACGAGTCGATATAGGCGCAGGCGAGAAGAAGCGTTCATTTTCCGATTCCCCCGAGAGGTCCGTCGAATCTGGTGCACGGCTTCAGGCGACCCGTCGCCTCGGCTCCGGCGCCTCGCCGTTCCATCCACGGGGGGTCTGCCTGGCCGCAGACGCAGTCTCGTACCCGCGGCTGACTTTGTCCTTCTCTGCCGCCCGTGCAGCATCCGCCTCGGCCTCGCGGGCGCGCTTGGCGTCGCGTCGATCCCGACGCCGGCCGATGAGCACTGCGAGGATCAACAGCGGGCAGGCCAGCACGAATACGATGAGCGGCCGTAACAGCAACCAGTGATGCCATGCATCGAATTCCATGATCGGTTCCTTTCCCAATCCGATATGCGGCCACTGTAGCGGCGAGCAAGGAAAAGTCCCGTCAAGACCGATCGTCCAGGCATAAAGACGACGTAACGAATCAGCACCTTTACAACTTCTTTACGAAGCCTCGACCGACTCTGACACATCGTTTATTCGCGGAGGGTTAGGCTTTGGCATCAAATTAGCGAGCGGATGATTGGACAATGCTGAGGCCTTGCTCAACTGCCTTGCCTACCTACCATTTCGCGCCGCCGCCCAGCGCGGCGGCGCAATGTCGCTGCGAGCCCCGCAATCCAATCGCGGCAATTTTGCGTCCCGCGGATGTGTTGCTCGGCGTCGACGCCTCGACGAAGGAGCACGCATTCGAGTACATTGCCCGGTTCATCGAACAGCGACACGGATTCCCTGCCGCGAGCGTGCACGCACGTCTCTCCGAACGCGAAAAGATCGGCTCGACCGGGCTCGGCTTCGGAATCGCTATTCCACACGCTCGCATAAGGGGGCTCTTGCGCCCGATCGCCGCTTTCGTGCGCACGAAGCTAGCCCTTCCGTTTGACGCGCCGGACGACAAACCGGTAAGCGACATGCTCGTCCTGCTCGTGCCGCAGGAGGTCGCGGACGAGCATCTGCAGCTCCTCGCCACCGCTGCGCTGATGTTTTCCAACCGGGGATTCCGCGAAACCCTGCGGGCGAGCAGCGATGCCGTGAGCGTACACGCCGTGTTCGCTGGCGCGTTGGAACAACAATGAATGTGTGCGCCACCCCGCCAAATGCCGCGCCCGCGGTGGCCGAGTATTCGTGCCCGCAGGAGATCCTGCTCGATCTCGAGGTCTCCAATCGCTGGGAGGCCTTGCGGGACGTGAGCGCACTGATTGAGCGTTCGCGAGGCTTGGGCGCGGCACCGATCTTCCGTGCGCTATGGCGGCGGGAACAGGCGGCGTCCACCGGCCTCGGCGGCGGCTTCGCCCTTCCCCATGCGCGTATTACAGGAATCAAGGAGCCGGTCACGGCGTACGTACGAACCAAGACCCCGATTGGGTTCGCCGCGCCGGACCACCGCTCGGTGTCCGAGCTCTTCGTGCTGCTGGTGCCAGCCGATGCCGATAATGCGAAGCATCTCGAACTGCTGGCCCGGATAGCCGAAATGTTCGCCGACAGCGCCTTCCGCGTCGGCCTGCTGCAGGCGCATGACGCGGCGAGCATCCGAGAGATATTCAGGAGCTGGCTGGATCAAAGAAGCGCTCGCCTGCGCGTCACACCAGCGTAGGAGCCTCGGCGCTTGGCTGATCTTCCGTCCTCGGCCGGATTCTGGCTCGCAGTGCTGATGGGCTTCGTCCTCGTCGAACTGCTCGTCACGGCACTGGTTGTCAGGCTTTCCTCAGGAAGCCGGCCCGATCGCAGGTAGCGTCTCAGCGGCGAAACCGCGGCGCTTCTATAATTGCGGACCCCTGACCCAGAGAAGCCGGGGCCGCATCGATGGCAGCACGCTCGTACCCGCATACGACGGCACAGCAGGTTCGCCGCGGCTGGCACCTCGGCTGGATCGACGCAGCCGTCGTCGTTGCCGTTCTCGTGCTGCTGTGGCTGATCCTCGCGCTCTCGGGCGACATGCGCGTGCAGTTCGACGAGCTGCATCCCCCGGCGCTGTCGCTCGATCCCGCGCTTATCCCCTACTACACCGCGCGGACGGTCCTGAGGATGTTCATCGCCTTCATCGCCTCGCTCCTCTTCACCTTCGGCTACGGCTACCTCGCGGCAAAGAATGCACGCGCACGTGCGCTCATGCTGCCGCTGCTCGACATCCTGCAGTCGGTGCCCGTGCTCGGCTTCCTCTCGGTGACCGTAACGGGCTTCATCGCGCTTTTCCCCGGCAGCCTCCTCGGCGTGGAATGCGCAAGCATCTTCGCCGTCTTCACGGCACAGGCCTGGAACATGACCTTCGGTTTCTACCGCTCGCTGGTCACGATCCCCGCCGACCTGCGCGACGCTGCCTGGATCTACCGGCTCAACGGCTGGCAGCGAATCACGAAGCTCGAGCTGCCGTCCTCCGCGATCGGCCTGGTCTGGAACTCCATGATGAGCTTCGGCGGCGGCTGGTTCTTCGTCGCGCAGAGCGAGGCGATCTCGGTGCTCAACAAGAACATCAAGCTGCCGGGCCTGGGCTCGTACATGGCCGCGGCTGTCGAGGCGGGCGACACGCGGGCTGCCCTTTATGCAATCGCGGCGATGATCACGACGATCGTTCTGCTCGACCAACTGTTCTGGCGACCCCTGGTCGCATGGGCCGAGAAGTTCAAGCTCGAGCAGACCGAAGCCTCCGATGTCCCGAGATCGTGGGTGCTGAATCTGCTGCGCCGCTCGTTCGTGCTGGCATGGCTCTCCGAGCACGTGGGGTCCGTGCTTTCCCAGGCCTCAGATCGGATATCCACGACCGCGACCGACACCGCGCGCACGCTGGCAACCGCGACACCCCGTCCGCTGCGCAGGATCCTCGCCGTCGCTCTGTGGATCAGTGCGATCGCCTGTATCGCCTGGCTTGCCAGTGCCGCATTGGGCGTCGTGCGCGAGATCGAGACGGAGCTGGACCGGTCGGAAATGCTGCACGTCGTGTGGCTCGGTGTGCTGACTCTGCTGCGCGTCATGACGATGGTCGTTCTTGCCACCCTCGTATGGACACCGATCGGCGTTTGGATCGGCCTGCGGCCGCGGGTGGCTCGCGTCGCTCAGCCGCTGGCACAGATCGCCGCGTCCTTTCCCGTCAACATGACGTTTCCCTTTGTCGTCGGCTTCTTCATCGCCACGCATCTGCCCATCAACTTCGGCAGCGTGCTGCTGATGGCGCTGGGTACCCAGTGGTACATCCTGTTCAACGTCATCGCGGGAGCCATGGCCATTCCCTCCGATCTGCGCGAAGCCGCGACCGCTTTCGGGCTCCGGCGCTGGCGCTTGTGGCGAACGCTATTCATTCCCGCCGTCTTCCCGTTCTGGGTTACGGGGGCGCTCACGGCGAGCGGCGGCGCGTGGAACGCCAGCATCGTCGCGGAAGTGGCGAGCTGGGGACACGACAAGCTCGTTGCCGACGGTCTCGGCGCCTACATCACGCAGGTCACCGAGAAGGGAGATCAGCCGGCGATCTACTTCAGCATCGTCGTCATGTCGCTCTTCGTCGTGCTGATCAATCGCGTGGTCTGGCGGCGACTCTACGACCTGGCCGAGCGCAAATTCGGACTCGATTGAGCCTTCGGGCTTCGCGATGACATCTTCGACCAGCCCTTCAGCATTGAAGGACCCGAGAGCCGCCGAGAGGCAGCTTGCATCGGCAGCTGCCCCCCTGATCGAGTTGCGTCACGTGTCGAAATCCTTTGCGACCGCGGACAACGGCCCGCAGGTGACGGTCGTCGACGGCGTCAACCTCGAGGTACGCGCAGGCGAGCTGCTGGCACTCCTCGGACAATCGGGGTCGGGCAAATCGACGATCCTGCGCCTCATGGCCGGGCTCACCGAGCCCACGCACGGCAGCGTGCTCAGCCACGGCGAGCCGCTGGCGGGCGTCAATCCGCATCTGGCCATCGTGTTCCAGAGTTTCGCGCTCTACCCTTGGCTGACGGTCGAGGAGAACGTGCAGGTCGGACTCATTCACCGCCGCCTGGACGAGCGGGAGGGGCGCGACGAGATCGAGCGAGCGCTGCAGCTCATCGGGCTTTCCGGTTACGAGAATGCCTATCCCAAGCAGCTTTCCGGGGGCATGCGGCAGCGCGTCGGGTTTGCGCGCGCGATTGTGGCCCGCCCCGAGGTTCTCTGCATGGACGAGGCGTTCAGCGGGCTCGACGTGCTGACCGCCGAGAGCCTGCGCTCCGAAGTGGTCGAGCTTTGGCGCAGCGACGCGCACGACTGGCTGAAGAGCATCTTCTTCGTCACTCACGACATCGCCGAGGCGGCGTACATGGCGAGCCGCATCGTCATCATCTCCTCGCACCCGGGGCGGGTCAGGCAGATCATTACCAATCCGCTGCCGTATCCGCGCGATACGAACTCGAAAGAATTTGCTTCCATGGTTGACCAGATCCACGCGGCGATCACGGCGCTCGTTCTCCCGGACGAACCGCTGCCGGAAGCCGCGGCGCCGGCCACGGCCCCCGTCGAAACGACCGCGCCGGCAGCTGCTCCGGCGATAAGGCGCATCGAGTCGATCCCTGCTGCCGGGGTTTCCGAGATGCTGGGGCTGCTGGAGATCCTGAAGGACAGCGAGGAGACCATCAACGTATTCGACCTGAGCGCCCGGATCGCCAAGGATTTCGGCGAAACGATAGCGATCGTCAAGGCGGCCGAGATGCTGAATCTGGTCGATACGCCCAAGGACGACGTGCTCATGACCGAGCTCGGTTGGTATTTCCTCGCCGACCCCCTGCCTGCCCGAAAGACGCTCTTCAAGCAGGCGATCATGAAGCTCAGGCTGTTCCAGATCCTGCTCGAGCAGCTCGAAGAGGCGCCCGACAACCGCGTCGCTGCCGAGGAGGTCCTGGAGCGCCTCGCTGCACTGCTTCCCTACGATCACTCCGACAAGTTGTTCGAGACGCTCGTCGCGTGGGGTCGCTACGCGGAGATACTGGACTACGACCAGGACACGAATACGCTCTACCTGCCGCGTCACGAGGAAGAGGACGAGGAGAGCGAGGCATGATTCGGCTGAGCGAACCTTGACAGCCTTGCCCCACGATCACGCACGGGGCTGGGTCGCGCAGTTTCGAGCTGACCGTGTGCGCGAAATCCCTATACAATCGCCCGAAGCCAGGCGATGCTTGTTGATTCTGCTCGACGTTTCCCATGAACCCCATCGGCGAATTGTTACAGCCCGAGGACATCGACCTCGATGTGGCCGTTTCTAGCAAGGGTGAACTCCTCGAGCGCGTCGCTGCCATCGTGGCCCGACGTCAGGGGCTGCCTCGCGAGCCGGTGCTCGAGGCCCTGACGGAGCGGGAGCGGCTCGGATCGACGGCACTGGGGCATGGCACAGCGGTCCCTCATGCCCGGATGAAGCAATTGCAACAGGCGGCGGGCGCGTTTGTCCGCACGCGCATCCCGATTCCGTTCGACGCGCCCGACGGCCAGCCGGTGTCCAACGTCCTGACGCTTCTCGTTCCCGCCAACGCCACGGACCGTCACCTGCAGCTCATGGCCAACGCCGCGAACATGTTCTGCGACCGGGCTTTTCGCGTGCAACTCAGGAACTGCACGACGGCTGACGAGGTCGAGTGCCTGATCGCCGGCTGGCCCGCAGTGTCCGCGGAGCCGGCTCCATCGCTCGGAAGCGCCGCGGCGCAGCGCACCTGACATCGTGCTCCTGAGAAAACCTTACGCCTTGGCCGCTGCACTGCTCGCCCTCGCCGCGGTCGCACCGGCGGTGGCGCTCACGCCGGTCAGCGGCTTCGCGCTCTCTCGCTATGACGGCTCGTGGTACGAAATTGCGGCGATTCCGGGTGCCTTCCGCAATCGGTGTGTGCGCGACACGCGAGCCGAGTACCAGCCCGGGGATGACGGTGCGTTGATCGTGCGAACCCGCTGTCGAAATGCGGACGGCGGCCTCGAACAGAGCGAGGGCCGGGCGCGGCCGCTCGATCCCAGTCTGCCCGCCGTGCTCAAGGTCACGTTCGTGAATCAACTCGGCATCTGGTGGTACCCGCTGGGGCGCAACCAGGTGGTGATCGCGGCCGGTCCCCAAGATCAATGGATCGTGATCGGAGAGCCGTCGCTGAGCTACGGCCGCATTCTCGCACGACAACCATCTTTGCCGGACGACGCGCTGCGCTCGGCCGTTGCGGCGCTATCCGCGGAGAAGTTCGACCTCTGCGCCTTCGTCCTCAAGCCCCAGACCGGTGGCCGCGCCCAGACCTCCCGACTTTGCGACGAGAAGCGATGAGTTGCCTGCGTATCGCTTGCCTCCTGATCGCCGCCGTGCTGGCCGGCTGCGTGGACAACCCCAGCAAGGAGGAGCAGGAAGCGGCGAAGAACACGATCGTCTGCCATCTCGAGGGCGAGCGGCTGGTGATCCGCTTCGACATGGGCGAGGCGCGGATGCTCATGCCGGGAGGCGACCGCACGATCCTCTACCAGGTTCCGAGCACGACGGGCGCCGCCTACAGCAACGGCAACCTCGAGCTCCGCGGCAAGGGCAACGATCTCGTGCTGACTGACCACACCACCGGCATCACCGTGAAGGTCGGTCCATGCGAGCCCTACTCCCTGACCAAGGACGGCAAGTAGCGGTCGAGACGCCCGGTTGCAGTGCGACGTGCAGCGACCTGCTCACTTCCTCGCGCGCCGGCTCTCGTCGATATCGAGGTACTTCCAGATCTCGGCCCGGATCGGGTGGGGCTTGTAGCCGACGACCCAGGGCTGCTGGACGCTGTCCTCGAGCAGGTGGTAAGTGAGCTTCCACGGCGCGTAGGCGAGCATGAGCTCGGTCATGCGATCGAAGATGCGCGTGCGCTCCGGCGAGTCCGGCATCGTGCGCGCCTGCTCGTAGAGGCGGTCGAACTCGGGGAGCTTGAAGCGGGAGTCGTTGCCCTGCCCGATGTTGGGACCGTAGAGCAGCTGCATGAAGTTCTGCGCGTCCGGATAATCCGCGTTCCAGCCGTCGCTGCGCATCTGTATCTTGCCCGCGCGCGCCATCTTGCGCAGCTCCGGGAGCTTGTCCTTCTTGAACACCATACGGATGCCGATCGCGTCCATGCTTTTCTTCCACAGCTCGTCGGATTGGCGCTGGCTGGAGATCGGCACCGACCAGCGCTCGATGGTGAGCTGTCGGCCATCGGGCAACTCGCGGTAGCCGTCGCCATCGCGGTCCTTGTAGCCGAAGCGATCGAGCAGGGCGCGCGCAGCAGCGGGATCGTAGAGCTGCGCCTGCGTCTTGAGCTTGGGATCGTATCCGCCGATGTCCGGCGGAATCGGGCCCTGCGCCGCGATCGCCCGCCCTTTGGCGAGCACGCGGATGAACTCATCGGTGCTGAACGCCATGCTGATCGCGCGGCGCAGCGCAATCTTCTCCGGCGTATAGCCGCCGACTACCGGGTCCTCCATGTTGAAGTACGCCCACCACGTGTTCGGCCGCAGCAGAACCTGGTGCCTTATGCCCCGGGCGGCGAATTCGGGTCTCAGCTTGCCGTCCGCGAGCGCCTTCTCGGTGAAGTCGAGCGGCACCCGCTGCAGATAGTCGAGCTGGCCGTCCAGAAACGAGAGCCAGCGCGACTGGTCCTCCTCGATGACGGAGATCTCGATGCGGCCGATCTGCGGCAGGAGCTTTCCGGCGAGCTCACGGGCGATGGCCGCGTCGGCTGGATCGTCCGGCGCGGCCTCCATGAAACGCTCCTCCCGGTAGCCAGGATTCGCTTCGAGAACGATCCGGCTGCTGCGTCGATATTCCTTGAGCAGGTAGGGGCCGGTTCCAACCGGATGGGCACCGACATCGACCCCATAGGCTTCCACGACCTCGCGAGCGACCGCGGAAGTCGCCGGCATGGCGAGGATATAGGGGAAGTTGTAGTCGGGTTCCCGCAAACGGATGCGCAGCGTGTACCGATCGACGACCTCGAGCCCCGGAATCGCAGCGTCATAGTCGAACCTGCCGCTCTTGCGAGCCTGCTCCTGCAGGGCATCGCCGCCCGCGAGCTTGCCTTCGACCAGCCAGGCCCAGGGCGACTTGATGGCCGGATCGAGCAGGCGCTTGATCGAGTACGCGTAGTCTGCCGCGGTCAGTTCCCGCGCCTTGCCCTTGAAGGCAGGATCCGGCGTGAAGTAGATGCCCTTGCGCACACGACAGAGATACGTCGCGCCGTGGTCGGATGCCTCGGGCAGGCGCTCCAGCGTGGCAGGCTTGAGCCGCACCGGTCGGCGCAGGTATTCGTACTCGAGCATCGGGTCGTGGATGTGCTCGATCACCGCGTCCGAGGCAGCGTCCCAGCCCTGCACGGGGTCGAAGCTCGTCTCGGCGATCGCGAACTCCGCGTGCAGCGTCTTTCGCATGTCAGCCGCCCCGGCGCTCGTGAGTGCGAGCGCGAGCGCAGCAGCACCAAGCAGGCAGCGGTAGATCACCAGTGGGAGTCTCGATTCCGCGCACGCCGCCGGGCGGCGCGACGTTATAATCCTATCATCTGGCTTCAGCGGTCTCGGAGAGGCGATGGGTAAGGGCGACGTTCGTAGCAGGCGCGGCAAGATCTTCAACGGCAGCTATGGCAAGAAGCGGCCGCGCAAGAAGAAGAAGGCGCAGCAGAAGCGCTGAGGCGCCCGTAGCTGCTCACGTCAAAGGGAAGCGATGGAGATGAAGCGGCTGTCCGGCGGCAATTTGCGCGCCGCCGGCTATGACGAGCGCGATCGCAAGCTTGTCGTCGAGCTCACGGCCGGGACCTTCGAGTATGCCGGGGTCACCGCGGAGACCTGGCGCCGCTTTGCCGGCGCGTCGTCCCCGTGGAGCTTTTTCCGCGACAACATCGACGAAGAGTACCCGGCAAAGCGAATCCGCTGATCAGGCTCGGTCGGGAGGGTCGCGCAGCGCGACCCTCGCGCGGCCCGACTCGGCCATGCCCGGACTCGCCGGACGGCCGCGAGAGCCCAACGAGGGAGCGCCATTGATGAACCCTTTGACCGCCGAACAACTCGACACGCTGCGCCGGCGGCTGACCGAGCGCAGGCGGGTCCTGCGCGCCGAGGTGCAGGAGCAACTCGCGAACAACGACGACCCTCGGGTCGCCGGGCTGAAGGACCAGCTGGCTGAGACCGAGGACTGGGTGCTCGCGGACATCCTGGGCGATCTCGACATCGCGATGGTCACCCGCGACACCGCCGAACTGCACGAAGTGGACGCCGCGCTGACCGGTCTGACCGACGGCAGTTACGGCACCTGCCGGACCTGTGGCGAACCGATCGGCTGGCCGCGTCTCAACGCGAACCCGACGGCGTTGCGCTGCATCGCGTGCCAGCAGGCGTTCGAGCACGCGCACGGCAAGCCGGGAGGGCCTTCCCTCTAGTCGGCTCCGCGAAAGGGCGCCGTCTCAGCGGCCGCGGCGGCGCGGCCCGGGGCGGGCGTAGCGCTTCACCCAGCTGAAGAACTCGCGGTACCACAGGCGCGAGTTCTGCGGCTTGAGTATCCAGTGATTCTCGTCGGGAAAATAGACAAGTCGCGCCGGGATCTCGCGCGTGCGCAGCGTGTTGTAGTACTGCAGCGCCTGCGTCGCCGGCACGCGATAGTCGAGCTCTCCGTGGATGACCAGGGTTGGCGTTTTCATCCGCCGCGCGTAGTGATGAGGCGACTGCCGCATCACGCGCGCCGGATTGTCCCAGTGAAATGCGCCGAGCTCCTTGGCGAAGAAGCGATAGCCGTCGGTCGCCATCATGCTGACCCAGTCGTAGCAGCCGGCGTGACAGACAAAGGTCTTGTAGCGGTCGGTGTGGCCGTTCATGTAAGCCACCATGAAGCCACCGTAGCTTCCCCCGGTCGCCACGAGCCGGTCGCGATCGATGTAGCCCTGGCGCAGCATGAAGTCGGTCGCTGCCTCCGTGTCGGCGAACTCCCGCTCGCCGTAGTCGCCGGTGATCGATTCGATCCACTGCTGGCCGAAGCCGGTCGAGCCGTGGTAGTTGACGCCGACCACCACGTAGCCGTGCCCCGCGAAGACCTGGGTGTTCCAGCGAAAATGCCAACCATCGATGTGCGCAGCGTGCGGACCGCCGTGGATCGTGTGCAGCAAGGGCCACTTCCGCTTGGGATCGAACCCCGGCGGATAGATCACCCAAATCTGTACCGGCTGCCCTCGCCATCCCCGGATCGTAAACTCGCGCGTTGCGCCGAGCGCCGCCCGCGCAAGCAGCGAGCGGTTGAGCGTCTCGACGGAGCGCTCAGCGCGCCCATCGGCATCGATTGCGAAGAGCGCCGGCGGCTGCGAGAGCGTCGCGCGATCGAACACAATGCGTCTGCCGTCGCGCGACAGCGCGAAACCGCCGATCGTCCCGCTTGGGGCGATCGGTTCGGGCTGCGCCGATCCCAGTCCGATCCTGAAGAGGCCATGCCGGCCACGGTCCTCGACGAGGGCATAGAGCGAGTGCCCATCCGGCGCCCAGGCATGCCGCGTGATCGGGCGGTCGAGGCGCGACACGAGCCGGCGCGTGCGCCCGCCGCGACGATCGTACAGCGTGAGTCGCCCCTGATCGTTGAAGGAACGCTTCAGGTTGTAAGAATTCCATGCGATGTGGCGGCCATCGGGCGAATAGCGCGGCCCGGCGTCGCTGAAGCCGCTCTCGGCCGTCAGCACGCGGTGGCGGCCCGTAGCGAGGCTCACCACCACGATGTCCGTCTCGTGCATCATCCCAGGCTCCGGCGCGAGATCTGCGGTGAGCGCGAGCTCGCGTCCGTCCGGGCTGATGTCGTAGAGCAGCGCGCTCGGCTCCCACGGCTCGAGCGCAAGGCCGGTGCCGGCCAGCAGGTCGCGCGAGCGGCCGGTCGTCACGTCCGCGGCGAAGACGTGCGGCGCGCGCCCGTCAGTGAGCCAGTGATCCCAGAAACGGTATTCCGCGCGATCGGTGATGTGTGCCTTGACCTTTGCTTCCTTGCGCTCCTTCTTGCGCTTTGCCTGCGCGGCGTCGCTCGCAAGATCGGGCCAGACCCAGGAAACGAAGGCGATCCGCTTGCCGTCGCCGAACCAGCGCAGGCCGGCCGCGCCGTTCGGCACCGAGGTGAGCCGTCTCGCCTCTCCCCCGTCCGGAGCAATCAGGTAGATCTGCGGCTCCTCGTCGTCCTTGCGCTTGGCTGCGAAGGCGATCCACTTGCCGTCCGGTGACCAGCTCGGATCGCTGTCCTTGTCGCCGCCGGTCAGCCGCTTCGCCCGGCCGCCGTCGGTCGGGAACAGCCACAGCTCCGTGCTACCCTCGTTCTTCTCCATGTCGTAGGTGGTGACGGCGGCGCAGGCGAGGCGTCCGTCGGGAGAGAGCGTGGGCGAGCCGATGCGCTTGACCGCCCAGAGATCTTCGACGCTGAACGGGCGCTTTCTTCGAGGCATGAAAACTCCGGGAAGGATTGTTGATGCGATCTCGGGCCGAGGGGCCCGCCGCGCAACCGGCGGATTGTACAGGCGCCGCGATTCGAGTGCCTGCTGCGATGCGGTAAACTCGCGCCCACGATGATGCTATACCGCCGCCTCGGTTCCTCCGGCCTGCGCGTGAGCGCGCTCTCTCTCGGTTCCTGGGTTACGTACGGCAACCAGTTGGGTGAAGAGCCCGCGCGCGAGTGCATGGCTGCGGCCTATGCGGCGGGCGTGAATTTCTTCGACAACGCCGAGGTGTACGCCAAGGGGCAGGCCGAGATCATCATGGGCAACGCGCTGAAGAAACTCGGCTGGCGGCGCTCTTCCTACATCGTATCGACCAAGTTCTTCTGGGGCCTGCACGACAGTCCGAACGAGAAGAACACGCTCAATCGCAAGTACCTGCTGCAGGCGATCGACGGCTCGCTCAAGCGCCTGCAGCTCGATCACGTTGATCTCGTCTTCTGCCACCGCGCGGATCCCGAAACGCCGATCGAAGAGACGGTGTGGGCCATGCACGACATCATTCGCTCGGGCAAGGCAAGCTACTGGGGCACCTCGGAGTGGACGGCGGCTGAGATCATGGCGGCATGGCAGATCGCAGAGCGGCACCACCTCGCCAAGCCGGTGATGGAGCAGCCGGAATACAACCTCTTCCGCAGGGAGCGCGTGGAGAAGGAATACCTGCGGCTGTATCAGGACATCGGGCTGGGAACCACGACCTGGAGCCCGCTCGCCTCCGGCGTTCTGACCGGCAAATACAACGACGGCGTCCCGCCGGGCTCGCGCGCCACGCTCAAGGGTTACGAGTGGCTGGCCGAGCGCATCATCGACCCGGCGAAGATCGCCAAGGTGCGACGTCTCGTGCCCATCGCCGCAGATCTCGGCTGCACGCTCGCGCAGCTCGCGCTCGCCTGGTGCGTGCGCAATCCCAACGTCAGCACAGTGATCACCGGCGCGACGCGCGTAGCGCAGGTGAGCGAGAACATGGGTACCCTCGAGGTCCTGTCGAAGCTGTCGCCCGACGTGCTTGCACGGATCGACGAAGCGCTCGAAGATCGGCCACGATGAGCAACCCGTTGGAGAGCTGGACCGAAGAGCAGCGCTCGGCCTATTTGTACCGCGCATGCGCCGACGCGGAGGCCGGCACGTCCCGCTCGGACCTGTTCCGCCGCCTTGCCGGCGAGGCCGAGGCCCAGGCGGCGATCTGGCGCGCACAGCTCACGGCAAGCGGCAAGCCGGCCCCACCGCCATTCGTTCCCGATGCACGTACCCGCCTCGTCGCAAGGCTCGTGCAGGTGCTCGGACCGAGCCGCCTGCGCGCAGTGCTCGCCGCGATGAAGGTGCGGGGCATGGCGATCTACAGTCGGCGCGAGCCCGGTGGACACAGCGCCCCGATCGCAGGGAGCGTGGAGCATCGACATCGCGGGCTCGGCGGCGGCGGCAACCTGCGCGCCGCCGTGTTTGGCGTGAACGACGGACTGGTCTCCAACGCGAGCCTCATCTTCGGCGTCGCCGGCGCGGGCCCCGATCCGGTCGTGGTTCTGCTCACCGGCGTTGCTGGATTGACGGCGGGAGCATTCGCCATGGCGGCAGGCGAGTTCGTCTCGATACGCTCCCAGCGCGAGCTGTTCGAATACCAGATCGGTCTGGAGCGCGACGAGCTCGCCGAGTATCCCGATGCGGAGGCGCAGGAGCTTGCTCTGATCTACAAGGCCAAGGGACTGTCCGGCGGCGAGGCTGAGCGCGTAGCGAAGCAACTCGTCTCCGACCCCGAGCACGCGCTCGACACGCTCGCCCGCGAGGAGCTGGGCTTGAACCCCGATGAGCTCGGCTCGCCATGGGGCGCAGCGATCTCCTCGCTGCTCTCCTTTGCGGTAGGCGCGGCAATTCCGCTGCTGCCTTTCATCTTCGGCGCCGGCGCGCACGCGCTCTGGATCACGATGGCGCTGACGGCGACCGCGCTTTTCGCAATCGGTGCCACGCTGTCGCTGTTCACCGGCCGCGGGGCGATGCTGTCGGGCCTACGCATGTTGCTGCTTGGCGGCCTTGCGGGCTCGGTCACCTTCGCGGTCGGCAGACTCTTCGGCGTCGGCATCTCCTGAAGTGAAGCTGCCTCGCGTCACGCTGCGCGCCGGCCGCGAGAAATCCCTGCTGCGTCGTCACCCGTGGGTTTTCTCGGGGGCGATCGCCCACGTCGAAGGTTCGCCAGCGGCTGGTGCGACGGTGGAGCTTCATGCCGCCGACGGGACCTTCATGGCGCGTGCGGCCTGGAGCCCGGTGTCGAACATCCGCGCCCGCGTCTGGAGCTTCGATTCGCGCGATGCGATCGATGCCGCGTTCCTGCACACTCGCGTCGAGATCGGGGTACGGGCTCGCGACGGCCTGCACGACGCAAGAAACAACGGCTGTCGCCTCGTGAACGCCGAGTCCGACGGCCTGCCGGGATTCATCGCTGACCGCTACGACAACGTGCTCGTCGTGCAGCTGCTTACCGCGGGCGCGGAGGCGTGGCGCGATGTGCTGGTCGCTGCGCTGTGCGACGCCACAGCTTGCACGAGCGTCTACGAGCGTTCGGACGCCGACACGCGCGAGCTCGAAGGGCTCGAGCCGCGCGCCGGCCCACTGCGTGGCGATGCGCCAGCACGCGTGACTCTGCTCGAGAACGGGCTGCGCTACGGCGTCGACGTGGCTCGCGGCCAGAAGACGGGTTTCTTCCTCGACCAGAGGGACAATCGCGCGCGCGTCGGCGCTCTCGCCGACGGCTGCGACGTGCTTGACGCGTTTTGCTACAGCGGCGGCTTCACCTGCGCCGCGCTCGCCGGCGGCGCGCGCTCCGTTCTGGCGATCGACAGCTCGGCGGCGGCTCTCGACCTCGCTCGAGCGAACGTTGC
>DATJZM010000041.1:0-63953 GCA_035499135.1 Casimicrobiaceae bacterium | reverse complement strand
GGTCCCGATAGACGTTGCTGCTCGCCGGGATGTGAATACGCGGGTGGAAGGTGGGGCGCTCAGGGCGGCGGCGGAGGTGATGCCCGGTTGTCGCTCGCACAATTCGGCGCCACGGGCGACAGAACGCCTAACAGATGTGTCTATGTTGCGACCCAATCCCGTGCTTCTGCAGTGAAATCAGCGACTTTTGGGGGGAATGGGGTGGCTGATGGGATTCGAACCCACGACAACCGGAATCACAATCCGGGACTCTACCAGCTGAGCTACAGCCACCATCGACTTGCCCTGTTGCCGCGCGGGCCTGATGCGCTTCCCTCGCGCGCGAGACTGCCATTATACCAAGCAGGCGAGCCGCTCCGTGACCAGGCGCTGGTCAGTCCATCACTTCCGCGGCCAGCAGTTGCAGCGAGTACGGCATGTTGACGCCGAGCGCCCTGGCGGTCCTTAAGTTCACGGTCAGCTCGAATCTCGACGGCTGCTCGACCGGCAGGTCGGCGGGCTTCTCCCCGCGCAGTATCTTGTCGACATAGCTCGCGGCGCGCAGGTAAAGATCGGTGAGATTCGGTCCGTAGGTCAAGAGCAAGCCTTCGCGCGCATACTCATTGAGGGTGCAGATTGCGGGAAGGTGATTCTTGAGCGCCAGCTCGGCGATCGGCTTGCGCAGCTGGTATGTAATGGGGCCTACGATGACGACGAGGGCCTCCACTCGCCTGCTGACCAGCGAGGCAAACGCTGCGTCTAGGTCCTCGGGAGCTTTCAGGTCCGCAATTTCGATGGCGATCCCGAGTTGTCGCGAAGCGATTTCGAGCTCGGCAAAGCCGAACTTCGCCGCCACTTGCCCCAACGCGCCCACGCGCGACAGCTTTGGGACGATCTCCTTCAGCAACCCAAGATACTTCCTCCACAACTCGGGACTCGCATCCGCACTCAATCCGGTAACGTTGCCGCCCGGGCGCGCGAGGCTTTCGACGAAGCCGGCTGCCACCGGATCGGCGGTGAAAACCATCACGATCGGCAGCGTCTTGGTAGCGCTTCTCGCGGCCGCGACGTGGATGTTGGTGCCGGTAACGATCACCTCCACGCGCAGGCGCACCAGCTCGGCCGCGAGTCCGGGCAGCCGCTCCATCCTGCCGCCGCCGTAACGAGCCTCCAGGATGAGGTTGCGGCCTTCGACGTAGCCGCGGTCGCGCAGGCCGTCGTTCAGTGCGTCATACAGCGATTTCACCGACTCGGCGCTCGCGCCGAGCATGAATCCGACCCGGTGTACGCCCGCCGCCTGCTGGGCGTCGGCGAGTCGCGGCCTCAGCGCAATCGCGCCGGCGATGCCGCCGACGAAGCTCCTCCGGTCCACCCTGGCCCCCCGTATCATCTGCCGCGCGCAATCTGTGGTGCGCCCGACAGGACTCGAACCTGTTACCCCCGGCTTAGAAGGCCGGTGCTCTATCCCAATGAGCTACGGGCGCCCGATTGCCTCGAGAAGCCGGTCCGCTATTCTGGTCGGGGTGGAGAGATTTGAACTCCCGACATCTTGCTCCCAAAGCAAGCGCGCTACCAGGCTGCGCTACACCCCGAAGGGCTCGTATTATCGCGCGCCCCTGCGATGGGGGTCAACGCGAGCACGCAGACCGCGTGTTCAGAATGCGATTCTGCCCCGCAGGATGTCCCTGAACATCACCCAGTCGCCCATCAAGCTGTAGAGCGGATGCGTGAACGTTGCGGGACGGTTGTGCTCGAAGAAGAAGTGGCCGGCCCAGGCGCAGCCGTAGCCGGCGACCAATCCCGCGGCGAGCCACCATGCGTTGCGCGTCACTGCCGCGAGTGCGATGAACGCGAGCGCGAGTAGTGAACCCGCGAAATGGAGGCGGCGACAGGTCCGGTTGCGATGCTCCGACAGATAGAACGGATAGAAGTCCGCAAAGGATCTGAATCGATCGCTCATGATCCGCCATCGCCCGGTCCCAACCACGTTTCCGGCTTGAGCTGAGGAAAGAGGATCACGTCGCGGATTGATGGGCTGTCGGTGAGCAGCATGACCAGGCGATCCACGCCGATGCCTTCGCCGGCGGTCGGCGGCAGTCCGTATTCCAGCGCGCGGATGTAGTCCGCATCGTAGTGCATCGCCTCCGCGTCGCCGGCGTCCTTCGCCCGCGCCTGGGCCATGAAACGCGCGGCCTGATCTTCCGGGTCGTTCAGCTCCGAGAACCCGTTGGCGATCTCGCGCCCGGTGACGAACAGCTCGAAGCGGTCGGTCACTGCGGGGTCCGCTTCGCTCGCGCGAGCGAGCGGCGAGACGTCGGTAGGGTGTGCGACGATGAAGGTGGGCTGCACGAGCCTCGCTTCGGTCGTCGCTTCGAAGAGCTTCAGCTGCAGCACTCCGACGCCGTCCGTCGGCAATGCCTCGACCCCGAGAGGCGCGAGCGCCGCCTTGAGGTAATCCCGCTTGGCGAGCTCGTGCAGCGGATAGCGCGCGTTGTATTTGGCGATCGCCTCGGCCATGGTGAGCCGCTCGAAGGGACCCGCGAGATCGATGCGCTGGTCCTGATATTCCACCGTCGTCGCGCCGCAGACCTTGAGCGCAACCTCGCGCAGCAGCTCCTCGGTGAGCTCCATGAGGTAGCGATAGTCACGATACGCCTCATAGAACTCGAGCATCGTGAACTCCGGATTGTGCCGTGTCGAGATGCCTTCGTTGCGGAAGTTGCGGTTTATCTCGAACACCTTCTCGAGGCCGCCCACGACCAGTCGCTTCAGGTAGAGCTCCGGCGCGATGCGCAGGTACAGGTCGGTGTCGAGCGCGTTGTGGTGGGTCACGAACGGCCTCGCCGCGGCGCCTCCCGGGATCGGCTGCATCATCGGCGTCTCGACCTCGAGATATCCGCGCGCAACGAAGAACTCGCGCAGCGCCTGAACGATCTGCGAGCGCATCTGGAACACGCGTCGCGACTCCGGGCTCACGATCAGATCGACGTAGCGCTGCCGGTATTTCTGCTCCTGGTCGGTGAGGCCGTGGAACTTCTCCGGCAACGGCCGCAGGGCCTTGGCGAGCAGCGAGATCTCCGCGACGCGCACGGAGAGCTCGCCGGTACGCGTCTTGAACAGCGTGCCCGTCGCCCCGACGATGTCGCCCAGGTCCCAGTGCTTGAACGCCTCGTATGCGGCCTCGCCGATCGCGTCGCGCGTGACGTAGAGCTGCAGCCGCCCGCTCATGTCCTGCAGCGTGGCGAAGCTCGCCTTGCCCATGACGCGCTTGAGCAGCATCCGGCCCGCGACGGCGACCCGCAGGGGCTCGGCCTCGAGCTGCTCGGGCGTCTTTCCTGCGTGGGTCTCGTGCAGCGCCGAGGCGAGCGCGTCCCGGCGAAAGTCGTTGGGATAGGCCGGGCCGCGCTCGCGCTGCGCCCGCAGCTTGGCGCGGCGCTCAGCGATGATCTGGTTCTCGTCCCGGGGAGGCTCCGGGACGGCCGGCGCATTCCTGGTCTTGTCCGTCGGCATCGCTACACGCCCTGCTTCAGGCTCGCCTCGATGAAGACGTCGAGATCGCCGTCGAGCACGGCCTGCGTGTTGCCTATCTCGACGCTGGTACGCAGGTCCTTGATGCGCGACTGATCGAGCACGTAGGAGCGGATCTGATGACCCCAGCCGATGTCGGTCTTCGTCTCCTCGAGCTTCTGCTGCTCGGCCTGTCGCTTGCGCAGCTCGAGCTCGTAGAGTCGCGACTTGAGCATGGCCATCGCTTCCGCGCGGTTGCGGTGCTGCGAGCGATCGTTCTGGCATTGCACGACGATGCCCGTCGGCGCATGCGTGATGCGCACTGCGGAGTCGGTCTTGTTGATGTGCTGGCCGCCCGCTCCTGAGGCGCGGAAGGTGTCGATACGCAGATCCGCCGGGTTGATTTCGACTTCTATCGTCTCATCGACCTCGGGGTAGACGAAGACGCTGGCGAACGACGTGTGCCTCCGGGCGTTGGAATCGAAGGGACTCTTGCGCACGAGCCGGTGCACCCCGGTTTCGGTGCGCAGATGCCCGTAGGCATAGTCGCCGGTAACTTTCACGCTCGCGCTCTTGACGCCCGCGACCTCGCCCTCGGATTCCTCGAGAACCTCCGTTCGGTAGCCCTTGCGCTCGCAGTAGCGCAGGTACATGCGCAGCAGCATCGCCGCCCAATCCTGAGCCTCGGTTCCGCCACTGCCGGCCTGTATGTCGATGAAGCAGGGGTTCGGGTCCATCGGATTGTGGAACATCCGGCGGAACTCGAGATCGCCAACCGAGCGCTCGAGCTCGGTCACGTCGCTGGCGACGCCTGTGAGCGTCGCGTCGTCGGCCTCTGCGCGCGCCAGCTCGAACAGCTCAGCGCTGTCTCTGAGCCGCTGGTCGAGGCTGGTGAGCGTACTGACGACCTGGTCGAGCTGCTTTCTTTCCCTGCCGAGCTCCTGCGCCCGCCTGGGGTCGCTCCAGATGCCCGGGTCCTCGAGTTGTTTCGCTACGACAGCCAGGCGCTCCGACTTGGCGTCGAAGTCAAAGATACCTCCGCAGATCGGCCGCGCGCTGCCGCAGGGCGGAAAGCGAGGCGGAAAGCTGGTTGAGTCTTTCGGCTTCCATATGCGGCGGGTAGGCGCGAAGATCGCCCGCGCATTATACTCCCCGCTCGCGGGGGTTGCTTCCCTGACGGGGACGCGACGCCCCGAGCGCGTAACCCTGGGAGGGGTAGATGAAAGTCGAATGGCGACGGCTTTGGTTGGTTTTGTGCGCGCTCCTGGCATGCGGCGCGCGCGCCGATCCGGGAGTGACGTCGACGAGCATTCTCATCGGCCAGTCGGCCGCCTTTTCGGGTCCCGCCTCCGAGTTGGGCACCGAAATGCGCGCGGGCGCGCTGGCGTATTTCCAGGCGATCAACGCTGCCGGCGGTGTCAACGGCCGCAAGATCGAGCTGAGGTCGCTCGATGACGGCTACGAAGGCGACCGCGCCGCAGCCAACACCAAGGCGCTCATCGACGGCGGCGTGTTCCTGCTCTTCGGCTACGTCGGCACTCCGACCTCGAATGCATCAAAGCCGATCTTCACTGCAGCGCGCGTGCCTTTCGTCGGTCCGTTCACCGGCGCCGAGTCGCTGCGCAACCCGCTCAACCGGTACATCTTCAACATTCGCGCGAGCTATTACGACGAGACTGACAAGCTCGTCGGTCAGCTCGTCGGCCAGACCCTCGACCGCATCGCGGTCTTCTACCAGAACGACGACTACGGCAAGGCGGGGCTCGCGGGCGTCGAGCGGGCCATGCAGAAGAGGAACATCAAGATCATCGCCTCCGGCACCGTCGATCGCAACACGGTGAACGTCGCCGCCGCCGTCAGCTCGATCTGCAAGGTCGATCCGCAGGGCGTGGTCATGATCTCTGCCTACAAGTCATGCGCCGCCTTCATCAAGGCGATGCGGGCCGCCGGCTGCAACCCGCAGTTCATGAACGTCTCGTTCGTAGGCAGCAAGGCGCTGGCGCACGAGACGGGGCCTGCGGGGCGGGGCGTGGGCATCTCGCAAGTCGTGCCGTTCCCGTGGAATCTGTCCGCGCGCGTCGTGAAGGAGTATCAGCAGCTGCTCGAGGCCTCCACCGGCAAGCAGAACTATTCGTTCACCAGCCTCGAGGGATTCATCGCCGCCAAGGTACTCGTCGAGGGCCTGCGCCGCACGGGCAGCGATCTCACGCGCGAGAGGTTCATAGCCGCGATGGAGCAGATGCGCGACTACGACGTCGGGGGCTACACGGTTAGTTTCTCTCCGACGGACCATAGTGGCTCCAAGTTCGTCGAGTTGACCGTGATCGGCAAGGACGAGAACTTCCTGCGTTAGCGTCGTGCTCCTGAACTCCCCGCCCGGCTTTCACCCCGGGCTGGTCCTGCCGCCCCAGCTCTCCGGCAACGCGCTTTGCTTCGTCTGGCGCGAGGACAAGCTGCTCGTTCGCGAAGGCGAGGCGCCGGTGCTTCCGACCCTCGACCAGGCAACGCAGCTAGGGGTGAGCGGCGCGCGACACTACCTTGGCAGCAACGAAGGCCTCGACTGCATCGCCGTGCGCGTCGCGGCGGATGCTGCCGAGCCGCCAGGCTGGCAGTGGCGCGGCCTGCGTTCGCTCTTTCTGCGCCTGCCGGATCCCCTGCTGGCCCTGGCCGGCCGTGCCTTCCAGATCGCCGAATGGGATCGCAGCCACCAGTTCTGCGGCCGCTGCGGTGCGCGCACCCGCGACCGCGCCAACGAACGGGCCAAGGAGTGCCCGGCATGCGGCCATGTGGTCTTCCCGCGCGTCTCGCCCGCGATGATGGTGCTTGTCACCCGCGGCCGAGAGCTCCTGCTTGCGCGTGCGAACCGGTTTCCGCAAGCGATGTACAGCGCGCTTGCCGGCTTCGTCGAGCCCGGCGAATCGATCGAGGACTGCATCCACCGCGAGGTGCGCGAGGAGGTGAACATCGAGGTCGGCGGACTGCGCTATTTCGCGAGCCAGTCCTGGGCGTTTCCGCACTCGCTGATGATCGCCTACACCGCCGAGTACGCGGGTGGAGAGATGCGTGCCTCGGATGAGGAGATTGCCGATGCGCAGTGGTTTGCGCTCGATGCGCTGCCGCAGCTTCCTTCGCCGGTGAGCATCGCGAGACGGTTGATCGACGCCACCGTGGCGAAGCTGGCGGCGGCCTAGAGCGCGGCGGAGGCCCCGCGGCGTCCGGGCGCTCCTGCTAGAATCGGGGTGCAGCTCGATCCACCCACCGTGTCCCCTCTCTGTTCGATGTCCGGACGTTCGCTGGCCTCCTGCATCACGGCGCTGCTCGCCGCATTCCCGGGCCTGTTGCTGTCGCTGCCGGCCTCGGCGCAGGCGCCGCCGCCGCCGCCCGAATCGGCAACCGTCGCTCCTCCTCCACGCACTCCCGGGCTGTCGCCCGAGCTGGCGGAGGCTTCGCGACAGATTCGCGACGGAGAGTACGCCTCGGCGCTCGCCAAGGTCGATGCAGTGCTCGCGAACGACGCGAAGAATCCGCAGGCGCGCTTCCTGAAGGCGGTCATCCAGACCGACGAGGGCGAAACCGATGCCGCAATCGCGGCGTTCCAGAGCCTCGTCGAGGACTATCCCGAGCTTCCCGAGCCGTACAACAACCTGGCGGTAATCTGGGCCCAAAAGGGCGAGTACGAGAAAGCGCGCAAAGCCCTCGAGTTCGCGCTCGCCACGCGCCCGGACTACGCCATCGCGCACGAGAACCTGGGCGACGTCTATACGCGGCTCGCGAGCGTCGAATACGATCGCGCCTTCGCGCTGGACAAGACGAACAAGAGCGCTCAGATGAAGCTCGCGCTCGTGCGCGAGCTGTTTGCGGTGCCGCCGTCGAGCACCGCGGCGCCGGCCCCAGTCCCCGTTCCCGCGCGCGCGCCCTCCAAGGGCAAGAAGTGACCGCGGGTCGACGGCGTCGAAACCGATCCATCCCGTACAATTCCCGTACTCATACCAAGGAGCTATCGATGTTTCGTCGTTGCATACTCGTCATTGCTGCAGCTGCCCTGGCCGCCCTCGGTGCGCAGGCCCAGGCTGCGAATCCCCGCGTGCAGTTCGATACGACCGCCGGAAGGATCGTCATCGAGCTCTACCCCGAAGCCGCACCGAAAACGGTGGAGAACTTCCTGAACTACGTGAAGGCGAAGCAATACGACGGCACGCAGTTTCATCGCGTCATCCAGGGATTCATGATCCAGGGTGGAGGGTTCGATACGGACTTTCGCCAGAAGCCCACGCGCGCGCCCATCCCGAACGAAGCGGAGCAGAGCAGCAAGGCGGGCCTGCTCAACGTGCCGGGGAGCGTCGCCATGGCTCGCACCAGCGACCCGGACTCGGCCACGGCGCAGTTCTTCATCAACGTGAACGACAACAAGCCGCTCAACTTCCGCGAAGCAACGCGCACCGGCTACGGCTACACCGTCTTCGGCAAGGTCGTGGAAGGCATGGACGTGGTGTCGAAGATCGCGGCCACGAAGACTGGCCCCGGCGGCCCCTTCCCCACTGACGTTCCCCTCGAGCGCGTGGTGATCAAGCAGGCGACCGTCGTCGGTGCGCCATGACCGCCGCCGCTTCGAAGGTCGTCCTGCACACGAACCACGGCCCGATCACGCTCGAGCTGGACGCCGAGCGCGCACCCAAAACCGTTGCCAACTTTCTCGAATACGTTCGCGCCGGGCACTTCGACAACACGCTCTTTCACCGGGTGATCGACGGCTTCATGATCCAGGGGGGCGGCTTCACGCCCGAGTTCCACCAGAAGCCCACGCGTACCGCGGTTGAGAACGAAGCTGCGAACGGGCTCAAGAACCAGCGTTACACGGTAGCCATGGCGCGCACGTCCGATCCGCACTCGGCCACCGCGCAGTTCTTCATCAACGTGGCGGACAACGCTTTCCTCGATCACCGCTCGCGCGACGTCAAAGGCTGGGGCTATTGCGTCTTCGGTCGCGTCGTTTCCGGCACCGAGGTCGTCGACCGCATCAAGGCAGTGGCCACGGGCGACCGCGGCATGCATCAGAACGTGCCGCGGGAAGACGTGCTCATCGAGCGGGCGGAAGTACCGGCGTAGGTCGGGCGAGGCGCTCATTCGACCATGGCGCCGACCCTGTTCATCTCAGACCTGCATCTGTCGAAGGACCGGCCCGCGCTCGTCCAAGCATTCCACGCGTTCACGCACGGGCCGGCTCGGGACGCCGCCGCGCTCTACGTGATCGGCGACCTGTTCGACACCTGGGTAGGTGACGATCAGCTTCGCCAGGCGCTGCCGACCGGTGTAGCCGCTTCATTTGCCGATCTGGCCGCGTCCGGAACCCGAATCTACTTTCAGCGCGGGAACCGCGATTTCGTCCTCGGCGAGCGTTTCGCGCGGGCATCGGGGGGAACCCTGCTGGCCGACGAGGTCGTGCACGACCTTTACGGCACGCCGACGCTCATCATGCACGGCGACCAGCTTTGCACCGACGACGTTGACTACCAGCGCTTCCGCGCCTATTGGCGGGACCCGGTCCGTCAGCGGCGGACGCTCGCTTTGCCCTACTTCGTCCGCCAGGGCCTCGCGATCTTGTTTCGCGCCATGAGCCGACGCGCGACGGCGGACAAGCCGCCGGTCATCATGGATGTGAACGCCGACGCGGTCGCGGCGGCCATGCGCGTGCACCGCGTGAGTCGGATGATTCACGGCCACACGCATCGCCCGGCCCGACACGAGCTCGTCGTGGACGGACGCAAATGCGAGCGCTACGTGCTCGCCGACTGGTACAAGGCCGCGAGCTATCTTCGCGTCGACTCCGACAGCGTGACGCCCAGCGGGTTCGAAGTCGCGGCTTGAGCGCGGCTTCAGCCGAGCGCCTGGCTGAAGTCGTCGATGAGGTCGTCTCGATCCTCGATTCCGACCGAAACGCGGATCAGCGAATCGGCGATGCCCATGCTCGCCCGCCTCTCGGGCCCCATCTCCCAGTAGATCGTGTGTGCGACCGGGATCGCGAGGGTGCGGTTGTCGCCGAGATTCGACGAGAGCACGACGCAGCGCAAGCGATTGAGGAAATCGAAGCAGTCGAGCGTCGGATCCAGCTCGAAAGACAGCAACGCCCCGAAATGGACGAACAGCTCGCGCGCCAGCGCGTGCTGCGGGTGTGCTGCGAGACCCGGGTAATACACGGCCCGTACCTGCGCGCGCGCCTCGAGAAACTCCGCCAGCGCCAGGGCGTTGGCACAGGCCCGCTCGAGGCGCAGGGCGAGCGTCTCGGCGCCGGCTGCGAGGTGGTGCGCCTGCTCGGCAGCGAGGGTGCCGCCCCAGTCGCGCAAGCCCTTCTTGCGGATCTGCGTGAGCCCCCAGAGCGCCTGCTTCGGTCCCTTGTATGCCTCGTGGATGTTCGGATAGCGCGTCCAATCGAAGTTCCCGGCTTCCGTGACGGCGCCGCCCAGCGCGTTGCCATGCCCGCCGATGTACTTCGTGAGGGCGTTGACGATGAGGCCCGCGCCCACGCTCTTCGGACGGAACAGGTATGGAGAGGTCATCGTGTTGTCGACGACGTAGAGCAGCCGCCGCTTCGTGCAAAGCTCGCCGATGCGCGCGAGGTCGGCGATCTGCGTGCGCGGGTTCGCGATCGTTTCCACGAACACGAGGCGCGTCTCGGGCCTGAGAGCAGCCTCGACCGCCGTGACCGAGGTGGCATCGACGAAGCTCACTTCGCAGCCCAGACCGGCCAGCGTGGCGAACAGGCTGTTGGTGTTGCCGAACAGGAAGGAACTGGCCACGACGTGATCGCCCGCACGCAGCAGCGACAACATGATCGCGCCGATCGCCGCCATGCCGGTACTGAAGCTCGCGGTCGCGACGCCGTCTTCCATGCGGGTGATCTTCTCCTCCAGCGCTGTCGCGGTGGGGTTGCCCTGGCGGCCGTAGGAATACCCCTGCGCCCTGCCTTGAAAGACCGCCGCGAGCTCGCGGGCGTCGCGGTAGCCGTATGCGACCGAAAGGTGCAGCGGCTTGTGCAGCGAACCGTGCTCGATCGGTGCGCTGCGGTCGGCGTGCAGGATCGACGTCGTGAAGCCGGACTTGTGCGTCATGAGCCACCCGAATGAAAAGGCCCGTCAGCTTGCGCTAAACGGGCCCGGAGAGATCGATGGCTCGCTTTAGCTGGATTTTTATAGCGCCCGCAAGCTGCGAAGCCCCCGCTACAGCTGCGGAAGCCCCGGTTCAAATCGGCGCTCGGTGCAGGTCAAGTATCTCCGCAATCCGCTGTGGCGTCAAATCGGCTCGCCGCCGGCAATGCCGGCTCAGCCGGTCGCGAGCAGCGGCTCGTCGCTCTCCACGCCGAGCTCACCGCGCATCTCGTCCCGCCTGACGGCAAGGTGTGAGAGATAGTCGGCCGTCACATCGCCAGTCACGTAATAGCCGTCGAAACAGGAGGCCTCGAACTCCTTGAGCTTCGGATTGGCCCCGCGCACCGCGCGCTTGAGCGCCTCGAGGTCCTGGTAGACGAGCAGATCCGCGCCGATCTCCTGTGCGATCTCGGCTTCGCTGCGCCCGGTAGCGATGAGCTCGCGCTGGTTGGGCATGTCGATGCCGTAGACGTTGGGGAACCGCACCGGCGGGCTCGCCGAGGCGAAGTACACCTTGCGCGCGCCCGCTTCGCGTGCCATCGACACGATCTCGCGACTTGTCGTGCCGCGCACGATCGAATCGTCCACCAGAAGCACCACCTTGTCCTTGAACTCGATGCCCATCGGGTTGAGCTTCTGGCGCACGCTCTTCTTGCGGATCGCCTGCCCGGGCATGATGAATGTGCGGCCAACGTAGCGGTTCTTGACGAAGCCTTCGCGGTACTTCAAGCCGAGGCTGTTGGCGAGCTCGAGCGCGGACGGCCGGCTCGAGTCGGGAATCGGAATTACCACGTCGATGTCTTGTGCGGCGGGGATGTTGGCGATTTTTTTCGCCAGCTCTCCGCCCATACGCAGGCGCGACTCGTACACCGACGCGCCGTCCATCACCGAGTCGGGACGGGCGAGATAGACGAACTCGAAGATGCACGGATTGAGCGAAGGATGCTCGGCGCACTGCCGGGCATGGAATCGCCCGGCCTGGTCAACGTAGATCGCCTCTCCCGGGGCCACGTCGCGAAGCACGGAGAAGCCCAGCGCCTCGAGCGCCACGGACTCGCTCGCAATGACGTACTCCGTCCCGCCCATCGCCTCGTTCACGCCGATGATCAAGGGGCGGATTCCGAACGGATCGCGAAACGCGACCAGCCCGTAGCCGGCGATCATCGCCACGATGGCGTAGGCACCGCGGCAGCGGCGATGCACGCCGGCAACGGCCGTGAAGATCGCGTTGGCATCGAGGCGCGCGTGGTGTGCTGCGCGCTCGAGCTCGAGCGCCAGCACATTCAGCAGAACTTCGGAGTCCGAGTTGGTGTTGACGTGGCGGAAGTCGAGCTGAAAGAGCTCGCGCTTGAGCGCCTCGCTGTTGGTCAGGTTGCCGTTGTGCGCCAAGGTGATGCCGAAGGGCGAATTCACGTAGAACGGCTGGGATTCGAGGTCCGACCAGGCCGATCCCGCGGTCGGATAGCGCACATGACCAACGCCGGCGTTGCCCAGGAGGTCGCGCATGTTGCGCGTCCGGAACACGTCGCGCACGTATCCCGAGCCCTTGTACATGTGGAAGACGGGGCCCTCGCTCGTGACGATGCCGGCCGCATCCTGGCCCCGGTGCTGGAGGAGCAGCAGCCCGTCATACAGAAGCTGGTTGACGGGCGTATGCGCAACGGACCCGATGATGCCGCACATGTTCGCTCTAGGCCTTTCCTTTTTCGACCGGCTTGTCCGGCCGGCGTTCCTTGCCGTCGTAGTGAAGCTGCTCCGCCCAGGCCTTCGGCAGCCACGGTCGCAGGCTTAACGCTGCGACAGTCAACGGCGGGCTCAATAACGCATTTTGCCACCAATCCTTCGCCGGCAGCGAAGTAACACCGGCAAGCAGCACGAGAAACACCACGATGACGAGACCTCTCGCGAGCCCGAGGATCGCACCCAGAAAGCGATCGAGGAACCCCAGGCCTGCCGCACGCAGCAGCCGCGACAGGACAAGGCCTACCAGGGCTCCGATGATCAGTACCCCGGCCATGATGAGGAGGAAAGCGACGATGTAGCGCGTCAAGGAGCTTTCTCCCATGTCCGGGAGCAAACTGCCCAGCGCCGTCGAGAAACGCAGCGCCACGAGGCAACCGATCACCCACGCCGCGAGCGAGGCAGCCACGCGTACGAACCCTCGCAGGAATGCTGCTATCGCAGAAAGACCAACGATACCGACGACGACAAGATCGAACGCGGTCATCGCGCCCGTGCGACGATGCTGTCGTAACCTGCCGCCTTGAGCTTCGCGCGCGCCGCGTCGGCAGCCTCGCGCGAGGGATAAGGGCCGACTCGCACGCGATGCAGATCGCCCTTGCTCGTTGTCGCCGCCTCGACGAATGCGGCAAAGCCCGCGGCTTTCAACTTGCGCACGAGCGCGAGCGCGCCGTAGCGATCCGTGAAGGCCGCCACCTGCACGACGAACGTTCCAGCCTGGACTGCGGGCTGCGCGTCGGTCGCGTCGGCGGCTTTCGGCGCCGCCGCCTGCGTTTTCGCCTCGGCCGCCTGGGTCGCGGTCGCGGCGGCAGGTTCCGCTGCGGGGGCCGTTTCCGACGGCCCGCCTTTCGAGGGCGTGCTCGCCGGCGTGCTGACGGGCGCGGGCGGAGCCGCCGCTTCAGCCACCGCGGCGGGCGGCGTCGGGTTGCTTGCAGGCGGGGACGGCGCAACAGGGCTCGCGCTTGGACTCGTCGGCGCGGCACTCTTCGCCGCGGGTTGCATCGCGCCGCTTTTCAACTCGCCGCCCTTTCCGGGCGACAGCGGGTTGATGAACTTGCTGTTGTCCAGCGGCGGAATCTGAATCGAAACGTCGTCGCCGAGCGGCTTGGGCTCGCTCTCGAGCAGCAGCGGCAGCAGTACCGCCGCCGCAAGCGCAAGCACGATTGCGCCGATCAACCGCCGGCGAGCGCGCCGCCTGAATTCGTCAACCGCGAGATCTGAGGTGCTCAAGCGAGTGCGGCAGCGACGGTGAGGAACGAGCCGAAAACGATAATTCTATCAGCTTCGGTCGCGCGCTCGCGCGCGGCGCGATAGGCCACACTCGGCGCGTCGAAAGTCTGGATCTCGTCGCGCGCGACTCTTGCCGCCTCGAGGCGCTCGCGCAGTCGCGCCGCGGTGGCGCCGCGCGGCGGCGGCAGCGTCGCCACGAACCAGCGGTCGATGCGTCTGCGCAGCGCGCTGATCACCCCGTCGATGTCCTTGTCGGCCATGATGCCGAACACGGCGAGGTTCCGCGGGTGGAATCCCATCGCGCCGAGGCTCTCCGCAAGCGCGCCCACCGCCTGCGGATTGTGCGCGACGTCGAGCACGGTCACCGGCCGTCCGGGAAGAACCTGCAGGCGCCCTGGGAGGTCGATGCCGACCAGCCCCTCCCGCACCGCGCCCATGCCGACCGGCAGACGTTCGCGCAACGCGTACAGCGCGGCGAGCGCACCTGCGGCGTTGGCAAGCTGATGGGTGCCCCGCAACGCAGGGTACGGCAGCGAGTACCTCGCACCGTCGGGTGCGGTATAGCGCCACTGGTTGTCCTCGGCGCGGTAACCGAAGTCGACGCCCTGACGCAGCAGCAGCACGCCGCTCGCCCGCGCATGCTCGATCAGCGACGCGGGCGGATCGGGGTCGGCGCAGATTGCCGGACGTTCCCCACGAAAGATCCCCGCCTTCTCGAGTCCGATGTCCTCTCGCGTCGTACCGAGATAGTCGAGATGGTCGAGCGCGATCGTGCTGACCACCGCCACGTCGGCATCGACGATATTCACGGCATCGAGGCGGCCGCCGAGGCCGACTTCGAGGACCAGTGCATCGAGCGCCGAGCGCGCGAAGAGCCACAGCGCGGCGAGCGTGCCGAACTCGAAGTAGGTGAGCGGCGTGTCTCCGCGCACCGCCTCCACCGCGGCGAACGCCGTGCACAGCGATTCGTCGGGCGCCTCGCGTCCGGCGATACGCACGCGCTCGTTGTAGCGCAGCAGGTGCGGCGATGTGTAGAGTCCGACGCGATACCCGCTGGCGGCAAGCATCCGCTCGAGGAAAGCGCAGGTCGATCCCTTGCCGTTGGTGCCGGCAACGGTGATGACTGGACAGCGTGGAGCGATCGGGAGCCGATCGTAAACCGTGCGCACGCGCTCCAGTCCGAGCGCAATCGCCCGGGGATGCAGGGTTTCGAGGTACGCAAGCCAGTCAGCGAGCGACTTGGGCGGGCTCACGAATGCGCTGCGCGGCACGGCCGCGTCGGTGGCGGGACTCAGCCGGTAGGGAGCGGCTGACGCTGCAGCAGAGTGAGGAGCCTGGGGAGCTCGTTTCTAAGCTGGCGACGGTCGACGATCATGTCGATCGCCCCTTTCTCGAGCAGGAATTCGGCGCGCTGAAACCCCTCGGGAAGCTTCTCGCGCACCGTTTGCTCGATCACTCGGGGCCCCGCAAAACCGATCAGAGCGCCTGGCTCGGCGATGACGATGTCGCCAAGCATGGCGAAGCTCGCCGACACGCCGCCCATCGTCGGGTCGGTGAGGACCGAGATGAACGGGAGCGACGCCTTGCTGAGCTCCTGCAGAACGGCCGCGGTCTTCGCCATCTGGAACAGCGAGTTCACCCCTTCTTGCATGCGCGCCCCGCCGCTCGCGGTGAGACATACGAAAGACACACGGTTCTCGTACGCGACGCGCACTGCGCGAACGAAGCGCTCGCCCACCACGGAGCCCATCGAACCGCCCATGAAATCGAATTCGAACACCGCCATCACCAGCGATACCGACTTGATGCTTCCCTGCATCACCACGAGCGCGTCCGTCTCGCCCGTATCCTCCAGCGCTGTCGCAAGACGTTCGGGATATTTCTTCGTGTCCCTGAACTTGAGCGTATCCACCGGAAGAACCTCCGCGCCGATCTCGTAGCGACCCTCGGGGTCGAACAACTGGTCGATGCGCTCGCGGGCTCCCACCCGCCCGTGGTATCCGCACTTGGGACACACGTTGAGGTTCTTCTCCAGATCGGTGCGATAGAGCACCGCCTCGCAGGCGGAGCACTTGACCCAAAGCCCCTCCGGCACCGCCTTCTTGCTCGCCCCGGGCGTGGCCTTGATGCGCGGCGGGAGGAGCTTCTGGAGCCAACTCATCTCATTCCCCCTGGGCTCATTGCTCGGTCGAGGCCTCTATGCGGGCTGCTTTGCGACGCTGTCGACCGCTGTGCGTATTGTACCGAGCCAGGCCGCGGCACGGCCGGGCGCGCTCTTCGCAGGGCCCGATTCGATCTCCTGGATCAGACGACTGCCGATCACGACTGCATCGGCAACAGCGGCGATCGCCTTGGCACTCGCGGCGTCGCGAATGCCGAACCCGACGCCGATCGGCAGCGCAACGTACTTGCGAATGAGCGTGAGCCTCGTCACGACGTCGGTCGTATCGAGATGTCCTGCGCCGGTGACGCCCTTGAGCGAGACGTAATAGGCGTAGCCGCGCGCCAGGCGGCCGATGGTCTCCATGCGTGATTCGAGCGTCGTGGGCGAGAGCAGGAAAATGGGGGCGAGCCCGCGCGCAACAAGGATCGAGGCGAATTCGCCCGCCTCTTCCGGCGGATAGTCGACGACGATCACCCCGTCCACCCCGGCCGCGCGTGCGCGGTCGGCAAACGCGTCCAGACCCATCGCCTCGATGGGATTGGCGTAGCCCATGAGCACGATGGGCGTAGTCTTGTCCTCGCGGCGGAACGCGGCGACCATCTCCAGCACGTCCGCCGTGCCGACGCCCTGCGCAAGAGCACGCTCGGAGGCGCGCTGGATCACCGGCCCGTCGGCCATCGGATCCGAGAAAGGCACCCCGAGCTCGAGCACATCCGCGCCCGCGCCGACGAGCGAGTGCAGAAGCGGAACCGTCACCGCGCGAGCCGGATCGCCGGCGGTAACATAAGGAATGAGCGCAGTCCGCCCCGCCGCGCGTATTCGCGCGAAGCTTGCGTCGATGCGGTTGGTCGAAGCGCTGTGGCTCACTCGCTACCGAGCGCGCTGCGCGGGGTCGCACTGGGGCCGGCAGTAGAACTTGAGCCCCGAGCGATCGGCCACGGTGGCCATGTCCTTGTCGCCGCGGCCGGACAGATTGACCAGCAGCAGCTTGTCGCGCGGCAGCGTGGGCGCGAGTCGCGCCGCGTGAGCGAGCGCGTGGCAGGACTCGAGTGCCGGTATGATTCCCTCGAGGCGGCAGCAATCGCCGAAAGCGGCCAGTGCTTCTGTGTCGGTAACGGCCACGTATTGCGCGCGTCCGCTATCTTTGAGCCAGGCGTGCTCCGGTCCCACACCGGGATAGTCGAGGCCCGCCGAAACCGAGTGCGTTTCCATGATCTGGCCGTCAGCGTTCTGCAATAGGTAGGTCCGGTTCCCGTGCAGCACCCCGGGGCGCCCGGCGACGAGCGACGCAGCGTGCCGACCGGTCTCGAGCCCATCGCCGGCGGCCTCGACGCCGACCAGCTTCACGTCGGTATGCTCGAGGTACGGATGGAAGATGCCGATCGCGTTCGAACCTCCGCCCACGCAGGCGATGATCATGTCGGGCTGACGCCCGGCGAGCTCCGGCATCTGCGTCAGGCATTCGCGGCCGATGACGCTCTGGAAATCACGTACCATCATCGGGTACGGGTGCGGGCCGGCGACCGAGCCGATGATGTAGAACGTGTTCTCGACGTTGGTCACCCAGTCGCGCATCGCCTCGTTCAGCGCATCCTTGAGCGTCTTCGACCCCGACTCTACCGGCACGACTTCGGCGCCGAGCAGCTTCATGCGGAATACGTTCTGCGCCTGGCGCTTGACGTCCTCCGATCCCATGTAGACGACGCACTGCATGCCGTAGCGCGCAGCTACTGTTGCCGCGGCGACCCCGTGCTGACCGGCGCCCGTCTCGGCGATGATGCGCGGCTTGCCCATGCGCCGCGCGAGCAGCGCCTGCCCGATGCAGTTGTTGATCTTGTGCGCGCCGGTATGGTTGAGGTCCTCGCGCTTGAGATATATCTGGGCGCCCCCCAGGCGCTCCGACCAGCGCCGTGCGTGGTAGATGGGGCTCGGGCGGCCGACGTAGTGCCTGAGCTCGCCTTCGAATTCGGCGCGGAAGTCGGGATCGCCGCGGAAGCGCGTGTACTGCTCGAGCAGCGCGTCGAGCGCGTGGATCAGCGTCTCGGCTACGAACACTCCGCCGTAGGGGCCGAAGTGACCCCGGGCGTCGGGCAAGTCAACCATCTGCACTGCGCACCTCGCGGAGAAAGGCGAAGATCTTGGTCGAACTCTTGATGCCCTTGCGCGGCCTTCCGTCGTCGCCAGTCACTTCCACGCCGCTCGACACATCCACCCCCCACGGTCGCACTCGTCGTATCGCAGCGGCAACGTTTCCGGGGTTGAGTCCGCCGGAAAGAATCAGGCGGTGCGGCGACGCGTCGGTCAGTTGCGGGGGCAGTTGCGCCCAGTCGAACGTGGCGCCGGTGCCGCCCGGCGTGCCCCCGGGCTGAAACGCATCGAACAGCAGCGCGCGCGCGCCCGAAAAGCGACCCGCGTATTGTAGCAAATCGTTCCCGGGCTTCACCGGCACCGCCTTGATGTACGGGCGGCCGAAGCTCGCGCACAGCTCGGGTGGCTCGTCGCCGTGAAACTGCAGCAGGTCGAGCGGCACCGCGGCGAGCACCGCGTGGACGGCAGCAGGGTCGGGGTCGACGAACAGACCCACCGCCGTGACGAACGCGGGGAGCGCGGCGATGATCGCACGCGCCTGCTCGAAGCTCACGCAGCGCGGCGTGCCCGGCCAGAAGATGAGACCGATGGCGTCTGCGCCGGCGCGCGCCGCCGCGATGCCGTCCTCCGCGCGCGTGATGCCGCAGATCTTCACCCGCGTGCGTGCCGGTGCGTCGGTCAGCATCGCGGTATGCGAACGGGCACGAGCGTCGCCGGCAGGTTCCAGCGCGGCGGGTAATCGACGCCGCTCAGGTAAAGCCCGGCCGCCGAGAACGTCGGCGCGGCGCGCGTGCGATCGCGTCCGGCGAGCAGCTCGCCCAGCCAGCTCGCCGGCTGGCGTGCGCTGCCAACGTAGACGAGCGCGCCGACGATGTTGCGCACCATGTGCTGCAGGAATGCGTCGGCGTGAAGATCGAAGCGCAGCATGTCGTCCTCGCGCACGATGTCGATGCGGTCGAGCGTCTTCAGCGGCGATTTCGCCTGGCACTCGGCCGCGCGAAATGCCGAGAAGTCATGCTTGCCGAGCAGCGGCTCGGCCGCCTTGCGCATCGCCTCGACCGCGAGGGGTCGATGGTACCAGCCGACGCGCGTGCGCAGCAGTGCCGGCCTCACGGGCCGGTCGAGAAGGAGATACGTGTAGTGCCGCCCCGTGGCAGCGAAGCGCGCATGGAAGTCGTCGGGCACGCGCAGCGCCCAGCGCACGGCGATTGCCTCCGGGAGCAGTGAGTTGACGCCGCGCACCCACGCGTCGTCGGGCCGCTCCGCAGCGCTGTCGAAGTGCACGACCTGCAGCGTGGCGTGCACGCCCGCGTCCGTGCGTCCCGCGGCGACGGCGCTGACGGGGTGTCCGGCCACGGCGCCAAGCGCGCGTTCCAGCGCGTCCTGCACTCCGCTTCCGTCGGCCTGAGACTGCCAGCCGTGAAACGGGCCTCCGTCGTACTCGAGTCCGATGGCGATGCGCATGGTGAAAAAAAACGGCGGCTGCTCGAGCCGCCGCCGTCGTGTCTCTGATCTGCTTAAGCCAGCTTCGACAGCAGCGCTTGCGCCTCTGCTTTCTGCTGGTCGTCGCCCTCGTGCAGAACTTCCTGCAGAATTTCGCGCGCGCCTTCGACGTCGCCCATTTCCTGGTAGGCCTTGGCGAGATCGAGCTTGGTGGCGGCGTCATGCCACTGCCCGTCGAGAACCGAGGGCGTCGGATCCTCGAAGGTCGAGCGCTGCGGGTCGAAGGCAAGGTCGAGCTTGTCGAGTTCGATAGCGGCAGCGGGCCGCGCCAGCTGCGGTGCGGGTGCGCTCGCACCCACAGCCGCCAAAGCGGGCTCCTGCGCCGCAGGTTTCGGCGCCGGCTTCGGAGCAACCGGGGCGATCGGAGCAGAAAGCGGGGGCCCCGGCTTCGAAGGCTCGTCGAGGTTGAAATCGAGATCAAACTTGGGGACCGATTCCGGCTCGAAGGAAACGTCGACCTGCGGCTTCTCGGCGCCCTTGACCAGCGCCGCAGCTCCTGCGACCGCTGCGGCCGCTCCGGTCGCAGTGGCCCGTGTCGTCTTCGCGATCTGCTCAGCGGCTCCGGCCAGGATCGCGGCCGGCGTCTTCGCCTCCGTCGCCGGCGCGGAAGTCGGCGACAGCGAGATCTCTTCGTCGAGCGTGAAGTCCATCGGCCTGCCGACGTGTGGTTCGGTCTTGAGCTGCTCTGGCGGCGCCGCGGGCAATTCGGCCGCTGCGGCGGCATGCATCGATGCCGTCTCGTCGATCACGTCGGCAGCGTGGTGCTCGGGCTCCGCATGCGTGCCGGCCGCGAACGCTGCGGCACTGCCGGCCTCGGTGAACATCGGATTGCTCGGATCGAGCTGACGGCCGAGCGCCATCGCTTTCTGCCAGACCTCGCCCTGGCCGCCGGAGACCGAGTAGAGCTCGCTCGCGACGGTTTCGAAGGCCGATGGCTTGTTGTGCTGGGCGTGGATCTCCAGCAGCTTGAGATAGATCTCCTGCCGCTGGGGATCCTTCTTGAGCGCTTCCTTGAGAATCTCCTCGGCCTGTGCGTCGCGACCGTAGGCGAGATAGACCTCGGCTTCCGCGATCGGATCGACTTCGTCGGTATCGATGTTGCCCAAGCCCTCGCGGCTGAAGTCGCTCGCGAGCGAGTTGTCTCCGGTGTTCACCACGCCACCGCCGGTCGAGCCGAACACCGTGTTGGTCTTGATGTCGGTGCCGGAAATAATGCTGTCCTCGAATTTCGTGGTCTTGCGCCGGCGCGCGGCGACCAGCGCTGCGATGCCGCCGAGTACGACCAGCGCACCGCCGCCGATGGCCCACGTGGGCGTATTGGCCAAGAGATCATCGAAGAACGACGGCGCTGGCGGCGGGGCGGCCTTCGCTTTCGCCGGCGCTTTCGGCGGCGTCGGTGCGGGAGCCTGCGCCTCGGGCGCTTTCGCTTCGGGCGCTGGCGCCGGCGGCGCGCTTGGCTCCGCAGCCTTCGTTTCAGGCGCCTTGGCCGCCGGTGCCTCCGGCGCTTTCGTTTCGGGCGCCTTCATTTCCGGCGCCGGTGCGCTCGGCGGCGGCGGCGTCACTGCAGCCGGCGCGCTCGCCATCTTGGCGGGCTCGGCAGGCTTCGCGCTCTCTGCTTGCTTCTGCAAGTCGCTGAGCGTCTGGCTCTTGAGCTCCATCGCCTTCTGCATGTCCCGGACGGTCTTCTCGAGGTCCGCGATGCGCGAGTTCGCCTCCTGCAGAGCCTTGTCCTTCGCTGCGGCCTCCTCAGCGAGTCCCGCGCCGGCCGCGGCAGCGCCTTTCGCGGCTTCGCGCGAAACTCTGAGCTGGTCCTTCCCGGCCTGCGGCGGGACGCCCTTCTCTTCCACAGCCGTCGTGATCCTGCCGCCGGCGCTCTGGCGGCCGGGAGCGGCTTCCGTCGTGGGCGCCGCGGCCGCGAGCCGATCGCGGTAGGCTCGCCAGTCAGCGGCTTGAACCTTGACGATCTGCTTCGCTTCGTTCTGAGTGATCGAGCCCGACTGATCCGCAGGCGGAACGGTGAGAATCTGCCCGCTGCGCAGCCGGTTCATGTTCTTGCCGTCGAACGCGCTCTCGTTGCTGCGGAACATCGCGACGAGCATCTGCTCGAGCGTCACGTCCGCCGGCTTGTATTGACGCGCGATCTTCGACAGCGTATCGCCACGCTTTACCGTATACGTATCACCAGCCGCGCCAGCCTGCGGCGCGGTCCCGGACTCGGCGCGGCGCGCCGGCCGTGCGCCTTGATCGGTTGCCGGGGCCGCGCGAACGGGCGCGACCGGCTCGACGGCCTGAGCCTGGCTCGCACCCGGCGGGTCGAGCAGGAAAGTGTAGTTGCGCACCACCCGTCCCGTCGCCCAGTCGACCTGCACGATCAAGTCGATGAACGGGTCGTTGACCGATTGCGGTGTCGTGACCTTAAGGTAGTACGCGCCGTCCGGACCGCGCTCGACGCTGACGCGCGCCCGCGTCATCGACCCGGGGTATTGCACGTTGTTGTCGCGATAAACGGACGGATCCGCAATCTTCGCGGTGAGCGTGTCGAGTTCGTCTTTTTGCGCCGCCGTCAATTCGACGCGCGCCGCGAGCGGCTGGCCGAGACCCGATTCCACGGTGAGCCTGCCGAGCCCCAACGCAAGCGCCGAGATGGGCAGCGCAGTGACGCCTGCCATCAAGCCGCAAGTGATCCAGGGTTTTGCTCGCATGCATCCCCTCTGAATGCTTTCAACTCAAGCTAACTTAACATCATGGAGTTAGCGACGCAAGCTAAACCTCGGTATTAGCTTGCCTTTTTGGTCCAAAACGCTCCTTTGCAACGTTTCGCATGCTTCCCGCCATACCGATCTTGGAGCCCCAACTGTGGTTGTCGAGACGAGAAAGGTCACAAGATATTGTGGCTTGCCGCCCCGCGCCGCAGGCCACTTTTCTCTGTTGTAAGTGCGTCGCCTCAGGGCGTCCGCACCAGCACGCGGTCAGCGCCGGCGCATAAAACCGACCGAAACCGGCGTACAGCCGCCCGAGAGCGCGGGGTGGCACGAAAACCACATTGCTATGCCGCCGCGATGCGCGCGCGTTCAACGCTCCAACAGGATGCGCAGCATGCGCCGGAGCGGCTCTGCGGCCCCCCAAAGCAGCTGATCGCCGACCGTGAACGCCGCGAGATAGCCGGGACCGAGCGAGAGCTTGCGCACCCGTCCGATCGGAACCTCCATCGTCCCGTTGACGGCGGCCGGCGTCAGTCGCGTGATGCTTTGCTCGCGCGTATTGGGAACGACGCGAACCCAGGGGTTGCCCGCGGCCAGCAGCGCTTCGATCTCCGCGAGCGGGAGATCGCGGCGCAATTTGATCGTGAGCGCCTGACTGTGGCAGCGCATCGCGCCGATGCGAACGCAGATCGATTCGACGGGAATCTTGTCGCCGCCGGTGCGGCCCAGGATCTTGTTCGTCTCGGCCGCGCCTTTCCATTCCTCGAGGCTCATGCCGTCACCCATGTCCCGGTCGATCCAGGGAATGAGGCTTCCCGCGAGCGGCACTCCGGTATGCTCGGTGGGCAGGCGTTCGTCGCGCAGGATGCCCGCAACTTCGCGGTCGATGTCGAGAATCCCGGCACCCGGATCGTCGAGCAGGCTCTTCGCCGCAAGGTGCGCCTCGCCCATCTGCTGCACGAGCTCGCGCATGGTTTGCGCACCGGCGCCGGATGCTGCCTGGTAGGTCATGCAGGTCACCCACTCGACGAGGTCGCGCTCGAACAAGCCGGAAAGCGCCATCACCATCAGGCTCACCGTGCAGTTGGCGCCGATGTAGTTGCGCAGTCCCTTGGCGAATGCCGCGTCGATGACGGCGCGGTTGACCGGGTCGAGGATGATCACGGCGTCGTCCTGCATGCGCAGCGTCTTGGCCGCGTCGATCCAGTAGCCGTTCCAGCCGGCGTCGCGAAGCTTTGCGTAGACAGCCGTCGTGTATTCGCTTCCCTGACAGGTCAGCACAACGTCGTGCGCGCGGAGTGCAGCGAGATCGTTGGCGTCCTGCAGCGCACCGGCTGGCCTGCCGATCGCTGGCGCAGCCCCACCGATGTTCGACGTCGTAAAGAACGTCGGCTCGATCAGGTGGAAGTCCTTCTCCTCGAGCATCCGCTGCAGCAGCACCGAGCCCACCATGCCGCGCCAGCCCACGATCGCAACGCGCATCACCGCTCCGTCGATGGTCGATCCGACGAAGGATACGGCATTTGCAGCATTCGGACGACTGCTCTGAAGGTCGTGACTCGCGCGTAACCCGAGCTGTACGCGCGGCGCGTCGTTCAGAGCGCCGCGGCCACCGCGGCTCCCATCTCGCGGGTTCCTACTGCGCGCTCATCCGGCCTCGCGATGTCCGCGGTGCGAACACCGTGCGCGAGCACGCGTCGCACCGCCGCCTCGATCCGCTGCGCGATTTCGGGACGCGAGAACGTGTAGCGGAACATCATCGCAAGCGAAAGGATGGTGGCCAGAGGGTTCGCGATGTCGCGTCCGGCGATGTCGGGTGCCGAGCCGTGGATCGGCTCGTACAAGCCCTTGCCGGCCGCGTCGAGCGAGGCCGACGGCAGCATGCCGATCGACCCTGCGAGCATCGCCGCCTCGTCGGAGAGAATGTCGCCGAACATGTTGCCGGTGACGATGACATCGAACTGCCTCGGATCGCGCACGAGCTGCATCGCCGCATTGTCGACGTACATGTGCGCGAGCTCGACATCGGGGTACTCGGCGCTCGTGGCCGTCACCACCTCGCGCCACAGGATCGAGGTATCGAGCACGTTCGCCTTGTCGACCGAGCAGAGCCTGCGGCTGCGCTTGCGCGCGATCTCGAAAGCGACGCGCGCGATACGCCGTATCTCTGAATCGCTGTACAGCATCGTGTCGAAGCCCTCGGCTTCGCCGGCCGCGTTGTTGCGGCGACCGCGCGGCTGGCCGAAGTAGATGTCGCCGGTCAGCTCACGCACGAGCAGCAGATCGAGACCGGCGACGACCTCCGGCTTGAGCGAGGACGCCGCGGCGAGCTCCGGGTAGAGCAGCGCCGGACGTAGGTTCGCGAACAAGCCGAGCGCCTTGCGTATGCCGAGAATGCCCTGCTCAGGACGCAGTGCGCGCGGCAGCGCGTCGTAGCGAGGACCGCCGACGGCGCCGAGCAGTACCGCATCCGCCGTTCGGGCCAGGTCGAGCGTGCGCGAAGGCAACGGCTCCCCGGCCGCGTCGTAGCCGGCGCCTCCGATCGGCGCGGTCTCGGTCTCTATCGGCAAGCCCTCGCCGCGCAGGCGCTCGAGCAGCAGGGTCGCCTGCGCGACGATCTCCGGGCCGATGCCGTCACCCGGCAGCAGCGCAATCTTCATCGGCAGGAAGCGCGGTGGGCGCGACTGCAGAACGTCCGGCCTTCTTCGCCGCGGGAATGCCGCTCAGGCGAGCCAAGGTCTTTCGGCGAGGTGCTTCGCCTCGAAGGCGCGGATTTCGTCCGCGTGCGTGAGCGTGAGCCCGATCTCGTCGAGGCCATTGAGCAGGCAGTGCTTGCGAAACGGCTCTACCTCGAAGCCGAAGACGAGCGCGCCGTCGACGCTCGCGACCGTCTGCCGCTCGAGATCGATGGTGAGCCGGAATCCCGGGAACGCATGCGTCTCGTCAAACAGCCGGTCGACTTCGCGTGTCGGCAGGACCACGGGGAGCAATCCGTTCTTGAAGCAGTTGTTGAAAAAGATGTCCGCGAACGACGGCGCGATGATCGTGCGGAAGCCGTAGTCGAGAAGCGCCCAGGGTGCGTGCTCGCGCGAGCTGCCGCAGCCGAAGTTCGCTCGCGCGAGGAGGATCTGCGCCCCCCGATAGCGCGGCTGGTTGAGCTCGAAATCCGGGTTCAGCGGTCGCTTGGCGGGATCCGTGCCGGCCTCGCCCCGGTCGAGATAACGCCAGGCATCGAACAGATTCGGCCCGAACCCGGAACGATTGATCGACTTCAGGAACTGCTTCGGGATGATGACGTCGGTATCAACGTTCGCCCGGTCGAGCGGAGCGACAAGGCCGGTGAGAACTCGGAACGGTTCCATGGAGCGATCCTTCAGGCGAGTCGCCGCACGTCCACGAAGTGCCCCGCGATCGCCGCAGCTGCGGCCATCGCCGGGCTCACCAGATGCGTGCGTCCGCCGGGACCCTGGCGGCCTTCGAAGTTACGGTTGGAGGTGGAAGCGCACCGCTCGCCCGGCCCGAGGCGATCATCGTTCATCCCCAGGCACATTGAGCAACCCGGCTGGCGCCATTCGAATCCCGCCGCGGTGAAGATGCGATCGAGGCCCTCGCGCTCGGCCTGCTGCTTGACGAGCCCCGAGCCCGGCACGACGAGCGCCAGCTTGACGCCGTCGGACTTGCGCCGCCCACGCACGATCGCCGCGGCAGCGCGCAGGTCTTCGATGCGCGAATTGGTGCAGGAGCCGATGAAGACCTTGTCGATGCGTATGTCGGTCATCGCCGTGTTCGGCTTGAGCCCCATATAGATCAACGCGCGCTCAATTCCTTCGCGTCGGAGCGGGTCCTGCTCCCGCTCGGGGTCCGGCACCCGTCCCTCGATGCTCGTCACCATCTCCGGCGACGTGCCCCAGGTCACTTGCGGAGCGACGCTCGCCGCATCCAGCGCGATGGTACGATCGAACAGCGCGTCCTGGTCGGACTTCAACGTGCGCCAGTAGGCCACCGCGCGCTGCCAAATCTCTCCCTTCGGAGCGAACGGCCGGCCTTCCAGGTAGCCGATGGTGGTTTCGTCGACCGCGATCATGCCGGCCCGCGCGCCCGCCTCGATCGCCATGTTGCACACCGTCATTCGTCCTTCCATCGACAGGGCGCGAATCGCCGCTCCACCGAATTCCACGGCATAGCCGGTTCCGCCGGCGATGCCGATCTTGCCGATGATCGCGAGCACGATGTCCTTCGCGGTGCAGCCGAAGGGGAGCTTGCCGTCGACGGTGACGTGCATCGCCTTCGCCCGCCGCGTGAGCAGGCATTGCGTCGCGAGCACGTGCTCGACCTCCGAGGTGCCGATGCCGAAGGCGAGGCAACCGAACGCGCCGTGCGTGCTCGTGTGCGAATCGCCGCAAACCACCGTCATCCCGGGCAGCGTCGCCCCGTTCTCCGGTCCGATGACATGGACTATTCCCTGCCGCCGATCCCTGAACGGAAAATAGGCCTTGGCGCCATATTCGCGCATGTTGCGATCGAGCGCGTCGACCTGCACGCGCGAAGTCGGATCGGCGATCCCCTGCTCCCAGTCCGTGGTCGGCGTGTTGTGATCGGCGGTGGCGATGATCGAGCCGGTCCGCCAGGGCCGCCGCCCGGCGAGCTTGAGCCCGTCGAAGGCCTGCGGGCTGGTGACCTCGTGCACCAGGTGACGATCGATGTAGAGCAGCGTCGTGCCGTCGCTCTCCACGCGAACGACGTGACTCGCCCATAGCTTGTCGTAGAGCGTCAGCGCGGTCATCGTGGTCGTGCGAGAGGCGGTCTGATTTTCGAAGCTACATTCAAACGCAGCGCGACGCAATAGGCGCAGTGCTCAGACGGGCGGTGCGCGACGCGCGGCGTCTGCGCCGCCGGTCGGAACCGGCTGCGGCGCTCGGGAATGCGCAGCGATCAACGCCATAACCCTATCGACAATGTCGGGAGAGTGCGGTTCCAGGCGGGCCGCTTCGATCGTGCGCAGCCAGGTGAACTGCCGCTTCGCGAGCTGTCGCGTCGCGGCGATCCCGCGCGCGCGCAGCTGCCCGGCATCGATCTCGCCTTCGATGTACGCCCACGCCTGGCGATAGCCGACGCTGCGCATCGACGGCAGCTCCGGCGTCAGCGCGAAGCGGCGGCGGAGCATTTGCAACTCGTCGACGAGGCCCCGCGCGAGCATCGCCTCGAAGCGCGCCGCGATGGCCCGGTGCAGGCTCTCGCGATCCGAAGGCATTAGCGCGATGCGCAGCATCGGCTCCATGCGCGCGTCGCGCCCTGCGCGCCGACCCTGCAGGCCCGACAGCGGCGAGCCGGTGATGCGCCAGACCTCGAGGGCGCGCTGGATGCGCTGCGCGTCGTTGGGCTGCAATTGCGCCGCCATCGCAGGATCAACGCGAGCGAGCTCTGCGTGCAGCGCGGGCCAGCCGTCGCGTGCCGCGCGGGCGTCGAGCTCTGCGCGCACGCCGGGGTCTGCTGGCGGGAGCGCCGACAGCCCCTCGCTCAGCGCCTTGAAATAGAGCATCGTGCCGCCGCAAAGAATCGGAACTCGGCCGCGGGCACGAATCTCGGCGATCGCCGCGAGCGCGTCGCGGCAGAAGCGCGCGGCCGAATACGATTCAGTGGGGTCTATGATGTCGATCAGGTGGTGCGCTACGCGTGCGCGCGTTGCCGCGTCGGGCTTGGCGGTGCCGATGTCCATTTCCCGATAGACCTGAGCCGAGTCCACGCTGACGATCTCCGCATCGAGCCGCTCGGCAAGCGCCACCGCGAGCGCGCTCTTGCCGCTGGCCGTAGGCCCCATCAGGAGGATCGCGGGCGGCGTCCTATCGGCCACGCATGAACAGCCGGTCGAGATCAGACAACGTGAGCTGGTACCACGTCGGTCGTCCGTGGTTGCATTGTCCGGCTCGCTCGGTCGCCTCCATCTCCCGCAGCAGCGCGTTCATCTCCGGTACCGTCAGCGCACGATGCGCGCGCACCGCGGCGTGGCAGGCCATCGTCGAAAGCAGCTCGTCGCGCCGTGCCGTGAGCACGCCGCTGCCGCCATACTCCCGCACGTCGGCGAGCAGCGCATGAGCAAGCGCCGCGGCGTCGGCGTCGGCAAGCGGCGCCGGGACCGCGCGCACCGCCAGCGTGGATGGGCCGAGCGTCGAGATGGAGAAGCCCAGCTCCGCGAAGGTATCGACGTTTTCCTCGGCGGTCGCGACCTCAAGCGGATCCGCGGCGAAGGTTACCGGCACGAGCAGCGGCTGCATCGGCGAGGCGCGGTCGAGCGCGGTTTTCAGTCGCTCGTACAGGATGCGCTCGTGCGCGGCGTGCATGTCGACCAGCACCAGCCCGTCGCGGTTCTGCGCCAGTACATAGATGCCGTGCAGCTGGGCGAGTGCGAAGCCGAGCGGCTGTTCGTCTTCGTTCGGGAGATCCGGCGTCGCAACGAGTGCCCCATCGCGCTGTCCGAACAGCCGCTCGTAGAACGCGGCCGGCTCGCGCGCCGCGAATGCGAGCGCTTCCTGCGCCGATGGGCCGCGCGGAGGCCCGACGGCGACCGGTGGCGTCAGCGCCGCGGCGGCGCCAAGGCGCTCCGCCGCGGAAACCGAAGGATGCTCGGCAGCCGTCGCGGCGAGTGCCTTCTCCACGGCGCGGCGGACGAATTCATGCAGCGCACCCGCCTCGCGGAATTTCACTTCGACCTTCGTCGGATGGACGTTTACGTCGACCATCCGCGGCTCGATGGTCAGCCAGAGCGCATAGGCTGGCTGGCGGTCGTTGTGCAGCACGTCGCGGTACGCCTCACGCAGCGCATGGCTCAGCACACGATCGCGAACGTAGCGGCCGTTGACGAAGAGATACTGCGCCTCGCGGCCGGTCGTCGCATAGGCGGGCCGCACAGCCCATCCAGCGAGCGATACGCCAGGACCTGGAGCTTCGACCACGGCGGCCTGCGCGGCGAAGGCGTCTCCGAGCAGCGCGTCGACGCGCGCTCGGCGACCCTCGCCCAGCAGCCGGTAGCGCACCGCGCCGTTGTGACTCAGCGTGAATCCAGCCTCCGGGTGTGACAGCGCGATGCGGCGGAACGCTTCTTCGCTGTGGCCGTACTCGGTCGCATCGGTGCGCAAGAACTTGCGGCGCGCCGGCGTGTTGAAGTAGAGCTCCTGCACAGCCACGGTGGTGCCCGTCGCGAGCGCGGCGGGCTGGGGCAGGCCGACCTCGCCGCCATCGACCTCGATGCGCCACGCGTGCGCGGCGTTGCGCGAGCGCGAGGTAAGGCTCAACCGCGACACTGCGGCGATCGACGCCAGCGCCTCGCCGCGAAAGCCGAGCGTGGCGATCGCTTCGAGATCGCTCGGCACGGCGATCTTGGAGGTCGCATGCCGCGCGACCGCAAGCGCGAGGTCCTCGCGCTCGATGCCCGCGCCGTCATCGGCGACGCGGATGAGCTTGACGCCACCGCCCGCGAGGTCGATATCGATCGTGCGCGCCCCGGCATCGAGGCTGTTCTCGAGAAGCTCCTTAAGCGCAGCGGCCGGGCGCTCGACGACCTCGCCGGCAGCGATCTGGTTGATGAGGTGGTCCGGGAGCGGGCGGATCGCGGTCATAACAGGCTAGCGCGCCAGCCCCTTGGCCCAATGCGCATACAGGGCGTCGGCGACCGATCCGAGAGCGCGCAGGCGCGCGTCCAAATCCTCGACGATGTCGGCCCGGCTCTGCACCGCGCCCGCGGTCTGCGCGGGAAGCTCTGCTGCGCCGGTCCGGCACCATGTCTCCACCATGGCCCGCGTCATCTCCGGGTGGCTCTGCAAACCGATGTGCTTGCCGAGCGTGTACGCCTGCTCGGCGTTGACTTCGTTGGTGAGCACGCGCCGCGCGCCAGGCGGCAGCGAGAAGACCTCGTAGTGCCACTGGAAGGTCGTGAAGCCCGCGCGCTCGCCGAACCAGCGGCGCGTGTCGGGAGCGGCCGTCGTCGTGACCTCGCTCCAGCCGATTTCCGGGCGAGGCGTGCGCGTCACCTCCGCGCCGAGCGCCCTCGCGAGGAGCTGCCCGCCGAGACAGTGGCCGATCACCGGTACGTCCGCGGCTACCGCCGAGTGCAACAGACCGAGCAGCGGCGGGTTCCACGGCAGCGGGTCGTTGGCGCTCATCGGCCCGCCCATCAGCGCGATGCCCGAGAACGCTTTCGGACTGCTCGGTACGGCCTCGCCCTCGTCGAGCGCGACCACGCGGCGCGGAATGCCGCGCGCGTCGAGCCACTCGGCGAAATGCCCCGGGCCTTCGGTTGGAGTGAAGCGGAAGATGGCGACAGGACGCATCGATAGCTGTCGCCGCGGCGCGCTACATCTGGCGAAAGAGATGGAAGAACTGCCGCGATATCGGCAGCCGCTCATCCCTGCCCTTGAGGACGACGAACTGCTTCTCCGCGTTCTCGCGCAGCACGCCGGACACCGCGTCGACGTTGACGATTGTACCGCGATGCACCTGCCAGAAACGCTCCGGATCGAGGCCGGCGAGCAACTCCTTCAGCGGCGTGCGGATGAGCGCCTCCGAGCCGGCGAGCACGACGCGCGTGTACTTCGTGTCGGACTGAAAGTACAGGACGTCCTCGACCGCGATCAGCTTCACCTGGCGCCCTACCGCCGCCTTGATCCATTTCAGCCGCATGCTCGACGAGTTCACGGCCTGCTTGATCTGCGCCAGCAACCCCGAGAGGTCGGCCGGCTCGCTTTCGAGCTTGCGCTTCACCCGCTCGACGGTGAGCGCGAGGCGCTCGGCTTCGACCGGTTTGAGCAGATAGTCGGCGGCGCCCGCGTCGAAGGCCGCCAGCGCGTAGTGATCGTAGGCCGTGATGAACACGACGTGACAGCGCGAGCCGATCTCCGCCGCGACATCCAGCCCGTTCATTCCGGGCATGCGGACGTCGAGAAAGGCCACCGCCGGTGCATGCGCCTCCAGCGCAGCAAGCGCTGCGTCGCCGTCTGCAACCTCGGCCACGATCTCCAGCTCCGGCCACGCGGCCGCCAGCGCTTCGCGCAGGCGCGCGCGCATCAGCTCCTCGTCCTCCGCGATCAGCGCCGTGGGTCGCATGCTCGTAGCGAGGCGTGCCGCCGCTCCATCATCCGGCCGGGTCGGGGAACTCCAGGCGGGCGACGAATCCCCGTGGCTCGTTCTCGCCCAAAGACAGGCGGGCACCGGTCCCGCAGAGCAGCTCGAGGCGCTCGCGGATGTTGGCGAGCCCGATTCCCTGTCCCGGCGTGGCGGCAATACCTTTGCCGCTGTCCGCCACGGTCACCACGACATGCCCGTCCTCGCGCGCCGCCGAGATGCGGATTTCGCCACCGGGCGGATGCGGCTCGATTCCGTGCTTGATTGCGTTCTCGACCAGCGTTATCAGCATCCCCGGCGGGAGACGGAAGGATTCCAGCGCCGGGGCAATGCTCACGTTGAACCGCAGGCGGGCTCCGAGCCTGAGTTGCATCACCGCGAGATATGCGCCGACGAGCGCGCCCTCCTCTGCGAGCGTGGTCGTCTCCTGCAGCAACGAGCTCGTCGCCGCGCGCAGGAAGCGGATCAGGTCCCCGAGAAGTCGTGCCGCTTCAGGCGCGCGGTTGGCCGCCAGCTGCTGCGCGCTGCCGAGCGTGTTGAACAGAAAATGCGGCTCGACCTGCAGCTGCAGCATCTTCAGCCGCGACTCGGCGAGCTGGCGCGACAGCTCGCTCTCTCGGCGCTCGAGCTCGAGCTTCACGGCGAGTGCGGCGTACTCGCGGTTGCGAAGGTGCGCGATGATCGCGGTGAACAGCGCGTAGAGAAAGCCGAACACCAGCGCCGCGATGACCACGTGGCGCAACTGCGAGTTGTCGATCATCCAGCCAAAGGGGTTGCGCCCGCCGACGAGGTCGGCGGCGCCCGCGACGAGGAATGCCAGCCCGATGGCCAGCGCCGGTGCCGCCACCGCGTAGCGCAGAAGCCGCCCGTGGAACTTCCGGTAGCCGAACCAGGCGAGGAGCAGCGCCCAGAGGAGCAGAAAGACGACGCCGTTGATGAGGATCGCCGCCTCGAGGAACGACATGTTCCACGGCAGCTGCGCGGCGACTCCGGCAAGCGCGAAAGTGATCGCAACGATCAGAACCAGGGTCGCCCACCCGTGGCGCTTGTGGAACCAGCGGTCGAAAGCCTGCACGTCGCGCCGCTCGATCTCGGAGAGCGAGTCGAGCACGCGGTGCGAGTACGCCTGAAAACGCTGCTTGATTGCGGCGATCGGCATTTCGAGCAACGACCCCGCGGCGGGGCTTCCGTCGGAGATTCTACGGCGCTCTCGTCCTGCTACGCGAGGCCCGCGGCGACGAGCTGCGGAGATTGCGGGCTGAATGGCGACGGGATGGAACGGCCGGGGTCATCGCCCGCGCTCGATCCGGGCATAGGCGGAGTGGTTGTGGATCGACTCGAAGTTCTCGGCTTCGACGCGAAAGCCCTCGAACCGTGCATCGTCAACGAGCCTCGCGGCGATGCCGCGCACCAGATCCTCGACAAACCGCGGGCGCTCGTACGCGCGCTCGGTGACGTACTTCTCGTCGGCGCGCTTGAGTATCCCGTAGAGCTCGCACGAAGCCTCTTCCTCGGCGATCGTGACGAGCTCCTCGAGTGTGATCGATGCCGCATCGCGCAAACCCACGCTCACCGTCAGGTGCGAGCGCTGGTTGTGCGCACCGTAGTCTGCGATCGCCTTGGAGCTAGGGCACAGACTCATCACCGGCACGGCGACGCTGACGTCGAGGCGGCGCTTTCCGTCGGCCGCTTCGGCAAAGAGCTTCGCCTCGTAGTCCATCATGCTCTCTACGCCCGAAACCGGTGCCGCCTTCCTGCGGAACCACGGGAAATCGATCTCGATGCGGGCGCTCGACGCTTCGAGACGCGACAGCAGTTCGTCGAGCAGCGCCGGGAGGGACGCGACCGTCAGCGGGTCGCGAAGGCCGTCGATCGCAGCGACCAAGCGCGACATGTGCGTGCCCTTCTGCTCGGCGCGCAGGGCGACCGAGAGGTTGCAGGAGGCGATTGTCGGCTGCGCGGGCGCCCGGCCGTCGGCGAACCGGATCGGGTAGCGCAGGCCGCGGATGCCGACGCGATCGATGGCGAGCGCGCGCGCGTCCCGGTGCGAATGGACGTCGGGAATCGCGGGAGATTCGGGTCGGTTCATGTGCTCGTTGGTTCGTAAAGGGTAGCGGCGATCATGCGGCAGGCTTGGCGATCGGCGTGACCGAGGCAGCGACCGCGTCGCTGCGCCGGGATCCGAAGCGCGCGCTGATCGACGCCGCGATGCCCTTGGCGTCGAGGCCACAGCGCGCCAGGAGCAGGCCAGGGTCGCCGTGGTCGACGAATTCGTCCGGCAACCCGAGCTGCAACAGCGGGACGAGCAGGCCCTGCTGGGCCAGGACCTCGGCGACCGCGCTGCCGGCGCCGCCCGCGATCACGTTTTCCTCGACGGTCACCAGCCAGTCGTGCGTCCTGGCTAGCCAGGCGATCAGCTCGGCATCGATCGGCTTCACGAAGCGCATGTTGGCCACCGTCGCATCGAGCTCCTCTGCTGCAACCAGCGCGGGGTTCAGCATGCTGCCGAAAGCGAGGATTGCTCCGCGCTGCGCGCGCCGCCTCGCCTCGCGGCGCAGCTCCCCCTTGCCCACCGGGAGCGCCCGCATTTCCTGCTGGACCGGAACGCCCGGCCCGGCGCCTCGCGGATAGCGCACCGCGCTCGGCGTGTCGAGCGTGAACGCGGTGTAGAGCATTTGCCGGCACTCGTTCTCGTCGGCGGGCGCCATGACGGTGGTATTGGGCAGGCAGCGCAGATAGGTGAGATCGAAACTGCCGGCGTGCGTCGGTCCGTCCGCGCCCACGATTCCCGCGCGGTCGATCGCCAGCACCACCGGGAGGTTCTGCAGCGCGACGTCGTGGATCAGCTGGTCGTACGCCCGCTGCAGGAACGTCGAGTAGATCGCGACGACCGGCTTCATGCCCTCGCAAGCGAGCCCCGCCGCGAAGGTGAGCGCATGCTGCTCGGCGATGCCGACGTCGAAGTAGCGGTCGCGATACTCCTCCGAGAAGCGCACCATGCCCGACCCTTCGCGCATGGCGGGTGTGATCCCGATCAGGCGCAGGTCGCGCCGCGCCATGTCGCAGAGCCACTCACCGAACACCTGCGTGTACGTGGGCTTGCTCGGAGGCTTTGGCGCGAACCCGACGGCCGGGTCGAATTTGGTCACCCCGTGATACAGGATCGGATCTTCCTCGGCGCGCAGATAGCCGTGTCCCTTGCGCGTCATCACGTGCAGCAGCTGGCGACCGGGAAGCTGCTTCACGTTGGACAGCGTCTTCACCAGCGTGTCGAGATCGTGTCCATCGATCGGTCCGATGTAGTTGAACCCGAACTCCTCGAACAGCGTGCCTGGAAGGACCATACCCTTCATGTGTTCCTCCCAGCGCTTCGCGAGCTCCTTGACCGGCGGCAGCTTCGAAAGCACTTCCTTGCCGCCGCGGCGCACGGTGTTGTAGATCCGACCAGAGAGCAGGCGCGCCAGGTAGTTGTTGAAGGCGCCTACCGGCTCCGAGATCGACATATCGTTGTCGTTGAGGATCACCAGCAGGTCGACGTCCGCGGCGCCCGCATTGTTCATCGCCTCGAAGGCCATGCCCGCGCTCATCGCCCCGTCGCCGACGACGGCCACCACGGAGCGCTTCTCCCCTTTCTTCTTCGCGGCGATCGCCATCCCCAGCGCCGCGGAAATGGAGGTCGAGGAATGCGCGGTGCCGAAGCTGTCGTATTCGCTCTCGGCCCGTCGGGGGAAACCGGCGATTCCGCCGAACTGGCGCAGCTTCGCCATGCCTTCGCGCCGGCCGGTGAGAATCTTGTGTGCGTAGGTCTGGTGGCCGACGTCCCAGACGAGGCGGTCGCGCGGCGTGTCGAAGACGTAGTGCAGGGCGATCGCGAGCTCGACCGTTCCCAGGTTGGAGGACAGATGGCCCCCCGTCTGGCTCACCGCTTTCAGTATGAATTCACGCAGCGCGCGCGCAAGCTCGGGCAGCTCGCTTGCGTCGAGCCGCTTCAGGTCGGCGGGATCGTTGATGCGTTCCAGCAGCGAGGCCATGGCGATGAAGTCGATGTCTCTTGTCCGGGTGCGCGCAAACCTCGTGCTCGCACGGCGGGCAGGAATCCTAGTGTCGGCGCTGCGAGATCCAGTCGGCAACCTCGAGCAAGCGGCGCGCACGCGCTCCGAAAGGCGACAGCGCGTCGCGCGCCTCGCCGCGCAGCGCCTCGACGCGTCGCCGGGCAGCGTCCAACCCCGCGAGCGAGACGTACGTCGGCTTGCCCTGCCGTGCATCCTTGCCGGCGGTCTTGCCTAAACTCTGCGTGGTGCCTTCGACATCAAGAATGTCGTCGATGATCTGAAAGGCGAGCCCTGTGGCGACCGCGTAGCAATCCAGCGCTGCGGTCTCTTCGCGCGCCAACGCACGGCCGCATTCCGCACCGAGGCGCACTGCCGCCCGGATCAGCGCGCCGGTCTTGAGCGCGTGCATCTGCTCGAGTTCGGCGAGGTCGAGACGCTTGCCCGCGCTCGCAAGATCGATCGCCTGCCCGCCCGCCATACCCGAGGCGCCCGCGGCATGCGCGAGCAGGGCCGCTTGCGCGACCGAGGCGCGGGCACCCCGCGTGAGAGCCTCGAACGCAAGGCTCTGCAAAGCGTCGCCCGCGAGCAGCGCGGTGGCCTCGCCGAATGCGACGTGACAGGTCGGATTGCCGCGGCGAAGTACGTCGTCGTCCATGCACGGAAGGTCGTCGTGCACCAGCGAATACGCATGGATCAGCTCGACGGATGCTGCGACGGCGTCGACGGCGTCGGGTTCCGCATCGCAAAGCTCGCCAGCCGCGTAGGCGAGCAGCGCTCTTACGCGCTTGCCTCCGCCGAGCACCGCATAGCGCATAGCCTCGCGCAATTCCCTCGCGCTGGCAGGCGGAGCGAGCAAGCGCTCGAGCGCGCCTTCGACGCGCTGCGCCCGCTCGCGGGACCAGACGGCAAAGGCGACGTCAGGATCCATCGCTTTGCCCGGCGCTCTGCGTTTCTGCGCGGTCGACGGCGAATGCCTTGAGCACGCCGCGCTCCAATACCTGAACCTGTTGCTGCGCGTCCTTCAGGGCTGCCTGGCAATACTGGAGCAGTTCGGCGCCACGCCGGTGCGCCGCGAGCGTCTCGGCGAGAGGCAGCTGCCCGCCCTCCATCGTAGCGAGTATGGTTTCGAGCTCGGCGAGCGCCGCTTCGAAACTCTTCGGGGGGTCGGGAGACTTGGCCATCGAACCGGGAAGCTGGGCGGCATGGCACGTGATCACGCGCCTGCGAAACAGGTCAAAGTACCCTAATTGACCGACTGAGGTCAACGGCGCTTCGGGCCGACGGTCGAGGGAACTCCGCCATGGACCGGAGGTCCATTCGCGGCTATAATTGCTCCCTCAATTTGACGACGCAGCCTCGGTACGAGCTTTTCGTAACGGGCTGACTTAGCAAAGCGGTTGGGGGGCGTATGGCTTCGCCCCTTATATTGTTTGTTGGGTTGGCGGTTCACGAAAAGGAAGGCTGATGTCGAATCTCGCGACTGCGGATCGGCTGCGACCGGCCACATCGCAGCTCCCCGCCTCATGGTATTGCGATCCGGCGCAGCTCGAGCTCGAGCAGCGGCTGCTCTTCGCGCCTGGCCCCGGCTACGTCGGGCACGAGTTGATGGTGCCCAACGCCGGAGACTACTGCGCGCTCTCCTGGCGCGACAACGCGCAGGCGCTCGTGCGCAGCGCCCGCGGCGTCGAGCTGCTGTCCAACATTTGTCGACATCGCCAAGCGGTCATGCTCAAGGGCCGTGGCAGTGCGCGGAACATCGTCTGTCCCCTGCATCGCTGGACCTATGACCTCGAGGGCAAGCTTCTCGGAGCGCCCTATTTCGACGAGCAGCCCTGCGTCCGGCTCGCCAGCACGCCGCTGAAGCGCTGGCAGGGCCTGCTGTTCGACGGGCCGCGCGACTTGACAAAGGACCTCGCCGGCTTGGGTGTCGTCGGGGACTTCGACTTCTCGGGCTACGTTCTCGATCGCATCGAAACGCACGAGTGCGGCTACAACTGGAAGAGCTTCATCGAGGTTTACCTGGAGGACTATCACGTCGGGCCCTTCCACCCGGGCCTCGGGCAGTTCGTGACCTGCGATAACTTGCGCTGGCAGTTCGGCGACCGGTACTCGGTGCAGACCGTGGGCGTCAACAATGCGCTCGCTAAGCCCGGCACCAAGACCTATGAGCGCTGGCACAGGGCCGTTTTAGACTACTACCGCGGCGAACCGCCGAAGCACGGCGCGATCTGGGTCACGATCTACCCGAACATCATGCTCGAGTGGTACGCGCACGTCCTGATCGTGAGCACTCTTATCCCCCGCGCCGTCGACCGGACCACCAACGTCGTCGAGTTCTACTACCCGGAAGAGATCGCGCTGTTCGAGCGCGAGTTCGTGGAAGCCGAGCAGGCGGCGTACCTGGAGACCGCCGCCGAAGACGACGAGATCGCCGAGCGCATGGACGAGGGTCGGCGAGCCCTGTACAAGTCGGGCCGAAGCGAGACTGGACCGTACCAGTCGCCTATGGAAGACGGCATGCAGCACTTCCACGAATTCCTGCGACGAGAGTTGGCGCAATAGCGCGGCTTCCTGCTTGTACAGCACCCTGATCTCCACCGCGGATCTCCGCGCGCATCTCGGCGATCCGTCGTTCGTCATCGTCGACTGCCGGCACAATCTGGCCGACGTCGACGCGGGCGAGCGCGCCTACCGCAAGGAGCACATCCCTGGGGCGCGCTTCATGCACCTCGATCGCGATCTCTCGGGCGTGAAGACCGGCCTCAATGGTCGTCATCCGCTGCCGGATCCGGCAGCGCTCGCAGAGACCTTCGGTCGCGCGGGGATCGATGACTCGAAGCAGCTGGTGGCATATGACCAGAACACCGGCATGTGGGCCGCGCGCCTGTGGTGGCTGCTGCGCTGGCTCGGGCATCGCGCGGTCGCCGTGCTCGATGGAGGTCTCGACAAGTGGCTTGCCGAGGAGCTGCCGGTCGACGAGCGCGAGCCGGCGCCGCGGCGCACCCGCTTCGTCCCCGCGCCCTCGGCGCCGCAGGTCCGCGCCGAGGAGATCATGCGCCATCTCGGCGATGGGCAGCTGCTCGTCCTCGATGCGCGTGCGCCAGAGCGTTATCGCGGCGATCTGGAACCGATCGATCCCGTCGCGGGGCACATTCCCGGCGCGCGCAATCGTCCCTACTCAGAAAACCTGGCTGCCGAGGGCACTTTCAAGTCGCCGGCGCTGCTGCGATCGGAGTTCGAGGCGCTGCTCGGCACGCGCCCGCCATCGAGCGTCGTGCATCAGTGCGGATCGGGCGTGACCGCCTGCCATAGCGTGCTCGCCATGGAGGTGGCCGGTCTAGCCGGCTCGCGCCTCTATCCGGGATCCTGGAGCGAGTGGATTGCCGATCCGGGTCGCCCGGTCGCGCGCGGCTGATCGTTCGAGCGACCGGTCCGCCCCGCCCGCGGCCGAGTCGGGGCGGAGATCACGCTTCCCTGGCCCTGCGCAGCGCTTCATCCCTCGCTTCGTGGGCTTCGTCGCTTGCTTCTTGAGCCGGTAACACGCCTCCCGTAGTCTGCCGCTACCGATGCGCGGGTGAATCCATCCGGACCTATCGCGGCATCAAAGAGCTACGCGAAAGGCGCGAGCACGGCATGAGAGAGGCGATCATGAGGCAGGCATCAGTCAACTGGGTACCGGGCGCCATCGGCGCGCTCATCGGCGTCGCAGTCGTTGCCGCATTCGGGGGCAGCGCTTCGGTCGATTCCATCGGAACCGGGCAATGGATGCTCGGCGCCGCAACCCTCGGTCGCGCCGTCGCCGAGTTCGTCGGCATCTGCTTCGCCGTCGGTCTCACCCTGTTCGCCGTCGCGAGGTTGATCGCGCTCGCTCGCGAGCGCGGCAAGCTCGCTCGGCCTAAAGCTGCGGCCGAAGTGGTCGTCTCGTTCCCTCGCGCAACGGACGCAACGGCATCGGAATTCGACGACGTGCAGCCGCGCGCTCCGGCGCCGATCACGTCGCTGACCGAAGCGCAGGTGCAGCGGCAGCGCGCCGAGCGCAAGCGCGCTGAGCGCCAAGCCGGATTGAAGGGCGCCTGAGGCCCGCTTAGCCCGGGTCCAGCGCCCATTCGGCGAGAACGCGGTAGATCGGCCGCTCGCGGCCGAGGTTTGAGGCCGCCAGGACGAACGAATTCACGTTCCACAGGATCGGCCGCGCCAGCGCCCTGCGCACAGGGGCGCCCGCGCGTCGCGCGAGCGTCAGATGCGGCGCGTACGGACGCTCGTCGAGCGAGAACCCAGCCTCGCGGAGTGCGAGCGCAAGGCGGCTTTGCAGCGACACGAGCGCGAGTTGCGGGGCGCTCGCGCCCAGCCACGCGATGCCGGTCCGCGCGAAGGATCCGATCTCGTCGAGCGCAAGCTGAAAGCGATGGCTGGCCACGGCGCCCGCCAGGGCTTTCAACGCCCGCACCTGCCGGGCGGACTGATCGCCCAGGAACGCAAGCGTAAGGTGGAGATTCTCCTGCGTCGTGGCGCGGCCGTGCGCCTCCTGTGCGACCTCGCGGGCGAGCTCCGCCAGCGCGGTGCGCAGCGCCCCATCAGGCCAGAGGGCGAAGAAGACTCGTGCGGAAGCCGAGGCCATCGCCTCGAATATAAGGCAACGGCGCGAGGCCCCTCCGGGCGCCGCGCCGTTCGGCGGCCGTCAGAGATCTAGCTCAGCCGTTGGCGACCGAGAGCTCCGCCTTCGGCTTTTCGAAGAACTGCTCGTCCTCGGTCGAGCCCTTGAGCGCGGTCGTCGACGACTGTCCGCCCTGGACCGTCTGGGTGACCGCGTCGAAGTAGCTCGTGCCGACCTCGCGCTGGTGCTTGATGGCCGTAAATCCCTTCGAGACGGCGGCGAACTCCGCTTCCTGCAGCTCGACGAACGCCGTCATCTGGTTGTGGGCGTAGCCGTGGGCGAGGTTGAACATGCTGTAGTTCAGGCTGTGGAAACCCGCCAGCGTGATGAACTGGAATTTGTAGCCCATCGCCGCCAGCTCGCGCTGGAATTTCGCCACCGTTGCATCGTCGAGGTTCTTCTTCCAGTTGAACGACGGCGAGCAGTTGTAGGCGAGCATCTTGCCCGGATATCGCGCGTGAATCGCGTCGGCAAACGCCCGCGCGAACTGCAGATCGGGCTTGCCCGTCTCGCACCACAGCAGGTCCGCGTAGGGCGCGTAGGCGAGCCCGCGCGAAACCGCCTGCTCGAGGCCGCTTCGGGTCTTGAAGAAGCCCTCGACGGTGCGCTCCCCCGTGCAGAACGCTTTGTCGTTGAGGTCGATGTCGGAGGTAACCAGGTCCGCCGCCTCGGCATCCGTGCGTGCGAGGATCACGGTAGGCACGCCCATGATGTCGGCCGCTAGCCGCGCCGCGACGAGTTTCTCGATCGCCTCGCGCGTCGGCACCAGCACCTTCCCACCCATGTGGCCGCATTTCTTGACCGACGCGAGCTGGTCCTCGAAGTGCACACCTGCCGCCCCGGCCTCGATCATCGCCTTCATCAGCTCGAAAGCGTTCAGAACGCCGCCGAAGCCGGCTTCGGCGTCGGCAACAATCGGCGCAAAGTAGTCGACGTCGCCCGTGCCCTCCATGTGCTGGATCTGGTCAGCGCGCATGAAGGTGTTGTTGATGCGGCGGACCACGCCCGGCACCGAATTGACGGGATAGAGCGATTGATCGGGGTACATCTCGCCGGCAATGTTGGCGTCGGCGGCAACCTGCCAACCCGACAGATAGATTGCCTTCAGTCCGGCTTTGACCTGCTGCAGCGCCTGGTTGCCCGTCATCGCTCCGAGAGAGTTGACGAAAGGCTCCTCGGTGACGAGCTTCCAGAGTTTTTCGGCGCCGCGACGCGCGAGCGTATGCTCGATGTGCAGCGAGCCGCGCAGCCGCACGACATCCTCGGCGGCATAGGCACGCTTGATGCCCTTCCAGCGCGGGTTCTCCGCCCAGTCCTTCCTAAGTCTTGCCGCTTCCAGATCGTAGTTCATTGCCGCTCCCGTCGCGCTCCGTGTGAAGGCAAATCGTGATCAGGTCGGCGCTCCGATCTGCTGCGCCGCGCCTGACCGGTGGATCAATTCACCATAACAAAGACGAGGGTCCGTGACAATAGTAAATATGGCGGCGCAATAGAACATTTGCGCATAAAAATCATGCTATTAGAACGAGATTCCGTAGAGCGGAAGGAAATTCGGCCAAGGACCCGTAGGTTGTTGTTGCGACGCATGAGAGGCTCGTCGCCGCCATCGTGCATCTAGTGCTCCAAGTAGCTGATTCCAAGCGACAAAGGTTTTACCCCTGGCGGTGGCTCGCACTGAAACGGCACTGGTGCTTCCGGAATGAGATTCCAAAGTCGCTCGCCCCCGGGACGATTCGGCGGCGCCATCGAGCCGCTCGTGTGCGTCAGCCGAGCGTATCCGCCCAAATGTTTCGCGCCCACGCCGCGGCGAATTCTCCTTCCTGCAGGCTCGCTACGTCGGAAACGCCGCTCGTGCCCGGAACGACGGTCATCGTCTTTGCCTGCGCGTCGTACGCGTGCACGGAGGCGATGTGCGCCGCCCGGCGGTCGTCGATGTAGCTGTAGCAGGCGTTGGCGATCACCGGCGAGGCGTTCACCTCCTGCCCGGTCAGCAGGGCAACGATCGCCGCCGCGCAGACCTTGGCCTGCTGGTTTGCCATGTGCCCCGATTTCGGCATCAGGGGCGCGGTCTGGATCGCATCACCCAGCACGTGGATGTTCTTTTGCGCCGTCGATTCGTAAGTCAGGAAGTCCACTTGGCAGAAGCGCTCGTTGGCGTTGGCCATGCCGAGCTGGCTGGCGATCGCGGCGGCGCGCTGTGGCGGGATGACGTTGAGAACATCGGCCTTCACTTCGTCGAAGTCGAGCCGCGCGGTCAGGGTCGCGACGTCGACATCGACGAGCTCGCTGTCAGGGCGATACTCCACGATGCCCCTGTAGCGCTCGCTCCACGCCGCGGCAAAGAGCGCCTTCTTCGACTGCACCTCCGGGTTCGCGTCGAGAATGATCACCTTCGACCGCGGCTTGCGCGCCGAAAAGTAGAACGCTACCTGGCAGGCGCGTTCGTAGGGACCGGGCGCACAGCGGTACGGCGCTTTCGGGATGTGCAGCACAAACACGCCGCCGTCGGGCATCGCCTCGAGCTGCCGGCGCAGCGCGATGGTTTGCGGTCCTGCCTTCCACGCGTGCAGCACCTTTGCTTGCGCCTGCGCGCTCGCGAGCGATGGCACCAGGGCCCAGATGAAGTCGATGCCCGGGGCAAGAACGAGGCGGTCGTAGGCGAGGCTCGCGCCGCTCGCGAGGCTGATCTGCCGGCCGCCCGGATCGATCGCAACGGCCTCGTCTCTCAAGCGACGCACGCCCCATCGATCGAGTCCATCGTAGGCGATCGTGATGTCTTCGAGACTGCGGCTTCCGCCGACGACGAGGTTCGACATCGGGCAGGAAATGAATTCGCGCTCGCGCTCGATGAGCGCAACGTCGATCGCGCCGGAGCTCCACTTGCGGATGTACTTTGCGGCGGTCGCGCCGCCGTAGCCCGCGCCGACCACGACGACCCGGGCCCGCTCGGCCGCGCGGCCCCTGCCGATCGCCAGCGAGATGCCCGCCAGCGAGGCGGCGCCGGCCTTGAGGAAACCGCGCCGCGTGACACGCATCGCTCAGTCCTTTGGCTGCGCGGCGAAATAGGCTGCTGCAGCCTCGATCTCGACTTCGCTGTAGCCTCTGGCGAGCTGCTGCATGATGGTCGAAGGTCGCTTGCCACTGCGGAAATCCTGCATCAGCCGGATCAGCTCCTGCTTGTTCCGCCCGGCGAGCGCAGGGAAACCCCCACGGCTCCTTCCGTCCGTGCCGTGGCAATTCGCGCAGTTGGCAGCGACGTCGCGCCCGAGCTCATCGCCCTGGCCGCCGTGCGCGGACGCGCCGAGCACGAGCAATGTCGAACCTAAAAACACTCCGGCGATCGGGTGCATCAGCTCCATGTCCGCAAAAGCAAACGGGGGCACTCGCCCCCGTCCGGGTGGTTAGCGGAGAACCGTCTCAGGCGACCGCCTCGGGCTCCTTCGTCTCCTCGAAGATCAACTTGATCCGCTCCTCGCCGTCGACATCGATCGTCACCCTGCCGCCGTTCGCAAGCCGGCCGAAGAGCAGTTCATCGGCGAGCGCCTTGCGAATCGTGTCCTGGATGAGTCGCGCCATCGGCCGCGCGCCCATCTGCGGATCGAAGCCCTTGCGTGCCAGAAATTCCTTGAGCTCCGGCGTGAACGAGGGCTCGACCTTCTTCTCGTGCAGCTGGTTCTCAAGTTCGAGCAGGAACTTGTCGACCACGCGCAGGATGACTTCGTGATCGAGCGCCGCGAACGAGATCGTGGCATCGAGTCGGTTGCGGAACTCCGGCGTGAACATGCGCTTGATCGACTCCATCTCGTCGCCAGCCTGCTTGTTGTCGGTGAAGCCGATCGCGCTCTTCGCCAGCATGTCGGCGCCGGCGTTGGTGGTCATGATGACGATGACGTTGCGGAAGTCGGCCTTGCGCCCGTTGTTGTCCGTGAGCGTGCCGTGATCCATCACCTGCAGCAGAATGCTGAAGATGTCGGGATGCGCCTTCTCGATCTCGTCGAGCAGCAGCACGCTGTAGGGGTGCTTGGTAATCCCCTCGGTGAGCTGGCCGCCCTGATCGAATCCGATGTAGCCCGGCGGCGCGCCGATCAGGCGCGAGACCGCATGGCGCTCCATGTACTCGGACATGTCGAAGCGGATGAGCTCCACGCCAAGGCAATAGGCGAGTTGCCTCGCGACCTCGGTCTTGCCCACCCCGGTCGGACCGCTGAAAAGGAAGTTGCCGATCGGCTTGCGGGGATTGCCCAGCCCCGAGCGCGCCATGCGGATCGCGGCCACCAGCGCGTCGATCGCCTGGTTCTGCCCGAACACCACGTTCTTCAGGTCGCGGTCGAGCGTCTTCAGCGCATTCCGATCGTCGGAGCTCACGTTCTTGGCGGGGATGCGAGCGATCTTCGCTACGATCTCCTCGATCTCCGTCTTGTTGATCACCTTCTTCTGCTTGGACTTCGGCAGGATCTTCTGCGCTGCGCCCGCTTCGTCGATCACGTCGATCGCCTTGTCGGGAAGATGCCTGTCGTTGATGAACCGCGCCGAAAGCTCTGCAGCCGTGGTAAGCGCCGCCGGCGCGTACTTCACGCCGTGGTGCTGCTCGAAGCGCGTCTTGAGCCCGCGCAGGATCTCGATTGTCTCCGCGATCGACGGCTCTGGCACATCGATCTTCTGGAACCGCCGCGAGAGCGCGTGATCCTTCTCGAAGATCACCCGGTACTCATTGTAGGTGGTCGCGCCGATGCACTTGAGCGCTCCAGTGTTGAGCGCCGGCTTGAGCAGGTTCGAGGCATCGAGCGTTCCCCCGGAGGCCGCTCCCGCCCCGATGATCGTATGGATCTCGTCGATGAACAGGATCGTCTTGGGATTCTCTGTCAGCTGCTTGAGCACAGCCTTCAGCCGCTGCTCGAAATCGCCGCGGTACTTCGTGCCCGCGAGTAGCGCGCCCATGTCGAGCGAATAGACCGTGAAGCTGCGCAACATCTCCGGCACGTCGCCGTCGTTGACCCGTCGCGCGAGGCCTTCGGCGATCGCTGTCTTGCCCACGCCCGCCTCGCCGACGAGCAGAGGATTGTTCTTCCGGCGCCGGCAGAGGACCTGGATCACACGCTCGAGCTCGAGCTCGCGCCCGATCAACGGATCGATCTTGCCCGTCTTCGCGAGCTGGTTCAGGTTGACCGTGTAGGCATCCAACGCCCCGGCCGATTGCTGCTCGCCCTCGCCCTCCTCCTTTGCCGACTCCTGCTTATCCTGTTTCTGCTGGGTGGCCTTGGTGATTCCGTGCGCGATGTAATTGACGACGTCGAGCCGCGTCACCCCCCGCTGATTGAGGAAGTAGACGGCATGCGACTCCTTCTCCCCGAAGATCGCGACCAGCACATTCGCGCCAGTCACTTCCTTCTTGCCGGAAGATTGCACGTGCAGGATCGCCCGTTGGATCACGCGCTGGAAGCCCTGCGTGGGTTGCGTGTCCGCGTCCGAGTGCGGGGAGAGCCGCGGCGTGTGCTCGTTGATGAAGTCGGTAAGGACCCCGCGCAACTCCTCCAGATCGACGCCGCAGGCCTTCAAGACCTCGGCCGCCGAAGGGTTGTCCAGCATGGCGAGCAGCAGGTGTTCGACGGTAATGAACTCGTGCTGCTTCTGCCGCGCCTCGACAAAAGCCATGTGGAGGGAAACTTCAAGTTCCTGCGCAATCATATCTGTCCGAACCTCGATCGCAGCGGCTTCCTACAATACCGCATTAACGCTTAAGTCTCCTCCATCGTGCACTGCAGCGGGTGCTGATGCTTGCGCGCGATGTTCACTACTTGGTCCACCTTCGCCGCCGCGACTTCCCGCGTATACGTCCCGCACACCCCCATCCCCTCGCGATGCACCTGGAGCATGACCTGCGTAGCCTTCTCACGGCTCATCGCGAACACAGTCTGCAACACCACGACCACAAAGTCCATCGGTGTGTAGTCGTCGTTGAGCAGTATCACCTTATACAGTGGTGGAGGCTTGAGGCGGGTTTTCTCGACCTCAAGGACGCTCCCGTCCTGTTGCTGGATCGCCATGAAGTGCCGCGTGCCGCCGTCCGATGGTCTAATGTTTGATGATTGCAACAGATTTTTCAAGAGGAAGGCGGATTTTGGCTTCGCGACTTGACTTCGCTGTCGCAAACCGCGTACAAATTTGCTCCCAGGAGTCTCTGCTGTCCCGGTTTGCCGCCGTACGTACCGATGCGCTTGCCGTAGATAGTGACTGCTCCAAACACCCATTCCCTAATTCTGTAAGGAAGCAGCCTTATGGCAACCGGCACGGTCAAGTGGTTCAACGATGCAAAAGGCTACGGTTTCATAACGCCTGATGACGGCGGCGAGGACTTGTTCGCCCATTTCTCCGCCATCCAGATGAACGGCTTCAAATCCCTGAAGGAAGGTCAGAAGGTGAGCTTCGAGATCACCACGGGCCCCAAGGGGAAACAAGCTGCCAACATCCAGGCCGCTTGAGCTTACGCCGTCGCCCGCGACGCGGGCGGCGCACCAGCAACGAAAACCCGCCGTTCGGCGGGTTTTCCGTCTTCGCGCGGCACCCAAGCGGTGCGCGCCGCCCGATTGGCGCCGTGCACGAAGGCGAAGCGCCGGTCCGGCTGCGGCTTCAGTGCGCTACATTCTTTCGATCATTGCCTTACCGAAGCCGGAGGAGGAGACCTGCGTCGCGCCGGGCATGAGGCGCGCAAAGTCGTAGGTCACAACTTTGTCGGAGATGGCCTTCTCCAGACTCTTCACGATCAGCTGGGCCGCTTCTTTCCAGCCCATGTGCACCAGCATCATCTCCGCCGAGAGGATCTCGGACCCGGGATTGACGTAGTCCTTGCCGGCGTACTTGGGCGCAGTGCCATGGGTAGCTTCGAACATCGCAACCGAGTCGGACATGTTGGCGCCTGGCGCGATGCCGATGCCGCCGACCTCGGCAGCCAGCGCGTCCGATATGTAATCGCCGTTGAGATTCAGCGTCGCGATGACATCGTACTCGTCGGGCCGCAGCAGGATCTGCTGCAGGAAGGCGTCGGCGATCACGTCCTTGATGACGATGTCGCGGCTCGTCCTCGGGTTCTTGAACTTGCACCAGGGACCGCCGTCGATCGGCTGAGCGCCGAACTCCTTCTGGGCGAGAGCGTACCCCCAGTCGCGGAAGGCGCCCTCGGTGAATTTCATGATGTTGCCCTTGTGCACCAGCGTCACCGACTTGCGGTCGTTCGCGATCGCGTACTGGATAGCCTTGCGCACGAGCCGCTCGGTACCTTCGCTCGACACCGGCTTCACCCCGATCCCGGAAGTCGCCGGGAAACGGATCTTCTTGACTCCCATCTCCTTGATCAGAAACTCAGTGAGCTTCTTCGCGCCGTCGGAACCGGCGGGCCATTCGATGCCGGCATAGATATCCTCCGAGTTCTCGCGGAAGATCACCATGTCGACCTTTTCCGGCGCCTTGACCGGGCTCGGCACGCCGGCGAACCAGCGCACGGGACGCAGGCATACGTAGAGGTCGAGCTCCTGGCGGAGCGCAACGTTGAGGCTACGGATACCGCCGCCCACCGGCGTGGTGAGCGGCCCCTTGATCGAGACCACGTACTCCTTGAGGATCGACATCGTCTCTTCCGGCAGCCACACGTCGGCACCGTATACCTTCGTCGATTTCTCTCCGGCATAGATTTCCATCCAATGGATCTTGCGCCTGCCACCGTACGCCTTGGCGACCGCCGCATCGACGACGCGGAGCATGACCGGGGTGATGTCGACGCCCGTCCCGTCGCCCTCGATGTAGGGGATGATCGGCTGATCGGGAACGACGAGGCTGAAGTCCTTGTTGACTGTTATCTTGCGGCCACCGCTCGGAACGGTGACGTGCTGATACGCGGGCATGAGCGGGTACTCCCCAGGGGAAACGGCGGATTACAGCTGAACGTTGATTATCCCGGATTCCCGCCGATCACGCCACGCGCGCCCCGCGACCGTGCGCCTGAGCGCGCGACTGCGTAGAATGGCATCTCGTGCCCGGCACCTCGTAAATTACGCGACCGAATGCAGCTGAATCGCGTCGCGACGGAATTCGCATCATGATACGGCGCCTGTTCGCGCGCCTGATCCCCGGCAGGGCGAACGCCGAGGCGCGCATCCACGGCCCCGAGGCGCAGCCGATTCGGCGCACCCAGCTCTCCCGCGGCGCGCTCGAGGTCACGCGCAAGCTGCAGCAGGCCGGTTTCAAGGCCTTCATCGTCGGCGGTGCAGTCCGCGATCTGATGCTCGGAATGACGCCCAAGGATTTCGACGTGGTGACCGACGCGACACCCGAGCAGATCAAGCCGCTGTTCCGCCGCGCGTTCATCATCGGCCGTCGCTTCCGGCTCGTGCACGTGCTGGCCGGGCCAGAGACGGTAGAGGTGTCGACGTTTCGTGCCAAGCAGACCGGGGAGGATGCCGCGGACGAGCACGGCCGGCTTCTGTCCGACAACGTGTTCGGCTCGCAAGCGGAGGATGCGGTTCGACGCGACTTCACGATGAATGCGATGTACTTTGATCCGTCGACCGAGAGTGTCTGGGACTATGTCGGAGGCGTAGCCGACGTGAAAGCGCGCCGGCTCAGGCTGATCGGCGATCCGGTCACCCGCTACCGAGAGGATCCCGTGCGCATGCTGCGTGCTGCCCGCCTTGCGGCCAAGCTGGGGCTTACGATCGAGACGAAGACAGCCGCTCCGATCACCCGTCTCGCTTCGTTGATTCAGAACGTACCTCCTGCGCGCGTCTTCGACGAGATGGAGAAACTGTTGCTCTCCGGGCACGCCGTCGAGTCGCTCAGGAGTCTGCGGCGGCACGGGCTGCACCACGGGATGCTGCCGTTGCTCGACGTCATCCTGGAGCAGCCGCTCGGACAGCGCTTCATCGAGCTAGCGCTCGGCAACACCGATGAGCGGGTCGGTGCGGGCAAGCCGGTGTCGCCGGGCTTTCTCTTCGCCACGCTGCTGTGGCACGAAGTACTCGCCAGCTGGAGCGCCGCCAAAGCGTCCGGCCAGCGCCCCATTCCCGCGCTGTTTTCAGCGATGGATCGCGTGCTCGAACAGCAGGCCGAGCGGCTCGCCATTCCACGGCGCTTCGAGGCCGCGATCAAGGAGACCTGGGCGCTGCAACCGCGCTTCGAGCAGCGCGCGGGCCAGCGTCCTTTCCGCCTGCTCGAGCATCCCCGCTTCCGAGCGGGGTACGATTTCCTCAGGCTGCGCGCGCAAAGCGGCGAAATCGCTCTCGAGCTCGCCGACTGGTGGGAGCGTTTCCAGCATGCCGGTCCGGAAGAGCGCTCGAGCTTGCTGCGCAGCGACGAGCCGTCGGGCAAGCGAAAGCGCTCGCGCAGGCGCCGCAGGAAGCCCGCGGCACCGCCGGCCGACAGCCCAGGCGCGCCCTCCGACACCGAGCATTAAGCGCAGTGGCAACGCTCGTCTACGTCGGCCTCGGCAGCAATCTGGGCCACCCGCGTCGGCATCTCGCCCGGGCGGCGACCGAGCTTGCGCGCCTTCCGCGCACGAGCCTGCTCGCCTTGTCCCGCAACTGTCTGAGTGCACCGCTCGGCTGCGCCGAACCGCAGCCGGACTACGTCAACGCCGCAGCAGAGTTGAGAACCGGCCTCGGCCCGAGGCCGCTGCTCGCGCGTCTGCGCGCCATCGAGCGGCGGCACGGACGGCCTCGCCACCGGGTCGATAAGGGCAACGCCCCGCGCACGCTCGACCTCGATGTGCTCCTGTTCGGGCGCCGGCGCTCGCATTTGCGCGGGCTCACCTTGCCGCACCCGCGCATGCATGAGCGCGCCTTTGTGCTCAAGCCCCTGCTGGAGATCGCCCCCGCCGCACGCATTCCCGGCCGCGGCAGCGCGAAGCAGTGGCTGCGGCGCACGCGAGGGCAGCGAGTAGTGCGCACGCGCACTCACGCCTGGCGTTGACGCCCCTGCCCGCGCGAGTGCACGCCTCCAGCCTGCTAAACTCGGCTGCGATGGAGCTCGAGAAATGCCGTTACATCGTGGTCGACGGGCCGATCGGCGCCGGCAAGACGAGCCTCGCGCGGCAGCTCGCGCAACATCTGCACGCCGACGCGCTCCTTGAGGCCCCCGAAGACAATCCGTTCCTCGCCCGGTTCTACGCGGACATGCAGCGCTTCGCCCTACCCACGCAGCTCAACTTCCTGTTCCAGCGCGCCGACCAGGTGCGCGGGCTGGCCCAACTCGATCTGTTCGGGCGCAGGACCGTGGCCGATTTCCTCCTCGACAAGGACCCGCTGTTCGCGCGCCTCAACCTCAACGACGACGAATACGCCCTGTACGAGAAGGTCTACTCGCATCTGAAGCCGCAGGCGGCCACTCCCGACCTGGTGATCTACCTGCAGGCTCCACTAGCGACGCTGGTCGATCGGGTTCACCGCCGCGGCGCCGACTACGAGCGCTCGATCAGCGAGCACTACCTCGCTCGCATCGCCGACGCGTACGCGCGATTCTTCTACCGCTACGAGGAAGCGCCGCTGCTGATCGTCAACAGCGAGCGGCTGAACTTCGTTGCCGACGCCGATCACTTCCGGCTGCTGCTGTCGCGCATCGACGGAATGCGCGGCCGGCGCGAGTTCTTCAACCTCGGCACGCAATGAGCGGCGCGACCGCACGCAGGACGGTCCCCGGGCTCGCCGCGATGGCGCGCGCCGGCGAGAAGATCGCCATGCTCACCTGTTATGACGCGAGCTTCGCAGTGCTGCTCGAACGCGCCGGGGTCGATGCACTGCTCATCGGCGACTCGCTCGGCATGGTGATCGGCGGGCATAGCTCGACGCTGCCCGTCACGCTCGAGGAGATGATCTATCACACGCGCTGCGTGACGGCGAGCACGCGCTCAGCGCTGGTGATCGCCGACATGTCCTTCGGAACGTATCAGGCGAGCCCCGAGCAGGCCTACGAGAATGCTGCCCGCCTGATGGCGGCGGGTGCGCAGATGGTCAAGGTCGAGGGGGGCGCATGGCTCGCGCCGACGGTCGAGTTTCTCATCGCGCGCAGCATCCCGGTGTGCGGCCATCTGGGCCTGCAGCCGCAGTCCGTGCATCGGCTCGGCGGCTACAGGGCGCAGGGCAGGACCGATGCGTCGGCGCAGGCGCTGCGCGAGGACGCACGTGCACTCGGTTCCGCGGGAATCGAGCTCCTCGTACTGGAGATGGTCCCCGCGGCGCTGGCGAGCGACATCACGCGCTCGCAAGCGGTACCGACCATCGGAATCGGAGCCGGGCCGGGCTGCAGCGGACAGGTGCTCGTCCTGTACGATATGCTCGGCATCTACCCGGGCAAGCCGGCGCGGTTCGTGCGCAACTTCATGACGGGGAGCGAGAGCATCGAGGGCGCGGTCGCCGCCTATGTCAGGGCGGTGAAGGACGGCAGCTTCCCGGCACCGGAGCACTGCGTTTAGAGCGGGCCCGGCCGCGACTCGAGCGCGGCGGACGCCAGATCGAACCTGCGGGGAGAAGTACAAGCATGCAGATCGTCACGACCGCAGCCGAGCTGCACAGCCGGCTCAAGGACGCGGGCAGGACCGCATTCGTGCCGACGATGGGGAACCTGCACCAGGGTCACCTCCAGCTCATGCGCATCGCGCGCGAGCACGGCGATGCGGTCGTGGCGAGCATCTTCGTCAACCGCCTGCAGTTCGGTCCCAACGAGGACTTCGACCGCTATCCCCGTACCTTCGATGCTGACTGCATCGGGCTCGAGCGCGAGCGAGTTGACATCCTGTTCGCACCGCAGGAGCAGGAGATGTACCCGACTCCGCAGGTCTATCGCGTAATTCCGCCGCCGCTCGCCGAAGAGCTGGAAGGGGCTTTTCGCCCCGGCTTCTTTCACGGCGTGTGCACGGTCGTGCTCAAGCTCTTCAACCTCGTTCAGCCCGACATCGCGGTGTTCGGCAAGAAAGACCGGCAGCAGCTCAAGCTCGTGCGCGGCATGGTGCAGCAGTTCAACCTGCCGATCCGCATCGTTCCCGCCGAAACGGTGCGCGCCGAGGATGGGCTCGCGCTCGCCTCGCGCAACAGTTATCTCTCGCCCGAGGAGCGTATCGAGGCACCGCGCCTGTATCGGACGCTGCGCTGGGTCGCCGACGAGATCGCTGGCGGGCGCAATGACTATGCAAATCTCGAAGCACAGGCGCGCGCGGAGCTCGCGCGGAACGGATGGAGGGTCGATTACATCGCCATTCGTCACGGGCTGGCGCTGCGCATTCCGCATCCGGAGGGCTACGACCATCCCAACCTCCTGATCGTGCTCGGCGCGGCCGCGCTCGGATCGACTCGGCTCATCGACAACGTCGACGTGCGCACCGGTGCGCTCGATGATTGAACGAAGGCTGTTGGCCACGCTCGCATGCGCGGTCGCGACCGTGCTCGTGCCGGCCGCGCTTGCGCAGACTGGAGCGAGTCCTTACCCCGGCCGGCCGATCCGTCTCGTCGTGCCGTTCCCTCCAGGCGCAGGCACCGACGCCGTCGCCCGTCTGGTGGCGCAGAAGCTCGGCGAAGTGTTGCCGGCAACCCTCGTCGTTGACAACCGCCCCGGGGCCGGCGGCGCCATCGGAGCCGCCGAGGTATCCAAGGCCGAGCCTGACGGCTACACGCTGCTTTTCGTCGCCTCGCCGTTCACCACCGTTGCGGCGGCGTCGAAAAATCCCGGCTACGACCCGCTGCGTCAGTTCGTAGCCGTGGCGCCCATCGCCGTCGGCCCGCTCGTCTTCGTCGTCAACGCGCAGTTCCCCGCCCGCAACATGAGCGAATTCCTTGCGCTCGCGAAACAGCGCCCCGGCGAGCTCAACTACGGTTCTGCCGGCACCGGCAGCGTCAACCATCTGGCACTCGAGCTCCTGGAGCTGCGCACCGGCGTGAGCATCGTGCACGTGCCGTACAAGGGTATCGCCCCGGCGACGCTCGATCTGCTTTCGGGACACATTCAAGCGATGACCGCCTCGATTCCCGCCGCCCTGCCCTTCATTGCGCAGGGAAAACTTCGCGCCATCGCGATCACGGGCCCGCGGCGCTCGCCTCTGCTTCCCGACGTTCCGACCTGGCAGGAGGAGGGCGTCGAGAACGCCGAGGTCATCAACTACTGGGGCATCGTTGCACCCTCCGGCACGCCGCGCGCGATCGTGGACAAGCTGAACGCAGGCGCTCGTGCGGCGCTCGCGAGACCGGAGCTCCGGGCGCGCCTCGAGAGCGAGGGCGCGGAGATCGTCGCCGAGTCGCCGGAACGGCTCGCCGCGCTGATCGAGGCAGATCTCGCGCGCTGGAAGAAGCTCGTCGTCGAGGCGGGTCTCACTCTCGACTGACCGAGGGCTGCAGAAGAACGAGCACGTTGCCCGCGGCGCAAAGGGCCACTCCGGCGATCCCCGCCAGCGTCCACTCGTAGTTCTCGAAGAAGGTCGAGAACAGCAGCGCAATCACCGGGACCGTCACGCCGACGTAGCCCGCCCTCGCCGCGCCGATCTTTCCCAGCAGGGTGAGGTAGACCGCAAACGCGATCACCGAGCCGAATGCGGCGAGGTACAGCAGAGACATGATGTAGGCCGGCCTCGCGTCGAATCCCCAGTGAACCCGCTCGACCGCTGCGACCATCGCCATGGCGAGCGCACCGTAGGCCATGCCCCACGCGACTCCCGGAAGAAGCGGAATATGGTGGCGCTGATTGCGTACGGCGATCAGGTTGCCCGCGCAGGCGAACACGGTCGCGCTGGCGCCGAACGCAACGCCCAGCGTCGCGTCGGCCGAGCTGCGGCCGAGCTCGCGCCAGAAGAGGAGCACGACGCCGGTGATTCCCAATACCGCGCCCAGCAACGTGCGCCGGTTGATGGGCGTACTGAAGAACACGCGCACGCCGATCAGGTTCAGGAACACGATCAGCGAGAACAGCACCGCCACGAGGCCCGAGGCGACATAGCGCTCGGCCCAGTAGACGCACACGTAGTTGAGCCCGAAAAGAAACACGCCCTGAGCCGCGAGCCAGGCGTGATCGCGCGGGCGAAAGCGAAGCGAGCGGCCCGTGGCGAGGCAGCAGAGCGCCAGCATCGCTGCCGCGAGCGCGAAGCGATAGACGACGGAAGCCTCTGGCGCGACGACGCCCAGCTGGAACGTGATCGCGAGCCAGGTCGAGCCCCAGATGAGCGATGCGATCGCAAACAGCCACGTCGGTGCCATCGGCGCGAGTGTCGGGTCGGTCCCGGCGCAGCGCCGGGGCGCCCATCATACCGGCCAGCGCCTCCCGGGCAGCGGCATGGAAGTTGCTTAGAGACCCCTGACCGGCCCAAACGCCGGATCGGAGATCCAAGAGGTTACCCAGTGATACGCAGTGCTTCGCTTCGCTTTCTCGTCCTGTGGACGATGGTGCTCGTCGTCGCAGCCGCGATGGCCTCGTCGGCGGCGCACGCGGTTGTGCTCGGCGAGGCATCGACGCGATCCGCGCTGGGCCAGCCGTTGCGCGTGACTATCCCCCTCACCACAGCGCCGGGGGAAGCGCTCGCGGCAGATTGCCTCGGGCTGGAACGGCTTGCGGGGGATGGACCTGCGGCACCTGTGACGGCTAGGGTCAGTCTTGAACGCCTTGCGGCCTCCGAGCGGCTCGTCGTGACGAGCGTGGAGCCGATGGTGGAGCCGGTGCTGCACCTGACCGTCCGCGCCGGTTGCGAAGCCGGCGCGCGGCGCGAGTATGTACTGCTGCTGGATCCCCCGGCAGCGAGCGTAAGCACAAATTCACCAGGGGCCGCCTCGAATGCGCGGCCCGTGCGCGAAACCGGACAGGGACAGCCCGCGGGACTCCTGGCCGCTGCGGGACGCGACGTGCCGGAGAGCTCAGGGACCGGTACGCCGCGCGCGCAGCGGCCAGCGGGGGCGGAGGCGCTTTCCGCACCGATGCTGCGCCACGCCAGCCTCAACGCGGACGAAGCGCTGGCCGCGCGCACGCCAGGCAACTTGCGGCCCGTCGCTGCGATCAGCGAGACGGTGCGGGTCGTCCCGGCCGCGCCCCGCGTCGAACCGCAACCCGTCGATCGCGCGAAGGACACCTGGTGGACGATCGTCGTCGCCGTGTCAGGTCTCGTCGTGATCCTGCTCGGCGCCGTGCTGGTTCGTCATGGCCGCGCTTCTCCTCGGACCTATGCGTCGCGGGCAGCGGGTGAGGCGACTCGAAGCGGATCGCGTACGATCAACCGTCGCTGCGTTGCCGCGACGACGGCCGCCAACGCCAACGCAGCCACCGACGCGCTGCTCACGCGGGCGGCGCCAAGCACGCGCGGCTGGGTCTCGCCGGCGACCGCGGCCACGGTCCCGAATGTTCCCAGCACGACCTCGAGAACGTTGCGGCGCATGTCCGGAGCGGGCACGCGCCCGCCGAACGCGCGCGACGATGCGCTCGACTCGTTGTTGAACGAGATCGAATCGAATCTCAACGTCGAGGATGCGGTCAGGCAGGCGCACGCGGCCGCCCACGGCAATCCCGGCGGTGACGTCGGTTGCGACGCAATCCTGGCGGCGATCGAAGATGCCGAGCGCCATCTCATGCTGACCCCGGCCGCGCCGGCCGATACCGGCCTCGATGACGAGTTGATGGGCAAGCCACCTCGGCGCGCAAAAGCCGCCTAGCAGACGTCGCGCCGCCCATCCGCGACCGGCGCTTATTTGGCGGCGAGAAACGGCTCGATTGCGGCGGCGACCGCGACGGGCTGATCGTGGTGCAGCATGTGTCCCGCGTCGGGTATCGTCACCAGGCGGACGTCGTGCAGAGCGTGCATCCGCTCCTGTAGCCCGTCCGCCCCCTCGCCGAGCCACCGTGGAATGAAGGAGTCGCTCGCGCCCACCCACAGCACGGGCGCGCTGACGCGCGCCCAGATCGCGCGCACCTCCTCCATCCGGTAGACGATCGGAAACGGCAGCTTGTGCCGGGGATCGGAGACAAGCCTCGCGCTGCCATCGGGCGTCTCTTTCGCCCAATGCGACGCTAAGAATTCGGCTTTGTCCCGCGGCAGTCGCGGATTCTTCTGCTGCAGCCGGTCGGCGACTGCCGCGAGGCTCGCGTACGGCGCGAAGCCCGGCGGATCGCTAAGCGCATCGAGCCACTTGGCGTACTTGGCGGGCGCGGCTTCCGGAGCCTCGGCGGGTATCCCGAATCCGTCGAGCGATACCACTTTCGCAACCCGCTCGGGACGAATGCCGGCATACAGCGTCACGACGTTGCCGCCGAGGCTGTGTCCGAGCAGGCGCGCCGGCTCGTCCGGCGCAAAGCGCTCGACGATCGCCTCGAGGTCCGCGATGTAGTCGGCGAACCAGTAGCCATCGGCGCACCATTCGCTCTTGCCGAAGCCGCGCCAGTCGGGCGCAATCACGCACCAGTCGCCCGCGAGCGCGTCGACGAGAAACTGGAAGGACGCGCCGACATCCATCCATCCGTGCAGCATGAAGAGCTTCGGTGCCGCCTGCCGGCCCCAGGTGCGCACGTGATACGCGAGGCCGCGTATCTGAACGATCTGCGAGGTCGAGGATTTCACGCGCCTTGTCAGCGCTGCTTCTTGCAGATCGAGTTTCCGTCCTGCCACCCGGTGCGGTACTGACCGTCGTACCTGAAGCGAGCGGTGTCCTTCTTCTCGGTGCCGGAAGCGCTCGCGCAACCGTCAAGATAGCCGGTACGGTACTCGAGCGGGAATCCCTGCAGGTTGACGCTCGGAGGCGGAGCGGCGCTCGCTGCCGATGCCGGTTGCGTGTACGGCCCTGGAGGCGGGCCGGAGGGCGGCGCGGGCTGCGGTGCGACCCCGGCGCAGCCCGCCGCGAGCAGCGCGACGATGGCGAGCGTTGAGCGCAGGGAAATGCCTGCGCTCGGGAATGAAATCGGCAAGGAGTCGACTCGGGGTAGCAAATGCAAAGCGAGTAAAATTGTACTCCATGCATGCAGGCGGCTCCCGGTCAGGCGCGACTCCCGGTTTCATCCACCTGCGGCTGCACAGCGAGTACTCGATCGTCGACGGGATGCTGCGCATCGACGACGCGGTGGCCGCCGCCGCCCGCGACCGCATGCCGGCGCTCGCGCTCACCGACCTCGGCAACGTCTTCGGGCTGGTCAAGTTTTATACCGCAGCGCGTAAGGCCGGCGTGAAACCGATCATCGGCTGCGATCTCTGGATCACGCACGAGGCCGAGCGCGACGCGCCGCACCGGCTGCTGCTGCTGTGCCAGGCGCGCGAAGGCTATCTGCGCCTGTGCGACTGGCTCACGCGCGCCTACCGCAGCAACCAGCATCGCGGGCGCCCGGAGCTGCGCCGCGACTGGCTCGCCGAGGGCACCGGAGGGTTGATCGCACTGTCCGGTTTCCGCGACGGCGACGTCGGCCAGGCGCTCGCCCAGGGCAACGACGTCGGCGCGACGCAGGCCGCCCGCAGCTGGGCGGAGCTGTTTCCCGACCGTTACTACCTCGAAGTGCAGCGCGCCGGCCGCGCAGACGACGACGCGCTAACCGCTTCGACCGTGCGCCTCGCGGCGGAACTATCGCTCCCGGTCGTCGCTACGCACCCGGTCCAGTTTCTCTCGCGCGAGGAATTCCGCGCTCACGAGGCGCGCGTGTGCATCGCCGAGGGACATGTTCTGTCGGATCCGCGCCGCCCGAAGCGCTTCTCGCCCGAGCAGCATTTCGCCACGCAGACTGAAATGGCGAAGCGCTTCGCGGATCTGCCCGCGGCGCTCGCGAACAGCGTGGCCATCGCACAGCGTTGCAACTTCGGGATCGCGCTCGGAAAGAACTATCTGCCCGACTTCCCCGTGCCCGCCGGGCTTTCGATCGAAGAACACTTGCGCCAGCAGGCCGTCGAGGGGCTCGAGGGCCGTCTTGCGCTGCTCTACCCGAACGCGGCCGAGCGCGAAGCTAAACGCACCGAGTACACGGCGCGACTTGAGTTCGAAACGCGCACGATCATCCAGATGGGATACGCCGGCTACTTCCTGATCGTGGCTGATTTCATCAACTGGGCGAAGCGCCACGGAATCCCCGTGGGGCCCGGACGAGGTTCCGGCGCGGGCTCGCTGGTCGCCTACTCGCTCGGCATCACTGATCTCGACCCGCTGCGCTACACGCTGCTCTTCGAGCGCTTCCTCAACCCCGAGCGCGTATCGATGCCCGACTTCGACATCGATTTCTGCCAGGACGGGCGCGACCGCGTCATCGAGTACGTGAAGGACAAGTACGGAGCCGAATCGGTATCCCAGATCGCAACTTTCGGAACGATGGCTGCGCGCGCGGTGGTACGCGACGTCGGACGCGTTCTCGACATGCCCTACAGCTTCTGCGACGGCATCGCGAAGCTGATTCCCTTCCAGCCGGGGCGCATGGTCACACTCAAGCGCCGGTCGCGCGACGACGAGCCGCAAGCAAATGTCGTTTATGCGCGTGACGTCGAGCCGCTGCTCGGCGAACGCGAAACGGCGGAGGAGGAAGTGCGCGAGCTGCTCGCGCTGGCGGAGCAGTTGGAAGGCCTTCCCAGAAACGTCGGCATGCACGCGGGCGGCGTGCTGATCGCGCCGGGCAAGCTCACCGATTTCTGTCCGCTTTACGCTCAGGCCGGCTCGGATGCTTCGGTATCGCAGTTCGACAAGGACGACGTGGAGCTCGTCGGCCTGGTCAAGTTCGACTTCCTCGGCCTGACGACGCTTACCATCCTCGACTGGACGGTGCGCTTCCTGCGCAAGCTGGATCCCTCCTGCACGGTCACTGTCGAGAGCATTCCGCTGGACGATGCTGGCGCATACGAGGTGTTCAGGAGCGGCAAGACCGTGGGCGTGTTCCAGTTCGAATCGCGCGGCATGCGCGAGCTCCTGCTGCAGGCGCCGCCGAAGTGTTTCGACGACGTCGTGGCCCTGGTTGCGCTGTTCCGCCCTGGCCCGATGGAGCTCATCCCGGAATACATACGGCGAAAGCAGGGCAGCGAACGCGTCGAGTTCTTCGACAAGCGCCTCGAGCCGATCCTCGCCCCGACGTACGGGGTCATGGTCTACCAGGAGCAGGTGATGCAGATCGCGCAGGTGATCGGCGGCTATACGCTCGGCGCGGCCGACCTGCTGCGCCGGGCGATGGGCAAGAAGCTGCCCGAGGAGATGGCCAAGCACCGCTTCGTGTTCATCGAGGGAGCGGTCAAGAACGGGCTTGCGAAGCCGCGGGCGACGCAGCTCTTCGACCTAATGGAAAAGTTCGCCGGCTACGGCTTCAACAAGTCGCACGCCGCAGCGTATGCGATGGTTGCCTACCAGACCGCCTACTTCAAGGCGCACCATCCGGCCGCTTTCATCGCCGCGAACCTGTCGCTGGTCATGGACGACACCGACAAGGTCCGGCATTTCTATGACGAAGCCGCGGCGATGGGCCTTTCGATCCTGCCGCCGGACGTGAACGCATCGGGTTACCGCTTCGAGCCCGTCGACGAGAAGCGCATCCGCTACGGCCTCGGCGGCGTGAAGGGCACCGGGCAGGCTGCGATCGAGGCCATCGTCGCCGCACGTGAATCCGCCGGTCCTTTCACCGACCTTTTCGACTTCTGCCAGCGCGTCGACAAGCGCCTAGTCAACCGCCGCGTCGTCGAAGCGCTCGTTCGCGCGGGCGCGTTCGATGCCATCGACGAGCGACGCGCGAGCCTGCTTGCGTCGGTGGGCGTCGTTCTCGAGCACGCCGAGAAGACGGCACGCGCCGCATCGCAGGTATCGCTGTTCGGCGACGATGCCGGCGGGGGCGCCGCCACGCGACCGGTCCTGATCGAGGCGAGGCCTTGGGGCGACGAGGAGCGTCTCGCCAACGAGAAGGCGAGCCTGGGCTTCTATCTCTCCGGCCATCCGTACAACGCCTGCGCGGCTGAGCTCGCTCCGCTCGTCCAGGCCGCGCTCGGGTCGATCAAGCCCACCACCGTGCCGGTGCGCATCGCCGGCGCGGTAGCCGCGCTGCGCACGCAGACGTCGCGGCGCGGCAAGATGGCGTTCGTCACTCTCGACGACGGCAAGGATCGCGCCGAGATCGTCGTCTTCAACGAGACCTTCGATGCCTACCGCCATCTCCTGCGCGAGGACGCTGTTCTCGTCGCCGAGGTGAAGGTGATGCAGCGCCTGGGCGAAGACGGCCAGGTCCAGGGCCTGCGCATCGTGACCGAGGCGCTCTACGACCTGCAGGTCGCCAGACGCAAGTTTGCCCGCGGACTGCGTCTCGTCTGCAACGGATCGAGCTCGGCGCAGAAGCTGCTGGAGCTCATCGAGCCGTTCAAGAGCGGCAGCTGCGCGGTGACGATCCGGTTCCAGAACGAGGCTACTAACGGTGACATCGAGCTGGGGGATGCCTGGCGAGTGAAGCTGGAAGAGCCGCTGCTCAACGGTCTGCGCGACTGGTTGAAGGCGGAGAACGTCCAGGTTGTGTACTGACAGAGGAGGAACGATGAAACCCGAACTGCTCTATCTCGTGTGCGTTACGCTTCTGACGGCGCTGATGTGGCTGCCCTACATCCTCGATCGCATCGCTACGCGCGGTCTCGCCGACTCGGTCGGCTATCCCGAGAACCCGAAGCCGCAGTCGCCGTGGGCCAAGCGCATGATGGCCGCGCACGATAACGCGGTCGAGAATCTCGTCGTGTTCGCGGCCCTCGTGCTCGCCGCCAACGCCGCCGGTGTGAGCAATAGCGCGACGGTTCTCGCCTGTGCGGTTTACTTCTGGGCGCGCGTAGTGCACTTCCTCGCCTACACTTTCGCCTTGCCGTGGGTCCGGACACTCGCGTTCGCGGTGGGCTTCGTCGCTCAGATCACGCTCGGCGTACAGATCCTCACCCATTGAGGTTTGTATGGCCGGAGGGAATCGCCGCCACGGACGTGGCACTGTCGCGCTACGACCCCGATCTCGACGACAACGGCACCGTCGTGAGGGAAGAGGTGAGCCCGACGCGTTAATCCCGCGAGCGCGGCACCCGGTCGTTCCGATCCTTTCGCATGCGCCGTCTGTTGACGCACTACGCGGTGTTCCTCCGGTTGCCGGACGTCGCGCGACTGCTCGCCGTAGCGTTCATCGCCCGGATGCCGGTGGGGATGATGTCGCTCGCGCTGCTGCTGCACCTGCGACACGTGTCGGGTTCGTTCGCCTTCGCCGGCGGCATCGTGGGCACGTACCTCGTGGCGATGGCCTGCGCGGCGCCGGTCGCGGGGCGCATCGTCGATCGCTCTGGTCCGCGCGGCGTGCTGATCGCCACGGGCATCGTGCAGCCGCTCGCTCTCGGCCTGCTGCTGTTCGCGCAGGCGCTTCGCCTCCCGCTCACGGCGCTGCCGCCGCTCGCGGCGCTGAGTGGCGCTTTCGCGCCACCCATTAGCACCCTCACCCGGACGCTGTGGAGACACCGTTTCGAGCGTGACGAAGACCGGCGCACGGCATTCGCGATCGACACGGTCCTGATCGAGCTCAACTTCACGATCGGACCGATGCTGATCGCACTCGTGCTCCTTTTCGAGCCACCCGCGGCCGCGTTCGCCATGGCAACGCTCTTCGCGCTGCTGTCGACTCCCATCTTTCTACTCTCGCCCGCGCTGGGCTATTGGCGGCTCGCCCGCGACGAGAAGCGGCATCTGCTCGGGCCGCTGACCGACGTAAGGCTGCTCCGCACTTACGTCACCGCCGTAGCGTTGACCTTCATGTTCGGAATGATCGAGGTGGGTTATCCCGGCTATGCGACCGCGCGAGGTCAACCTGCGCTCGCCGGCGTGCTCATCTCGCTCGTTTCGATCGGCAGCGCGTCGGGCGGCTTCGCCTACGGAGGCTTGCACCTGAGGGTGTCCGTCGAGCGCCAGCTCACGGGGTTCCTGCTCGTCATGGTTCTGCCCCTCGCCGCGCAGGCGCTCGTCACGTCGGTCGGGGCATTTGCTGCGCTCGCATTCGTATCGGGTGTCCTGATCGCCCCCTCATTGACCGCGCTAACGCTGCTCGTGACGCAGTACGCGCCGGCGCGCTACGCGACCGAAGCCTTCACCTGGATGTCGACCTGCGTGGTGATGGGCATCGGCGCCGGCATGGCCGTTGCGGGCCAGCTCGTCGAGCGAGCGGGCGCGTCGGCGGCATTTGCCGTCGCAGCGGCCGCGTGCGTGGTAGCCACCCTGCTTTCGCTTTCGCTGCGTATCAAGCCGCAAAGATAAAGACGCCGCAACGGCTCGCGGCGTCTTCGAAAAAAGTCCCGTCGGTGTGGTTAGTGCCCTCCCATGTGTCCGTGTCCCAGCCCGTTGCCTCCCTGGTTGTTTCCGTGCCCGTTGTCTTCAACCGGGCTGGGTGCGGGCGGGAGCCCCTCTATGTGCAATGTTTACAAGAAGTGCGTCGGAGCAAACACTGTCGCCACCGAGCCCTCTCCCGCATCAGCGATGCTCCGGCTCGATCTTCAACAGGCAGATACCGCGCTGTATTCCTTCGTGCGGATCAACGGTTACCAAGCCTTGCGTGATGCTGACTAAAGTCGGTCGTGACGCATCCGTTACAATGCACATCCTGTGTTCTGCGTCCGATCGCACGAGCCATGTCGATTCCGGAAACAATGCACTACATCGCTGCGCGCGAGCCCGGCCCGCCGGATGTTCTGACGCTCGCGGAGACGGCGGTGCCGAAGCCGCGCGCGGACGAGGTGCTGATCGAAGTCGCCTTCGCCGGCGTCAATCGCCCGGACTTGCTGCAGCGCGCGGGCGCCTACCCGCCGCCGGCCGACGCCTCGCCGATCATCGGCCTCGAGGTGGCCGGCAGGGTCGCCGCGACCGGCGAGACCGTGCGCGACTGGCGCGTAGGGGACATGGTCTGCGCGCTCACTCCCGGCGGGGCTTACGCGGAATATTGCGCGACGCCCGCGGCGTTCTGCCTGCCGCTGCCGCAAGGCTTGTCGGTTGTGGAGGCAGCCAGCCTGCCGGAGAACTACTTCACGGTCTGGAACAACGTATTCGACCGCGTGCACCTCGCAGCCGGGGAAAGTATCCTCGTGCATGGAGGCGCAGGAGGAATCGGGACGGTGGCGATCCAGCTCGCCAAGGCATTCGGTGCCACGGTGATTGCGACCGTGGGTAGCAAGGACAAGGCGCGCTTCTGCCGCGACATCGGCGCCGATCACGTCATCAACTATCGCGAGCAGGACTTCGTCGCCGAGATCGCCGCCATCACCGGCAAGCGCGGTGTCGACGTCGTGCTCGACATGGTTGGCGGCGACTACTTCGAGAAGAATCTGCGCTGCCTCGCACTGGAAGGTCGGCTCGCCATCATCGCCTTTCTGCAGGGCAGCCGCGTGACCCTGGACTTCCGCCACGTGATGCTGCGCCGGCTAACGATCACCGGCAGCACTCTGCGCGCGAGCCCGAATCAACGCAAAGGCGAGATCGCGCGCTCGTTGCGCGAGAAGGTCTGGCCGCTGTTTGCGGCGGGCAGGCTGAAAGCCGTCGTCCACCGCATCTTCCCGCTCGCCGAGGCTGCTGCCGCCCATGCGCTGATGGAGTCGGGCGACCACATTGGGAAGATCTTGCTGCGGGTTGCCACGCGCGAGCCGCAGTCGCGCTGAGCCCGGATGACTTGAGCTGAGCTGCGGCGCCTGCCGCTCGAGTCGCGCCCCTCCTTGCATCGTCAATGCTGGTCACGGCGCAGCGCGTCGGTCGCCGCCGCGACTCGCCTCGCACGATCCCCGCTCGCTTTACTCGCGGGCCCCTCGCCGCGGACTCACGCGGCTACTGGCAAACCGTGCCCGGGTTCGTGAACACTTCGCGGGTGATCGCTTTGTTCTGGGCGATGCCGTTCACGGTGTAGGCGAAGTTCGCGTTGTTGCCGTCGGCGAAGCTAAAGCTCGCCGTGCCCACCTGAGTGGCCAGCACATTGGCCGGATTGAACGGCACCGCATTGAGCGCGGGCCCCGTGGTGCGGAAGAGCATGCCGCTGTACACGCCAGGACTGCTCTTCGGTGCGGTCACCACCAGCCACAGCGGGCTGCCGTTGACGTCGTAGGTGAACCAGGAGGCGAAGATGGTGTCGCCCTGGTGGGTGAGATTG
>DATJZM010000040.1:0-11220 GCA_035499135.1 Casimicrobiaceae bacterium | reverse complement strand
ACTCCGAAGAACGGGATCGTCACCGGCTCGTAGATGTTTCCATCGGCCGGGGTCGGGGCACCACCCGGGATCGGACCCTCGTAGGGCGGGTAGCCCGCCGAGCTGTTGATCATCGCCGCGGCAGCGGCCCCGAAATGCTGGGCCGCCCCGGCCCGGAACACCCGCGCGCACGTGCCGCGCACGGTGACGACCATCTTCCCGGTGAGAGGGACACCGGTCTTGGCGGGGTCGTACTCGTTCGGATCGCAACCGAGCGACACCGAGCCGTCCGAATTGCGCAGAACGACGATCGGATAGTTGGTGCCGTTCGCGAATGCGCCGCTGTTGGAGTTCTGCGCCGTGATCGGAGCGCCCGGCGTGAGTGCCAGGGTGGCGACGGGGAGACCCGCCAGCGCGTCCGTCGCCGCGACCGAGATCGCACCGTCAAACGCTGCCGGGGTGCTGGTGATGTAGGGAACCGGACCGGCGTTGCCCGAAGCGGCGACAACCACGATGCCCGCCGCAACGGCGTTGGCGACCGCCGTACCCTCGGCCAGATCGCCGGCGTCTGTATTGCTGATCACGCCGAAATTCGAACCGAGCGACATGCTGATCACGTCCACGCCGGCGGCGACCGCGTCGTCGATGGCCTCGGCCACGACGTCGGTCGACCCGTTGCAGCCGAAGACGCGAAACGAGTAGATATTGGCCTGCGGCGCCACCCCCGGGCCGATCCTGAACGCGCCCGGAGTGTAGGCTGCCGAATTGTACGGGCCGCCATACGTCGTGCCGTCGGCCTTCACCCCATAACCGGCCGCCGTGCCGGCCACGTGGCTGCCGTGACCGACGCTGCCGCTCGTGAATACGCAGTCGAGCGGATTCGGATCGGGATGCGGGATCGGTTGATAAGTCGCGTTGTCCGGGTCGGCGTCGTAGTCGTCGCCGACCAGGTCAGTGCCGCCCTTGACTTTCGGTGCCGAGGGCCCGAACAGCGATGGATCGGCCGGCAGGGTATCGGTCGCCTTGGCCGCCTGGTAGGCCGCAACAGTGCCCGGGCCGCCGAAGTTGGCGTGCGTGTAGTCGATTCCCGTGTCGATGATGGCGATGTCGATGCCCTGACCCTGCCAGTGCGCACTCCCCTGCCACACCAGTGGCGCGCCGATCAACGGCACGCTCGTCGCATTGGCTCGGTCGTAGATCCCTACGCGCTTCACGCCGACGACGCCGCGCATCGAGCGCAACTCCGGTAGCCGGCTTTCCGGTATCGACACCTTGATGCCGTTCAATGCGCCGTAATAGGTGGCGAGGACGCTTCCGCCGCGGCGCTCGATCTCTGGCTTCATCGCGGCGTGCTGCTGCGCGCGTTGACCCCGGATCCAGTCTCTCTCGGACTGGCTGAGCTTGCGTCCCCAGCGCTTCTGGACGTCGGCGATCGAGTCGCCGGAGAAGAGCACGACTACGGTTCTGTACTTGTAGCCGGGCGCCCGGTGCCCTAGCGGCGGCACCGAAAGAGAAACGCTGTCGCCCTGTATCTGCTGGAATTGGTCTTGCGCCTGCGCGCCGAGTGCAAACCCTACCGTGACAACCGCAGAAAAAAAGCCCACCCCTCGCACGAACGATCTCATCGCCCCTCCCCCTGTTCCAAGTGACTGCGCTGCCGCTGTCGGCAGGTCCGCACTTTACACCGGCCTCTTTCCAAAGGCCATCAAGCAACAGCCGGCGGACAGCGTGCTCTCGTGAAACTCGCTGCCGCCGGCTCTATCGACACTAAGGTTGCTGTGGCGTGTTCTCTGCGTCTAACTTCGATCTGCGCCGAGCGTGACCGCTCAGGCGCCGCGCCGCCGCCGGACGAACGCGACCAGCGCGCCACCCAACGCCACCAGTGCCAGCGATCCCGGCTCGGGGACGGCCGACGCCGTGTCGAAGTCCCAGAAGGCCGGGAGGTTCTCGAAGGCGAACGTCAGCGTGGTCGAAGTCGAGGTCGCTACAAGGGCAAACGTATAGAGCGTGTACGGGTTCGCCGGTGCGTCGCTCAAAGTCAGCTCCGGAACACCGCCCCAATCGAATTCGAAGAAATTCGGTGTCGACTCCCCGTTCACGTCCTCTTCGCTCTGTAACCAGAAGGTGACGATGTAGACAGCGCCAGGTATGGTCTGAATCGTTTGAGAGATCCCGCCAGTGTCGAGCGGACCGAAGAACGCCGCGAACGAACCCGCTTCCGGATCGCTCGTGTCAACCCCCGAGAACGACGTGTCTCCGAATTGCGTCCAACCGGTGAAGTCTCCGGTCTCGAAGTCGCCATTGATAAGGAGATTGGCGCCGGCTTGACTCGCCGTGCTCAGAAGCATGGCCCCTGCCAGAAGACAGCCGGCCAGCACGTGTGACATACGTTTGCGCATTTTCCCTCCCAAAGGTCCGCTTGAGGCGCGCCCACCCCCAATGGCACGCCCGCCCCCCGCGTATCAAATTGCGGCGTGTCAACGCACGAAGCATGCCGCTACAATCTTGTCATTCAAAAACAAGCAATTGTTTATGTATACTACAATCTGAAGTGATCTCTTGTAAATTTTTTCGACAAGCCGAATGGGAAGTCGACCGGTGGAACGGCAGCCCTAAAACGGCGCGATCAATAAGCCTATCAAGTCGGGTCGTCGCGATCGATTGCATTACGGTTCGGCGGCTCAGCGCAATTCTCCCGTCGCGTGCGACAGCGCGACAATGCCTCGAGCAGTTATCGCCTTGACCCTGATCGCCTGCCAGAGGAGCATCTGCCGCCGTGGACGCCTGGATTGATGATCGCACTGGATAGGAGTTCGTCGATGACGACACCTTGCATCATCAGCGTCGCTATCACCGGTTCTCTGCCCAAGAAGAAAGACAATCCCGCGGTTCCGATCACCGTTGCGGAACAGGTCGAGTCGACGCACGAATCGTTCGAAGCTGGAGCGACTCTTGTGCACCTGCATGTGCGGAACGAGGATGAATCGCCGACCTCCGATCCGGAGCGCTTCCAGAAGGTCCTCGAGGGGATCCGTAAGCACTGCCCTGGGATGATCACCCAGATCTCCACGGGCGGACGATCCGGCGCGGGCCGCGAGCGCGGCGCGATGCTCCACCTCAAGCCCGACATGGCGTCGCTCGCGACCGGGTCGGTCAACTTCCCGACGCGGGTCTACGACAACTCGCCCGAGCTCGTCGATTGGCTCGCCGCGGAGATGCTCCGCTACGACGTCAAGCCGGAAGTCGAAGCCTTCGACCTGTCGATGATCTTCCAGGCGGTGGCGATGCAGAAGGCCGGCAAGATCCCCGGACCCCTGCACATCCAGTTCGTGATGGGCGTCAAGAACGCGATGCCAGTCGATCGCGAGGTTTTCGAGTTCTACGGAAGAACGCTGAGGCGGCTGGCCCCCGACGCGACATGGACCGGCGCCGGCATCGGCCGGGATCAGATCACGCTCGTTCGCTGGTCGCTCGAGCTCGGTGGCCATTGCCGCACCGGACTGGAAGACAACGTCCGCCTCGACAAGCACACGCTGGCACCTTCGAACGCTGCGCTGGTCAAGCAGGTCGTGAGCCTCTGCGCGAAATACGCTCGTCACCCCGCGTCGGTCGCGGAGGCGCGGCGGTTGCTGTCTCTGCCAGCCGTGAATTGAACAAGCGGAATACAGCACGCGCGTCGCATCCGCTTGCGCGGCGGCATCGGATGCGTCCGCGCTCCGGCTGGACCTCGGTTGAATGAAATTTCATTGAGTTGGGGCAGCCGCAAATGAACGGCCCGACAAGCGGAAAGGCCGCGCGACGGCTCGAAGGATTCAGGCGGTTGCTCGCCCACATCCGCGAGCTCCTTTCGCTCGACTTCGGATTCGTGCTGTGGGACGGCTCCGCCGTCCCTGCTGACCTGCCTTCGAACGCGCTTGCCATCGTCTTTGCCGACGAGGGCGTCGTCGCCGCGATACTGCGGCGGCCGAAGGTCGACACGCTCCTCAATCTCTGGGTCACCGCGCGGATCGACATCCGCAACGGCGGAATTTTCGATTTCCTCGGGCGCGAGCCGAAGCTGCGCACCAAAGAGATCCGCAGCCGTCTCAACAAGCGTCTGGCACTGACGACTGCATTGAAATTCATGGTCGTGCCGCGCGGCGGCCCGTGGCCGCTTGAGGTGATTCGCGGCCACAGAGCGCGCAACGATGGGAGCGAGGAGACCAACAGGGAAAACGTCCACTACCACTATGATCTTTCCAACGCGTTCTATGCCCTCTTTCTCGATCCTGAGATGGTCTACAGCTGCGCCTATTTCCGCGACTGGAACAACGATCTAGCGACTGCGCAGTACGACAAGCTCGACATGATCTGCCGCAAACTGCGTTTGCAGCCGGGAGATCGACTTCTTGACATCGGCTGCGGCTGGGGCGCACTCGTCTGTCACGCCGCCAAGCATTATCGCGTTAACGCGGTCGGCGTGACGCTCGCCGAGGAGCAATTCGCCTATGCGAAGGAAAAGGTCTCCCGCCTCGGACTAGAGAACAAGGTGACGATTGAGTTGCGCGACTATTCGCTCATTGAAGGTGGCTTCGAGAAGATCGCCTCGATCGGCATGTTCGAGCACGTCGGCGTCGCCAATCACCCCGCATATTTCCAGACCATCCACCGCCTGCTGAAGCCAGGCGGGTTCTACCTTCATCACTCGATCGCGCTCCGCTCGGCAGCGTATGAACGTCGTAACAAGAAAAAGCCTCAAGCAGCCACCGCGATAGGGCGCTATATCTTTCCGGGTGGCGAGCTCGATCACCTCGGCATGTCGATCGCCAATTTGGAGCGCTACGGGTTCGAGGTGCACGATGTCGAGGCGTGGCGCGAGCATTACGCGCACACCACGCGGCTCTGGCACGATAGCCTTTCGGCCAATCGCGCGGCTGCCGGGCACGAGGTCGGCGCCGTGAATACCCGGCTATGGATAGCCTACCTCGCCGCCGCCTCGATCGGCTTCACGCGAAATAGTGTCGGCATTTTCCAGACGCTCGCCTCGAAGCGCGTACGCGGGCCGTCCGGTCTGCCACCGTCGCGCGAGCAGCTCTATCGCTGACTGCGCTCTCCGGCGAGCAGCGCCCTCACAGAGTCGCTTTTCCACGCGCCAGCGAGAGACGGTGGCGACGTGATCGAACGGGCGCGCGCCGGCGCTTTGTCGGACTACTTAAGGCGATCATTTTTAGTGCCTGTAACAGGTAGATGCGCCGAACTAATAGACCTAGCTTTAGATCCGGCAACGAGGGTTTCCCGCAATGTTCCGACCGCTTCCGCAATCGAGCAGTCCACGGGATGCGGCTGATTAGAGGAAAGTGACGTATGTCATCGATGGTATTAAAGTGACACACATGGAAAAAACTCAGGTCTATCTGCCGAAGGAAGAGCTCGACGCATTGCGCAAAGCAGCCGCGCGGTCCGGCCGCAGCGTCGCAGAACTTGTTCGGGAAGCGATCCGCAAGGTCGTACTGAAACCACCGATCGCGGGTCCGGTCGCGATCTGGGACGGCGAGTCACGGCGGCCAGCGATCGAGCACGACACCGTCCACGACGAGCCCTAATGCGGCACGGCGAAGCCGCCTTCGTCGACAGCGGAGCGTGGATCGCCCTCGCCCTTTCGCGTGATCCGCTTCACCCCTAGGCTCGGGAACAGTGGAACGTCCTGCAGCGGGCGGGTGCCAGACTTCACACGTCCGTTCCTGTGGTTATTGAGACCTTCACTTTCCTTGCTCGCAATGCCAATCGCGACGTGGCGCTTACATGGAAAGACTTGATCTACAAACACCGCACTGTAAAGATCCTACCCTGCGAGCTGCGCGATCTCGAACAGTCCTGGGAGTACTTCCGGCGCCAAGACTTGCACAAGCTCTCGGCCGTCGACGCAACCAGCTTTGCCATCATGAAGCGCTCGCAGATTCGCGTTGCGTTCACGTTCGATCATCATTTTTCCGTTGCCGGATTCAGGCTCGTTGCGTGAGGATGGCGGTCGCGCCGACCGGTGTAAGGTCTCAAGACGCAGGTGACACACCGGCAGCGGTTTTTGCCAAGAGCCGCTCACCCGGAATCGCGCATGCCTAGGCGCGCGTCCCCTTTCCCCGCCGTTCGTGGGCGCTGGCTTCCGCGTCCTTTGCCTCGATCGATTCGATTCCGTCGTCACGTTTGAGATACAGCGTCTGCGACGGAAACGCCATCGCGGTGCCCGCCTGTTCGATGATGTCCATCATACGAAGCAGCAGCTCCTCCCGGATACCGAGGAACTCTGTCCAGACGGTGGTTTTCACGTAGGCAAACACCTCGACATCGAGCGAGCTGTCGCCGAAATTGACGAGGCGTGCGCGTGCGGAATCTGGATCCACGCGCGGATCGCCCTTCAGCAATTGGCGAAGGTTGTCGAGCACGTAACGAAGCTGCTTCTCTGTGGTCTCGTAGCGCAGACCGAGCACCGTCTGTATCAGCATCTGGTCCCGCCGCGTGAGGCTGATGACCGGCATCTTGGCCAGGACAGCGTTTGGAATGTTGGTGAGCGTGCGATCGAACCCACGAATCCGCGTCGAGCGAACACCAACCGCCTCCACAGTGCCCAGCGCGTCGCCATACTTGCAGGACTCGCCAACACGGACGGCCTTGTCGGCGACGAGGCTGATGCCGGCGATGAGATTCTCGATCGTCGGTTGGGCGGCGAGGGCGAGCGCCAGGCCGCCCACGCCCAGCCCTGCGACGATCCCGTACACCGGTATTCCGACGCGGTCGGCACCAACGGCAAGCAACGCCGCCGCGGCACCCACGCCGACCAGGCGGACTCCGCCCCGGACGATGTGCGCGTCAAGGCTCTCGGCGCCGTAGCGCGGAGACGCGATGATCACTTCGGCGACGACGGAAGCGAGGCGCCATGCCAGCCATGCCGAGGCCAGGTACGTGATCCCGGTCGCCGCGATCTGCACTGCGCTGCCAACCGATTCGACCAGCACCAGCTGGCCAAGCGCGAGCTCCTCGACGACCGGCATGGCGAGCAGGACCGCGACCGGCATCGCGAGCCGTCCCAATGCGCGCTTGAGCGCATGCCTGTCGTCGCCCAGCTGGGTCACGCGATACGTGATCGCCAGGAAGAGCACGAACATTGCAAGGATGAGGGTGAGGCCGATCCATTTCCATCCCGATTGGCCGGCGATCGGGACGCGCAGCGATGCGGGAAGCGCTTCGATCCATGAGTACGGGATCATCCAGCCGCCAGCGGTCGAAATGATGTCGTGGATGTTCTTGAGGGGAACCGGTCGGACGTACGGCAGATCGCGCACGCGCTCGTAGAACTCGACCGCCCGCGCCACGGTATCGGGGCTGAACAGGAACTCACCGCTGTGCGGCCCGGTCTTTGCGCGAACCAGCGCAATCTCGGTGTCGGGGATCACCCACTTCTGCGTCTCGGCGCTTCCAACCGGCTTGATCTGGTCCGCGTCCGGTATCTGGTCGGAAGACGGCAACGGGATCCTGTTCAGGACCTCGTACAGGGCGTTGGCCGCCGCGTATCCGGTCTTGACGCGTGCGGCCGGAGGGACTTCGCTCAGGTCGAGCGCCTGATTCCTCCTCGCGCCCAGCAACTCCACATGGTCGAACTTGGCGCGCGACGGCGACGGCAGGTATTCCTTCACCGCATATTCGCCGAATGCGTCACCGGACTCGAGGAAGGTCTGGATCGCAGCACGCGGGCTAGATCGGTCGGCGGGCTTGAGCGGTTGAACTTGCTGCCCGATCGCGATCGTGGCACCCAGCAACAATGCGAGCGGGAGCGAGAGCCAGCGAATACGAAGCGCCATGAGCATTCTCGGGAACTCGGTGGTCATATATGAAATTGTCGCACGCCCGAACGACGCGCCTATCACTCGCCGCCGGCACGAATCCGACGCGAGAAGTCGGCCGCCTTGTCGGCGGCCTGGGCGCGCGAGTTGACGTGGGCGCGTTCTTGCAACTCCGGGAACGATAAACCCAGCGTCTCCAGCCGTCCCTGTTCGTACAGGTACTCCGGTACATAGCCGCTCACCAGGACCTTCCAGCTCAACGGCACGCGCCCGGCATTGACGTGAGTGTTCATCCAGATGCTGGTTGTGCAGTTGGTCGTCAGCGTGTTGTAGAACTCGGGTTGCGTTCGGAGGGCGTTCATCCTGCGCATGTACTCCAGGAATAGCCGCCGCTCTGCCTCGATCGGAGCCTTGACCCGATAGACGTACACGTCCTCCGGTGGATCGCGGCGATAGTTGGTGCGCAGCCGGATCAGGTCTCGTTCGTCGGCCACGACGTAGATGAGCTCGTATTGCCGGAAGAAGCCCTTGAGCGTCGAATAGCCCTGTCCCTTCGGCTTGCGGACCTCGATGGAAATGGCCAGATAGTCGTCCCCGGCGAAACCGAAGCTCACGAAGACGTGAGCAATCGCCGGGCCCGCCCAGTAGGAGGTAACAATGTCCAGCGACCGCAACTCCCGCAGATCGAAGGTCTTGTCGTAATAGGCGGGCGTGTAATCGGTCTCGCTCCGGTAGTCGAAGTTCCGGATGTTGTCGATGGTGACCTTGTCGCCGTCGATGGTGGCGTGGGCCAGCACGGCCAGACCCGTTTGCCAATCGCGGTCGTTGGTCGGCGCCAAGCTCGACCACAGGACTGCGAGGCCTGAGCACAGGACTGCATAAACGCCAATCGCAGGCCAGCGCCATCGGCGAAAGAAGATCGCGATCAAGCTCGCCGCGGCTGCCAAGGCAAAGCCAATGACCAGCGCGTTGCGCAGCCGGTCGCTGCGTGGCCCCGCATACTCGAGCAGGAGTGCGCCCCAGACCCCGATCGCCGCGATCAGAAGCGCCAGTGCCGTGAGCCCGACACCCTTGACGAATCGATTGAACATGCCGCGTACCGACTCGCTCTGCCGCCGCTAGTGAGCCGTGCCTGTGCCGTGTTCTTCGGGTATCCGCCAGAAAGGCTTCTCCACCAATTCCAGCGACCTGCCCGGGTCGCTTGGACCAAGCCCGTAGCGCAGCATGGCGACCAGGTCGGAGCTTACCTCCGGATTCGAATGAAAGTAGCTGTGGCCAAACAGGTCGGTCTTGCCCTGAACCTGGATCACGTCAAGGAAGCCGAGCGACCGCGCGTGCTCAAGCTGCTCCGGCGTAAGCAAAGCTTTGTCGAGGCGCCCCAGCCTGGCAATGCTCCCGAACAGCCAGCCGGACGTGGCGAGTGCTTTGTCTTCGGGCGACACGTAGACCGTGAGGTGAAATCCGGGCATGCGCGGCAGAACCACCCTCGGGTCCGGTGCCGCGCCGTACGGGAGGCCGGGGTCCGAGAAGACCTTGAAGGCTTTGGCAACGCCGATGTCGATATCGAGGTCAGGCGCCATCAAAACAACGTTGTTGATCTTGAAGCGTTGCTCGATGTTGCTTCGTTCGATGTAGGCCTCGGCGTTCAAGTCGGACAATGCCGTGACGAGCACATCAGTCCCGCGGCTGTGCGCAAGCAGGTGCATCTTCTGTAACCCGGGCGTCCCAGCGATCGCGCGGATCGTCTTGTGCAGGTGCTCGGTGGCAAATAAGCTCGATTCGTAGTCCTCCTCGTAGCCGAACAGCACTCCGCGCTTGCCGCCTGCGGGCCAGGTGAAAATCGCACACACGAATTCGCGGCCCAGGAAGTGGCACAACTCGCCCATCGTGAGCGCGGCGTCCTGGAACGTATTCGCGACGCCGTGCACGTAGAGCACGACTTCCTTGCGAGGGCTCGCCGCAAGGCGGCGCGCGACCTCGGCCTGCAGTGCCCGCGTAGCGGTCTCCCATGCGTCGACGACCGCGGGAGCACGCGTCAGCCCGGTTGGAGTCTCGACAACCTGGTACGGGATCGTCGGAAACCGGCCGATTTCCTTGGTCGGCCCGAGCTTGAGATCCACCGCGGGCTTCCGCTCGACCTGCAGGCTCTGCTTCACCAGCGCGTCCCAGGTCATGTCTTCGCCGAACAGGATCGTCGTCGAGCCGAAGGCATCCGAGCGCGAGCGCTCGGACGTGTACGGCTCCTGCTCGTCCGGACTCTGCGCGGGCGCGCGGTCGGTGATGTACAGCAGGTCCAGCGGCGGTGTCCGGACGGCGGCGGGCGCCTCGGTGAACAGCGGCTTCGCCTGCGCCCCGGTGTACAACACCGGCGTCGGCATCAGCGGATGCGTGGTCGCGCACCCGGCCAGGCTGAGCAGCGCGGCCAGCGCAATCGCCACTGGAAAGCGGGCTCGAGTCATCGTGGGACCTCCCGGATGGCCATTCGGGGCCATAGTGCTCTATCCACTGCCAGAGGATTTGCCCACGATCAACCCGCCCCCGCGGCGGCGACTACCAGCTGAACGCAACGGCCAACTGAGGCCCGTTGACGGTCAGCTTTGGGACCTTGTCGCCAGGCTCTTTCCAGTCGAGATAGCGCCACGTGGCGACGACCTCGCCCCAGGAAAACACGTAACCGATGCCCGCCGACGCCTGCCACGTGAGCTGCGACTGGCCCGTTCCGACGTCGGCGTAATACGGTATGAACCACTTGCGGTCGTCGCCGAAGGCCGCCCGGCCCTTGACGCCGACGATGCCATCCCAGGTGTTTCCTGAGGAGCCGCGGCTTCCCTCCCGGTTGGGCCCGACGAATGGACCGAAGTCCTCGCTGAACCCGTAATTGAGCGTGGCATCCAGCCGGAGCATCTGCGCCCCGGCGAAGACATCGAATGACGAGCCGGGCTCGGCCTGCACGCGGTAGCTGCCCGCGAGCGTCCAGATAACCGCCTTGAAATCGAGCACCGTGTTCAGGCTGACCGCCGCCGGCAAGGGCACGCCGTCGATCGTGTGGTCGCGAGTCGTCGTCGATGTCCCCCCGACATCAAAGTAGATGAGGTCCGTGAAAGCGCCCCAGCGCCCCTTCTGCGCCTCGATGTTGCCCATGCCGGCCATCTTGAGATGGTCGAGGAGGCTATGGAACTTGACGTCGATGTCGGCCGTATTGTTGCCGGCGAAGTTCACGCTGCCGGTGATTTCCGGCATCCACATGTAGATGGAAGCGCGGAATTTCCATTCGTCGGAGAGTGCCTGGGCCGAGACCCATGTGGACCAGAGCACGCCTGCCGCGACAAGCACGATGGCAAACAGCTTTTGGCTGCGGAAGGTTTTCATTGTCTTCTCCATTCAGCGCGCCGGCTCACTTCGCCGGAAACAACAAGGTCAAGGTGGC
>DATJZM010000039.1:0-56285 GCA_035499135.1 Casimicrobiaceae bacterium | reverse complement strand
ACCGCCTCACCGTGCAGCCAGGTCTCGTACCGGGTTGCGGTTTCGATCGCGTGGGCGAAGGTGTGGCCGAAGTTGAGAAGTGCCCGCTCCCCGCTCTCGCGCTCGTCTGCCGCGACGATGCTCGATTTGATGCGGCAACTTTCGGTGACGGCATGCTCGACGGCATCGGGCTCACGCGCCACCAGCCGCTCGATGTTGGCCTCCAGCCATTCGAACAGGGAGAGGTCGCGGATCGCGCCGTACTTGATGATCTCGGCGATGCCCGCCAGGTACTCCCGCGCGGGCAGCGTGCCGAGCGTTGCGATGTCGCTCACCACGAGCTGCGGCTGGTGGAAGGCGCCGATCATGTTCTTGCCCAGCGGATGGTTGACCGCGGTCTTGCCGCCGACAGCGGAGTCGACCTGCGCGAGCAGCGTCGTCGGAATTTGCACGAGTGGCACCCCCCGCTGATAGGTCGCCGCGGCGAAGCCCGCGAGATCGCCTACGACCCCCCCGCCGAGCGCAATGACGGCTGTCGATCGTTCCGCCCCGAGCTCGAGCAGACGCGTGTGGATTTCGTAGAGGGTGGTCCAGTTTTTGTGCCGCTCTCCGTCGGGGACAAGGATCTTGTCGTGCCGGATGCCAGCACCCGTGAGCGCCTTCTCGAGCGCGCCCAGATGGTGCTCCGCTACGGTGGGATTGGTTACGACTACGGCCCGCGCAGAAGACAGGTCCGCGAGCAGCGCACCGCTTCGGGCCAACAGACCGGCGCCGACGTGGATCGGATAGCTGCGCTCGGCCAGCCCGACGGTGACGATGGGCACCGGCTACGCTCTTGCGGCTGTGGTGCGCAGCTGCTGCTCGAGACGGTGGGCGAGCCGGTTGACCTGCTCCCGGTCCGATTCGATGACGAAGTCCGCCACTTCCCGGTACAGTGCGTCGCGGAGCGAATAGAGCTCCTGCACCCTGGCGTACGGATCGGGTGCCTGCAGCAGCGGTCGGTGCCTGCTGTGGCGCGTGCGCTCCCATAGCGTCTCCGGCGCGGCGTGCAGGTACAAGACGGTTCCGCCGTCCTTGAGGCGCTCGCGGTTTACTGGCCGCAGGACGACGCCGCCTCCGGTCGAGAGGATGATGTTGCTGTGCCCAGCGAGGTCTGCGAGCACGGCTTCCTCGCGATCGCGGAAGCCATGCTCGCCCTCCAGCTCGAAGATGACTGGAATGGTCACACCGAGCCGACGCTCGAGCTCGACGTCGGCGTCGTAGAAAAGCTTGTCGAGCCGTCGCGCGAGCAGCCGACCGAGCGTCGACTTGCCGCAGCCCGGCATACCCACCAGAAAAAGATTGCCCCGATGCAGGTGCATCGGGGCATTGTAGTTTAAGCGCCGCGGCTGCGCGAGAGCGCGGCCCGCGCTAACGCACGGCGGTGACCGATTCCTTGACGATACGAGGCGTCAGGAAGATCAGCAGTTCCGTTTTGTCGGTGGTCTTGTTCGTCTGCTTGAACAGGTAGCCGAGAATCGGTATATCGCCGAGCAGCGGCACCTTGGTAATGTCGTTGTTGTTCGTCTCCTCGTAGATACCGCCGATTACCGCCGTGTCGCCGTTGTTGACCGCAATCTGGGTGGTCACGTTACGCGTGTCGATCGCCGGGTACTGGCTCCCCTGGATCACGATCGTCTGGCCCACGGTGTCTTTGCGGACTTCGACGGTCATGACGATGCGATTGTCGGGCAGGATCTGCGGCGTCACGTCGAGAGCAAGCACGGCCTTCTTGAACTGGACGGTCGGTACCGTGTTGTTCGTGCCCTGGATGATGTACGGAATCTCCGTACCCTGCTCGATGTGCGCCTTCTGGTTGTCCTGGGTGACCACGCGCGGTCCCGAGACTACCTTGCCACGGCTGTCTGCTTCGAGCGCGGAGAGTTCGAGATTGATGAGATTGCCGCTGCCGAGGTTGATCAGCGTCAGTGCCAGCTGTCCTGCGGCCCCCGCGACCGGCAGGTTCACGTTGAGCTGCGGCGAGTCGGAATAGCCCGCCGTGGCTATGCCCGAGGCCAGCTCGAACGGCGTCTGCGTACGTGTGTCGCGCGTGCAGGTCGTACCGGTGCAGTTCACCACCGGCTGCGTCGCCAAGCTGCCGCCGACCCCGCCTGCGTAGCGGTTGTTCAGGGTGAAGCCGGTTTGCACGCCGAGGCGCACGCCGAGCTGCCGGCTGAATTTGTCGTCGGCGATCACGATGCGGCTCTCGATCGTCACCTGCCTGACTGGAACGTCGAGCTGACGGATGAGCTTGCGCACCTCTTCGAGCCGCGCGGGCGTGTCGGAAACGATCAATATGTTCGTACGTGGATCGACGATGGCCACACCACGCTTGGAGATGATCGAGCCCTGCCCGCCGGTGGTCGCGGTCTGCCCCGCACCCAGCCCGTACGCTTGCTGCCGGTTGGACGACAGCATGTTTGCGAAGTCAGACGCCTTGAGGTAATTGAGCTGGAAGGTTTCGGTGACCAGTGGCTCGAGCTCGCTGATCTGCTGCCGCGCCTCGAGTTGCTGCTTTTCCTTCACCGCCAGTTCCTCGCGCGGCGCGATCAGAACGACATTGCCGTTCTTGCGCATGTCGAGGCCCTTCGTCTGCATGATGATGTCGAGGGCCTGGTCCCAGGGAATGTCCTTCAGTCGCAGGGTGAGACTACCCGTTACCGTATCGCTGGTGATGATGTTCAGTCCCGTGAAGTCGGCGATGACCTGCAACACCGCGCGCACTTCAACGTTCTGGAAATTGAGCGAGAGCTTCTCGCCCTTGTAACCCTGGCGAGTCCCTTGGGTCAGCCTGTTCGGGTCTTCCTGGATCGGCTTCACCTCGAGAATGAACCGGTTGTCCGTCTGATACGCGGAGTACTCCCACAGACCCCTCGGCTCGATGACCATGCGAGCGTCGCCGCGCTGGGCAAAAGTCTCGATCGTGGCCACGGGCGTCGCGAAGTCGCCGACGTCCAAGCGTCGTTCCAGGTTGCGCGGGACCATCGTCCGCAAAAAGTCCACGACGAGCACGCGCCCTTGCTGCCGGATGTCGATGCCGGTCGAGTTGTCAGAGAGGTCGACGATGATCCTGGCTTCGCCGTTGCGCCCGCGGCGGAAATCCACGTCGCGAAGCGCATGCGTGACCTCACCCGGCTTTGCCTCGGCAAAGCGCGAAACCACCGGTCCTTGCGTCGCCGCGCTTCCCTGCTCGGTGAGGGTCACGTACACGACGTTGCCTTCAACTTGAGTTTCGTAGGACTGGGGCTTGTTGAGGTTGAACACCACGCGGGTGCGGCCCCCCGCCTGCACGACGTTCACACTGCGCAGCGACGGATCGCCGACTTCCTGGGTCGAGCGGCCGAGGCCGTTCGCCGTGTCCGGGAAGTCGAGCGCGATCCGCGGCGGATCGGTGATCGTGAAACCTGCCGGCGGGTTCGCCAGCGGCGTCTTGAGCGTGAACTTGACGATCGTGCGTCCCGAACTCGCCTTGGAGACGCTCAGCGCATCGATGCTGTTGGCACCTTGCCCCGCTGCGGGGTTAGCCGCGAGGGCTGCCAGTGCGATCAGCGCGGTGGCCGCCCATTCCCACATTCGTCCGCGCTCCAGCTTTTGTTCTCTCCCTGGCAAGGCGCTCATCTTCGTCGCTCCTGTCTCTGATCCGCTGCCTCGGCGAGCTGGAGGGCGCTCGATCGCTCGGTCCAGTCTCCGCTGCCGTCCTGCACCAGCTCCTTGAGGCGAATCTCGTTATCCGATATGCCGATTACGACTCCGAAGTTCTGTCCCAGATAGTTCCCGACACGCACCTGGTAGATGTCCTTGTCCGTCGTGCGCACGAGCGCGAAGGTCGTGCGCCCGCGCTGCAGCGTGCCGACCATCTGCAGCGATTCGAGCGGAAATGCCTCCAGGGGCTCCTTGCGCCGGTTGAGGTCCGGCGCCAGGCTGCCGCCGCTCTTTACGGGCTCGATCTTGCGCGGCTTGAACGGGTCCGGCAGGTCGAATGCGTTGTAGGTGAAAGGCTCGTACGGCTTGATCTGCGGCAGCGGGTCAAGTTTTCCCCTGACGCCCTTGCCCTGCTCCTGCATCCAGGCACGAAGATCCTGGTGGCTCTCTCCACCGCAGGCGGCGAGAAGCACGGCGACGCTCGCATAGCCGATCGCTCGTTTCATTTCTTCGCCTTGCCCTTGTCCTTGTCCTTGGCGAGGCGCTTCTGCTTGGCGACCTCGTCCTCGTCGAGGTAGCGGAACGTCTTTGCCACCGCGTCCATCGTCAGTGTGCCCTTGTCGTTGACGATGTTGAGATCGTTGAGCGTTACGATGCGGGGCAGCTGCGCGACGTCGCTCGCGAACGCCCCCATGTCGTGGTAGTTCCCCGTCACCTTCACGTTGATCGGAAGCTCGGCGTAGAAGTCCGCCATGCGCTCCTGGGTAGCGGGCCGGAAGAGCTCGAACTGCAGTCCGCGGCCGAGCCCGGCCTGGTTGATGTCGGTGAGCAGCGCATCCATCTCGGACTTGTTCGGCAGCTGCTTGAGCAACGCGCCGAAGGACTGCTCGATCTCTTTGAGCTGTTGGACGTAGAGTTCCAGGTTGACCGCGCGGGCCTTTTTTGTCGCATAGTCACTCTTGAGCTTGGCCTCAGTGGCCTGCGCTCGATCGAGCGCATCGAGCTGGTCGCGCCAGTCGAAGAACCCGCCGGCGGCAACGATCGCTACGAAGATCAACCCCAGGATCAGCACCTTCGGCAGGAGGGGCCAGTTGCCGGCCTCGCGAATGTTCAGCCGGCGGAGGTCGTCGAGCGTCATGCCTTGCCTCCCTTCGCGGGCGCCGCCGGGGCGCCGCCCTTGGCGGGCGGGGCTGCTGCCGGTTTGGCGTCCAGGGCCGGTAATGCGCGCTTCACCTGCAGCACGAGCGTGAATTCGTTGACTTTCTGCTTGTCGACCGCGACCGACTTGATCTCTACCAGCTCAGGCGAGCTCAGCCACGGCGAGCTTTCGATGTTGCGCATCAGCGTGGACACCCGAGCATTCGACTGGGCGTATCCGGTAAGCGTCACGCGGGTGCCGTTCTGCCGCACCGACTTGAGGTACAGTCCGTCGGGGAGCTGCCGCACCAGCTGATCGAGCAGATGCACGGCCTCGGTTCGGTTGGCCTGTAGCGTCTCGACGACCTGCTTCCGGGCGAGGAGCGCCTGCGTCTGGTCGCGCAGGCGGTCGATTTCCTTGATCTGGTCGTCAAGCTTGGCAATCTCGCTTTTGAGCAAGGCGTTGCGGCTGTTCTGGTTCTCGATTCGCGCCGCAATCAAAATGTGACCGAGGCCGACGACGGCAATGCCGAGGATCGCCAGACCGATCGCCAGCGAGATAAACTGGCGCTGGCGCGCTTGGCGTTTCTGTTCGCGGTGCGGTAGGAGATTGATGCGGACCATGTCAGTCGAAGCTCCGCATGGCGAGCCCGCAGGCGATCAACAGCAGCGGGGCATCTGTCGCCAGCTGCCGGGGCCGGATCCGGTCCGACACGCCCATGTTCGCAAACGGGTTGGCCACCATCGTATTCACGCCGGCGCGCTTGCCCACAAGTTCGTCGAGACCGGGCAGCAACGCGCAGCCTCCTGCAAGCACGATCTGATCGACCTGGCTGTAAGAGGTGGATGTGAAGAAGAATTGCAGCGCCCGCGTGATCTCGAGCGCAAGCGTTTCCATGAACGGCTGCAGCACGTCGGCGTCATAATTCTCTGGCAACCCGGCGTTGCGCTTGGCGGATTCAGCCTCCTCCGGCGAGAGGTTGAACGCCCTCTGGATCTCATGCGTCAACTGGTTGCCGCCGAAGGCCTGATCGCGGGAGAAGAGGATCTGGTTGTTGCGCAGGACGTAGAAGTGCATAACGTGTGCGCCGATGTCGACCAAGGCGATGTTCTGGTCGCGCCCGTTCGCCGGCAGCGAGGGCGCGATCATCTGGAAGATCTCCTCGGTCGCGTAGGATTCCACGTCCATCACTCGTGGCTTCAGGCCGGCCGCTTCGACGATGGCGACCCGGTCCTCGACCTTTTCCTTGCGCGATGCGGCGATCAGAACCTCGACTTCGTCGGGGTTGTTCGGCGCCGGTCCGAGGATCTGGAAGTCCAGGTTGACCTCGTCGAGCGCGAACGGGATGTACTGATTGGCTTCGGCTTCCACCTGCAGCTCGAGCTCCTCCTCGGTCTGCCCCGCAGGGACGATGATCTTCTTGGTGATCACCATGGCGGCCGGCAGCGCCAAGGCGACGCTGCGGTTGCGGCTGCCCAGTCGTTTGTAAGCTCTACGAAGCGCGTCGCTCACCTGGTCGAGGTTGGCGATGTTGCCGTCGGTCACTACGTCCTTGGGCAGCGGCTCGATCGCGTAGCGCTCAAGGCGATAGACGCCTTTTCCACCCTCCGAGAGCTCAACCAGCTTCAACGCGGACGAACTGATGTCCACGCCGATCAGGGGCGGCGCGGTCGTTTGCAAGAAAGAAAAAGCCGAACCGAGTTTTTCCTTCAGCATGGGAAGGTTAGGCGTAATACATATAAACTACATTAAATGCTAGCAGCAAGTATAAACCTTGGCAATTTCTTTTTTTCAAGTTTATTTTGGCCTCTAACCCTGCATATAATTGCGAGTCCCGCCCCACCCCCCGGTAAGTTTCATTCACCCATGCTAAAGCGGTGGCTTATCTATCTGGGGTCCGTCTTATTTGGGCTGGCGCTTGTCGGGGCCCTGCTGGTGGCCTTTGTTTTTGCGCTGCTTTATCCCACTTTGCCCCCCCTGGACGTCCTGACTGATTACCAACCGAAGATCCCTCTTCGCATCCTTTCGGCCGAGGGCGAGCTGCTTGGCGAATTTGGAGAAGAACGCCGAGCGATCGTCAAGATCCGCGATGTGCCCGAAGTCATGCGTCAGGCCATCCTCGCCGCCGAGGATGAGCGGTTCTATCAGCATGGTGGGGTTGACTACATTTCCGTCCTCCGCGCGGCGCTGACCAATGTCGCGAGCGGTGCTCAGCAGGGGGCCGGGACGATCACCATGCAGGTCGCGAGAAACTTCTTCCTGACTCGAGAGAAGACGCTCACCCGTAAACTGCGCGAGGTACTGCTCGCCTACAAGATCGAAGCCAACCTGTCCAAGGACGAGATCCTGGAGCTCTATGTGAACCAGATCTTCCTCGGGCAGCGTGCCTACGGCTTCGCGGCAGCATCGCAGATCTACTTCGGCAAGCCGCTCGCGCAGATCGACGTCGCCGAGGCTGCGATGCTGGCAGGCCTGCCGAAGGCGCCCTCGGCGTACAACCCGGTTGCGAACCCAAAGCGGGCGCGCCTCAGGCAGCTCTATGTGCTCCATCGAATGCGAGATCTGCGCTTTATCACGGAGGCACAGCTCAAGCAGGCGGAGGACACCGCGCTGGTCGTGCGCCAGACCCTTCGCGACACCACGGCCCACGCCGACTCCGTCGCCGAGATGGTTCGCCAGGCTATCTTTGACGCCTATGGCGAGGAATCCTACAGCCGTGGCCTCACTGTCTTCACGACGATCCGGAAGGCCTACCAGGACGCAGCTTATGCTGCAGTGCGGCGAGGGGTTATTGAGTACGATCGTCGGCATGGCTATCGGGGGCCCGAGGGTTTCGTGAGCCTCCCGTCAGACCAGGCCGAGCTCGACCAGGCACTCGACCGGGCTTTCTCCGACGTGTCCGATAGCGACAATCTCGACCCGGCGATCGTCCTGGACGCGACGGTAAGCGCGGTAAAGGCGATGCGCAGCGATGGCGAGACGATCGAGATCACCGGCGACGGTCTGCGCTTCGCCGCTCGCGCGTTGCAGGAGAAGACGCCCGCCGCTAGCCGCATTCGGCGCGGGGCGGTCATTCGCGTCAGTCGCGACGATCGAGGGCGCTGGCAAATCGCTCAGCTCCCGCAGGTCGAGTCAGCCCTCGTCTCGGCACGGCCCTCCGACGGTGCCATCCTGGCGTTGGTCGGCGGCTTCGATTTCGACCGAAGCAAGTTCAACCATGTCACTCAAGCTTTCCGGCAGCCGGGATCGAGCTTCAAGCCTTTCATCTACTCCGCCGCTCTCGAGAAGGGCTTCAGTCCGGCCACGGTGGTGAACGATGCACCGCTCTACTTCGACGCATCGCAGACGGGTAGCGACCCGTGGGAGCCCAGGAACTACGACGGCAAGTTCGAGGGCAGGATGCGGCTGCGCACCGCGCTGATGAAATCCAAGAACCTGGTCACTGTCCGCGTGATGCAGGCGATCGGCCCGCAATACGCGCAGGATTACATCACGCGCTTTGGTTTCGACCCGAAGCTGCACCCCCCCTACCTGCCGATGGCCCTGGGCGCCGGCGCGGCAACGCCACTCCAGATGCTTGGTGCCTACGCGATCTTTGCCAACGGCGGCTACCGGGTCACGCCTTTCCTGATCGATCGCGTCCTAGACGCGAAGGGCAATACGCTGTCCCAGGCCGAACCGCCGACTGCCGAGCACGGCGCCGAGCGCGTGATCGATACCCGCAACGCGTTCATCATGACGACGATGATGCGCGACGTGGTGCGCGGCGGTACCGCGGTGCGGGCGATGCAGCTGGGCCGCCAGGATCTGGCGGGTAAGACGGGCACGACCAACGACAACGTGGACGCCTGGTTCTGCGGCTTCAACGCATCGATCGTCACGATCGCGTGGATCGGCTTCGATCAGCCGAGATCGCTCGGTTCCGGCGAGACCGGCGCGGTAGCTGCCCTGCCGATATGGATGGGCTTCATGGGGAAAGCGCTCAAGGGCGTGCCCGAGCAGCCGCTGGAGCAGCCCGACGGTATTCAGGTCGCCCGGATCGACCCTGAGACCGGTCTGCGGGTCCCGGAAGATCGGGGCGGTATCCCGGAGTTCTTCTATTCCGAGTTCCCGCCGGGCCGCAGCGAAGACGCCCTCGCGCCCGGAGCCACCCGCCCATCCGGCGAGATTCGCAACCAGCTCTTTTGACGAGCCGTGGATCGCCCTGCCCCCGAACGCTACCGACGTAACCGCTCCCGCATCGCCCAGCTTACCGCCAAGCTCATCGCCGAGCATGGCCTGACCGACTGGAACGCCGCCAAGCGCAAGGCCTGCCGCGAACTGGGCCTGCCCGGCCGCGAGCCCCTCCCGGACAACGAAGAGGTGGAGCAAGCGTTGCGCGATTACAACAGTCTCTTCCGGCACGATGAGCAGCCCGCCCGACTGCGGGCCCAGAGACTCGAAGCCCTGCGATGGATGGAACGGCTCTTGGACTGGAAGCCGGTGCTGACCGGCGCCGTGGCGGCAGGCTGGGCAACGGCACACAGTCCCATTCTTCTTGAGCTCGAGGCCGAGGACGCAAAAGCAGTGGAACTCGCCCTGATCAACGCCGGGATCGAGTACGGCCCTGCGCCGGGCCGCCCGGCGATGCCGGTCCAGCTACGCGTCGAGAATCCACAGGCGGAGCTGCGCCTCCTGATCATGTCGCCCGCGGAGAGACGAAACCGTCCGCGGCGGGAGCGAGCCGTCGCGGGCGAGGATCGCCTCAATCTGGCACAGCTGCGCAGCCTTCTCGCTCCGCAGGTGGAGCGCTAGGCCGGCTCAAGCACGCAGCCACGCCGCTGCGGCGAGCGCAAAGTAAGTGAGAATCGCGTCGGCTCCGGCGCGCTTGAATGCAAGCAATGTTTCCATGACGCAGGCTCGCTCGTCGAGCCAGCCGCGCTGCGCCGCCGCCTTGACCATCGCGTACTCGCCGCTCACCTGGTATACGGCGGTGGGCACGCCGAAGCTTTCCTTCACGCGGCGAACGATATCGAGGTACGGCAGCCCCGGCTTCACCATCACCATGTCGGCGCCTTCCTGCAAATCGAGGTAAACCTCCCACAGCGCCTCGTCCGAGTTGCCCGGGTCCATCTGGTAAGTGTATTTGTCGCCGCCGGCGAGGTTCGTCGCCGATCCAACCGCGTCACGAAATGGCCCGTAGAAGTTCGACGCGTATTTCGCTGAGTAGGCTAGGATGCGCGTCCTCTCGAAGCCGTCTCGATCCAGCGCGGCGCGCAGCGCGCCTACGCGTCCGTCCATCATGTCCGAGGGCGCGACGATGTCGGCGCCCGCCTGCGCATGCGACAACGCCTGGCGCGTAAGCGCCTCCACCGTCAGATCGTTGGCGACGTAGCCGGTATCGTCGAGGAGCCCGTCCTGCCCGTGACTCGTATAAGGATCCAACGCGACGTCCGTGATGATGCCGAGCGCAGGAAAGCGCTCCTTGAGGGCCCGCACGGTGCGTGGTACGAGGCCTTTCGGGTTCCAGGCCTCCGCAGCATCGAGCGACTTGGACTCTGCCGGGATCACCGGAAACAAGGCCATCGCGGGGACGCCGAGCTCGACGCAGCGCTCCGCATCCTCGAACAGCAGGTCGACGCTCTTGCGTGACACGCCGGGCAGCGAAGACACCGCCTTCGCCTGCTTCTTGCCACTCTGAACGAAGACTGGAAGGATCAGGTCTGCCGCATCGACGCGATGCTCGCGCATCAGCCGCCGCGAAAAGGCGTCGCGGCGCATGCGGCGCGGCCGCCGCTCCGGGAATTTCCCTGTGAAGCGCATGGACAACTCGCATCCTAGCCCGTGCGCGCGCCTCGCAGCAAGCTTCCCATTCCAGCGTCGAACATACCCGCGCGCTCGACCGAGCGAAGCGATTTCATCGATCCGTGGAACTCCGCGTACGGAGCCCGGTCTCATCAACGGACGGTTGTAACGTCTCCCGCTTTCCTCCCTGAGCGGGTGCCCTACGGTTGTGAGTCTTCACCGATCGCAGGGCGTTTTCGGCCCCGTGTCACTCCCCTTGATGCCGGGGCCTTTCTTTTTGTGTCGTCGCAACGGAATGCGAGCGAGCCACGCGCCGATCGCCTCCGTTGCCTCGGCGACTCCCCATCGATGCGAAGAAGAGAAGAGTTGCGCTGAGAGCTGCTGCGTGCGATCCGAATGGACGCGAGCGAGCGCTTCACGGGCGCGATCGAGGGCGAGCGCTCGCTCCCGTGCAATCAATTTGTCCGCCTTGGTCAGTAAAATATGCACAGGGAGATTCGACGGGAGAAACCAGTCCAGCAGCTGATGATCGAGCCGTGTAAGTGGGTGCCGGCTATCCGCGATGAGGACGAGTCCGACGAGCGATGGGCGCGCAGACAGATACCGCGTCACAAGCTGCGCCCACTTCCTCCGCGCCTGCTCTGACGCTGCCGCGTAACCGTAGCCCGGGAGGTCCACGAGCAGCGCCCCGCCGGGCAATTGAAAAAAGTTCAAATGCTGGGTTCGGCCGGGCGTGCGACTCACGCGGGCCAGACCTGCCCGCCCGACCAGCGCATTGATCGCCGAGGATTTGCCTGCGTTGGACCGTCCCGCAAAGGCGACTTCCGGCGCGCCCCCGCCCGGAAGTTGCACTAAGTCTGCGACGGTGGTGAGAAAGACCGCGCCTGCAAATGGGCGGGCCCGCCCGGAGAGCGAGTCGCCAGGCGCCTTGGGCTCACCTGCGCCCAGACGCGCGTTTTCGGTAGAATGCACAGCCTGTTTCGGCGCTCGTGGGATCAGCACGAGCGCGTCGCGAATGGAAAACAACCCTTCAGGGCGGGTTCAGGGAGTCGGGGAATGCGAATTGCGCTGTTGCTGGCCACGATCTGGAGCATTGTCTGCTCTGTAGGGCTCGCCTGGGCCCAGGCGCCGGGCGGCAAGCCCGACCTCGCCAAAGCCGGTCAGATAGTCAACTCGGTGTGCGCCGCCTGCCACGGAACGGACGGTAACAGTCCGACCCCTGCGAACCCCAATCTGGCTGCTCAGCAGGCCGAGTATCTTACGCTGCAGCTCAGTCACTTCAAAAGCGGCGTACGCAGCAATCCTGTGATGGCGGGAATGGCGGCAGGCCTTTCTCCGGAAGACATGCGTGCGCTCGGCGTGTACTTCTCACAGCAGGTGCCCAAGGCGGGGGCTGCGCACGACCCGGCGCTCGTCGCTGCAGGACAAAAGCTCTACCGCGGAGGAAACACTGCCACCGGCGTGCCTGCGTGCGCCGGGTGCCACACACCAACGGGCGTCGGCATTCCCTCGCGCTATCCGCGCCTTTCCGGGCAATACGCCGACTACACCTACGCGCAGCTAAGGGCATTCAAGACCGGTGAGCGCGGAATGGATAAGGAAGGCAAAGATCTCAACGGGCGAATCATGGCCCAGGTCGCGGGCAGGATGAGCGATCAGGAGATGCGCGCGGTGGCCGAGTACGCCGCCGGGCTGCATTGACCTAGCCCGGGTTCTCACTCGCGAGGCACTGGGAAAGTGCCTCGCGCCAGTGCTCGAGCGACAGCCCGAACACCTGCTCAAGCTTTTTGGTCGCGAGTACGGCATAGGCTGGGCGGCGCGCCGGGGTCGGGTATTCGGAAGTCTTGATCGGGACGACGCGTGGCTTGTCGACCGGGCCGACGATGGCCTGCGCGAACCCGAACCAGCTCGTGCTGCCTCGCGCGCTCAGATGATAGATCCCGGCGCGCTCGACCAGCGAGTCGAGCCCGAGCGCGACGAGCGCGCTCGTGGCCTGCGCCACTGCGCGGCTCCAGTTCGGAACACCGAACTGATCGGCGACGATCCTTAGCTCGTGGTTTTGCACGGCGAGGCGGCGAATCGTCAGCAAAAAATTTCGTCCCCGGAGACCGTACACCCAGCTCGTGCGCAGGACGAGACTCGCGGCACCGCTCGCGAGCACCGCCTGCTCCCCCAGCCACTTGCTGCGCCCGTAGGCGTTGACTGGATTCGGCGTTGCATTCTCCGGATAAGGAACCGACGCGGTCCCGTCGAAGACGTAGTCGGTGGAATAGTGGACAAGCAGTGCGCCGAGTCGCTTCGCCTCCTCGGCGATGACTCCGGGCGCCCGCGCATTGATCGCTTCCGCTGCTTCGGGTTCGTCCTCGGCCTGATCGACCGCAGTGTAGGCGGCCGCGTTGACGATCAATTGCGGCCGCAGCGCGCGCAGCAGGCTCCGGATCGCGTCGGGATCGCCTAGCTCGAGCTGGGCGCGGTCGACCGCCGTGACTTCGCCGTGCGCCGGGAGCAGTCGTGCGAGTTCAAATCCGAGCTGCCCCTGCGCGCCGGTGACGAGGATCGTCGGCCGCGCCATCGGCCTACGGGTAGAGATCGGCCGATGCGAGTGGCCGACCGGCGGCGTCCTTCGCCGCGACAGTCGGCGGCCCGTCGAGCGGCCATTCGATTGCGAGCGCCGGATCGTTCCAAAGCAGCGTGCGCTCGTGTTCGGGGTACCAGTAGTCCGTCGTCTTGTACAGGAACTCCGCGCTGTCGGACATCACGAGGAAGCCGTGGGCGAAGCCGGGCGGGATCCAGAGCATGCGCCTATTCTCGGCCGAAAGCTCCATCCCCACCCAGCGGCCGAAGGTGGGCGAGCTGCGGCGGATGTCTATGGCGACATCGAAAACCGTACCCGCGCATACCCGTACGAGCTTCCCCTGCGCGTGCTCGATCTGATAGTGCAGGCCGCGCAGCACGTTGTGTACGGACCGCGAGTGATTGTCCTGCACGAATTCGGCCTCCACGCCGGCTTCGCCGAACGCGCGGCGGTTCCAGCTCTCGAAGAAAAACCCGCGCTGGTCGCCGAAGACAGAGGGCTCGATCAGCAGGACGTCGGGCAGGGTGGTCGGAACTACCCTCACTTCGCCTCACCGGATGACGGGCTCGCGCAAGACCCCGAGCAGGTAGCGCCCATAGGCGTTCTTCGCCATCGCCTGGCCCAGTTTCTCCAGCGCCGCGGCATCGATATAGCCCAACCGGTAGGCGATTTCCTCCGGGCACGCTATCTTGAGTCCCTGACGGCGTTCGATGGTTTCAATGTATTGCGCCGCCTCGAGCAACGACTCGTGGGTGCCGGTATCGAGCCACGCCATCCCGCGCCCCATTACCTCGACCGCGAGCGTACCGCTGGCGAGATACGCCCGATTGACATCAGTGATCTCGAGCTCGCCGCGTCCCGAAGGCTTCAGCCCCGCAGCGATTTCCAGAACGCGGTTGTCGTAGAAGTACAGGCCTGTGACCGCGTAGCGAGATTTTGGCTGGGCAGGCTTCTCCTCCAAGCTCATCACCTTGCCGCGCGAGTCGAACTCGACGACGCCGTAGCGCTCGGGATCGGCGACCGGGTAGGCGAAAACGGTCGCTCCGTTCGGACGCTCCATCGCGCGCCGCAGGAGCGGCTGGAGATCGTGCCCGTAGAAGATGTTGTCGCCCAGAACGAGCACCGAGTCCGCCTGGCCGACGAATGAGCGGCCGATGATGAACGCGTGCGCCAGTCCTTCCGGCGCAGGTTGCACCGCATAGGAGAGCCGGATGCCCCAGCGGGCTCCGTCGCCGAGCAGCTGCGCGAAGCGCGGTGTGTCCTCGGGCGTGGAGATGAGCAGGATATCGCGCACACCCGCGAGCATCAGAGTCGAGAGCGGGTAGTAGATCATCGGCTTGTCGTACACGGGCAGGAGCTGCTTCGAGACCACCTGCGTTACCGGGTGCAGCCGCGTCCCCGACCCGCCCGCCAGAATGATCCCCTTGCGCGGCACGCTCATCGCGGGGCCTCTCGCTCCGCCTCGGACCGCAGGCGGCTCTTCGCTCCGCGCATCGCCTTCCTCATGCGGCACCCGCCGTTGCCGCGTCGGCGTAATGAAGCGATATCCACTTCTGGTATTCCCGGCTGGTCACTGCGGCGAGCCATGCTTCGTTGTCGAGATACCAGCGCACAGTGCGGGTCAGTCCGGACTCCAGGCTCTCGCCCGGCTTCCACCCTAGCTCGCGGCTGATCTTCGAGGCGTCGATTGCGTAGCGGCGATCGTGCCCCGGACGATCTTTGACGAACGTGATCTGCGCTTCGTACTCGCGGCCCGGCCTGAAGCTGGCCAGGACGCGACAGAGCATCCGCACGATGTCGATGTTCGCGGTCTCGGCGTTCCCGCCGACGTTGTAGCTCTCTCCCGGGGACCCGCGCTCGAGCACTGCGCGGACTGCAGCGCAATGATCGCTGACGTAGAGCCAGTCGCGAATGTTCCTGCCGTCACCGTAGACCGGGAGCGGCTTGCCCGTCAGCGCGTGGTGGATCATGAGCGGGATGAGCTTTTCCGGAAACTGCCGCGGCCCATAGTTGTTCGAGCAGTTGGTGGTCAGCGTCGGCAAGCCGTAGGTGTGGTGGTACGCGCGCATGAGGTGGTCGGCTGCGGCCTTCGATGCCGCGTAGGGGCTGTTCGGCGCGTACGCGCTCGATTCGGTGAACGGCCGGTCGGTTGGGGAAAGCGATCCGTAGACCTCGTCGGTCGAGATGTGCAGGAAGCGAAAGCGCGACTGCTCAGGCTCGCGCAGCCCATTCCAGTGCGAGCGAACGGCTTCGAGCAACCCGAACGTCCCCTGCACGTTGGTCGTGATGAACTCCGCGGGACCGTGTATCGAGCGATCGACGTGGCTCTCCGCCGCGAAGTTGATCACGGCTCGCGGACGGTGCTGCTCGAGCAGAGCGCGGACCGTCTCGCCGTCGCCGATGTCGCCACGGACGAATAGGTGACGTCGATCGTCCTTCAACGCGACGAGGTTGCCCAGGTTCCCCGCATACGTCAGCTTGTCGAGGTTTACGATGGGCTCGTCGCTCGAAGCGAACCAGTCGAGAATGAAGTTGGCGCCGATAAAACCGGCCCCGCCAGTCACCAGGAGCATCGCGGATCTCTGCGGATCGTCAACGGGTCTTCTCGAAGGGCGCGAATTCTATCACGTGACCGAGGTCGTACTGGCGCCGTAATACTCGCGGTACCAGGCTACGAAGCGGGCGAGACCAACGGCGAGCGGCGTCACCGGCGCGAACCCGGTCGCCGCGGCGAGACGCTCGATCGAGGCGTAAGTCTCCGGCACGTCGCCGGACTGCAGCGGCAGATAGCGCTTGATCGCCTTGCGGCCGAGCAGTCGCTCCATCTCTGCGATGAAAGCCTCGAGATCGACAGCCTGATGATTGCCGATGTTGTAGATCGCGTACGGCGCGCCGCTGAGCGGATCCGCGGGCGGCGTACGCTGCAGAACGCGCACGACGCCTTCGACGATGTCGTCAACGTAGGTGAAGTCACGACTCATCCGGCCGTGGTTGAAGACGCTGATCGGTTCGCCAGCCAGGATCGCGCGTGCGAAGAGCATGGGCGCCATGTCCGGCCGGCCCCACGGACCGTAGACTGTGAAGAAGCGCAGGCCCGTCGACGGCAGCCGGAAGAGATGGCTGTAGCTATGGGCCATCAGCTCGTTGGATAACTTCGTGGCCGCGTACAGACTCACCGGGCGGTCGACGCGCTGCTCCTCGGAGAAGGGCAGCGTGTGGTTCGCTCCATAGACGCTCGAGCTCGAAGCGTAAACGAGGTGGCTCACCCCCGTATGGCGGCAACCCTCCAGCACTGCGCCGAAGGCTTCGATGTTGTTGCGCAGGTAAGCGCCCGGATTCGCCAGCGAGTAGCGCACACCCGGCTGCGCTGCGAGGTGTGCGACATGCGTGAATCGGCCGTTGCGAAGTACGGCCAATGCGGCGGCAGGGTCGGCGAGATCCACATCATCGCAAGCCACCCCGGCGGCGGCGAGGCGGGCCACCCGGGCTCGCTTGAGCCCGACGTCGTAGTACGGATCGAAATCGTCGACGCCGAGCACTTGCATGCCATCGCGCTTGAGCCGCTCGGCGAGATGCATGCCGATGAAGCCTGCCGCACCGGTAACCAGGACCTTCATCGCTCAGCGCACGCGCTGCGCCTGCTCGAGCGCGCGCAGCTTTGCGTACTTGCAGAAGCTGTTGAAGCAGCCGATCGCGATGTGGGTGAAACCGGCCGCCCCGTCGAGGAAGCCGGCGCGCAGAAGATAGAAACGCGCGAAGCGAAGCAGCGGCGAGAAGACAAGCCGGACAATGGAAGAGCGCTCGCCGCGCGCATACATCGCTTCGGCCTGCAGTGACGTGTAGCGATTCTGCTTGGCGAGATAGGCATCGAGAGACTCGCCCGAAGCATGCAGCAGATCGCCCTCGAGGCGGCCGATGCTGCCGTCGGCGAGAACGTGCTCGTGCACGGCGTCGTCGCTCCAGCGCGCGCGTCGCCGGTCGAACAGGCGCACGCTCCAGTCGGGGTAGCCTTCGCCGTGGGCGAGCCAGCGGCCGAGGAATCGATTGCGTCGGGCCATCGCATAGGCGCCGTGCTCGGGCCGGAGCAGCGCCGCGCGCAGCGATCTCTCGAGGACGGACGACACCTGCTCGTCGGCATCGAGGCAAAGCACCCAGTCGTGCGTCGCCTGCGCGACCGCGAAATTCTTCTGCGCTCCGAAGCCGAGCCATTCGTGGCTCAACACGCGCGCGCCCATGCGGCGCGCGATTTCTACGGTATCATCGCGGCTGCCCGAATCCACGACGATCTTCTCCGCCGCGAAACCCACCGAGGCCAGGCAGTCATGGAGTTGCGCGCCTGCATCGCGGGTGATCACCACGAGGGTCAGCGGAAGCGGGGGGAGCGTCTCGGACATCGCGTCAGACGTGGCAGCGCGCGCGGCAATCGTTCTTACTCCTCTGCGGCGCCTGGCAGGCGCTGCCATTCTACGTGCAAACGTGCCTGCGAGCCACCGCCATCGACCGCTTGCGGGGTTTGCGAATCACTCGTCGGCATCGTGAGCGTGCGATGAATCGCATACTCATCGTGCGCCCGTCGTCCCTCGGCGACATCGTGCATGCACTGCCGATCGTCCACGATCTGCATCGGCATCGCCCGGGCGTCGAGATCGACTGGGTCGTCGAAGAGCCGTTCACCGATCTGGTGGGCATGACCCGCGGCGTACGGCGCGTCATCGCCATCGCGCTCAGACGCTGGCGGCGAGGCGCGCTCGCGCGCTCGACCTGGGGGGAGATGCGCGCCTTCCGCCGCGAGCTCGCGCACGAGCGCTACGACGCCGTGATCGACCTTCAGGAGCAGGTGAAGGGAGCCCTGATCGCATGGTTCGCGCGCGGGCCGGTGCACGGTCCGGATCGCGCGAGCGTGCGCGAGCCGGCGGCCACACTCTTCTATCGGCACCGCTATCGCATCAACCCGCAGCAGCACCTGATCGACCGCTGCCGGCAGCTCGCCGGCATGGCACTCGGCTATGCACCTGCGGGGCCGCCGCACGTCGAGTTGCGTACGCCTGGCTTGCGCGATCCTCCGCCGGGGCCATACGCGGTATTCGTGCATGCAACGAGCCGCCCCGACAAGCTTTGGCCCGAGGCGGACTGGCGCGGACTGCTGGAGCATCTGAGCGGGCGCCAGCTGTCGGTCGTGCTGCCATGGGGAACCCCCGCCGAGGCCGCACGCAGCGAGCGGCTCGCCGCGGGCTCGTCCAATGCAATCGTCCCCGGCCGGCTCGAGCTGCCCGAGCTCGCTGCGCTGCTGGCCCGCGCAGCGGTGGTTGTCGGCGTCGACACGGGGCTTACGCATCTGGCGGCAGCCCTTTCGGCGCCGACGATCGCCCTGTTCGTCGCGACCGACTCGCGTCTCGCCGGCGTGGCGCGCTTGGGAACTCACGCGCGCGACCTCGGCAGCGTGAGCCACGTGCCCGCGCTCGCGGAAGTCGTCGCCGCGATCAATCTCCTCCAAGGCCGGCGGGCGGTGGCGAGATGAGTCTGGCGCGTTCGCTATACACGCTGCTCGGTTGCGCCGTGCTGCCGTGGCTGCCGCTGCGCCTATGGTGGCGGGGGCGCCGCGAGCCGGGTTATCGCATGCACATCGGCGAGCGCTTCGGCCGCTATGCGCTCCGAGACGTGCCCGCTTCCGGCCCTGTATTCTGGGTGCACGCAGTATCGGTCGGCGAGACCCGCGCTGCCGCTCCGCTGGTGCAACGCCTGCGCGGCGCGCACTGTGGAGCCACCATCGTGATGACGCACATGACCGCGACGGGACGAGAGGCCGGGCAGGCGCTCTTCGGCGGCGAGGTGACGCAAGTCTGGCTGCCTTACGATTTGCCCTTTGCAGTGCGCGCGTTTTACCGGCGCTTCAAGCCCCTCGCCGGGTTCCTGCTCGAAACCGAGCTATGGCCCAACCTGATCGCCGAAGGACGATCGTGCGGCGTTGCCCTCTATCTCATCAATGCGCGACTCTCGCAGCGGTCGGCGAGCCGCTACGCGCGATTTACCGCGATCACGCGACCGATGCTCGGCGCGCTCGCGGGAGTGGCCGCACAGTCGGAAGCCGACGCCGGGCGCCTGTCCGCGCTTGGCGCGCCGACGCCGCTCGTGACGGGCAATCTCAAGTTCGACGTGACCGTTCCGCACGACACCGCCCAACGCGCCGCGGCACTGCGGCTTCGCCTCGGCGCGGGTCGCAGGATCTGGGTGGCCGGCAGCACCCGTGAAGGTGAGGAGGCGCTCATCCTCGACGCGCTCGCGCGGCGGCCGCTGGCCAGCGACACGCTTCTCGTCATCGTGCCGCGACATCCGCAGCGCTTTGCTGCCGTCGCGGAGCTCCTTCAGGCTCGAAGCATCCCTTTCATCCGCCGCAGCGATGCTGACCGCACGGCGAGCCCCGATGTCGCGGTCGTTCTCGGCGATTCGATGGGAGAAATGCCCGCGTACTACGCTGCGGCGGATCTTGCGTTCGTCGGCGGCAGCCTTCTGCCTCTGGGCGGGCAGAATTTCATCGAGGCGCTCGCCGTGGGCACTCCCGTCCTTATCGGACCGCACACCTTCAACTTCGCCGATGCGAGCGCCGGCGCGACCGAGGCGGGCGCCGCGCGGCGCGTAGCCGACGCGCGGGCGCTGATCGAAGCGGTTGCTTCGCTCCTTGCCGACGATGCGGTGCGCGCAGCGATGGGCCGGGCGGCGCGCGACTTTCACGCGCGGCATGCGGGGGCAACCGATCGCCTGTGGGGCTGGCTCGCCCCGCGCCTGCTCGCCCTGAAACCGAAAGCCTAGCCGCGCAGGTTGCGGTTGACCTCTTCGAGGTCGCTTTCCGAGAGCGTGCCTACGGCCTGCTTGAGCCTGAGCCTGTTGATCACGAAGTTGTAGTAGGCCTGCGCGAGATTGAAGCGCGTCTGGTAGACCTGTTGCTGCTGGTTGAGCACGTCGAGGTTCGTGCGCACGCCGACCTCAAGTCCGACCTTGGTCGAATCATAGGACACCTGCGCCGAGGTGAGCGCTTGCTCGAGCGCTTTGATTTGGGCGAACCCGCTCGTCACGCCGGTGAACGCCGTCTGTGTCGAGAGCTGCGCCGCGCGGCGAGCCGCTTCCAGGTTCTGCCGGCTCGACTCTAGGTTGGCCACCGCCTGGCGGACCTTCGACTCGATCGACCCGCCGAGATACAGCGGCACGTTGAGCTGCAGGCCGACGATACCCAGCCGGGAGTCGAAGGCCAGGGGCGCCGTGGCGGCGGTTGATGCCGACGCGCCGGCGTAGCCCTGGTTGAAGCTCGCCACCAGATCGAGGGTCGGGTAATGGCCGGCGCGCTGCCGATCGACCTCCAACACCGCGATATCGTAATTAGACTGCGCGATGCGCACCTGCAGATTGTCGTGCAGGCTCCTCTCGACCCAGGGATCCAACGCGTTGGGGGCGGGCAGCTCCGGCTCGAACCTGCCGCCGACGCGCCTGAGCTCCTTTGGTGCCCGCCCGATGATCGCCCGCAGCGTCGCGATCTTGTTGTCGAGATCGTTCTGCACCGAGAGCTCTTGCGCCACGATCTGGTCGTATTTGGCTTGCGCGTCGTTGGTGTCCGTGATCGTTGCGGTGCCGACCTCGAAATTGCGCTTCGCCTGCGCCAGATTCTCGCTCACCGCCGCCTTCTGGCTCTCGGTGAGCTCGATCGTGAATTGTGCGAGCAGCACGTCGAAATAGGCCTGCGAGACGCGCACGATGAGGTCCTGCTGCGCCGATGCGAGCACATAATCGCTCTGCCCGATCGTCTGCTTCGCCTGGTCGTAGGCGACGAGGTTCTGCTTGCGAAACAGGGGTTGTGCTGCCGAGACCGTGTAGTTGTAGTTCGGATAGCGGGTACTGAACGTGATCTTCGGGTCGCTGTGCAGCCTTTCCCAGTAGTTCTGCTGGTTGGCAACGCCGGAGAGGCTCACCGACGGCAGCAGGTTCGCCAGCGCCTGCGGGCCGACCTCCTGAGTTGCCTCCCAGTTGGCCCGGGCCGCCGCGAGCGTGGGATCGTTCGCCACCGCTTCATGATAGATCTGCAGCAGGTCCTCCGCGGACGCCGACCAGACCATCGCACCGAGGGTCCCGCCGAGCAATGTCGCAAGCGTCCGCTTCAGCGTAGGCTGGTTCATTTCTCTCGCTCTTGTTGGCTTGACAGGTCGGCGCTGCGGCGCCAGCGCCGCGTTCCTGCGCCAGCCCACGCTCTTTCGCCTCAGAAAACGAACCGCTGCGGCTGCGGTGCGTTGCGCAGCGGCGTAATCACGGTCTCGAACAGATCCTCTGCCGCCACTGCGCCTGGCGCCGTCCAGCGCAGCAGCCGCGCGCTCATCACCGGCGCATCGCCGACCACTGCAAACAGGCGACCGCCCGGCCTGAGCTGCGCCAGCCACGAGTCGGGCAGCACCGGCGTGGAGCCCGTCAGCACGATCGCGTCATAGAGCTCCTGACGCCAGCCTCGCGCGCCATCGCCCTGCTCCAGGCGGACGTTGTGGATACCGGCTTCGGCGAGGTTCTTCTTCGCCTCGCCAGACAGCCGCGCGTTGATCTCGACGCTCACTACCTCGGCGCAGCTCCGCGCGAGCAGCGCCGTCAGGTAACCGCTCCCGGTGCCGATCTCGAGCGCGGCGTCGTTTGCCTCGAGCTCCAGCTCCTGCAGCACCCTGGCTTCCATCTTCGGGGTCCACATGCACTCGTCGTCGCCGAGCGGAATCTCTAGATCGGCGAACGCGAGCGCCCGGTAGGTCGCGGGGACGAAGTTCTCGCGTCGCACCTGGAACAGCAGATCGAGCACCTTCTGATCGAGCACGTCCCACGTCCGGATCTGCTGCTCGATCATGTTGAAGCGTGCCTGCTCGAAGTTCATCCTGCTCTCCCGCGGAGCCCGGATTATCGCACGTCAATCGCCGTGCGCTGGGGCCGCGGCGGTGCCCGTCCGGCGTGCCTCGCGTGCCACCCGCCGCGCCTTGTGCCACTCGAAGAGGCGATCAAGATAGGTATAGATCACGGGCACGACAACGAGCGTGAGCAGCGTGGACGTGATGACGCCGCCGATGATCGCGCGGCCCATCGGCGCCTGCGTCTCGCCGCTCTCGCCGAGGCCAAGTGCCAACGGCAGCATGCCGAAGATCATCGCGGCGGTCGTCATGAGGATCGGCCGCAGCCGCACCTGCCCGGCCGAAAGCAGCGCGTCGTGCAGCGTCGCGCCGCTGCGACGCGCCCGATTGGCGAAGTCCACCAGCAGGATGGCGTTCTTGGTCACCAGACCCATCAGCATCACGAAGCCGATCATCGAGAAGATGTTGAGCGTTGTGTTGGTCAGCAACAGCGCGAGCAACACGCCGATCAGCGTGAACGGCAGCGAAGCCATGATCGCGATCGGCTGGGTGAAGCTCGCGAATTGCGAGGCGAGCACGAGGTAGATGAAGATCACCGCGAGGCCCAGCGCCGAGAACAGCGCAGACTGCGATTCCTCGGTATCTTCCTGTTGTCCCGCGATGACGAACCGGTAGCCGGGGGGAAGCTGCGTCGCCTCTACAATTTTCTTGACGTCCTCGTTGACGTTGCCCGAGGGGCGTCCTTCCGCATTCGCGTAGAGCGCGACGCGCCGCTGCAGGTCCTGCCGTTTGATGATCTGCGGGCTCGTCGACTCCACGATCTCGGCGACCTGGCGCAGCGGCACCATCCGCAGCTCTCCGTCGGGGCCGCGCTTGTTCGTGGAGATGTAGAGATTGCCTAGGTCGGAGGCAAGACGACGTCCTTCCTTCGGGAGCTGGATGTTCACTTCGTAATTCTGGCCGTCGGGGCCGAGCCAGTAGGTCACCGTCTCGCCGGCGAGCAGCGGGCGCACTGTCTGACCTACCTGCTGCACCGTGATTCCGAGATCGGCGGCGGCGTCGTTGTTCAGGTGGATCGAGAGCGCGGGGTTGGCCGCCTTCTCCGAGACTTCCAGGTCGGCGATCCCCGGAACCTTGGCAACCTTGTCAGCGAACTCGTTAATCAGCTGCTTCAAGGTGTCGGGGTCGGGTCCGAGCAGGTTGACCCACACCGGCCGATCGTAGCCGAGCGCGAGCTCGATACCGGGTATGGGCTTGAGCGCGGCGCGGATCTCGCGCTCGAGGTCCTTTTGCGACCGCGCGCGCGAGGTGCGCTCGGTCAGCTTCAGGTCCACCCGCGCGTAGTTGCGGCCATCCCAGCTGCCCACCGTGGTCATGGCGAGAACGATCTCGGGGAACCGCTTGAGGACTTCCTCCACCTCGCGCACCTTCAGATCGGTGGACTCCAGGCTCGTGCCCACGGGCGTGTTGAGGCGCAGCGAGATGAAGCTTTCGTCGACCTGCGGCGAAAATTCCTTGCCTATGAAGGGGAGCAGCGCAAAGCTCGCGAAGAATATGAGCACCGCAGCCCAGAGCACGATGCCGCGATTGGTGATGGTGACCCAGCGCGGCTTGAGGGCGCGCCACTTGCGGATCCGTATCGCCGTCCACACGCCGATGGTCGGAACGTAGAGCCTTCGGTGCGTATCCCGGATCGCCCATTCGAGCAGCTTGCCGTAGACGGAGTGGACCCACTCGACCACGCTTTCCACGCGGTCCATGAAGCGGCCAAGCCATGGCACCTTGGAGAAGCGCGATCCGGGCGGATCGCGCCACACCGAGGAGAGCATCGGGTCGAGTGTGAAGCTCACGAACAGCGACACCAGCACCGCCACCGCGACCGTGAGGCCGAACTGTAGAAAGAACTGGCCGACAATGCCCTTCATGAAAGCGATGGGGACGAACACGGCGACGATCGCGAAGGTCGTCGCCATGACGGCGAGCCCGATCTCGTCGGTTCCTTCACGCGCCGCGGCGACATGGCTCTTGCCCATGCCCAGATGCCGCACGATGTTCTCGCGCACGACGATCGCGTCGTCGATCAGCAGCCCGATGCAGAGCGATAACGCCATCAGCGTCATCATGTTGAGCGTGAAGCCCGCCGCGTAAAGAGCGATGAACGTCGCGATCACCGCGATAGGCAGCGTGAGCCCAGTGATAATGGTGCTGCGCCACGAGTGCAGGAACAGGAACACGATCAGCACGGTGAGCAGCGCGCCTTCGATGATCGTTGCCCTGACCTGCTGTATGCTGCGTTCCACCTGCTCGGCCTGCGAGTAGACAAGCTGCACGTCGACGTCCTGGGGCAACCGACCTTTGAGCGAGGCCAGTCCATCGGCGACGCCGCGGCCTACCTCGACGATGTTCGCGTCCTGCGCCTTGCGGAGGTCGATCGTGATCGCCGGCCGGCCATTGATGCGGGAGATCGAGTCGAGCTCCTTCTCGCCGTCGATGACGTCCGCCACCTGAGAGAGGTAAACCGGGCCCCCGCCTTGCTGCATGACGATGATGCGGGCGAACTGCGCGGGATCCTTGATCTTGCCTTCGACGCGAACGATCGAATCGTTGTGTCCGCGCGTGATGCGCCCGGCAGGAACGTCTTGGTTGGCGTTCTGCACCGCGGTCATCACCTGATCGACGCTGATGCCCAGCGAAGCGAGCGCCGACGGCTTGACCTGGATGAGGATCTGCCGCGTGACGCGCCCGTTGACGTCTACTTGGGCGACGCCCGGGATGTTTTCCAGCACCTTGACGATCGTCTGGTCGGTCAGTGCGGTCAGCTCGCGCAGTTCGACCGTCGGCGAGAGCACCGCGAGCTTGACGGTCGGCCGGTTGTCCTCGATCTCGGCGCGTACGACCTGCGGGTCCTTGACGTCGCGCGGGAAGCTGGGTCGGACGAGCGCAATCTTGTCCCGCGAATCCTGGATGGCGCGCGTGATGTCGGTGCCCATCCGGAACTGGACGAACACCTGGCTTCGCCCCTCGCGCGAATTGGAGTAGATGCGCTTGACGCCCGATACCGTGTTGACCGCGTTCTCGATCGGCTTGGTCACGTCGGTTTCGACGGCCTCCGGCGAGGCGCCCGGGTAGGACGTCTCGACGTCCATGAACGGGAGGGTGACGTCGGGCATCTGCTCGACGCGCAGGCGCGCATACGAGAAGATCCCAAGCACCACGATGCCCACCATGACCATCGCGGCGAAGACGGGGTTTTTGATCGAGACGCGAGTTATCCACATGGGACCATCCCCCTCGGCTACGGCGCGACTGCGCGCCTGTCAGTCTGTCAGGTCGCGCCAGCCGACTTGGAAGGCGTTGCGGACCGTACCAGGGCCGGCAGGCCTGCCTTGAGATTGTCGAACGGCGCGGCGAGCACGGGCACCTTGGCCGGCAGCGCATTCTTGATCTCAACCCGCCCGGCCGCGTCGTCCCGCCGGCCCACTGTCACGATGCGCCGCGTGAGCTTTCCATCCTCGACGGTCCAGACGAAGGTCTGCCCGGCTTCGGTGCGGATCGAGATGGCAGGCAGCGTGGGCACGGGTGCTCCCGCGTCCAGGGTTACTTTTCCGGTTCCGAACATCCCACCGCGCAACGCGGCATCCGGATTCGGGATGTGGATGAACACGAGGATTGCGCGCGTCCCCGCCTCAGTGGTCGGGTTGATGCGCTCGATGGTCCCTTTGAAGTGGCGCTCGCCGAAGCCGTCGATGGCTAGATCTACCGTCATGCCGATGCGCAGCTCCGGGACGTCGTTGGCGGGCACCATGGCCTGCAGCTCGAGCCGACTCAAGTCGACGATGGTCACCAGCGGCGCGTCGAAGCTCACCTTCTCACCTGGCTGCACGTGCCGCTTGGCCACGGTTCCCGAAAGCGGCGCCATCACTACCGCGTCGCGCAGCGCGTTGCGAGCGAGCTGTACTTGCGCCTCGTTGGACTTCAGCGTCCCCTGTGTCACCGACAGGTTGCTTTCGACAGTGTCGTAGGCGGTCTGCGAAATGAAGTTCTGCTTGAGCAGAAGCTGGTTCTGCGTCCGCTGCTTCTCGGCCAGCGCGAGCTGGGCGCGGCTCGACTCGAGCGCGCCGATCCGATCGGTGAGCTTCGCTTCGAGGTCGGCGGTGTCGAAGCGCACGATGACCTGACCGCCCTTTACGGCCTCGCCTTCGCGCACCGTCACCTGCCTGACTTCGCCCGAAACCTTGGCCTTGACCGTCGTCTGATCGATCGGCTGGAGGGTGCCGGAGAGGGGAAGCCAGCGCGTCAGCGACTTCGGTTCGACGAAGGCGACGTCGGCCGCTGTGAACTCCAGCGTGACCGGCGCAGCCTTATCCTCCTTGGCTGCCTTGCTTGCCCGCAGTGCCACGCTCGCCGCGGCAGCTCCGACGATGCACAGCGCGGCTACGAGCCCGATCCAGTGTCGCTTGGTGAACCTTCGTGCCATGATTTTCACCCGTCTTACGGGGGACGATCCTCGCGCGGACCCGCGTTGTACGCAGCCGCGCCCGGAAGCTTTGATGCGGCAGCCGCCAGCCCCGGATTCGAAAAATGCGCGAGTTTAGGCCCCCCGGCGGGGCCGCGACAAGCTTGAACCGACGAAACGCCAAAGTGCCGAAGGCAGATGCGCCCACCGCGGACAAAGCGCAATGCGCGGGCCGGCCAGAGACAAGCCACGGGGCGTCCTAATTGACAGGGCATTGTCCCGGGATAAATAATTATGGGTTAGGCATTTGTCCCCGTTCAACCCCCCTTTTCGGAGGAAAATTCATGAGAATCAACCGCCCGCTCGGGCTTACGCTCGTCGCCGCGGCGCTGGCCGTCGCGTACGGCTGCGGCAAGGAAGAACCCGCGAAACAAGCTGCAGCGCCCGCCGCGGCGCCCGCGGCACCGGCCATGCCGGAAGTCGTGGTCAAGGTCGGGCACGTCGGCCCGACGACAGGTCCTCAGGCGCACCTCGGCAAGGACAACGAGAACGGCGCCCGGATGGCGATCGACGACGCGAACGCGAAAGGCGTCGTGATCGACGGCAAGAAGGTCAAGTTCGAGCTCGACGCCCAGGACGACCAGGCGGACCCGAAGCAGGGCACCATCGTCGCCCAGAAGCTGGTCGACGACAAGGTTTCCGGCGTGGTCGGGCATCTTAACTCCGGTACGTCGATTCCGGCCTCCAAGATCTACAACGACGCTGGCATCCCGATGATCTCTCCGTCGGCGACGAATCCGAAGCTCACGCTGCAAGGGTTCAAGAACGTGTTCCGCGTGATGGCGAACGACGTGCAGCAGGGCAGCGTCATCGGCAAGGCAGCAGTCGAGACCCTGGGTGCCAAGAAGATTGCGATCATAGACGACAAGACCGCGTACGGCGCGGGGCTCGCCGACGAGACCGAGAAAGCCGCCAAGGCCGCCGGTGCGACGATCGTCGCCCGCGAGTACACCAATGACAAGGCGACCGACTTCAAGGCGATTCTCACCAAGATCAAGGCAAAGCAGCCCGACGTCATCATGTACGGCGGGATGGATGCGCAGGGTGGCCCGATGGTCAAGCAGATGAAGGAGCTCGGCATCAAGGCCAAGTACATCGCCGGCGACGGCGTGTGCTCGACCGAGTGGCCGAAGCTCGCCGGCGGCGCGGCGGAAGGGCAGTACTGCACGCAGGCCGGGCTCCCGCCCGACAAGATGCCGAACGCCAAGGACTTCGTGACGCGGTTCACCGCCAAGTACGGTCCGATACAGGTTTACGCCCCGTACGCCTATGACGCGGCCAACACGCTGATCGCGGCCATGCAGAAGGCCAACTCGACCGATCCGGCAAAGTACCTTCCGACGCTCGCGAGCATCTCCTACGACGGCATCACCGCCAAGATCGAGTTTGACGAGCACGGCGACACCAAGAACGGCGCCATCACGCTCTATGAGGTGAAGGACGGCAAGCTCGTTCCGATGGCGATCAACTTGGGCGGCAAGACCGAATCGCTTATGGCCGCAGCCCCGGCGATGGCGCCCGCGATGAAGATGGAAGAAAAGAAGAAATAAGCATCCGCAACTGACTGCAGACGGCGCCCCGCGGGGCGCCGTTTTTGCGTCCGGGCCGAGCACTCCGCGTGCGGGGATTGCGGCAGCGACGCGCGCGGCGGAGAATCGGGCCGGCATCGATCACCGGGTCGAACGGGGGTAACTGCGTGGATATCCTCCTGCAGCAGCTGATCAACGGCTTGACGCTGGGCAGCGTCTACGCGCTGGTCGCGCTGGGCTACACGATGGTCTACGGAATCATTGGGCTCATCAACTTCGCGCACGGCGAAGTCGTGATGATCGGTGCCATGGTCTCGCTGTCGGTCATAACGTCGCTGCTCGGCGCGCACGTGGAGCTTCCCACGGCCGTTCTGATTCTGGCCGGCCTCGTGGTGGCGATCGCGGTGTGCATGGCGATCGCGTACGCGATGGAAAAGATTGCCTACCGGCCGCTGCGCAAGGCGCCGCGGCTCGCCCCGTTGATCACGGCGATCGGCATGTCGATCATCCTGCAGAACGTCGCGCTGGTTATCTGGGGCCGGAACTACCGGACCTTTCCCACGCTGCTCAATCCCAAGCCCTATAACGTACTGGGCGCCTCGATGACCGATCTGCAAATGCTGATCGTCGTGCTCGCGGCGCTGCTCATGGGCGGGCTCGTGTTCGTCGTGCAGCGCACGCGGCTGGGCATGGCCATGCGCGCCACGGCGCAGAACCCGCAGGTCGCCGGGCTCATGGGCATCGACATCAACGTTGTGATCTCCGCTGCTTTCGTGATCGGCGCGGCGCTTGCCGCTGTTGCCGGACTGATGGTGATGACCTACTACGGCATTGCCCACTATTACATGGGATTCCTCCTTGGCCTGAAGGCGTTCACGGCGGCCGTGCTGGGCGGCATCGGCAATCTCGCCGGAGCCATGCTCGGCGGAGTCCTGCTCGGGATCATCGAAGCTCTCGGCGCGGGGTATATCGGTGACATATCGAACATCTGCGGCTTTCCTTGGCTCTCCGACTCGCTGCGCGAGCAGTGTGCGACGAGCAACGGCTACGTGAGCCTCTTCGGCAGCAACTACCAGGACGTGTTTGCCTTCTTCGTCCTCATCCTCGTCCTCATCTTCCGTCCGTCCGGCCTGCTCGGCGAGCGCGTAAGCGAGCGCGCATAGGCATGCGCGCGGCAACGTCGGAGGCAGATCCGTGACCCGCAGACGCAAGACAGCCATCCCGGCGAAAGCCTGGGCTGGAGTGGCGCTCGTCGCGGTCGCGCTGGCGCTGCTCCCCTTCATCGCCGGGCTCGTCGGCCAGACCTGGGTGCGCATCCTCAACTTCGCGATGATCTACATCATGCTCGCGCTGGGACTGAACATCGTGGTGGGGTTCGCCGGCCTGCTCGACCTCGGATACATCGCCTTCTACGCGGTCGGCGCGTACATGTACGCCCTGCTCGCCTCGCCGCACTTCGACATCCACCTGCCGTTCTGGGTGATCCTGCCGATGGGCGCGGCGCTCGCCTGCATCTTCGGCGTGCTCCTCGGCGCGCCGACGCTCAAGCTGCGCGGCGACTATCTCGCGATCGTGACGCTCGGCTTCGGCGAGATCATCCGCATCTTCCTCAACAACCTGAACGCGCCGATCAATATCACCAGCGGACCGCAGGGGATCAACCTGATCGACCCGTTCCGGATCGACGGTTTCTCCTTCTCCCACACGCAGAGCATTCTCGGCATCGCGTTCTCCGGGCCGCAGAAGTACTACTACATACTGCTCCTGATCACCATCGCGGTGATCGTCGTCAACCTGCGCTTGCAGAACTCGCGCCTGGGCCGCGCGTGGGAGGCGATTCGCGAGGACGAGGTTGCAGCCAAGGCGATGGGAATCAACACGCGCAACGTGAAGCTGCTCGCCTTCGCCATGGGGGCGTCTTTCGGCGGCATTGCCGGCGGGATATTCTCGGCGACGCAGGAATTCGTGAGCCCCGAGAGTTTCGGGCTGTTCGAGTCGATCATCGTGCTGGCGATGGTCGTGCTGGGCGGCATGGGGAACATTCCCGGCGTGATCCTCGGCGCCATCCTGCTGACGCTGCTGCCCGAGTTCCTGCGCGCGACGATGGAGCCGCTGCAGAACGCGCTCTTCGGCCGCGTGCTGCTCGACGCAGAGACGGTGCGGCTGCTCGTCTTCGGCATCGCCCTGGTGGTGATCATGCTGTACCGCCCCGCCGGGCTCTGGCCGTCGGCAGTGCGCAAGCGCGAGCTCGAGTCCGCGAAGACCGCCGGCTGATGGGCGCGCTCACCCTTCTCGTCGCCAAGGATATCTCCAAGCGCTTCGGCGGCGTCCAGGCGCTCGCCGACGTCTCGTTCACCATCAATCACGGCGAGATCTACGGGCTGATCGGACCCAACGGCGCCGGGAAGACGTCGCTCTTCAACGTCCTCACCGGAATCTACGATCCGGACGACGGCTCGTTCATGTTCGACGGCGAACCCCTCGACCACATGAAGCCGAACCAGGTGGCCGAGCGCGGGATCGCCCGGACGTTCCAGAATATCCGCCTGTTCCAGAATCTGTCGGCGCTGGAGAACGTGATGATCGGCCGGCACGTGCGCACGAAAGCAGGTGTGTTCGGCGCGATTCTGCGCGACAAGGGCACGCTCGCCGAGGAAGCCGCGATCGAAAGGCGCTCCTACGAGCTCCTCGAATACGTGGGCGTCGCGAAGCGCGCCAACGACCTTGCCAAGCATCTCGCCTACGGCGACCAGCGGCGGCTGGAGATCGCCCGCGCGCTCGCCACGGAGCCGAGGCTGCTCGCGCTCGACGAGCCTGCGGCGGGAATGAACGCCACCGAGACCCAGGCTCTGAAGCGTTTGCTCGAGGAAATCCGCCGCGACGGCACTACGATCCTTCTCATCGAGCACGACATGAAGCTCGTGATGAGCGTGTGCGACCGGGTGCTCGTGCTCGACTATGGCAAGAAGATCGCCGAGGGGAGCGCAGCCGACGTGCAGAACGATCCGAAGGTGATCGCCGCCTACCTCGGCAGCGACGTGGCCCTCAACCTGAAAGGAGCCGCATGATCCCCCAGCTAGGGGCCCTGCGCAGCGGGGATCGCGGGAGCAGCCGCATGAAGGAGGGGGTCTAGCGTGCCGGCACCGCTGCTCGAGCTGAAGCGCGTGCGGGTCGCTTATGGCGGGATCCAGGCGGTCAAAGGCATCGACCTTGCCGTCAGCCGCGGCGAGCTGGTCTGCCTGATCGGTGCGAACGGCGCAGGCAAGACGACCACCCTGCGCGGCATCACCGGGCTCCAGCCGGTAAAGAGCGGCAGCATCCACTACGACGGCGAAGACATCACCGGCAAGCCCGCCTTTCAGCTCGTGCGCAAGGGTTTGTCCATGGTGCCCGAGGGGCGCGGGGTCTTCGGTGCGCTGACGATCGAGGAAAACCTCGCCATGGGCGCGTACGCGCGTAGCGACCGTGCGGCGATACGGGCGGATGTCGAGCGCGCGTTTGAGCTTTTCCCGCGGCTCAAGGAGCGGCGCCGGCAGACCGCGGGAACCCTCTCGGGCGGGGAGCAGCAGATGCTCGCCATGGCGCGGGCCCTGATGTCGCGACCGAAGCTGCTCCTGCTCGACGAGCCATCGATGGGCCTCGCGCCGCTAATGGTGCAGAAGGTCTTCGAAACTGTCCTGAAGATCTCCAAGGAGGGGGTCACCATCCTGCTGATCGAGCAGAACGCCAAGCTCGCCCTCGAGGTCAGCGGCCGCGGGTACGTGATGGAGAGCGGCGAGATCACGCTTCACGGGGAAGCGAAGACTCTGCTCTCCGACCCGAAGGTGCGCGCGGCCTACCTCGGCGAAGCCGCGTAACTTCAGGAAAAGCCGGTCGCGATGACCGAGCCGCCGTCGCCAGCCGCGTCACTCATCCCGCGCTCGCGGCCGCCGCTGCAAGCGTTCCTCTGGTTCCAAACCGGCTTGCGTCTCTTCAAGCGCGCGCCGGTCCGCTGGTGTGCACTTGGCGCGATCACGCTCGCGAGCAAGCTTCTCCTCGAGCTCGTGCCTGGCGTCGGCCGCGCGGCCGCCGAGGTGATCGTCCCCGTCATCGAGTGCGGGCTGCTGCTCGGCGCGGCAGCGCTCGATCGCGGCTCGCCGCTCGAGCTCCGCTACGCGTTCGCCGCCTTCCGCGCGCCGCCCGGTGCTCTGGCTGCCATCGTCGTGGCCTCGCTCGTGGTCTCGGCCGCCGAGTTCGGCGTCGCCCACGAGCTGGCAGGTGCGAACCTCCTCGCCGACCCATCGGACCCGCGGTTGACGCCCGACGTCCTGCTCACGGTGATCGCCACGGCGACATTCGTGTCCCTGCCACTGCTCTTCGTGCCAATGGCGGCGTTGTTCGAGGACGCAGGCTTCGTGCGTGCATTCGCGCGGAGTCTGCAGGGCTTTGCGGTCAACGCGGCGTCGCTCGTGCTCTTCGGGGTGCTTTCGCTCGCGCTGACGCTCGTCGGCCTGCTGACCTTCTGGATCGGGCTGATCGCGGTGTTTCCGCTGATCGCAGCCGCGAGCTTCGCTGCGTGGAGCGACATCTACGCGTCGCCCGAGTCGGTCAGAACGTACTAGCGATCTCGAAGTCGAACAGGTCTGTCATCGTCGACGGCTCGACGGTGACCGACGTTACGCGTGCCGCCGGCGGTCCGCGGTGCGCCCATGCGATCACGGCTTCGATATGCTCCTCGGGTCCGCTCAGCAGAGCCTCGACCGTCCCGTCGCGCCGGTTGCGGACCCAGCCGCCCAGTCCGCGGGAGCGGGCTTCGTCCGCCAGCGCGTAGCGAAAGCCCACGCCCTGCACCCGGCCGCCGATCCTCAGGCAGCGCGCGATCCTCGGGGCCGCGCTCATCGAGGCTGTGTGACGCCCCGCGCGAGCAGCAGGAGGCCGAGCATCGTCTTCACGTCGGTTATCTCTCCCCGGTCGAGCCAGCACAACGCCTCTTCCAGCGTCGCGGCGAAGGTTTCCACGAATTCGCCTGCATCGAGGCGCGCGCCCACGTGCTCGAGACCCTCGGCGACGTAGATCTCGATTCGCTCGGTCGAATAGGTGATGAGCGGATGCAGCGTCGACAAGCGCGACCAGCGCCGAGCCGTGTAGCCCGTCTCCTCGAGGAGCTCGCGCCGTGCGGTGTCCAGCGGTTCCTCGCCGGGATCGATCTTCCCGGCCGGGAACTCGATGAACACGCGCGCGAGCGGATAACGATACTGGCGCTCGAAGAGGAGCTTCCCGTCCGGCAGCCACGGCACCACCATCACCGCGCCCGGGTGAACGATGTACTCGCGCGTCGCCGTGGTCCCGTCGGGGAGGCGCACCGTGTCGCACTTCACGTGCAGCAGCTTGCCCTGGAAGACGTCCTCCGAGGCGATCGTCGTCTCGACCAGGTGCGCGTCTTCCTTTTTCTTCACGAGAGCCAGTCGCGCACGATGAGAAAATCGGAGTACAGCTTCGCCTCTGCGCTGCCTGGGGCGGGCCGCCAGTCGTAGCGCCATCGCACCACGGGTGGCAGCGACATCAGGATCGCCTCGCTGCGTCCGTTCGATTGCAAGCCGAACAGGGTCCCGCGATCGTAGACGAGATTGAATTCGACGTAGCGGCCGCGGCGGTACGCCTGAAAGTCGCGCTCGCGCTCGCCATAAGGGGTGTTCCTGCGCCGCTCGAGGATCGGCTCGTACGCCGGCAGGAAACGATCACCGACGCTCATGGTGAGCGCGAAGCAGTGCTCGAAGCCGTTGTCGTTGAGATCATCGAAGAAGATGCCGCCGATCCCGCGCGGCTCGTGGCGATGGCGAAGAAAGAAATACTCGTCGCACCAGCGCTTGAATCGCGGGTGGTACTCGGACCCGAAGGGCGCCAGCGCGTCGCGGCACTGCTCATGAAAGTGCCGGGCGTCCTCCTCGAATCCGTAGTAGGGCGTCAAGTCCATGCCGCCACCGAACCACCAGAGATCTTCGGCGCCTTCCTTGCGGGCGCTGAACAGACGCACGTTCATGTGCACCGTCGGCGCGTAGGGATTCACCGGATGCAGCACCAGAGAAACGCCGAGGACCTCAAAGGCGCGCCCCGCAAGCTGGGGACGCGTAGCGGTAGCCGATGGCGGCAAGCGATCACCGCGGACGTGCGAAAAATTCACTCCGCCGCGCTCGAGGACCCCGCCTTCCTCGACGATGCAGGCGAGTCCACCTCCACCCTCCGCGCGCTGCCAGCTGTCGCGGCGGAAGGCGCGCCCCTCGAACGCTTCCAGCCGCGCCACGATGCGGCTCTGCAGATCCGTGAAGTAGGTTCGCGCGCGAGTGAGATCCATGGGGTTATCGGGCGTGCAACGACGTCGATGCTAGCAAAGGCGCGGGCGGCTGTTAACGCCGCGGCCGCTTCCCTGTCTTCAGCGCTTCTGCACGCCGATTGCGCGATGGCCGATGTCGGTGCGGTACTGCATGCCGTCGAAATGAATCGAACGCACGGCGGCGTAGGCCGTGCGCTGCGCCTGGCGCACCGTCTCGCCGAGCGCGGTCACGCAAAGCACCCGTCCGCCGCTGGTCACGACCGTGTCGCCGGCGCGCGCGGTCCCGGCGTGGAACACGCAGCAATCGGCGGGTGCGGCGTCGAGCCCGGAGATTGCATCGCCCTTGCGCGGCTGCTCGGGGTATCCTGCCGCCGCGACTACGACGCCCAGCGCGGCACGCCGATCCCACTCCGCATCCACTCGATCGAGCGTGCCCTCGAGCGCATGCTGCAGTAGCTCGACCAGGTCGGATTTGAGCCGCATCATGATCGGCTGCGCCTCGGGGTCGCCGAGACGGCAGTTGAACTCGAGGGTGCGCGGTGCGCCTGCCGCATCGATCATCACGCCCGCGTAGAGGAACCCGGTGTAGGGCATGCCTTCGGCCGCCATGCCGCGGATCGCCGGGATGATGATCTCGCGCATGATCCGCGCGTGCACCGACGGCGTCACCACGGGTGCCGGAGAGTACGCGCCCATGCCGCCCGTGTTCGGACCACGGTCGCCGTCGAGGAGGCGCTTGTGATCCTGTGAGGACGCGAGCGGCAGGGCGTGCTCGCCGTCGGCCATCACGATGAAGCTCGCCTCCTCGCCGGCGAGGAATTCTTCGATGACGACCCGCGCCCCGGCTTCGCCCAAGCGACGATCGCCCAGCATCGCATCGATGGCGGAGTGCGCCTCGCCCGCCGTTGCCGCCACGACCACTCCCTTGCCGGCAGCGAGCCCGTCCGCCTTGACGACGATGGGCGCTCCGCGCGCGTCGACGTAGGCGTGCGCCGGGGGAGCATCGCTGAAGCTTGCGTAGGCGGCCGTTGGGATCGCGTGCCTCGCCATGAACGCCTTGGCGAAGTCTTTCGAGCTTTCGAGCTGCGCAGCCGCTCGTGTCGGGCCGAAGATCCTGAGGCCCTCTGCACGGAACGCATCGACGAGCCCCGCGGCGAGCGGCGCTTCGGGCCCCACCACGGTCAGGGCGATCTGCTCGCGTTTCGCAAAGCGCACGAGTTCCTCTGCGCCCGCAGCCGCGACGTTGACCAGCCCTTCCTCGCGCTCCGTCCCGGCGTTGCCCGGCGCCACGAACACCCTGGCCACGCGCGGCGATCGCGCGATCCTCCAGGCGAGCGCGTGCTCGCGCCCGCCGCCGCCGATCACCAGGACGTTCAAGGCGCCGCCCCCCTGACCCTTGTCGCTGCTCGTGCCGCAAAGCTCACTTCAGGTCGATCTTGCCGAAGATGTAGAGCACGCTGCCGTGGTTGATGCCGCCGTTGAGCTTCGGTACATAGGCGGTGAGAACCTCGGTCGTGCCATGGCGCAGCGTGGCCAGCGGAAGCACGGCCGGGAAGGGCCATCCGTTCGCGATGTCCGGCCGTTGCACGATCGCAGCGGCGAAGCCGAGTCCGAACTGGAGCTTCTCGCGCTCTCCCCAGTACGTTCGCCATGCGTAGCCCAGGTTGAATTGCGCAGTCTTGTGAGAATCCTCGAACACGAGGAAGAACACGTCCTCGGTGTAGCCCTCTTCGGGATGGTCGCGCGCCTTCGACACGCCCAGGCCCCACGCATTTTCGTTCTCCGTCGCGCGAGTTTCGGGCGACCAGTCGTAGGGGAGGTGCCACTGGTAGCCGGAAAGGAGCAGTGCGTTGTCACCCTCTTGGTAGGTGTCCACCACGTGGCGGCAGCCCAACTCCAGCCATGTACCGAAATCTGCGCATTCGAGCGCCGCCGCCCTGCCCGGCAGCACGCATGCGACGACACCCACCAGTACCCATCGCTTCAAGACGATTCCTCTGCGGACCGACCATCAGTGCCGGAAATGCCGTAAGCCTGTAAAAACCATCGCGATGCCGCGCTCGTCGGCCGCCGCGATCACTTCGGCGTCGCGCATGCTACCACCCGGTTGAATCACCGCAACCGCCCCATTGTCGGCGACGACATCGAGCCCGTCCCGGAAGGGAAAGAAGGCGTCCGAGGCCACGACTGAGCCGGCGAGCGAGAGCCCCGCGCTGGCCGCCTTCATCGCAGCGATCCGCGTCGAGTCCACACGGCTCATCTGACCCGCTCCGATGCCGAGCGTGCGGCCACCGCTGCCGTACACGATGGCATTCGACTTGACGTACTTCGCCACGCGCCATACGAAGCGGAGGTCGGCAAGCTGCGCTTCGGTGGGCGCCTTTCGCGTGACCACCCTGATGTCCTCCGGGCCCGCCTCGGTCAGATCCGCGGTCTGCAGCAGCATCCCGCCGCCCACCCGCTTGAAATCCCATGGCGAGGCAGTTGCGTTTGTCGCGGGCGATACCGCCAGCACCCGCACGTTCGCCTTCTTCGCCATGCGCGCGAGGGCCTCTTCGGTGTAGGCCGGCGCGATCACGACTTCGACGAACTGCGCTCCGAGCGCTTCGACGGTCTCGACGTCCACCTCCCGATTGAAGGCGATGATTCCGCCGAACGCCGAGGTCGGGTCGGTCACGAAGGCTGCGCGATAGGCATCGAGCGGCTTCGCGGCGATCGCGGCCCCGCAGGGATTGGCGTGCTTCACGATCACGCACGCCGGCTCGGCGAAGCCGGCGACACATTCGACCGCCGCATCGCTGTCGGCGATGTTGTTGTAGGACAGCTCCTTGCCCTGAAGCTGCCGGTAAGTCGCGATCGTGCCCGCGGCGGGAGTCTCGTCGCGATAAAAGGCAGCCCGCTGGTGCGGATTCTCCCCGTAGCGCAGGTCCTGCAGCTTCACGCCCTGCCAGGTGAAACGCTCCGGAAACTCGCTCTGCATGCCGGCCAGATCCCGGGCCGTAAGGTGATTGCTGATCGCGCCGTCGTACGCCGCCGTGTGCGAGAAGGCCTTCTGCGCCAGCCGAAAGCAGGTGCTCGCAGACAGCGTCACGTTGCTCGAGCGGAGCTCGGCAAGCAGCGCAGCGTAGTCCGCCGGGTCGACGACGACGCCCACGTGCGCATAGTTCTTCGCCGCGGCTCGCACCAGCGTTGGCCCGCCGATGTCGATGTTCTCGACCGCTTCCTCCAACGTGCAGCCGGCGCGCGCAACGGTTGCGCGGAACGGATAGAGGTTGACCACGACGAGGTCGATCGCCGGGATGCCGTGAGTTTTCAGCGCTGAAACGTGCTCGGGGACGTCGCGGCGGGCGAGAATGCCGCCGTGTACCTTCGGGTGCAGGGTTTTCACCCGCCCGTCGAGCATCTCGGGAAAGCCGGTGTAGGCGGCCACCTCGGTGACGGGGAGCCCCGCCTCGAGAAGCGTCCGGGCAGTGCCGCCGGTCGACAGGAGCTTCACGCCCAGGCTGGAGAGGCCCCGCGCGAATTCAACGAGCCCGGTCTTGTCCGATACCGACAGCAGCGCCTGCGTGATCGGGCCAACCATCGCGCCGCCGGCGCACTAAAGCGCTACCTAGCGAATCCCGTATTTGGAGAGCTTCGTGCGCAGGGTGTTGCGGTTCAACCCCAGCATGTCCGCGGCCTGGCTCTGGTTGCCATTGGCGCGATGCATGATCGTTACAAGCATCGAGCGCTCGACGTTGGCGATCACCATGTCGTAGATGCCGTGCGGCGCCTCCCCGTCCAGCTTGCGGAAATACTCGTCGAGCGACTTCTCCACGCTGCGACAGATCTCGTTGCCGCCATTCAGGCGAACGGTTTTTCTCATGCGGCCAGGGCCTCCTCTTCCCTTGACCCCGTGGCGCGCAGGCAAGCGCGGCGTTCAAGCCGCTCCCCGAGCGCGGCAAGGCGATCGAAAAATTTGTTGACCGCGGCGATCTGTGCCGCCGACGTCACAAGCTGGTTGATTTCCTGGCGGAACGCCTCGCCTCCGACGAGCTCGCTCGCGTACCACCCCAAATGCTTGCGCGCGATGCGCACGCCCGCCGTCTCGCCGTAGAAGGCGTAGTGCTCGGCGAGATGCTCGAGCACGAGGCGGCGTATTTCTTCCACGCGCGGCTGCGGCGGCATCTCGCCGTGCGCGAGGTAGTGTCGGATCTCGCGGAAGATCCACGGCCGTCCTTGCGCCGCCCTACCGATCATGACCGCGTCGGCGCCCGTGCGCTCAAGCACTTCCCGGGCCTTCTCGGGCGAGTCGATGTCGCCGTTCGCGGTGACCGGTATGGACACGGCACACTTGACCTCGGCGATCGTGTCGTAGTCCACAGGACCGACGAACCCGCACTCGCGCGTGCGCCCGTGGACCGAGAGCGCGGCGATTCCGGCCTCCTCGGCGATCCGCGCCACCCGCACGGCGTTGCGATGCTGACGATCCCAGCCCGTGCGGATCTTGAGGGTCACCGGAACCTCGACGGCCCTGACTACGCTGGCGACGATCGCCGCGACGAGGGGCTCGTCGCGCAGCAAAGCCGAGCCGGCCGCGACGTTGCAGACCTTCTTCGCCGGGCACCCCATGTTGATGTCGATGATCTGGGCGCCTCGCGCGACGTTGTAGCGCGCAGCATCGGCCAGTTGTTGCGGGTCCGCGCCCGCGATCTGCACCGCGATCGGCTCAACCTCGCCAGCGTGGTCGGTGCGCCGCTGCGACTTCAAGGTTTCGCGCAGCCGCGGATCCGAGCCTACCATTTCCGACACCGCGAGCCCGGCGCCCATGCGCTTGCAGAGTTGGCGGAAGGGCCGATCGGTAACGCCAGCCATCGGGGCGACGATCAAATTGCTCTCGATGTGATGCGAGCCGATGTACACGTGCGGAATTTACAGCGAAGAGGGAGCGCATTATACCGAGTTTGCGCGGCGGTGTTCAGCGCGTTCGTCGGTTTACGGTTTTTTTTCGCGAGTGTTGCATTCATCGCACGCCGAACAACATCGCGCGCGTGAACATTCGTTTCACAAGGGGCGAGGCGTCGAGCAAAGTAAGCGCCAACCCTCGCGGCCAGCGCAGCCACGACGCGCCCGCGCCGAAGACACCGAGCAGCCCGTGTGTAAGACCGATGCCTGCGAGGCGATCGGGCTGCCTACGTCGCGCGTAGCGCGCGAGCGACTCGCGCGAGCCGATTTCGTCGCGTGTCGTCGCAAGCAACTCCTGCGCCAGCTCATAGGCATCGCGCAAGCCGAGGTTGAATCCTTGACCGGCGACCGGATGCAGCGCTTGCGCAGCGTTGCCCATCAGCGCGAGTCGCTCGCCCACGACCTTACCAACGAAGTCGAGGGTGAGCGGAAAGGTTCGCCGCTCCTCCACGCGCAGGAAGCTCGGCGTGCCTGCGCGAGCGCGCGCATCGAGGCACGGACCGAACGACTCTTCCAGCCGCCGCAGAAACTCCGCGTCGGGAAGCGAGCACAAGGCTTCGGCGCGCGCAGGGCGGGTGGTCCACACAAAGCCGTAGTGATCGGCCTCGGGGAGCAACGCCATCGGCCCTTCCGGTGTAAAGCGCTCGCACGCGACACCACGATGCGGCTCCCGCGGCCACGCTTTTCCGACCAGCGCCACCTGCTCGTAGTCGTGCCGGCGGCGCGTCAACTCCGGCGCGAGTTCGCCGCCACCGTCAGCGAGCGCAACCAGCCGACTTGTGTATTCGACGCGCGTGCCACCGCAGTCCGCTTCCACGACGATGTAGGCCGGCCTTGCCGAGATGCGCGTCACACTCGCGCCGTGGACGATGCTGCGACCGGCGCGCTCGAGCGCGGCGTCCAACGCCGACTGCAGCGCGCGGTAGCTCACCACATAACCAAGGGCGGGAAGGTCGTGCTCCTGCGCCTCCAGGCGCGCGCGTCCGAAGCCGCCGCGCTGCGAGATCTCGATCGCTTCGATCGGCGTCACCGCGGCTGGCTCGGCGGCAACCTGCGCCCAGACGCCCAGCCGCTCCAGGATCAGGCGCGACCCGTGCGACAGCGCAAGCGAGCGGTCGCCGCGTGCAATCGCGCCCGGAGCGCGCCCATCGAGCGCAATGGCGTCGAGCCCGCTGTCGGCGAGAGCAAGCGCGGCGGTCGCGCCGACCGGCCCCGCCCCCACGATCACCAGGTCATGCAGCATCGGGCAAAGCCTGCCGCACATGCGTGCGCGGCGATTCGATCAGCAGCGGCGCGAGGCCGGTCCCTCCCCATCGGGGCCATCAGCGCGCACAGGCGGCTTCTACGTCGGCGAGCGACTTCGGCGTAGCGCCGGTCAGATTCTCGTTGCCGTTGGCGGTGACGAGCACGTCGTCCTCGATGCGCACGCCGATGTCCCAGAACTCTTCCGGCACCTTGTCGGCGGGCCGGATATAGCAGCCGGGCTCCACAGTCAGCACCATTCCAGGCTCCAGGGTGCGCGAGGCACCCTCCTGGCGATACAGCCCGACGTCGTGCACGTCGAGACCGAGCCAGTGCCCGGCGCGGTGCATATAGAACTGCTTGTAGGCGCCGGTCTCGAGGACCGCATCGAGCGTCCCCTCGCAGAGTTTCAGATCGAGCAGGCCCTGGGCGATGACGCGCTCGGCGATCTCGTGATAGTCGTGGAAGGGTCTGCCGGGAGCCACCGCACCGATGCAGGCGAGCTGCGCCGCAAGCACGAGCTCGTAGATCGCCTTCTGGGGCCCGCTGAACTTCCCGCTCACCGGAAAGGTGCGCGTGATGTCGGAGGCATAGCCACGATATTCGCAACCCGCGTCGATCAGCAACAGATCGTTGGCCTGGAGCTCGCGGTCGTTGTCCCTGTAGTGCAGCACGCAGGCGTTAGGCCCCGAGGCCACGATCGACGGGTAAGCGACCGCTTGTGCTCCCTGGCGCAGGAACTCGTGCGTAAGCTCGGCCTCGACCTGGTACTCGAACCAGCCGGGCCTGGTGCGCGCCATCGCCCGGCGATGAGCTCCGCTCGAGATCTCGGCGGCGCGCCGGATGAGCGACAACTCCTGCTCGTCCTTGATCAGCCGCATCGAGGCGAGCGCCGCGCGAACGTCGACCACCGCTTCCGGCGCGCTAATACCTGTGCGGACGCGCTTTCTCACTTCGTTGAGCGTGTCCGTGACGAGCTGATCCCATATCGGATAGAGGCCGAGCGGCGTGTACAGCGCCGGCCGATCCGCCGCCCAGTCGGTGAGCTTGGCCGTAAGCTCGCTGATAGGATAGGCCTCGTCGAAGCCGAAGACCTCGCGCGCGGCATCCGGACCGTAGCGAAAACCGTCCCAGATTTCCCGCTCGGCATTCTTCTCGCGGCAGAAAAGCACTTGCCGCGACTCGCCGCTCCCGGCTCCCGCTACCAGCACGACGGCCGCCTCGGGCTCGGCAAATCCCGAGACATAATAGAAATGGCTGTCGGGACGGTACGGGTAGTGCGTGTCTGCGTTGCGGATCGCCTCCGGAGCGGTTGGAATCGCCGCGACGCCGCCGCCGCTGCGCGCGCGCATCTCGGAGATAAGCCGCGCGCGGCGCTCGCGGTGGTGGTTATGGGCGTGCTTCATCCAGTGTCTGGCGGTGAGAAAACGGCGGGAACGATATTATAGGCGACTGCGAAGGCGCGTATGGTTGCGCTAACATCGCCCGCGTGACCGACCCGCCACCGAAAGCCGCGACCGGCCTGCGTCAAGCGAAGCGCCTCGTGCGGGAAAGCGTCCTGCGCGAGCGCGACGCGATGCCTCCCGAATTGCGGGCTGCAGCGAGCGAACGCATCGCCGAGTCGCTCGCGCGCCGCCCGGACTTCGCCGCCGCAGGCGTCGTGCTGCTGACGCTGCCTTACGCGAGCGAATGGGATACGCGGCTGCTCTTCAGCGTGGCGCGCGCGCGCGGAAAGACCGTGGCGGTGCCGCGGGTAAACCTCGCGCAGCGCATGCTGGAGATCTACGCGGTCGCGGATCTCGCAGCCGACGTCGCGCCCGGCTACCGCGGCATCCCCGAGCCTCATACCGGCTCCACGCCCGTGGCGCTCGAGTCGATCGATTGGGTGCTCGTGCCGGGTGTGGCCTTCGATGCAAGCGGGCAGCGCGTCGGATACGGCGGCGGTTACTACGATCGCCTGCTCCCCATGCTGCCCGCGGCGGCTCCGCGGATCGCCGGCGCGTTCGAGCTGCAGGTTCTCGAGCGCGTGCCGAGCGCGCCGCACGATCTTGCGCTGGATGCGATCGTCACCGAGACCCGGGTGATCGTCCCTGCGCGCTCAGCCCGCCCGTCCTAGAAGGCGCCTGCGTCGCGTGGTAGCATCCCTTCGCCGATGCCCCGTCAGGGCTGGTGCCGGACGATAGTGAATTCCGAGCCCGCCGCTGCGGCCACCGCAGGAGAACCCGGTGCGCAGCGGCCAGCCGCAAGGAGCCCCCATGGACATGAAATCGGACCTCGATCCACAGGAAACGCGGGAATGGCTGGACGCGATCGACGGCGTCATCGATAACGAAGGGCCGGACCGCGCGCATTTCCTCATCGAGCAGCTCATCGACAAGTCGCGCCGCCGCGGCGCGTACCTGCCCTTCTCTGCCAACACCGCGTACATCAATACCATCCCGGTCGATCGGCAGCCGCACATGCCGGGCAACCAGGCGATCGAGGAGAGGATTCGCAACTATGCGCGCTGGAACGCGATGGCGATGGTGGTGCGGGCGAACAAGCACACCAATGTCGGCGGCCACATCGCAAGCTACGCGTCTGCGGCCACACTCTACGACGTCGGTTTCAACCACTTCTGGCATCCGGCCTCCGACAACCACGGCGGCGATCTCGTCTTCATCCAGGGCCACTCTGCGCCGGGCGTCTACGCCCGGGCATTCATGCTCGGCCGTCTGACCGAAGAGCAGATGGACAACTTCCGTCAGGAAGTCGACGGCAAGGGCATCTCTTCCTATCCGCATCCCTGGCTGATGCCTGACTTCTGGCAGTTCCCGACGGTGTCGATGGGCCTGGGGCCGCTGATGGCGATCTATCAGGCGCGCTTCATGAAATACCTCCAGGATCGCGGCCTCGCGCAGACGGAGGGCCGCAAGGTCTGGTGCTTCTGCGGTGACGGCGAGATGGATGAGCCCGAATCGATGGGCGCGATCAGCATGGCCGGGCGCGAGATGCTCGACAACCTCATCTTCGTGGTCAATTGCAACCTGCAGCGGCTCGACGGCCCGGTGCGCGGCAACGGCAAGATCATCCAGGAGCTCGAGAGCGACTTCCGCGGCGCGGGCTGGAACGTCATCAAGGTCATCTGGGGTACACACTGGGACACGCTGCTGGCTCGTGACAAGAAGGGCATCCTGATGCGGCGCATGATGGAATGCGTCGACGGCGAATACCAGACGTTCAAGTCGAAGGACGGCGCGTACGTGCGCGAGTACTTCTTCAACACGCCCGAGTTGAAGGAGCTGGTTACCGACTGGACCGATGAGGAGATCTGGCACCTCAACCGCGGCGGGCTTGACCCGTTCAAGGTCTACGCGGCCTACCAAGCGGCGGTGAATCACCGGGGGCAGCCGACGGTCATCCTCGCCAAGACCATCAAGGGCTACGGCATGGGCGAGTCGGGCGAGGCGCAGAACATCACCCATCAGCAGAAGAAGCTCTCGCTCGACTCGGTGCGCCACTTCCGCGACCGCTTTCAGATCCCGGTGCCCGACGACAAGCTGGCGGAGACTCCCTACGTGACCCTCGCGCCGGGCTCGCCGGAAGCCGAATACATGAAGGCGCGGCGGATGGACCTTGGCGGTTTCCTGCCCTCGCGCCGGCGCAGGGCGCAGCCGCTGACCGTGCCGGCACTCTCGGCGCTCGAGCGCTTCCTCAAGAGCACCGAGGAACGCGAGATCTCGACCACCATGGCCTTCGTGCAGGTCCTGCAGACGCTGCTGCGCGACAAGAACATCGGCAAGCACATTGTGCCCATCGTGCCTGACGAATCGCGCACCTTCGGCATGGAGGGCATGTTCCGCCAGCTCGGCATCTGGAATCAGCTCGGCCAGCTCTACACGCCGCAGGATGCCGACCAGCTTATGTTCTACAAGGAGAGCAAGGACGGGCAGATCCTGCAGGAGGGGATCAACGAGGCGGGGGCGATGTGCGACTGGATCGCCGCGGCGACCGCCTACTCCACGCACGGCGTGCAGATGATCCCGTTCTACATCTTTTACTCGATGTTCGGCTTCCAGCGGGTCGGGGACCTCGCCTGGGCCGCCGGCGACATGCGCTCGCGCGGCTTCCTGCTCGGGGGCACTGCCGGGCGCACGACGCTGAACGGCGAAGGCCTGCAACACGAGGACGGGCACTCGCATCTCATCTCGGCCACCGTCCCGAACTGCATTTCGTACGACCCGAGTTTCGGTTACGAGGTAGCGGTGATCATCCAGGACGGGTTGCGCCGCATGTATGCCGAGCAGCAGGACGTGTACTACTACCTCACGCTCATGAACGAGAACTATACCCAGCCGGCGATGCCGGAGGGAGCCGCACCCGGCATCATCAAGGGCATGTACCTGTTCCGCGCGGGCGACAAGAAGGCCAAGGGACCGCGTGTGCAGCTCCTCGGCAGCGGCGTCATCCTGCGCGAAGCGATCGCTGCGGCGGATCTGCTGCGCTCGGACTGGGGCGTGGAAGCCGATCTCTGGAGCTGCCCTTCGTTCACCGAGCTCGCGCGCGAAGGCAACGCGACGCAGCGCTGGAACATGCTCAACCCGGCGGCGAAGGCGCGAGCGTCGCACGTCGAAACCTGTCTCAAGGACACGCAGGGTCCGGTGATTGCTTCGAGCGACTATTCGCGTACGTTCGCCGAGCAGATCCGCGCCTACGTGCCGCGCCGCTACGTCGTGCTCGGGACCGACGGCTTCGGACGCTCCGACACGCGCGAGAAGCTGCGGCGCTTCTTCGAGGTCGACCGCCACTACATCGCGATCGCTGCGCTCAAGGCACTCTCCGACGAAGGGACGCTGCCCGCGGCGAAAGTCGTCGAGGCGCTCAAGAAGTACGGCGTCGCGCCGGACAAGCCCGCGCCGTGGACGGTGTAGGCCATGAGCACGATCGAGGTCAAGGTCCCGGATATCGGCGATTTCAAGGATGTGCCGATCATCGAGGTCTTCGTCAAGCCCGGTGACGCGGTAAAAGCCGAGGACCCGCTCGTCACGCTCGAATCCGACAAGGCGACGATGGACGTGCCCTCTCCTTCCGCCGGGACGGTGAAGGCGCTGCAGGTGAAGGTCGGAGACAAAGTGAGCGAAGGCAGCATGCTGCTTACCCTCGATGCCGACGGCGCCGCTGCTGCGGCCAAGGCTCCTGCGTCCGCGCCGGCACCCGCCGCGCCACGCCCCGAGCCCGCCCCGGCAGCAGCTCCACCGGTCGCTGCCGCCTCGGGCGCGCCGAAGACGATCGAGGTCAAGGTTCCGGATATCGGCGACTTCAAGGACGTGCCGATCATCGAGGTCTTCGTCAAGCCCGGAGATGTGGTCAAAGCCGAGGACCCGCTGGTCACGCTCGAATCCGACAAGGCAACGATGGACGTGCCCTCGCCTTCGGCGGGCACGGTCAAGGCCTTGAAGGTGAAACTCGGCGACAAGGTGAGCGAGGGCAGCGTCATCCTCGTGCTCGAGTCGGGAGCAGCGGCCGGAGCCCACGCCCAGCCTGCCGCGGCGGCGCAGCCCGCGGCTGCGGCTGCGCCTCCCCCGCCCGCGCCCGCCCCGCGAGCCCAGACGAGTGCGTCGACTGCGTCGGCGGCGACAGCCGCCCCGATCGACGCCGAAGCGTTCAAGCGTGCGCACGCCTCCCCTTCGGTGCGTGCCTTCGCCCGGGAGCTCGGCGTCGATCTATCAAAGGTCAAGGGAACGGGTCCGAAAGATCGCATCCTGCAGTCGGACGTGCAGGCTTACGTCAAGCAAGCACTGAGCGGCGCGGCTCCCGCCGCCGCCGCTACGGCAGCCGGTGCGGGCCTGGCTCTCTTGCCCTGGCCGCAGGTCGACTTCGCAAAGTTCGGCCCTGTGGAAGCGAAACCGCTGTCCCGGATCAAGAAGATCTCCGGCGCGAACCTGCACCGGAATTGGGTGATGATTCCGCACGTCACCAACTGCGAGGACGCCGACATCACCGAGCTGGAAGCCTTCCGCGTTCAGCTCAACAAGGAGAACGAGAAGGCGGGCATCAAGGTCACGATGCTCGCGTTTCTAATCAAGGCGAGCGTGGCAGCGCTGGCGAAGTTTCCCGAGTTCAACGCCTCGCTCGATGGAGACAACCTCGTTTACAAACGCTACTTCAACATCGGCTTCGCCGCCGACACGCCGAACGGGCTCGTGGTGCCCGTGGTAAAGAACGCCGATCAGAAAGGCGTGCTGGCGATCGCCAAGGAGATGGGCGAACTCTCCGCGAAAGCCCGCGAGGGCAAGCTCGGGCCTGCCGACATGCAAGGCGGCTGCTTCTCGATCTCCAGCCTCGGCGGCATCGGGGGGACCTATTTCACTCCGATCATCAACGCCCCCGAGGTGGCCATCCTCGGGGTGTGCCGCTCGAGCCAGCGGCCGGTCTGGGACGGCAAGCAGTTCGTACCGCGCCTGATCCTGCCGCTTTCGCTCTCCTACGATCATCGCGTGATCGACGGCGCGGCGGCGGCGCGTTTCAACACCTTCCTGGTTGGCGTGCTCGCCGACATGCGGCGGGTCCTGCTGTGAAGCAGTGGCTCCCCGCCCTGCTGCTCTTATGTGCAGCGGCGGAGTGCCGCGCCGCACAGGAGCTCGTCACGATTCCGACACGGGCTGGCGTTACGGAGACCTACCTGCTGATGCGCAACCCGCCCTCCGCGGTTCCGAAATGCGTTGCCATCGCATTCGTCGGCGAGCCCGGCGTGGTCGGTCTCGCGGGCAAACAGGTGCCGGTGGGGTTTGGCCCGCGCGCCAATACGCTTCTGCGCATGCGCAACGACCTGGTCGATGCGGAGGTCGCCGAGGTCGCCGTCGACGCTCCCTCCGACAGGCTGCCCGATGGCATAAGCGATGAGTTCCGGCTTGGCCCCGACCACGCGGCCGACATCCGCGCGGTGATCGTGGACGTCAAGAAGCGGTTCCCGGACGCGAAGATATTCCTGGTCGGTCACAGCCGCGGCACCGTGTCCGCGGCGGCGCTCGCCGCGACACTCGGCGACAGCGTGCAGGGCGTGGTGCTGATGTCGAGCGCAACCAACCGCGACAAGCACGGCCCCGCCCTCTCCGGTTTCAACTTCGCCTCGATCAAGATCCCCGTCCTGCTCGTGCATCACCACGACGACGGTTGCTACACCAACCCGTACTACAACGTCGAGCGTCTTTCGAAGAGCTTCACGCTGGTCACCGTCACCGGCGGCGACCCGCCGCAGTCCGGTCCCTGCGATCCGCAATCCGCGCACGGCCTCTTCGGCCAGGACGCCGCGGTAGCGCAGGCGATCAAGAACTGGATGCTCGGCCGCGACTTCCCGCGCGAGATCCACTGAACGCGGCGCGTGCCGCCGCTCGAGGACGAGATTCGTGAGCCAGATCGAAGTCAAAGTGCCCGACATCGGCGACTTCAAGGACGTGCCGATCATCGAGGTCTTCGTGAAGCCCGGCGACGCAGTCAAAGCCGAAGACCCGCTGGTCACGCTCGAGTCCGACAAGGCGACGATGGACGTGCCTTCGCCCGCCGCCGGCACGGTGAAGGCGCTCAATGTCAAGCTCGGCGACAAGGTAAGCGAAGGGAGCGCGATCCTCACCCTGGACGCCGCCGAAGCGATGGCGCATAAGCCTGCTGCGCAACCGTCCCCGTCCGCGGCACCGCCGACCGCGAAGGCCGGCGCTGCGCCTTCGCCCGCGCCGGCGGGCGCTGCTGCGCCGGTACCGGGCGCCGCCAGCTACGCGGGGAAGGCGGACGTCGAATGCGAGATGCTCGTCCTCGGCGCGGGGCCGGGCGGCTACAGTGCCGCGTTCCGCGCCGCGGATCTCGGCATGAAAACCGTGCTCGTCGAGCGCTATCCAACGCTCGGCGGCGTGTGCCTCAACGTCGGCTGCATACCATCGAAGGCTCTGCTGCACATCGCCGCCGTGATGGACGAGGCCGCTGTGCTCGCGGAGCACGGCATCGCCTTTGCGGCGCCGAAGGTGGATCTCGAAAAGCTCCGCGCCTGGAAGAACAAGGTCGTCGGCAAGCTCACCGGCGGGCTCACCGGCATGGCGAAGATGCGCAAGGTCGAGGTCGTGCGCGGCTACGGCGCGTTCCTCGACCCGCACCATGTCGAGGTCGAGTTGACCGACGGACCCGGCCAGTCGAGGACCGGTGCCAAAAAGGTCGTGCGCTTCGCGAAGGCGATCATCGCCGCCGGATCGCAGTCGGTGCGACTCCCCTTCGTGCCGGACGATCCACGCGTCGTCGATTCGACCGGGGCTCTCGAGCTCGCAACGACGCCCAAGCGCATGCTCGTGGTCGGCGGCGGGATCATCGGGCTCGAGATGGGCACGGTTTACTCGACGCTCGGCGCCCGGCTCGACGTGGTAGAGATGCTCGACGGCGTGATGCTCGGCGCCGACCGCGATCTCGTGCGCGTGTGGGAGAAGGTAAACAAGCCGCGCTTCGACCGCATCATGCTCAAGACCAAGACCGTTGCCGTCGAAGCGAAGAAGGATGCGCTGTACGTGAGCTTCGAGGGCGAGCAGGCACCCAAGGGCGCGCAGCCGTACGACCTTGTGCTTCTCTCCGTCGGGCGCAGCCCGAACGGTAGGAAGATCGGCGCGGAAAAAGCCGGCGTGATCGTGACCGACCGCGGCTTCATCCCCGCCGACAACCAACAGCGCACCAATGTGCCGCACATCTTCGCGATCGGAGACATCGTCGGCCAGCCCATGCTCGCACACAAGGCCGTCCACGAGGGCCACGTCGCGGCCGAGGCCGCCGCCGGTGAAAAGTCGTTCTTCGACGCCCGCGTCATTCCCTCGGTCGCCTACACCGACCCCGAGATCGCATGGGTGGGGCTCACCGAGGACGAGGCGAAGGCGAAAGGCGTGAAGATCGAGAAAGCGCAGTTTCCCTGGGTCGCCTCGGGGCGAGCCATTGCCAACGGTCGCGACGAGGGCTTCACCAAGCTCCTGTTCGATGCGCAGACGCACCGGATCGTCGGCGGGGGAATCGTCGGCACGCACGCCGGCGACCTCATCAGCGAGATCGCGCTCGCCATCGAGATGGGCGCCGACGCGATCGACATCGGCAGGACCATCCATCCGCATCCCACGCTTTCGGAGTCGATCGGCATGGCGGCCGAGCTGTTCGAAGGCGTGTGTACTGATTTCCCGCCGGCGCGAAAGAAATAGCCGCACCATCGTGACCCAGGATGAGCTCAAGCAGCTCGTAGCCCGCGAGGCGATCAAGTACGTCGTCGACGACGCCTACCTCGGCGTGGGCAGCGGATCGACGGCCAACTTCTTCATCGACGAGCTGGCGAGGATGAAGGGCCGGATCAAGGGTGCGGTCGCGAGCTCGGTGAAGACCGCCGAGCGCCTGAATGCACGTGGAATCCACGTGGTCGAGCTGACCGAGGTCGACGATCTCCCCGTGTACGTGGACGGCGCCGACGAGGTCACGCGGCACGGCGCGATGATCAAGGGCGGCGGCGGCGCGCTCACGCGCGAGAAGATCGTGGCCGCCGTCGCGCGCAGGGTCGTCTGCATCGTGGACCAGTCGAAGATGGTCGACGTGCTCGGCAGCTTCGCGCTCCCCGTCGAGGTGATCCCCATGGCGCGCGGCCACGTCGCGCACGAGCTGGTAAGGCTCGGCGGTCAGCCGGAGCTGCGCTCCGGCTTCACGACCGACAACGGCAATGTGGTTCTCGATGTCGCAGGCCTGCGCATCCTGGATCCGGCGGACCTCGAAGGGAAGATCAACAACATCGTCGGCGTGGTGACCAACGGGCTCTTCGCGCGGCGCGGCGCCGACACGATCCTCGTGGGAACCGACCAGGGCGTGAAGACGCTCGACGCGCACCGCTTCTAGCCGTACTCCCGCAGCTCGCACCGGCGCGGCCGCCGGACCGCGCTACAATGGATGCATGACCAATCTGAGCGTTCCCGGGCTCGACCTCACGGCCTATATGGAGGACGTGGGCAGGCGCGCACGCGCCGCGGCGCGAACGCTCGCCCGCGCCTCGACGCAGGCCAAGAACGCCGCGCTCGCAGCGAGTGCCGCGGCGCTGAGGCGCGATTCAGCGCGACTGCTCGCCGCGAACGCGGAGGATGTGGCCGGCGCCAGGTCCGCTGGCGAGGACGCAGCGTTCGTCGACCGGCTGATGCTCAACGCGGCCGGCGTCGACGCAATGGCCGAGGGCCTCGAGCAGATCGCGGCGCTGCCCGATCCGGTCGGTGAGGTGAGCGAGTTGCGCTACCGACCGACGGGCATTCAGGTCGGTCGCATGCGCGTGCCGCTCGGCGTGATCGGCATCGTCTACGAGTCGCGGCCGAACGTGACGGCCGATGCGGCGGCGCTGTGTCTCAAGGCGGGCAACGCGTGCATCCTGCGCGGCGGCTCGGAGGCGTTCCATTCGAACCAGGCGATCGGCGCCTGCTTCCACGAGGGCTTGCGCAGCGCGGGGTTGCCGGAAGACGCGGCGCAACTGCTGGCAACGACGGATCGCGCGGTGGTCGGCATGCTGGCAAAGATGGACCGTTACGTCGACGTCCTCGTCCCGCGCGGCGGGAAGGCGTTGATCCGGCGCGTCGCCGAGGAAGCGACCGTACCGGTGCTCAAGCACCTCGATGGCGTATGCCACGTGTTCATCGACGAGTCGGCCGACATCGACATGGCGGTGCGCATCGCCGACAACGCCAAGACCCAGCGCTACAGCCCGTGCAACACGATGGAGACGCTGCTCGTTCACGCGAAGATCGCCGCGCGCGTGCTGCCGCCGCTCGCCAGGATCTACGCCGAGAAGAAGGTCGAGCTCCGCGGCGACGAGGCGAGCCGCGCGCTGGTGCCCGCGATGAAGGCAGCCACGGAGGAGGATTGGACGACCGAGTACCTGGGGCCGATTCTCGCCGTGCGCATCGTGCCTTCGCTCGACGCGGCGATCGATCACATCGCGCGCTACGGATCGCAGCATACCGACGCCATCGTCACCCGGGACCACGGCAACGCGATGCGCTTCCTGCGCGAGGTCGATTCGAGCTCCGTGATGGTCAATGCGTCCACACGCTTCGCCGACGGGTTCGAATACGGCCTCGGCGCCGAGATCGGCATTTCGACCAACAAGCTGCACGCACGCGGGCCCGTCGGACTGGAAGGTCTCACCAGCCGGAAGTGGGTCGTCTTGGGCGACGGACAGATCCGGACCTAAAGCACGCGCGCGGCGCGGCACCCCGTCCGGCACGATGTCCTCCTCGGTCAGCGTCTCCATCGGCACCAACACGGCGATCGCCGCGGCGAAGGCCTTCGGCTGGTTCGTCACGGGCTCGCCGACCATGTTCGCCGAGACCGTGCACTCGCTCGCGGACGTCGCCAATCAGGTCCTGCTCAAGATCGGTGAAGTGCGCGGCCGTCGCGGGCCGGACGCGCTGCACCCCTTCGGCCGCGGCCAGGAGAAATTTTTCTGGGCGCTGGTCTCGGCAGTCAGCGTCTTCTTCGTCGGTTGCGGTCTCAACATCTACCACGGCATCCACGCCTTCGTCTCGCGCACGCCGGTCGAGCCCTTCACGCCGCTGGTGCTGGGGCTGCTTCTGTTCGCCCTGGCGCTCGAGTCCTACACGTTCGTGATCGCGCTGCGCGAGATCGGCGGCTGGCGCAACGTGGTCAGGAACCGCAACAACACGACGGTGCTCGCGGTGCTGCTCGAAGACGCCGTGGCCCTGCTCGGCATCCTTCTCACCCTGCTCGTGGCCGGCGTATCTCTCGCGTTCGGCCCGCGCCCGTTGTTCGACGCCATCGTCGCGATCGCGGTGGGCGTGCTGCTCGGCGTGATGGCCCTTTTCCTCGCTGCGATCAACCGACGGCTTCTGATCGATGCCTCCGATCCGGTGCTCGAGGGTGCGGCGCGCGCCTTTCTCTCCGATGCGGGCGTCGATGCCGAACTGCGCTCGATCATCGTCGACGACGGCCGCGACGTCTTGTTTGTGCACCTTCGTCCGGGCGCAGGCGCTCCTACGGCTGTCGAGTCGCGGGCCATGGGCGAGGCGCTGAAGGCCCACGCGCGCGAGCGCGTGGGCAAGACGCTCGACGAGGTCTACTGGAGATTTCCGCCGGGCGGCGCACCCCAATAAGTGCCGGTGCTTTCCGTCGCCTCGGGGTGAAGGATGGTGGCTCGTGTCGAATGGTTGAGCGGGATTAGAGCCCACGCCAGGCGTACAGTGCGCTCCGACTAGCGATGCTTGAGCTTCCCGGCGAACGTATTGGCTCGTTCGAGATCAGCGGCGACCTGAGCGCGCCCTCGCTCATACACGATTTCGCGTCCCATCGCGTTGCCGGCATAGGCCATGCCATTGCGCGTGGGGGTCAAGCGACACCTCACGCTGTGAACACCTTCACCGAGGACAATCTCGATCAGGTCGGCGCGCTTGTTTAAGACGACAACGTCCAGGGTTTGCCCGGTAGTGGTTACTCGGACGGTAATTCTTTCGTCGTTCATGGAATAGCCAATCGCGCTCAGATCCTTTGCGGACCCGACCCACTATATCACCGGTGCGAAGTGGTCGTACGTCCGCCATCGGCACCCGGAGCAATAGGCGTGACCCCTCTCGTAGAGGAAGATCCCGTGTCCGCTCCCGGCCCTGCGGATTTCGTTGGCCCGAAATAGACGTCGACTGATCCGTCGACGTCGGTGGCAAGCCGCGCCCGGTTAGGGTATCTCAGTGAAGCTCGACCGGAGACGAAAACGGCTTGGTCGCGTCCACCACGAACATAATGAGAGCGCTCAGCTCGGTCGTTCCGCTGTTGAAGACTTCCATCGGCATGCCTGCCGAGTGCCCGTTCATCGTATGACCAGCCTCGACGTGGCTGACGCCCTGCGGCGTTCTTTGGCCCAGCTCACCGGAAATTACGTAGAAGGCTTCTGAACCCGGGTGGCTATGCGGCGGCGTCTTGGCTCCGGGCGGCCCGGAGCCGTAGTTGATGCGCAGCAGATACTCGGGCGCGGTGATTGCGGGCACGGGTCCGATCTCGGCGACCTTGGTTCCACCGGTTGTGGCGCCACCTTTCGGACCGAGCGTAAAGAGCCAGGCCTTGCCCGCGACTTCGGCAGCCAGCGACGTCGTGGCGTCGTAACTCACCGTGTTTGGATTCCAACGGTCGGGGCCGATTGCCGCCTGCGCCTGCGCGAGGGTGGGAAAATTCTCGATTCGCCAATACAGGGGGCCTTCCGGCAGTTGCTTGACCTTCTTCTCGGCGACGGGCTTGACGACGTAAACCGCATCTGCCGCCACCGTCGCTTGTGCCGCGCATAACGACGACACCAACACCGTGGCCGTCGCAATTAAAAACCGTTTGATTGCCATAGGTCCATCGAATCCTCAAAGGCTATCAAGGGTAAAAGCCCGACGCCACCACGCCGGGAACGCCGTCGATCTTCACTGCCTTTACGTAGGCCCATTTCTGAGAGGGCTTGGTCTGTCCGGGCTTCGGGAACATGTAATCGACCCATCCCGATCCCTTGGTTTCAGCGGTCTGAATAATGGCGTCGTGAAACAATTTGCCATTAGCATCTTTCTGCCCGGTAACCCTGGTTCCCTCGCGGGCTGGAAAGGCGGGATTCAACAAGACGTTGGATTTGAGATCGTAGACAAACAAGTACGTATCCCCGTGGAACCACTCGCTGTCCTTCATCCTGAAGTCTGCAAAGGCCGCCTTGCCCTTGCTGTCGATCAATGCCGCCGCTTTGTTTACCAGTGCTTCAACCTCGCGCGCCTTTTCGGACGGCGGAGGAGCCGATTGGGAAAATGCCGGTGACGGGGTCCCGAGCAATCCCGCAAGCACAAGGGTTCCGACGAGGAAAACCCCGCTCTTCATGGTTCAGCCCCACACCGGTGCCCGACTACTGCAGCTGGTGCTTCACCCCACAGCTAGGTCGTGTAGACGGTTATATCGATGGCTTTGACCTTGCGAGCACTCGAGCGTTCCCGCATTACTGACTCTGGGTGTACACCTCACGGATGGCGCCGACGACGACGTCCAACTGGTGCCCCGGCCCCGCGCATCCACGCCCAGACTCGCCGAACGCGACGCGCATCGTCCTCGAAGACGAACGAGGCGGCCAGAACAAGCAGCCCCGACACCAATCCTGTCAGCAATGCTTCGCCGTACTCAAACCCGAAGCGACCGGGGTGAGACCAAGCGTCGGCGATCGCAGTCAGCCCGCCCATCAACAATGCGTTGCCGTAGCGACGCGCGAAGAGCCTCCCGGCTGGCGTAAGCGTGATCAGCAGCGCCAGGATTCCGGTCCCGACCCCGGTCTGGAGTGCAAGCCTCCAGTGTGCCGCACTGACCAGGTTCGCGAAGCTCGGGGCGGTCATACAGAGCATGCACGCGCAGGTGGGCTGCCACAGGCGCTGGAGAAACACCCGTACGCGAAGCCTCCAGTCCATCGGTTGCATTCTGGCCTCCTCGCTCAAGTGTCGCCCGTACCCGCCAGTCCTTACACCTTGCGAGCCCGCGGGCCGGCCGGTGACCGGGAACGGCGCCGAACTCAGGCTACTTGCTACCGGCCGCGCGGGAGATCTCCGCGATGAGTTTGTCAGCGCCTGCCTCATGCACACTCGTCCGGATGAGGATGTCGGTTGATAGCACCCTCTTGCCGTAATAAGACTGGTTCCAGTCGTCGGAGGTATTGACCAACGTGCCCTCGAGGTTGAGCCCGCCATAGAGGCCCTTGTCGCGGCTGAAGGCGACCAGATCGGCAACGATGTTCGAGTTTGCGCCGGCACCGATCGGGCCAAAGGCAATGCTCGCGTCGCCGCCCATCTTGAACGACGGCGAGAGCAGCGCATTCAAGCCTCGATCGGTCATCACCAGCGTAACCGACTCGGATACCGAAACGCCGATCTGGAAGCCGACGCTGGCGGTCAGCAGCGCATAGAACGCAGGGCCAACCCATCGGCCCGACTGGGCGTCCTTGGCAAACAGCACGGCACGGCCGCCGGACCCGCCAAAGATGAAGCCTGCCTTGACAACTGTAGGCGCGATCAGCACACCCTTGGCGTATCCAACATTCTGCTGGAGCCACCTCATATTGGGATCGCGCATGAAGCTCGAGAATGACGCGTTGGCCTCGTCGACGAGCGCTTGCTGCTCAGAGTGCACGGTTGTGGTTGCACAACCGCCAAGGCCGAGTGCGATGCCGGTCAGAATCGTGACCAGGGTAAGGCGGAAGAAATGGCGCATCATGGGTCTCTCCACGCAGGATACATTTCAATATCGGCTCAGTCTCGCGGCCCTAGACCGTAGACGTGCGCACTCGCAACACGTACTACTTTTTCGCAGGCACGGCGCTCTCTATCGGGGCCGGCGCGCCATCGGCATTCCACGTGTCGCGAACGTAGAGCCACTTCCCGCCTTTCTTCATCGAGACGGAAAGATATTTCCCGGTCTCGACGACCCTCCCCGCCTTGTCCTTCACCGCATAGGTTCCGGACTGCCAGCCCAGGTCGCCCGAGACGCCGCCGGCGGGTTTGGGGCCGAGGCTGAAGGTGACTCCGGCCTTCTGCGACTCTGCCGTGTCCTTCGCAAAGAATGCTTTGATCGCGGGCCGCCCGCTCACCGCCGGCGCACCCGGCGGGAGGAGCACTGCCCGTTCGTCGTAGAGACTCGCCACAGCATCGGGGTTGCCGGCGTTATAGGCCTTGACCCAGTTTTGATCGACGG
>DATJZM010000038.1:0-26416 GCA_035499135.1 Casimicrobiaceae bacterium | reverse complement strand
GTGCAAGCCTGTCGGAGCGCAGATCGATGCCGCTCTCTTTCTTGAACTCGTCGGCCAGGTAGTTCACCAGCCGCTGGTCGAAATCTTCGCCGCCGAGGAACGTGTCGCCATTGGTGGATTTCACCTCGAACACGCCGTCGCCGATCTCCAGGATAGAGATGTCGAAGGTGCCGCCGCCGAGGTCGTAGACCGCGATTGTGCCGCTGGTCTTCTTGTCCATGCCATAGGCGAGCGCGGCGGCCGTCGGCTCGTTGATGATGCGCAGCACCTCGAGGCCGGCGATCTTGCCGGCGTCTTTCGTGGCCTGGCGCTGGCTGTCGTTGAAGTAGGCGGGGACGGTGATGACGGCCTGGGTGACGGGCTCGCCGAGATAGGCCTCGGCGGTCTCCTTCATCTTGCCGAGGATGAAGGCGCTGATCTGGCTGGGGGCGTATTTCTGCGTGCGCGCCTCCACCCACGCGTCGCCGTTGTCCCCGCGGATGATGGTGTAGGGCACCATGCCCTTGTCCTTCGCGACCATCGGGTCGTCGAAGCGGCGGCCGATCAGGCGCTTGACCGCGAAGATGGTGTTCCTTGCGTTGGTGACGGCCTGCCGCTTGGCGGGCGCGCCGACGAGAATCTCTCCGTCCTCCTGATAGGCGACGATCGAAGGCGTCGTGCGCGCGCCCTCCGAGTTCTCGATGACCTTGGGCTGGCCGCCTTCCATGATGGCCACGCAGCTGTTGGTCGTGCCGAGGTCGATGCCGATGATCTTGGCCATGCTTGAGTTCCTTCCTATCCGAATTTGCTTGAGCTGTGACTTAAAGTGGGGTTTTTCGCGATCCGATTCAAGCCACTAGCGGCCGAAGCTCCTCATTGCGGGGTCTTCCCGGCGGGCCCGCCGCCCCCCGGCTCCCGCGCCTTTGCCACGGCGACCAATGCCGGGCGCAGCACGCGGTCGTTCAAGAGGTAACCCTTCTGGAACACCTGCGCGACCGTGCCCGGGGGCTCGCTCGATTCGATCATCGTCATTGCCTGATGGCGGTGCGGGTCGTACCTCTCGCCCGCCGGGTCGATCTCGACGATCCGGGCCTTGTCGAAAGCGGCTCGGAGATTCTTGAGCGTCAGCTCGACGCCGTCCTTCAACGCCTCGGTCGTCGCGCCGGGCGTAGCGAGGGAGAGCTCCAGCGCGTCCTTCACCGTCAGCAGGTCCTGGGCGAAGCGCTCGACGGCGTACTTGTGCGCCTTGGCGACATCGGTCTGGGCCTGCTTGCGAACGTTATCGGTTTCGGCCTTGGCGCGCAGCCAGGCATCCTTGAGCTCCGCGGCCTCCGTCTCGGCCTTCCTCAGCAGCTCGCCGAGGTCAGGTGCCGGCTCGCCCGGGGTGCCCGGCGGCGCAGCCTCCCGTCCGAGAGGGTTCTCCGTGGGAACCGGCGCCAGCGCCTCGGGCTCCGAAACCTGAGTGTTTCGATCGGAATTTTTGCTCATCCTGCTCCCTTGCCTGCGCATCTATGCGCCTATCATTGGGGCGAGGACGCGATTTCCAAAGGGCAAAATGAGGGGCGCGGCGGCACTACTCGGCTCAGTGAGCCGCGCCGAGCCCTTGAGCCCGCAGCCGAGTCTGCTCGCGGGCGGCTGCTTCCGGCGGGGGCTCGAGCCAACCGCCGAGGTTGCGCAGCACGAGTCCTGCCATCGCGGCGATCCACGCCGGGCGCTCGTTAAGGCACGGGATCACGCGCAACTCTCCTCCGCCGGCGTTGAGGAAGCTCTTCTTCGCCTCGAGTCCTATCTCCTCGAGCGTTTCGAGACAATCGCTCACGAACCCCGGACAGGCCACGTCGACCCGCCGCACCCCCTTCTGCGCCAGCTCGACAACGGTGGAGAGCGTGTATGGCTCCAGCCATTGGCCGCGGCCGAAGCGCGACTGAAAGCTCACCACATACTGATCCGTCTTGAGGCCGAGCTCCTGGACGAGCAGCCTCGCGGTCTTCTGACAATGGCAATGGTACGGGTCCCCAAGATCGAGGCTGCGTCGCGGCACGCCGTGAAACGACAGCACGAGCTTGTCCGGGCGTCCGCTGCGAGCCCAGTAGTCATTGATGCTCTGCGCGAGCGCGCCGATGTAGCCGGCATCGTCGTGGTACGCATCGACGACGCGCAAGGCAGGGACGCGCCGCAGCTGGCCCGCGGCTGCGGACAACGCATCGAGCGCGGATCCGGTCGTGCTTGCCGCGTACTGCGGATAAAGCGGCAACACGACGATGCGATCGCAGCCCGCGTCGTGCAGGCGATAAAGAGCATCGGCGATGGAGGGAGTTCCGTAGCGCATTCCCAGCTCGACGACGGCATGGTCGGCGGGCAAGCCGAGCGTCTTGAGCCGCTGGCCGAGGAAGCCGCTGAGCAGCACCCTTTGCCTCTGGCTGTGCACGAGGAGCGGCGAGCCGTCCTTCGTCCAGATCGCCGCGTACCGCTCGGCTGAACGAGCCGGCCTCACGCGCAGGATGATGCCATGCAGAAGTGGACGCCACGCAACGCGGGGAATCTCCACCACGCGCGGGTCGGCCAGGAACTCCGCGAGATAGCGTCGCACGGCCGCCGCGGTCGGCGCGTCCGGCGTGCCGAGGTTGATCAGCAGCACGCCCAGGCGCAGCTGGCGATCGTGGGCAAACTGCGCTCCGGTGCGATAGCGGGACATTTCTCTCAACCCGCCCGTGAGCGCGCATAGGCGTCGAGCGCCTTTGCCGCCTGCGCGCGGATCGCCGCCCTCGCTGGCGGCAGCCAGCCGAGCAGCACCCCTTTCGCTCCCAGCGCCATCGCGGCCCAGCGCCACAGGCTGAAGCGATCCTCGTGGTGTGTGATCAGTCCGTCGCGAAAGGCGAAGCTCGCGCGAATGCGATTCACGACGCGGCGACCGGTCGACGAGTAGGTATAGGTCGCGACCCATCGCGCGCGCCCGGCTGCACCATCGGCCTCGATGTCGGAAACCACCACGCGCAGATCCTTGCCGCGCGCACAGAGCATGCGCCACATGGTCCGCACCCCCGCCGCGTCGAGCGCAGGGAACACGGGGTCCGAGAAACCGGCTCCCGGCCCGTAGCATGCGGCCATCGTTTCGGCATCGTGCCGATCGAGCGCCGCGTAGAAGCGCTCGATGAGCGCCGCATTCGACTTGGCGGCTTCGCCTTCCGCCGCGGCGGCGCCGGACGCGCTCAAGCGTCGCTCAGATGCTGCGTTAGCGCGTTGGACAGCAGCTTCGCCGTCACGTCGACGATCGGGATCACGCGCTCGTAGGCCATTCGCGTCGGGCCGATCACGCCGAGCGTCCCGATCACCCGCCCGTCGACCTCGTAGGGAGCAGCGATTACGCTGCACTCGTCGAGCGGCGCCAGGCCGGTTTCGCCCCCGATGAACAAGTGAACACCGTGCGCGCGCTGGCTGACGTCGAGCAGATGCAGCAACGATGTCTTCTGCTCGAACACCGCAAAAAGCTGCCGCAGGCGATCCATGTCCGAGGCGAGGTCGGCGTCGTGCAGCAGGTTGCGCTCGCCGGAAACCACGAGATCCTCGGCCGTCTCCGCCAGCGCGGCGTCTCCGGCCTCGACGGCAGCCGTCATCAAGCCAACGATATCTTCGCGCAGCTGCCGCAACTCGTCGGACAGCAGCACCCGGACGGCATGGAACGGTTGTCCCGCGTAGTGCTGGTTCAGGAAATTCGCCGCTTCGAGAAGCTGGGGCTGGCTGAACGCCCGGTCCGTATGCAGGATGCGATTCTGCACGTCGCCCTGAGCGGACACGATGATCAGCAGCACGCGCCGCTCCGAGAGGCGCAGGAACTCGATATGCCGGAAAGAGGTCTCGCGTCGGCGCGGCGTTGCCACCACGCCCGCGTAATGCGTGAGCTGTGACAGCATCTGAGCCGCCGCACTGACGAGGGCCTGCGGGCGGTCCGCTTGCAGCTGTCCCTGCAGCTCGCTGATCTCCACTTCTTCCAGTGGCTTGATCACCAGCAGACTGTCCACGAAGAGCCGATAGCCCTTGGGGGTGGGGACGCGACCGGCCGAGGTGTGCGGGCTGGCGATGAAGCCCATTTCCTCGAGGTCGGCCATGACGTTGCGGATCGTCGCCGGCGAAAGCTCCAGCCCCGATTGCCGCGAAAGAACGCGCGAGCCCACCGGTTGACCGTCGGCGATGTACCGCTCGATCAGCGTCTTGAGCAGGTGCTGTGCGCGGGGTTCCAGCATGACGGCTATTGTACTGCCGGCCAGTGGCTCCCGCTGCGGCGCAGGCGCGATTGCTCGGACGATGCGAGAGGTCGCGAAGAACTCGCGTGCTCGGCGCTTGGTCGGCTGCAATGCTTGTGTTCTAATCGCGGCCATGCGGCCCAGGGGAGAGCCTTTCGCGACGATCGCGGTGGTTGGGCGCCAGGCGAGCCCGGACATCCGCGAGCCCCTGAAGCGGCTCACGGATTTTCTTGCTGTCCGCGGTCATCGCGTCCTGCTCGATGCCGAGACCGCTCGCTTCGTTTCTCTGCCCGGCCTGCCCGCGGCTACCTTGCCCGAGATCGGCGAGCAGTCGCAACTCGCGATCGTCGTTGGGGGTGACGGAACGATGCTCTCCGCGGCGCGGCGGCTCGCACCTTACGAAGTGCCGCTGATCGGTGTCAATCAGGGGCGGCTCGGTTTTCTCACCGACATCTCGCTCGCCGACATGGAGACCTCGCTCGCGGCGATGCTTGCCGGGCAATACGTCGAGGAAACGCGCACGCTGCTCGAGGCTTCGCTAACGCGCGCCGGCGGGGCCGGCGAGCGATCCCTTGCGCTCAACGAGGTCGTGATCAATCGCGGCGCACTGGGCGGAATGATCGACTGCGCGGTGACGATCGACGGACGCTTCGTCTACGCGATGCGCGCCGACGGACTGATCGTCGCCACGCCCACCGGCTCCACCGCCTATGCCCTCTCGGCGCAGGGGCCGATCGTCGATCCCGCGATCGCGGCGTTCCTGCTCATTCCGGTGGCGCCGCACGCGCTCACCTACCGGCCGATCGCAGTGCGCGACTCGATGGTGATCGAGATCTCGCTCCTGCGCGGCCGCGAGGCAGGCCTGCACTGTGACGGACAGTCGGATTTCTCGATGGCGGAGGGCGACTCGGTCGTAGTGCGCCGTGCCGAGCATCGCGTGCGCCTCCTGCACCCGAGAGACCACGATCACTTCGCGATGCTGCGGCAGAAACTGCACTGGAGCGAGGCGCCCGAGCGCGTGCTCAAGTCGGGAACGCAGTCCGGCTCCTGATCCGCAACCGGGGCCGGCCCGATGCTGCACAGGCTGTCGATCCGCAACTTCGCCGTCGTCGAAGCACTCGAGGTCGAATTCGACTCGGGATTCTCGGTGCTCACCGGCGAGACCGGCGCCGGTAAATCGATATTGCTCGACGCGCTCTCGCTGCTTTTGGGCGATCGCTTCGAGGCGCGGCAACTGCGCCCCGGTGCGGAGCGCGCGGAGATCGTCGCGGAATTCGATATCGCCGACGCGGCAGCAGCGCGCGCCTACCTCCTCGAACAGGATCTTCTGGACGACGAAGCGCTGCTTCTGCGCCGCACGCTCGATACGCAGGGACGAAGCCGGGCCTGGATCAACGGCCGGCCCGCGACTCTTGCGCAGCTTGCGAGCGCGGGAGAGAGTCTCGTCGACCTGCACGGCCAGCATGCCCACGAGGCCTTCGGCCGCGCGGACACCCAACGGCAGATGCTCGACAGCTTCGGCGGATTCAGCGCGCTGGCGCGCGAAGCCGCGACCGCGTGGCGCGCATGGCGCGACGCCGCGGAGTTGCGCATGCGCAGCGAGCGCGATTCGGCGGCGCTCGCCTCCGAGCGAGCCGAGCTCGCGGCGCGCCATGCCGAGCTGTCGGCGCTCGGCACTACGGCGACGGAGTGGGAGGAACTCGGCGCGGCGCAGTCGCGCCTCGCTCATGCCGCCAGCCTTATCGAGGCGGCGAGCGTCGGCGAGACCGAGTTGAGCGAAGGCGATGCGGCTTTGCGCTCCCGCCTGGCCGCCGTGATTCATCGCCTGCGTCAGGCCGCGCTCCACGATCGCTCGCTCGAATCGCTGGTGGCACTCGCCGACGAAGCACGCATTCGCATCGACGAGGCGGCGCGCGCACTGCGCGCCTACCGCGAGCGCCTCGATCTCGATCCGGCCGAGCTCACGCGTATCGAGGAGCGCCTGAGCGCAATCCATGGAGCTGCCCGCAAGTACCGCGTCACGCCGGGCGCGCTGCAGGGTCTCGCCGAGGAAACCGCGGCCAGGCTGGCAATGCTCTCGACCGAAACCGATGCCGCCGCTCTGTCGCGCGCAGAAGCTTCTGCGCTGGCTGCGTACAACGCCCTCGCACGCCAGCTCTCGGCGAAGCGCCGCCTCGCGGCGGCGGAGCTCGCGCACCGCGTGACGGCGTCCATGGAGAGCCTCGCCATGACCGGCGGGCGCTTCGATGTCACGCTCTCGCCCGAGCCGACGCCGAAGAGTCACGGCCTCGAATCAGTTGAGTTCGCGGTCGCCACACATCCCAAGCAGGAGCCTGGTCCCATGGCACGAGTAGCTTCCGGCGGCGAGCTGTCCCGCCTCGCGCTTGCGCTACAGGTGGTGCTCGCGGATGTCGGTCGTGTGCCGACTCTCATCTTCGACGAAGTGGACGTCGGCATCGGCGGCGCAGTGGCGGCCAGCGTGGGTCGCTCGCTGCGCGAGCTCGGTGGGCGACGGCAGGTCCTGTGCGTGACGCATTTGCCGCAGGTCGCGGCTTGCGCGGATCGCCACTACCGCGTTACCAAGCTCGGCAATCGGGAGCGTGTGGCGACCGAGCTCGCTCTGCTCGATGGGAGCGCGCGCGTCGAAGAGCTGGCGCGCATGCTCGGCGGGCGCGAGATTACCGCCAAGACGCGCGCGCACGCGAAGGAACTGCTGGCGCAGAACAAGCCGCGCTGACGCCTCGCGCGGCTAAGAAGCTTGCAGGTCTGCTCGATCGCCGCGCCCGACTTGGCGGGCGCACCGGACCTTATCGTACAGGCGCCAGGCTGCCGCTCACGCGCTTCGTTCCAGCCGTGCGCCGCTGCGGCTTCGCCGAGGGAAGAGTTTGGCCGGTCTCGAGCCAATGCTTGACGCGATTGGCGTCGCCGATGCGCGTCAAACGCCCATAGGAATCCAGCAGCACGATCACGACCGGTCGGCTCGCGATGTTGGCGAGCATGACCAGGCACTTGCCGGCCTCGCGGATGAAACCGGTCTTGCTGACCGTGATGTCCCACTGGCCGGCGCGGACCAGCGAGTTGGTGTTGTTGAAACCGAGCAACCGGCCCGACGGCTGCACCTCGACGTAATGGCTCGCCGTCGTCGTGTAGACGCGGATCTCCTCGTACTCGGCGGCGGCCTTCACCATCTTCGACAGATCGCTCGCCGTCGAGACGTTGCTGCTCGACAACCCGGTCGGGTCATCGAAGTGGGTGTTCGTCATGCCCAGGCTCACCGCCTTGCGGTTCATCGCCTCGATGCAGGCGGTGAGGCCGCCCGGGTAGTGCCGCGCCAGGCTCGACGCGGCGCGATTCTCGGACGCCATCAGCGCGAGGCGCAGCATCTCGCCGCGCGGCAGCGCGCTGCCGAGACCGAGCCGGGAGTGGCTGCCCTTGATGACGTCGATGTCGGCGATGTCCACGTCGATCGGCTCGTCGAGCGACTGATTCGCATCGAGCACGACCATCGCCGTCATCAGCTTCGTGACCGATGCGATCGGCGTGACGTTGTCCACGCCCTTGGCGTAGAGCAGCCGATTCGCTTCGGCGTCGAGCACCAGCGCGTTGGTCGAGGCGAGCTTGAGCTTGCTGACGTCGCGCGGCAGCGCCGGCGCAGCAGCGGCAGGCGCTCCTGCCGCGGTCGCTCCTACGGCGATCTGGAACGGCAAGATTAGGCTAAAAAAAACAACGACTAGGCGAAGCTTCATTAACCGCCTTCGAGAAATTCAGCCGGCTTTATATCACAAGAGCAAGGGGCATGCCAAACTTTCCGCTGAAACAACGGGTTAGTCCTGGACCCCGCTTGCGCGCGGGCGCCCGCGACGCTAGTCGTCCGCCGTGACCGCCGCTTCGCCCGCCTCCTGTGCCTGCTCTTGCTGCTGCAGGGCCCACATCCGCGCATACGCCCCATCACGCGCCAGCAACTCGGCGTGCGTTCCGCGCTCGACGATCCTGCCGTGCTCGAGCACCAGAATCTGGTCCGCGCCGATAATCGTGGACAGCCGGTGCGCAATCGTCAGCGTCGTCCGGTCCGCGGAAATCTGCTCCAGCTCAGCCTGGATCAGCTTCTCCGCCCGAGAATCGAGCGCCGACGTCGCTTCGTCGAATATCAGGATGCGCGGATTCTTCAGGATCGCGCGCGCGATCGCGACGCGCTGCTTCTCGCCGCCGGAGAGCTTGAGCCCGCGTTCGCCCACGGTCGTGCCGTAGCCGTCGGGCAAGCTCGTCACGAAGTCGTGGATCTGCGCGAGTCGCGCGGCGGCCACGATCTCCTCGTGCGTCGCGCCGGGACGGCCGTATCCGATGTTGTATTCGATCGAGTCGTTGAACAGCACGGTGTCCTGCGGCACGATGCCGATCGCCGCGCGCAGGCTCGTCTGCTGCACGCCGCGCAGGTCCTGGCCGTCCACCGTGATTCGGCCCCCGGTCACGTCGTAGAAGCGATACAGCAGCCGCGCCAGAGTCGACTTGCCCGACCCGCTCGGGCCCACGACGGCCACGGTGCGCCCGGCGGGAATCCGGAACGACACGCCGAACAGGATCTGCCGCCTCGGCTCGTAGGAGAAATCGACCTGCTCGAAGCGCACGTCCCCCGTCGCGACGTCCAGGGCAGGAGCTCCCGGCGCATCCTTGATCTCCGCGTGCTCCTCGATCAGGTGGAACATCCGCTCCATGTCCGCGAGCGCCTGCTTCATCTCGCGGTAGATCACGCCGAGGAAGTTGAGCGGGATATAGAGCTGGATCATGAACGCGTTGACGAGGACGAGATCGCCGATCGTCATCGTGTGATTGACCACGCCGAGGGTGGCGCGCCAGATGATCAGGGTCACCGCGACGGCGATGATTGCACTCTGTCCGATGTTCAGCAGCGAGAGCGAGGTCTGGCTCTTCACCGCCGCGGTCTCCCAGCGCTGGAGGCTTTCGTCGTAGCGGTTCGCCTCGAACTCCTCGTTGTTGAAGTACTTGACCGTCTCGTAGTTGAGAAGACTGTCGATCGCCCGCGTGTTGGCGCGCGAGTCGAGCTCGTTCATCGTCCGGCGGAAGCTCGTCCGCCACTCGGTGATCGTGATCGTGTAGATGATGTATAGCACCAGCGCGCAGAGCGTGATGCCGATGAACCAGATGTCGTATCGCGCGATAAGGATCGCCGACACGAGTCCGATCTCGACCAGCGTGGGCAGGATGGAGAACAGCGTGAAGCTGATCAGCGTCGAGATGCCCCGGGTGCCGCGCTCCACATCGCGCGTGAGCCCGCCAGTCTGCCGACTCAGATGAAACCTGAGCGAGAGCGCGTGCAGATGGCGAAAAACCCTGAGCGCAATCGTGCGTACCGCGCGCTGGGTCACCTTGGCGAACAGGTACTCCCGCAGCTCCGTAAAGACGGTCGTCGACAGGCGCGCCGCCCCGTAGGCCGCGAGCAAGGCCAGAGGCAGCACCAGGATCTGCGGCCCCGTGAGATCGTCGACGATGCGCTTGAGCACGAGCGGCACGGTCACGTTGGCCACTTTGGCGCCGATGAGACAGGCCAGCGCGATGAGCACGCGGCCCCTGTACGCGAGAAGGTAGGGCAGGAGCGTGCGCACGGTCTTCCAATCCCCGCGCAGGGCGGGATCGGGAGGGGGATGCGTTCTTGCGCGAAAGCGTTGCATCGACCTGCAGCCTCGGCCTTTCGAATAGCGAACGGTTTAGTGTAGCAAACGGGGCGATGCCGCCCCGGGAGTCAGCGGCGTCGCGGAAACCATTCCTCTCCGCCGTAGCCGACGAAGCCCATCGCCAGCCGCACGATGCCGTAGGCGATCCAGATCGCCGCCTTGTACAAACTCGGGCGGCCCTTCCAGTCCTCCGCAGCCACCGGCCGCGCACCGTGCTCGATCATCTCGGTGAGCGCCGCCTTCAGCTCGGCGGTGAAGCCGCGATCGCGCACGATGACGTTCGCCTCGCGCGCCATCAGGAGGCTGTAGGGATCGATGTTGGACGAGCCCACGGTGGCCCAGCGATCGTCCATCACTGCCACTTTGGCGTGCAGCATGCTGCGGTGGTACTCCTGGATGACGACGCCGGCATGCAGCAGCTGGCCATAGAGAGCGCGGCTCGCGAAGTGCAGCAGGACGTACTCGACCTTCGCCTGCAGCAGAAGGGTGACCGAGACGCCACGCTGTACGGCCTCCATCAGCTCGCGCCGGAAGCGGATGCCCGGGAAGAAGTAGGAGCTGGCGATGATGATCTCGCGCTTTGCGGTCCTGATCGCCGCGAGGTAAGCGTGCTCGATGTCGCGGCGGTGGCGCAGATTGTCGCGGATCACGAACCTGGCGCTCTGTTGCCCGACTCGCTCGCTGCGTGCCGCCTCCGGGAACAGTTCCAGGTCGCTGCTTCCGAACTGCACCAGCTCGACCAGCGCCCGGACCCGCTGCATCGTCTGCGCGATGGCCGGTAGCAGCGCCCCCTCGATGCTGACCGCGAAGTCGGCGCGCGGCGGCTTGGATCCGGGAGTGTTCATGTCGTCGATGATGTTGATGCCGCCGACGAACGCAAGGCGGCCATCGACGTGGCAGAGCTTGCGGTGCAGCCGCCGCAGGCGATGGGACCGAAACTGCCAGGCGGCCACTTCCGGGCGATACTTGAGCAGCTCGACGCCGGAGTCGCGCAGCAGACGCTCCAGAGCCTCGGTCAGATAGTACTTGGCGCCCCAGCCGTCGACGAGGAGCCGGACTTTCACGCCGCGTTCTGCGGCGCGCACCAGCGCGTGGGCGATGCGCCGGCCAGACGGATCGTCCGCGAACAAGTACGCCTCGAGCCACACTTCGCGAGCAGCGCCGTCGATGGCGCGCTCGAGCGCAGGAAAGTATTCCGCCCCGTTGCGCAGCAGGGTGATGCGGTTGCCCGCACTGAAGCGGGTCGATGGCTCAATGCCCAGCGCCACGAGGGCTTCGCTCCAGCTCGAGGGTCGCTCCGAGCGCGGCGTGATCCGACAGACGCGCGAGAGGATAGGCGTAATGCACATCGGTGCCCACGACGCGTAGCCCGCGCGCGTAGATGCGATCCAAACGGAAGACGGGAAGCACTGCCGGGAAGGTGCGGGCGGGGCGGCCGCGTGCGGCCTCGAACACCTCGAACACGCCGAGCTCCTTCTGCAGCGTGCGGCCGACCTTGCGCCGCCAGTCGTTGAAATCGCCAGCGAGGATCAGCGGCGCATCCATCGGCACGGCCTCGCGGATTCGCTCGCACAACGCATGCACCTGCCACCGACGGCCGCGTTCGAACAGGCCGAGGTGCACGTTCACGCAATGCAGCGCAGGCATGCCTCGCTTCGGCTGCAGGATGCAGTGGAGCATGCCGCGGCGCTCGAAGGCGTGGGCCGATATGTCGAGATTCGCCTGGGTCACGATCGGGAAGCGGGAAAGCACCGCGTTGCCATGATGGCCCTGCCGATAGACCGCGTTGCGCCCATAGGCAACCTCATGCCACACGGTGTCGGCGATGAACTCATGCTGGGGTTTCCCCGGCCAATTGCGGTAACGGCGGGCATGTCGGCCGTGCGCACCCTGGACCTCCTGCAGGAACAGTATGTCGGCCGCGAGGCCGTGCAGCCTTTCCCTGAGCTCGTGGATGACGACGCGGCGGGTCAGATGCGAGAAACCCTTGTGGATGTTGTAGGTCGCGACCGAGAAGCGCATGGATGGATGTGGGGGAATTACGGGGCCCGGCAGCAATGTTAGCGGCAATTGCCTGGCGGGCGCCTGCCCGGCGCAAGATCTGCCGCCTGCACAGCGTCCCTTCTTGCGGATGCCGGCGTGGAGCCTGTAAGGTGGCAGTGCCCGGCACGACCAAGGGGCCAGATGGGCGCTCTGCCCATCGTCGACAATGCGTTCCAAATCAGCAAAGGAGACATCATGAAGAGTTCCACCGCCCTGCAAGCCGCGATCGCCGGCGTTCTCGCTCTCGGACTGACTGCCGGCTTGTCGGCGCAGCCGGTCAAGCCGGACACCAGCAAGGAGAAGTGTTACGGCATCTCCAAGGCCGGTCAGGCGGACTGCGCCACAGCGAAGCACGCCTGCGCCGGGCAAAGCAAGGTCGACAACGATCCGATGGACTGGAAATACGTCAGCAAGGGCTCGTGCGAGAAGATGGGCGGGAAGATGGCCGCCCCGAAAGCGTAAGCGGTTGCCGGCGGCACGCCGCCGGCTCACCGAACATTCCCAGACGTCGATGCCCGCTGCCAGCGCACTCGGCGCGACTGCGGGCATCGGGCTGCGCGCGCCGCACGTCGCGCAGGTTCGCCGGGACCGCCCCGCGGCGGGCTGGCTCGAAGTCCACAGCGAGAACTATTTCGTCGACGGCGGGCCGGCGCTCGCCGCGCTCGAGGCGATTCGCGCCGATTATCCGGTGTCGCTGCACGGCGTGGGTCTGTCCCTCGGCTCCGCCGATGCGCTCGACGCCGAACACCTCGCCAAGTTGAAGCGGTTGGCGGCCAGAGTCGAGCCCGCGCTCATTTCCGAGCACCTCTGCTGGGGTCGCATCGACGGCAGGCACATGAACGACCTGCTGCCCCTGCCCTTCACCGGCGATGCGCTCAGGCTGTGCTGCGATCGCATCAATGCGGCGCAGGCCGCGCTGGGACGAGCGCTGCTCATCGAGAACATATCGGCGTACATGCGCTTCGATTCCGACGCCATGCCTGAGTGGGAGTTTCTCGCCTCCGTCGCCGAGCGCACGAGTTGCCTGCTGCTGGTCGACGTCAACAACATCTACGTCAACGCCGTCAACCATGGATTCGATCCTCATGACTACCTGGCCGCGATCCCGAGCGAGGCGGTGGCCGAAATCCACCTCGCAGGGTTCGAGGACAACGGCGCATGCCTGATCGACACCCACGGCGCGCGCGTCGCTCCCGAGGTATGGAGCCTCTACCGGGCTGCGATCGCGCGCTTTGGGCCGAAGCCGACGCTCATCGAGTGGGATACCAACCTGCCGGCGCTGGAAGTGCTGCTCGACGAGGCAGCCACGGCGCAAGCCATCCTGGAGCGATCCGATGCGCTCGTTGCCTGAGCTGCAGCGTGACTTCGTGGCAGCGGCGCTTTTCGGCGACCGGGCGGCGCTGCGCGCGCTGGGCGTCGTCTCGGGGCGACTCGACGCGGCTGCGAGAATCGCGATCTACCGCAACAACTTGCTCGGCAACTATCGCAAGGCGCTCGGCGCGACCTACCCGGTCGCGCGCCGTCTGGTCGGGACGCCGTTTTTCAACACGGCCGTCGATGCGTTCGTCCGCGCTTACCCGTCGCGCCACGGCGACGTGAATCGCTACGGCGGCGAATTGGCGCGTTTCCTGGCCGCCTATGCGCCGGCACGCGAGCTCGCCTATCTGCCCGACGTCGCGCGGCTCGAGTGGGCGATCGATCAGGCGAACATCGCCGCTGACGTACCGCCCCTCGACTTGGAGGCATTGGCGCGCGTTCCCGACGAGGCGCGCGGGGAGCTGCGCTTCGGGCTGCATCCATCTGCCGGCTTGGTTGCCTCGCGCCATCCTGTCTTCCGCATCTGGCAGGTCAACCAACCGGAGTTCCACGGTGACGCGACGGTGGATCTCACTGCCGGTGGCGATCGGCTGCTGGTGCTGCGCAGCACGCAAGGAATCACGATCGAGCGTCTCGGGAGGGGCGAACATGCGCTGCTTGCAGCGCTCGGGTGCGGCGCCAATCTGAGCGACGCTGCAGACATCGCGGCGGCAGCCGAGCCGGCGTTCGACCTCGCCCACCATCTGAAGCACCACGTCGCCGCGCAAACCATCGTCTCTTTTCGGGTGCGCGCACCCGCGAACAGGGGAAATTGAAGATGAACACCGTTCAGCCGCCCTCGCTCCTCAGCCGCTTTGCCGGGTTTTACTGTGCCACGAGCAGGCTCCTCGACCGGTTGCAACCGCTGCTGCTCCTAGGCTTCCGCTTCTATGTCGCACAGGTCTTCTTCATGTCCGGGTTGACCAAAACGCGCGACTGGAGCAGCACGGTGGCGCTCTTCACCGACGAATATCACGTCCCCCTGCTGTCGCCGCCGGTCGCCGCGGCGCTGGGCGCGGCCACCGAGCTGTCGATGCCGGTCTTCCTTGCACTCGGCCTCGGGTCGCGACTCGCCGCCGGCGTGCTGTTCGTGTTCAACATCATCGCCGTGCTGTCCTACTACGAGACGCTGACGCAAACCGGTGGCGTGAAGGACCACGTTCTCTGGGGCACGATGCTCCTCGTGCTCACGATCTTCGGCCCGGGCAAGATCGCACTCGACACGCTGCTCGAAAGGCGATTCGCGCGCTAGCTCGCGATGCTGAAGAGTCGGATCGCAGCGCGGCCCCGTACGGATCGGAAGGAGCGCACCATGCCCGGATCGTCGAGGAGCACCTCCGCAAAGGTCGGCGGAGCGCGCGGGAAGCATTCGTCGCCGCCCGGACAGGTTGTGCTGGTGCTGCAAGGCGGCGGCGCGCTCGGCGCCTACCAGGTCGGCGTCTACGAGGCCTTGCACGAGGCTGGCATCGAGCCCGATTGGGTGATCGGCACGTCGATCGGCGCCATCAACGGCGCGATCATCGCTGGCAACGCGCCGCGGCACCGCGCCGAGCACCTGCGCGCCTTCTGGGCGAGCGTCGAGCAGCGCGCCGGCGACGGGTGGCCCGATCTCGTTCCCGGGCTGGGGAACGTCTTCGCCAATCTCGTGACCATGGCGCACGGGGTGCCGACGTTCTTCACGCCGAATCCCGCGGCGTGGTTCGGACAGCACACGCCGCTGGGCATCGAAGGCGCGGCCTACTACACCACCGAGCCCTTGCGGGAAACACTCGCCCCGCTTGTCGATTTCGGCTACATCAACGGCAAGCACGTGCGGCTGACGGTGGGTGCGGTCAACGTGAACAACGGCGAGATGCGCTACTTCGACAGCCGTGACGAGGACATCTGTCTGGAGCATGTCATGGCGTCGGGCGCGCTGCCGCCGGCTTTTCCTGCGGTTCGCGTCGACGGCGCGCCCTACTGGGACGGCGGCATCTACTCGAACACGCCGATCGAGGCGGTGCTCGACGACAAGCCGCGCAAGGATTCGGTGATATTCGCGGTGCAGATGTGGAATCCAGAGGGCACGGAACCCGCGACGCTATGGGAGGTCGCGGGCCGGCAGAAGGACATCCAGTACTCGAGTCGCGCGAAGAGCCACATCGCGCGGCAGAAGCAGATCCACCACCTTCGCCACATCATCCGCGAGCTCGCGAAGCACGTCCCCCAAGCGGCGCGCGACTCCGCAGTGGTCAAGGAGCTCGCCTCCTGGGGCTGCGGCACGACGATGCATGTTGCTCGGCTCAACGCCCCGCGGCTCGACGGCGAGGATCAGCTGAAGGACATCGATTTCACGCCCGCCGGAATCCGCGCCCGCTGGCAGGCGGGCTACAGCGAGACGCGCCGCATGGTGGCGCTGGCGCCATGGAGGCGGCCCGTCGATCCGATCGAAGGCGTCATCATTCACGAGCTTGCCGCGGCGCCCGGGCACGAGCTGGCCGCCGGGATCGACGGCTTCCGCGGCAAGACCAAGTAGCATAAGCGCCGGGCCGCGGTCGTCCGGTCGGTCCGCCCGTCGGCCTGGAGGAGGACCGCATGAGCGAGAACTACGACGCCATCGTCATCGGCACCGGGCAGGCCGGGCCGGCGCTTGCCGTGCGCCTTGGGAAGGCAGGTCGCAGGACCGCGATCATCGAGCGCAAGCTCGTGGGCGGAACCTGCGTCAACAACGGTTGCATCCCGACCAAGACGCTGATCGCGAGCGCGCGTGCGGCTCACGTCGCTCGCCGGAGTGCGGACTTCGGAGTAGTCATTGACGCTCCGATTCGTATCGACATGGCGCGCGTGAAGGCGCGCAAGGACGCGATCGTCGCGCAGTCGAACGCCGGCGTGACCAACTGGCTCAAGGGCGCGCCGAACGTCACCTTCATCGAAGGGCATGCGCGCTTCGACGGGCCGCACAGCGTACGCGTCAACGACACGCTCCTGGAAGCGCAAGCAATATTCATCAACGTCGGCGGGCGTGCGAACGTTCCGGACATGCCGGGCATTGACGACGTCCCCTACCTTACCAACAGCAGCATGATGGGCGTCGACTTCCTGCCCGAGCACCTGATCGTGATCGGCGGCAGCTATATCGGGCTCGAGTTCGCACAGATGTACCGCCGCTTCGGCAGCCGCGTGACGGTCGTCGAGATGGCGCCGCGGCTCATTGCGCGCGAGGACGAGGAGGTCTCCTCGGCGATCAAGGCGATCCTCGAAGCCGAGGGCATCGCGATCCGGCTCAACGCCGAATGCCTGACTGCAGCCCGGCGCGGCAACGGGGTGGCCGTCACACTTTCCTGCGAGAAAGAACCGCGCGAGATCGTCGGCTCGCACCTGCTGCTCGCGATCGGCCGCGTGCCCAACACCCACGACCTCGGGCTCGACAGGGCCGGAATCAGGACCGACGCGCGCGGCTTCATCGAGGTCGACGACCAGCTTCGCACGAATGTCCCCGGCATCTGGGCCCTGGGCGACGTCAACGGGCGTGGGGCTTTCACGCACACCTCGTATAACGATTACGAGATCGTCGCGGCGAATCTTCTCGACGGCGATCCGCGCCGCGTCAGCGACCGCATCACGACATACGCGCTGTTCGTCGACCCGCCTTTGGGCCGGGTAGGCATGACGGAGCGCGAAGTCAGAGCCTCAGGAAAGAAGGCGCTGGTGGGCAAGCTGATGATGACGCGTGTCGGTCGCGCACGCGAGCGCAGCGAGACGCAGGGCTTCATGCAGGTGCTCGTCGATGCCGAAAGCAAGCGCATCCTCGGAGCCGCGCTGCTCGGAACCGAGGGCGACGAGGCGGTTCACTGCATCCTCGACGTGATGGCTGCCGGCGCTCCCTACACGGCGCTCCAGCGCACGATGCACATCCACCCCACCGTGTCGGAGCTGATACCGACGCTGCTCGGCGACCTCAAGCCGCTCGACTGACGGACGTCGCTACCCGATGCCCGATTTCGCGGCCGGGCGGACGAGCGACTTCTCGGCAAGAAGGGCGATGCCGATCACGACGCACATCGTGGCGAAGGCGAGCCACGCATAGGGCCACAGCAGTATGCGGCGCTGGTCACCATGATGTTCATGGCCGCCCCATCCTACCGCTCCCGTCACATCTTGGGCATCATCGTGTCGGGTTTCTTGTCGTTGACGATATCGGCGATTGTCAGCACGACCGTGACGTTGCCTTCGTTCTTCCACCAGTGCGTGAGGCCGTTCGATTCCTTGGCGATCTCACCGGCCTTGTGCAGCAGCGGCACCGTGCACTGGCTGCTGTACTCGTAGATTTGGCCCTGGTTGACCATGATGAGCGCCGGCCGGTCCGCGTGGCTGTGCAACGGCACGACTCCACCGGACGCGATCTCCATGTGCCGGAACCGCAACCGGCGATCCGGCAGGTTCACCTTCTCTTTCGAGAGGTCGATCGAGATCAACTCCATCTCGGTCACGCCCACCGGGGCGCTGGCTGCGCCGGGAAGGGCATTGGCTCCTGCTTTGCCGGCAGGGCACTCGCCCGCTTGCGCGGCGGTGGCGCCGGCGAGCGAGAGCAGCCCGACGAGCGCTGCGGACAGCGCGGTCCTGCGATAACGCGTAAGACGCTTCATGGCAAGTCGATGTAGGTTGTCGGTCCGGCGCGTCCGGCTACCGGCTCGGTCGCGATTGCGCCCGGGCAAGTAGTCGATGGGGCCGCCAATCCCTTACGCCGCACGCTATCAACGGCGGCATCGAAGACAATCCATGCGCCGACACCGGGCGGCTTCGGCGCGGCGGCGGCCGGCGAAATCGGCTAAGCTTCGCCCTTCATCGCGCGAGCATCGGCAGCGGCGTTCGCCGACGGCATCGCCGACTGCCCGGGAAGGTCCGATGAGCCAGCCCGCACACGTCATACCGGAGCTGCCGTGGATAGTGCGCCTGAGCGCATTGCAGCGCCTCGCCATCGCCGTTCCGATCGCCGTCGTCGCGTCGCTGCTTCTTGTCCCGTGGTTCTCGGCGCGAACGCTGCTGCTCACGAGCTGGAACATCGGCGCCCTGTGCTACCTCGGCATGGCGTGGATGGTCGTCGCGCGAACCGACGAGACGCTCACGCGCATGCGCGCGCAACGCTACGATCCGAGCGGACGCGTGATCTTCCTGCTGATCGTCACCGCCGCCAGCGCAGGCATCGTCGCGATAGGCTTCATGGTCGGCGACATCAAGCAGCTCAGCTTTTGGCCGCGGGTCGAGCGGCTTACCCTGTCGGTGGCAGCGCTGCTTGTTTCCTGGCTGCTCATCCACACCGTGTTCGCCTTCCATTACGCGCACCTGTACTACTGGCAGCCCGAGGGACAGGAGTCGCACCACGGCGGCCTGCGCTTCCCCGACGACGACGATCCCGACTATCTCGACTTTGCCTACTACGCGTTCGTCGTCGGCATGACCTCGCAGGTATCCGACGTCGTCGTGCTCTCGCGGCCGATGCGGCGCCTCACGCTCATCCATGGCGTGCTGTCCTTCATCTACAACATCGCCGTGCTCGCGATGAGCATCGGCATCATCGGGGGGGCGCTCTAGCGGACGACGGGAAGTCCGGGCCTTAGGGGCGGCCGCCGCTCGGCGCGACCACGTCGGTCGCCGCGTCGAAGTCGCTCAGCGCCGAATTGAGCAGCGAGAGCGCCATCGAGCTCCTGCCTCCAGCAAGATGGTCCCGTGCCTCCGCGATCAGTTGCCGCAATCGCTGTTCGTAGGCTTCGGCTTTCTCGAGCTCGGTGACGAGGCTGTCGATCTCCGCGCTCGAGGCCTTCGGCTCGCGACGGGCGGACGCCGCCTTCTTCGAAGGCTCACTCTTCGAGCGGCGGTTCTGCGCGCGCATGCGAAAGAGTGTACGCCTTGTTGTCCTCGCTCGCCGCTCTCCGGCAAAATGCCGAACATGCAACAGATCAAAGAGGGCGAGTAGAAATGGCCGGCAGCGCGCCGAGCTGCGCCATCGTGCACCACCGCAGTCCCGGCATGGCCGCCGACGCGTCGCTGCTCGCCGCCGCCATCCGCGCTTCGTTCCCTGACGCCCGCATCGTATCGTGGGCATTGCCGGGACGCCTCGTGAAGAACTACAAGACTCCGGTCGAGATCGGGGACGAGGCGCGCAACGCCCTGCCCTTCGATTTCCTCTTCCTGCTCGAGCACGCTCACGGCAACCCGCCGTTTCTCGATCCCGGATTCGCCCGGCACGTGGTCTATGTGCCCAACGTCGAATGGCTCGGTCCTCTCGACATCGAGGTCATCGCATCGGGAGCGATTCACACGGTGCTGCTCAAGTCTCGCTACTCCGGCGTCGTATTCTCACGCTTGGCCTGTGCAGATCGGGTGAGCAACGGCCCGCTGTTCACGGGCTGGACATCGCCCGACGTCGGCGCGGCGTCGGGGGCGGAGCGCGACTGGAACCGCCTGCTCCATGTATGCGGCAAATCGCGGCAGAAGAACGGCGACGCGATCATGTCGCTGTGGATGCGCCGGCCCGAGCTCCCGGCCATGACGATCGTCGCCGGCGCAGAGACCGCCGTCAGCCTACCGATGCCGCTTCGCGCCGCAGAGAACCTGCAGGTGCTCGTAAACAAGTTGAGCGAACCGGCGCTCAGGGCGCTGCAGCGCCAGGCGGGGATCCATGTCTGTCCCAGCATCGCCGAGGGATTCGGCCACACGCTCAACGAAGCGCGTGCCGCCGCGGCCGTGCTGATCACGACCGGCGCCCCACCGATGGACGAAATGGTCGAGGACGGATCGAGCGGCATCCTCGTGCCGGTGCGCCCGGAGAATCACGAGCCGTTCCATCTCTCCACCGGCTTTCGGGTGACCGACGATGACCTGGAGGCAGCGGTGCAGCGCGCGCTGGAGATGACTCCCGCGCAGCGCGGAGAGATGGGCCTCAGGGCGCGGCGCCTCTTTGAGCAGGGGCGCGACCGGTTTCACGCCAACCTGCGCGAATTCATCGCGAGCTGACGCGAGCCGCGGTCAATCGCCTTCCGCATCGCGGGGCGCGCGACGCACCGCGCGCAGAAACCGCCAGAGAAACGGTGTAAAGCAGGCAGCGCAAATGGCAATATAGGCCATCCAGCCGGAAACGCGCAGCGGCGAGAGCCACTCCGCGACGCCATTCAGGATCGCGCTGTCGGCCTCGCTGAAAGCAAGAAACAGCCCCATCCAGACCGCGGCTCCTGCAAGCAGGACGGAGAAGGTGATCAGGAACGCCATGACCGAACCCGTTGCGGGCCGCTTGCATCCGGACTAGAAGGCGACGTAGGGCCCCGTACCGCCCGGCGTGCTGCGTCCTTCTATCGCTGTGAAGACCGTGCGCCCGAAGAAGAAAGGCAGCCCCCAATCGAAGGTCGATCGATCACCGCTCGGCGCAGCGAGGTCGGGACAGGCAAAGAAGGACGGATTGGCAGCCACCACCTGGTCCGCGTTCGCCACGGTGAAGTTGACATTGGCATTGACCGCATTGACTCCCTGCAGCGTCGCGCCGAGATTCTGCGTCGTTGCCGGGCAATACAGGCCGCCTGCCGCCCCCGTGCAGAGTGGAAACGCGCTCACTTCGAAGAACAGCAAGCTCGAGCCGGCATCGATATAGCTGTTGGGATACGCGCGGCCATTGTAGCTGGTCACGAAATTGCCCGAGTTGGCATCCACCATCAGCACCTGCGCTCGGCCCAGGTCGTTGTCGGCCTGGGTACCGATCCCGAAGGTCAGCGAGCCGGTTACGCTCGCCAGCCCCGTCGAAGGGACGGCCGGGAACTGAAGGACGACTCCGTTGTTGTCGGTGGCGAACAATGCCACGGGATTCTGCAGCTGCTTGGCGAGCGGGGTCTGGATCGGGACACAGCCGCCTGCGGCGCAACTGTAGTAGGTACCGGGGACGGCGCCCTGCGCACAGGCCGGGCCGCAGTCCTGCACGAAGACGCCGATCCCGAGCAATCCATTGGCACCGAAGGTCGCAACCGTGTTCTCCGGCGGACCGCTGTTCGAGCATGAAGCAGGAATCGTCGGGAAACTCGGATCGCCGATCAGCTGGATCGGGACCGAGCTCGCCTGCTCGCCCGCAAGGCGAATATCCGCGATCCTGACCGATCCCCAGCTGAAGCCGTCGACGAACTGCGCGCATTCGGCGAGGGCGTTGCCTGCCGAATCGGTCTGCTGAGGAAGCGCCAATCCAGGCGAGAGCACCGACGCGATGATGCGCAGTCCCGAGGAACCGGTGTCGACCTGGATGTGGTCGATCGTCTGGCAATTCGTGCCCGACCCCGGCGAGCAGATCGTGACGCTGACGAAACCGAGATTGGCAAATTGCTCCGGCCCCCCGTCGACCGTCATCGGGAGCGTGTTCTGGACCACGGGGGGCGGCGAGGACGAGGAGCTTCCGCCGCCTCCTCCGCCTCCGCATCCGGACAGACAAAGCAACGCAGCGAGGAGCGGCGCGAGGAGCAGCGCCCGCCGCCACAAAGCGCGCATCACTGAATGTCCTCCGCGGCGACACCCGGGGGAATCGCCTCGGGTATGTAGGCGTTGCCGGTGAACGCACGCATATGCCCGGTCGAGTGGACCGTCAAACCAGGAAGCTCGAGCAGGACCGGACCGCGCCGGAAGCGCCTCGCCGCAACCGCTTCGGCATAGCGATCGAACTGGGTGCCAAGCAACTGGCGCAGGTCGGGCATCGAAGGTCCGTCCCACGCCACGGCGAAGACCAGCCCTGACGGCGCGACATACTCGCGAATCGCAGTGCCCGAAGCGACCTTCAGCTCGTGCACCGTGAATCGCGCACCGGTCATGGTCCGCAGCGTTGCTCGAAGCTGCATCTGGTCGGCCGGCACGCTTGCTTCGATTTCGCCGAGGGCGGCAACGGCCGGCGCTGCGACACCGAGCGCGCCGATCAGGAGCGCCGCGAACCTTGCTGCAAGCTTTCGTTGTCGACGTAAGACCACGATCATCGCGTCCCTCGGAGCACAGCCCAACCCTCTGAACCGGCCGTCGTTAGAAAGTTCACGGATGAGCACGTCGCTCGGCGCTGTGCATCCGCGTCGAGCGGCCACGGTCGGGTTAAAGGGCTGCAATACTTCCAGGAGGGGTGGGGTGGCTGATGGGATTCGAACCCACGACAACCGGAATCACAATCCGGAAGAATGAATAATTCTATAGACAAATCAAGGCCTGGGCAAAGCCGAATTTCCCGCTTTGGCCGGGCACACCCCGGACAAAAACGCGTACACCGCCGGGACAAAAACGCGTACAGAGCGCGTCACCAAACTGAACACGTTTATTGCAACTGCGAGACCACTCAGTATTATTACCCGGACGTTCATATCCGTCGATTCGGATGCCAAATTGACGCCGCTGGGCACAGTGTTCGGCAACTCAAAGGAAGAGGCGCCTTCAAAGACGCTACGTATTGCAGGCGCGATTTGATCGGGGAGCCGGCGTCGGGTCAATCCACCAATATCTGCAATCGTCGAAAGCCTATGTACTCGTGCTGAAGCTTAAGGGGAGAACGGAGCCGCTGGAGTTGTCGTTCGTTGTTTCGGGCTCCACGTCCAAAGGTCCCTCTATCCTTGAACTCGAGTGAGTCTGCGTCGCTCACGGGTCAAACTGCGACGATGGTATCGCGGCTCGTTGTCACCGAGTGCCAGTCGATTCCAGATGCCGCACCAGTGTCAGCTTGCCCGCGCCTCGAACTGGCGCAACCGACCCGAACCGGCCCGTCGACCCTCCGGTAAACCCGACACCCAACGGCGACGATGCGGACATCCAATTCGATAGGTTGAAAATCGCCAGCGCACTGACCAGCGCGAGGACACGGGGGCGGGACTCCGGGACGAACGTCACGGGCTGGACGCCGTCGAATTTTTTTACAAATGACCGTTAGTCCTAGGACGCACTCCGAAAATCTCATTTAGTGTTAATGATCTAGGAAATCAGGTTCGATTTTTGCTCTCAATTACAGACTGCGAACGTTTGCAGGCCGAGGAAATGCACCGGAGGGTTCGATGAAGTTGGCTCAGATACTGCAAGGCGCCGTTCTTGCCGCGTTTGTGGGGACGGCGGGGACCGCATCAGCAACCGTTGTAACGGTGGACGGCACCGCGGGGCCCTGGGATCCGACGCTTGCGGGCAATCCGACCTACGGCGTCGGAGACGAGACTGCTCCCACCACTGTTGCGGTCAATGCTGGCGACAATATCACCATCACCTATGTTTCCGGCTTTACCAGTGCATTTAATGGCGTTCCTCCTTCTGTGGACGCGTTGGGCTATACATTCGACAGCTTCGGCAGCGGCACAGGCGGAGGTTGCCCAGCCGGGGGCTGCACGGGTATCGGTTCTTCCGGCCAGCCCTTCCCTAGTGCTTACATCGATCCGACCAACACCGGCCCGCAAATTGCACTCAACGCGTTGATCGGCGATTTTGTCAATTCGTCTGGCGTGATTCTCGACGCATTCGCGACCGGAAACGGGCCGTTCTTGATTACCGCCCCCGCCGGCGCGGTCGCGCTGCAGTTGGGCATGAACGACGATATATTCACCAACGGCATCGGCTCCATCACTACTGTCCCGAACGTGATCAATCCCGACAACTCCGGCGCATTGAGCATCGAGGTGGACGGCTCTACCGCGAACGGCGTTCCCGAGCCGGCGACTATGGCGCTTCTCGGCCTCGGCCTCGCTGGTCTCGGCTTCTCGCGCCGTCACAAGCGGTAACCCGCGTCAGCGTCCCAACGGCCCCACTTCGGTGGGGCTTTTGTTTTGTGCGGATCGATTAGCTATTCATTGTCGCTGCCTCGTTCGCGTATCCAGTGCGCGCCCATTTGAACGGCCGCTAACAGGAAGTTTTGCTGGCGCCCCCCTATGCCTGCTCCTGGCCGAACTGAGACGGTCAAGCGCGCACGTTCTCACGCCAGCTGAAATATCGAATCTCGGTTAGAACACCTTGCTCTGGTTTGGCCCTGCCTTCGGGCCACAGAATCTGATTTCGTTCACCTTCCAACCAAGCGATCTTGGATCGATGCGAATGAGCGGCAGCTTGTTTCATCGCCGCATTTGCGACAGATGCTGTCTAGATTGAAGCGTGTAGTGCCGCGCGTACCCTATCTGCGCCAACGATCCGCATCGAATATTCCGTTGGCACGTCAGCTAGGGAGCGAATTTCGCGGCGTCCCCCCGTACAAAAACGCGTACAGTGACGACACGTTAGTAGGTACTACCGTTGAACGCCAATGCCCTTCCTGAGAGAAGGGTAACACTTCATTCCGGACACATGGGTAACACTTTTGCACTTTGCGGGGAGAACGCAAAGTGCCTTGGAAGGAGTGTTGCCCGATGGATGAACGGCTCCGATTTGTGGCCCGATTGCTCGACGGCGAGAAGATGGCGGCGCTGTGCCGCGAGTTCGATGTCTCGCGCAAGACCGGCTACAAGATCTTCCAGCGCTACAAGGACTGCGGGCTCGAGGGACTGACCGATCGCTCTCGGCGGCCCTACCGACAGGCCAACCAACTGCCGTTGCAGGTGGAGACCCTGATCGTGCGGCTCAAGCGCGAGCATCCCAGTTGGGGTGCGCCGAAGATCCGCGAGAAGCTACGCCGCCAGCACAGCGAGCTCCAGCCTCCCGCCATCAGCACCGTGCACGCGGTGCTCGATCGCCATGGCCTGGTCAGCCGCGGCCGCAAGCGCCGCTATCGCGCTCAGGGCACGACCCTGTCGAAGCCGCTACGTCCCAATGATCTGTGGTGCGCCGACTACAAGGGCGAGTTCATGCTCGTCGATCGGCGCTACTGCTATCCGCTGACCATCAGCGACTTTGCCAGTCGCTACCTGCTCGCCTGCGAGGCTCTGGGGAGCACCAAGGAGACCTACGCCTTCACCGTGTTCGAACGCGTGTTCAAGGAGTTTGGTCTGCCCAAAGCCATTCGCACCGACAACGGCGTGCCCTTCGCCAGCCCCCACGCGCTCTTCGGCTTGAGCAAGCTCTCGGTCTGGTGGCTAAGGCTCGGCATTCACATCGAACGCATCCAGCCTGGCCGACCGCAGCAGAATGGCCGCCATGAGCGCATGCACCTGACCTTGAAGAAGGAGACCACCAAGCCCGCCGCTCAGAACTTCCTCCAGCAGCAGGCCCGGTTCGACGAGTTCATCGACTGCTACAACCGCGAGCGCCCGCACCAGGCGCTCGACATGAAGTATCCCGCTGAACTCTATGAGCCCTCAGCGCACCTCTATCATGGCCTCGACGCGCTGCACTACCCATTCCACGACCGCACCATCACCGTCACCCAGTGCGGCCGCATCTGCTTCGGCCGGCGCAAGATCAATCTAAGCACGGTGTTCGCGGGTCAGAACGTCGGCGTCAAAGAGGTCAGCGATAGAATCTGGCTGGTGAGCTTTATGGACTACGACTTGGGGTTCTTCGACCACGAGACCGGCCGCCTCGGCTCGGCCGAGAACCCCTTCGCCGCAAAAGTGTTACCCATGTGTCCGGTATAAACCGTTACCTATGTGACCGGAATGGACCTTGATTTTTTGGTGGGCCGTGTAGGGATCGAACCTACGACCAACGGATTAAGAGCCGCAGGCTGAGGGTATCGCTATATTGTTAATCAAGTACTTGCAGCGCTTGCCAACTTCGAAAACAGCCTACTTCAGTCACAATTTGGGCACAGTCAATCGTGGCTGGTCACAAACAACGCACGACCACGACGCGATGTCTTGAGCCCACACGCGGCAGTCTTTCCGGAGTTGCGCAGCGAGACGCAATTAGCCCGATCGTTCGTGACACCTCCGACCTTCGATCACTGGTTCGTAAGGCTGTAGGACGCGGAGCCAGTAACTCCGGCTGCGGTGGCGGTTGCGGTCCAGCCACCGAGAGTCGTGTTTGCTGTGATAGCTGGTGAAATCGCAATGCCGTTCAGGTCGGTTGTTACAACCGCAGTCCGCGCACCAGCGGGGAACGTCCCGCGCGCACCTGTTGCTGGTAATGTGAAGGTTACTTTCACACCTTGGATCGGTCTTCCGCTCGAATCCATGACGGTCGCCTGCAGCGGCTGCGGAAACACCGTGCCCTTTGCGGTTG
>DATJZM010000037.1:0-16454 GCA_035499135.1 Casimicrobiaceae bacterium | reverse complement strand
CTCTCGTACTCGTCGCCTGCCAATCGATGTCCGCCATGCCGGCCAAGGTGGCCGACGGCGTTCTGACCAACTCCGCCGGCATGACGCTATACACCTTCGACCGCGACACCGCCGGCAGCGGCAAGAGCGTATGCAACGGCCCCTGTGCGACAAACTGGCCGCCGTTCGCAGCCCCGGCCGACGCGAAAGCCATGGGCGAGTGGTCGGTTGTCACGCGCGACGACGGCTCGAAGCAGTGGGCCTACAAGGGCAAACCGCTTTACGCCTGGTCGAAGGACCAGAAGCCGGGCGACAAGACCGGCGACGGCTTTCTCAACAACGCGTGGCATGTCGCGAAGGCGTAAGCGGCGTCTCGATGCCTGACGAGTGGCATCACGCCTCGCGCCCCGGTCCGACTCCTCCCGGCCTGGGCGCGCTTTGCCGGGCCTTCCGATACTGACGGCCTTTGACCGCCGGGGTACTAGGTCCCCAACGGCGTCCATCGTCCCGTGCCTGGGACCGCGCAACGTAACCGGCGCGACACCGTGCACGTTGCCCGAGAACTGCCGTGAGCGGGCTGTGCGAGCGCCGTACTGCCACTGATGCCGGCGGTGTGGATTGGTGCACCGGGCGCAGTATTACAATGCCAACGAAGTTGGACTTGGCATTCAACGGCAAGCGCGGGGGGCCCGATGGAACGAATCACGATGTCAATCGACGAAGCGTTGGCGAAGGAATTCGACGCGCTGATTGCGAAACGTGGCTACGGCAGCCGTTCGGAGGCGATGCGCGACCTCCTGCGGCGGGAGGTCGAAAGCAACCGTGTCAAGTACGAAGCGCGCGCGTACTGCGTGGCGAGCTTGTCGTATGTCTACAACCACCACCTCCGCGATTTGGCCGAGCGCCTGATCGCCGCACAGCACGAGCACCACGATCTGGTCGTCGCGACGATGCATGTGCATCTCGATCATGAACACTGCCTCGAAGTCGCGATACTCAAGGGATCGACGACGGCCGTCCGCAGCTTTGCCGACAAAATCAAGGCCGAGCGGGGTGTCCGCCATACGGCGGTCAACCTTGTCACGGTCGAGCCCGGCGACAAGCATGCCCTACCGGGCGCCCATCAGCACCACGGCCACATGCACTTGATTCCGCGGTCCTGATCCAGGTCAAGGATCGGGCGGCATCTCGGCTTGCCCAACGGTAGGAAGTTATGCCATATTCATCCCACGCACGATTTCCGTACGCTAAGCCAAAGGCCGCCTGCCATGGATGCTCTGCCCGCCACTTGGACCGCCCTTTGCGTACTGGCCTTCGTGCTTGGGCTCAGGCACGGCTTCGATGCCGATCACCTCGCGACCATTGACGGGCTGACCCGCTACAACGCCCGCGCGAATCCGGCGTTAGCTCGGGTCGCGGGTGCGCTCTTCTCGCTCGGACATGGGGTTGTCGTCATGCTGGTCGCGCTGGTTGCGGGCACGCTGTCGGCAGGTTGGCAAACCCCGGGGTGGCTCGAAGTCACCGGCGCTACCGTTTCGGTTTTCTTCCTGTTCGGGCTCGCGTTCGTCAACGTCCACGCGGTAATGACGACGGCCGCCAACGTCGTCGTTGCCCCGTCTGGGCTGAAGGCACGGCTTCTTGGCCGCGTTCTGACGGTGCGGCGGCCATGGGCTATCGCCGCGGTGGGCATGCTGTTTGCCCTGTCGTTCGACACGGTGTCACAGGCGGCGCTGTTTGCTCTGGCGGCTGGACGATTTGGCGGCGTCTCACAGGCGCTATTCGTCGCCGGCCTGTTTGTCCTCGGCATGCTCACCGTCGATGGTATCAATGGCGTCTGGATCTCCGCCCTCATCCGTCGCGCTGACCGGACGGCCGTCATCGCCTCGCGCGTGATGGCCGTCGCAGTTGCTGCGATCAGTCTTGCGGTCGGACTGTTCACCGTCGCCAAGTTGCTGCTGCCGGCCGTCGAGGCTTGGGCCGACAAACATGAGCTTGTCTTTGGAGCCATCGTGGTGACCGCAGTGATCGTCGCGTTCGTTGCGGCGATGCGAGCGGCACGTCACTACCGGCTTACGCCGGGCGCAGCGACCTCCGCCGGCGACTGAGTCCGTTCATGTTTGTCGGGGCCTTCGGCTGCATCCGAAGCGCATTGGGCTGCGTATACCGTAGGAACAATTTGCACTCTCGTCACAATCGGCGTGCCGCGGAACCACTCCGTCGCAGCTCGTTCGTCCTTTTCCTTGCAGCTACTACTTTTTTGCTGCCGACCATTCGGGTGGCGCATGCCGACGACGTTCAGAAGCTCGAACGTATCGAGGTCACCGCCCACTACGACAACGGCATTGGGACGACTGATGCGGCCAGTGCCGGAGTGATCACGCCACAGTTGATCGACGACCGCGCCATCCTGCGGCCGGGCGAGGTGTTGGAGTACATCCCCGGCATGATCGTCACCCAGCACAGCGGCGCGGGGAAGGCGAACCAGTATTTCCTGCGCGGCTTCAATCTCGACCACGGTACCGACTTCGACACCTACGTCGCCGGCATGCCGGTCAACATGCGCACGCATGCGCATGGACAGGGCTACACCGATCTCAACTTCCTGATCCCGGAACTCGTCTCGCGCATCGACTACTTCAAAGGCCCCTACTACGCGTCCGAGGGCGATTTCGCGACGGCGGGCGGCGCTAACATCAGCTACTTCCGGCAGATGAAGCAGAACCTGGCCGAGCTGACGGGCGGATCATTCGAATACGGACGGGCGCTGGTTCTCGGCTCGACCGGAGCGGGTCCGGGGCAGTTCCTCTACGCGTTCGAGGCGTTCCATGACAACGGACCCTGGGACGTGCCGGAGAATTATCGTAAGTACAACGGCGTGCTGCGCTACACGCTGCCGGTCGGCGAGGGGAAGCTGGGCTTCACCGCGATGGGGTATGACGGCCAGTGGACGGCGACCAATCAGGTCCCGCAGCGTGCCGTGAACGAAGGTCTGATCGACCGCTTCGGCTCGCTCGATCCGAGCGATGGCGGCACGAGCCACCGCTACAGCCTCTCGGTCGATTACCAGGCGAACGTCGCGGGCGGATACCTCCTGACCACGGCCTACGGGATCGCGTACTACCTCAACCTGTATTCGAACTTCACGTTCTACTTGAACGATCCTGTCAATGGCGACCAGTTCGAGCAATACGACAACCGCAAGGTCTACGGCTGGAACGGCAGCTGGTCGCGCGCAGATATCCTGTTTGGCTACCCGATGCAGAATTCAGCCGGCTGGGACATCCGGCAGGACCGAATTGCACCGGTCGGAATCTACGATACGGCGCAGCGGGAGCGTCTCGACACCGTGCGTGAAGACAATGTTCGGGAGACCAGCTACGCCATCTGGTTCGAGAACCAGACCCAGTGGAATGCATGGTTCCGCAGCATCGTCGGGCTACGCGCCGAGAACTACCACTTCGATGTCGACAGCAACATTCCGCAGAATTCCGGTAGCAAGACTGCCGGCATCGGCTTGCCCAAGCTGTCGCTGGTGTTCGGTCCGTGGCAGAAGACGGAGTTCTTCCTCAACGCCGGAGAAGGATTTCACAGCAACGACGCGCGCGGTGTCGTCGCGACGGTCGATCCGAAGACGCTCGAACCCGTCGATTCGGCCACGCCGCTGGTGCGGGCCAAGGGCGCCGAGATCGGCGCCCGCACCGAGATCGTTGCGAACCTCCAATCGTCGCTCGCACTCTGGTACCTGACGCTGGACTCGGAGCTGGTCTTTAGCGGTGATTCGGGCACGACCGAACCGAGCCGACCGTCGAAGCGGATCGGCGTCGAATGGTCGAACCACTACACGCCGCGACCCTGGCTGCTACTGGACCTCGACCTCGCCTGGACTCGCGCGCGATTTTCTGATTACGATCCGGTCGGCAACCACATTCCCGAAGCACTGCAGGCGACTGCGCAAGCAGGGATCACGCTCCAGAATCTCGGCCCGTGGACGGCGAGCATTTTCGGTCGCTATTTCGGCCCGCGCGACCTGATCGAGGACGGCAGCATCAAGTCCAATTCGACCACGGTGTTCAACCTACAAGCGACGTATCAGGTCAATCCGAAGACGCGAATCCGCTTTGACGTATTCAACCTGTTCAACGCCAACGCCAACGACATTACCTACTACTACACGTCGCGACTTCCGGGCGAGCCGGCGGAGGGCGTGAACGACCTCCATTCCCATCCGATGGAGAGTCGGACCGTGCGGTTGGGCCTCCTCTACAATTTCTAGCCCAGAAGACAATCGACAACCCCTGCGACGTGCGGCGTGAGATCCGTTTCGCGCTATTGGATTTGCCCCGGGAATATTGGCAATATCAGGCTATCAGATCAATCGCGGAACAGGGAACGCATGACGGAGATGATTCAGTCGGTCCGCATGGCTTGGGTCATATTACCGATGGAGTCCGCAATCCAACGACAGCCCGCGACAGCACAGTAGAAGCAGTTCCTTTTTCATCACCCGCTTCTATGGCTTCATGGCGATGGCCTGCTGCCATTGCCTGAGGAACGCCAGGCGCTTTGTCTGGTCGGAGAAGGTTGCGAGCAGATCCGGTCCGAGCGGAATCGGTCTCAGGCTCTGCCCGAGTGCATTCGTTAGTGCAGCGGCCGAGTTGGCGCCGGCCACGTCGCCGCGTAGCGAGGGCAGGTTCGCGCCATCGGCCAGGACGGTCTGTCCGCGCCTGGACAGCAGATAATCGACCCATAACCTTGCGGCGTTTGGATTGGCCGCCTTCTTGCCGATGAGCATGATGCGCGTGATGACCAGCGTGTAGTCACGCGGATAAACGTAACCTACGGACGAATCTCTCTTCGATTCGATATATGCATAGGACCCGAGAGCGTTGTAGCCAAGCAGATCCTCGCCCTTGCCGACGCGCGTCAGGATGGCCTCCGTGGTCGGCACGAGGTGCGTACCAACGCTGCCCAGCGCCCTTATCAGCGGCCAGTATTCGCCCGATGCCCGCTCGTCCTGGGTTGCGAGGAGGAATCCCAGGGCCGATCTTTCGATGTTGTAGGTGGCGACCTTTCCGAAAAAACGGTCGCGCTTTTCCGTGAGCAGGCGCGCCAGGTCGGCGTGCGTCTGCGGGATCTCGTCTGCCGCCAGCAGGCGCTTGTTGTAGATGACTACGATCGGCTCGAACGTCGTGCCGAATGCAAGGTTCTTCCACAGGGCCCATGGCGGAAGCCCGGCAATTTCGGGCGAGTCGTAGGCCTGTGCCTGCCCTGCACTCGCCAAGCGCAGCTGCAGATCCATCGCCGAGCTCCAGAGGACATCGGCCGTCGTCGGACTGGCGAGCAGATCTCCGAGGTAAACGTTATGGAGATCGTTGCTGTTCATGTCCTGATAGCGGACCTCGATGCGCGGATACAGCGTCTGGAAGTCATCGATTAGCGGCGCGGCAATACCGATGTCCGTGGTCGAATGGATCACCAGCTGCCCCTCCTGCTCCGCCGCAGCGATGATTGCCGCGTACTGCGCCGGATAGCCCGGCGGCACCTGTCCCTTCGCCGGGAATCGGATGATCTCCTGTGCGGTAACCTGAAGGCATGGCGCGCCGAATACAAAGCACGCGAGCGACATGCAGAGGCAACAACGCGCCGCCGGGGCGCCACGCAGCAGTTCGCGAAGTTTCATGGCTGCTCAGCTCATTCGCGACAGGGCGATGAGCACCAGCGTCACGGTGATCGCTCCGCCGATCCTGGTCGCAATCTGGGCGAAGGGCATGAGCTGCATGCGGTTCGCAGCGGTAAGGATGGCTACGTCACCCGTCCCGCCCTGACCGCTATGGCAGGCGTTGATGATCGCCGTTTCGATCGGATACATCTTCAGGAGGCGTCCGACGATGAATCCTGTTCCCATCAGTGTCGCGACCGTGGAGATGATCGTGACGACGGTCGGCAGCGTGAATGCGGCCATCAGCTTGTCCCAGGGTGTGAGCGAGACCCCAATGGCAAACAGCAACGGATACGTTACGGCCGTCGAGAAGAATTTGTAAACGACAAACGCGCCTTGCTCCAGTTGCGGTGACACCGCCCTGGTCAGCTTGACGACGACGGCAATGAAGAGCATCGCCACCGGAGCCGGCAGGCCGAACAGCCGCTGGCACATGATCCCCACGACGTAGAGCGTGAGCGCGGTGACTCCCGCCCCGGCGATGTGCGTGACGTCCACGTGCCCGGTAATTTCCTCCTGCTGCGGATCCATCTGGTCGTCTTCGTCCGGCTGCAACCGGCCCTCGCCGGTGAGTTTCGGATATCTCTTGCCCACGTAGTTCAACGTTCCGGCAAAGACGATCGCGGTGAGGCTTCCCAGCATCACCGCCGGCAATATCGTCGCGAACAGCTCGCCTTGATCCCTGTGCAGGATCTCGCCATAGCCGACCGACAGCGGGATCGCACCCTCGCCGACCCCGCCGGCCATGATGGGCACGACGATATAGAAGAATGTGTGCTGGGTCCCAAGACCGAGGGCCGTGCCGACCAGCGTTCCAACGATCATCGCCGCGACCGATCCGACCGCGAGCGGGATGAAAATCTTGATGAAGCCCTTGATGAGCACCTTGCGATTCATGCTGAGAATGCTGCCGACGATGATCGAAGCGATGAACAGATAGAGGAAGTTGGATGTCTTGGTGAACTCCGTCGTCATCTTGATAATCGGTCCGGGGAGCACCTTGTAGTAGACCAGCGCCGACGGGATGAAGGTCGCGAAGATCGCGGCTGCCCCGATGTTGCGGATGATCGGGATTCGCTTGCCGAGCTCCGCGCACAGGAAGCCGAAGAATGAAAACACGACGATGGCCATCGAGATTTCGGCCGAAACCTTTCCGGTCGCGACAAAGCCGGCGATCAGCGCCCCCATGAGGACAAACACCGGTAGCGGAATGATGCCGATGCGATATTCCATCACTCGCCACCAACCTTCGGGCCAGAATCGGCCCGACGCCTGCGGAGCCTGGCCTGCAACAGGAACTGCTGCCGTTTTAGCCATCGAGTCCTCCAATCGCTTTACGCCACGAAACGGATGTCCGCCTGCGGCGTGCGCGTGTCCATATTCTTGCCGCGGTTGAGGTGATCGTCGATCTCCGCTGCGCAGCCGAGCATCCGCCCGTACAAGAACACTGTAAACGCTGCTGTTTCCAGCGCCTGCTGGGAGACCTTTCCCTCCCTGCAACGCTGCCAAAGCATCTTCAGGAGCAGCGCCGCGATCACCGCGTCGACGTTGACGCAGAACACGTTGCGCGTCACGTTCTCGTCATAAAGCACCTGCACCAGCGTGCGGTAATAGTCGTGGAAAACGTTGTATTCGCCGCGCTGCTTGAACAGGTTGCGCACGAACTCCTCGCGCGGATCGGTGTTGACCGGTTTGCCCTTGAACACCGGATGATTGATGCAGGGCAGCGCCTGCGCGGCCTCGGCGCCCATTTCCTTGCGCTTGACGCGTTCTTCGCCGTAGCGTCGCGCGAATTCGGTGGCCATGGCTTTGAGATCGAGCCCGTGTTTCGGATCGGACGCATCGACGAGGTCGACGCCCTTGAAGCGTTCGAGCAGGAAGGCCACGCCTTCGTAGCCGTTGCCGCCGTGAGCGTAGCCGGTGTGGGTGAGAAATCCTACGAGCGCCTTGTTGAACTGGACCCGTCCCGGAGCCTCCGGGCCGTCGGCAGAGGTGGCGCCTTTCGCTCCCTGCGCGGAGATCGCGCCAGGACCATTGGTCAGGAGCAGGCCCACGAGCGTCTGGAAAGCAAACAAGTCAGCCGGCTTCGGTTCCTGTCCGATCAACGCGATGCAGGCTACCTCCGTCAGCGATCGTTTGCCGAGAAGGTCGGCAACTGAAATGCCGCAGAAGCTCGCTGCGGTGTGTTTGCCGGCGTCGACCGACGCCCCGATCATCGTCCCGAACAGGCGCAGCCACCACGGCAGGCTCTCCGCGGTCTGCTTGGAGATGCGCTTGCGCATCAGAGGGCCCCAGGCGAGGGTGGCCGCAATGCCCGCGAGCACTGCCTCCGCTGTCGGACGGCCGCCGAGGCTTTGCAGATAGCGCACGAACACCGATTTCGCACCTCGCGCCTTCAAGCCCGCCAGCATCGCCTCGGCTTTCGCATCCGGCGTCCCGGTGACGAACAGCTCGCGAGGAACAGGCGTCACCTTGCCCAGGTCGAAGGTTTCGTCCCTCCCGTCCTGCAATCCGGCCCTGGCAAACCGCTCGATCAGCTCGCGTAACGCCCTGCGAGCCGCCTCCTGGCGACGCGGGCCAACAATGCTCGCAGCCGCGGCAAGCACGCTGTTGGGCGCGTTGCCGGCTTCGCGCGAAGCCTGCGCTGCCGCGAGCGTCGCGTCGCCGAATAGATTGAGCTCGGCGCCGATCGCCACATTGACCAGCTTGCGGTCGTTCTCTCCGCCGGGCTCGTGCAACAGTGCAAGGCAGACGTTGGATTCCATCGGGAACTGCGCGGCTTCGAGCATCGATACGCCATGCAGGCTGGTCACCTGGGTCTTGGAGTCCATCTGCGACGCGCCGGAGGTGTCCCTCATCGACTGGCGCGGCAGCAGTGCACCGATCTGCTCGTTGAGCGCGGCGATTTGCACGTTGTAAGGCGGCGTAGCCTCGACGACGGGCACATTCAGTACCGGCGGCAGCTCGAGCCCGCGATTGGAACCGAACCACGCTTTCAACGCGAGACTGCCCTCGGGCGCGAAGTCGGGACGGGTCGCGTTTTCGCGCATGACCGCGCTCAGTGCGAGGGAGATGTGCGCGATGTTGGTCACGACCGCGCCTTTGGCCGAAAACACGGGCTTGTCCGGAGTGAAGATGGCATCGACGCCGAACTTGTCCATGAACCAGCGCTCCTTCCCGGCGGCATCGTCGCTGCCGCCCGACATTGCCCCGGCATGCCCGACCGCGCGCGTGAGCTTGCTCTTCCAGCGCCCCACCACGCACGCCACTATCGGCTTGGTGAAATCGGCGTCGTACTCGTAGTAGCCGCCTGGCTCGACGTACATCACGGCGCCTTTGGAGCGGGCGTCGTTGGCCAGAGCAAACGCCCACTCCGGCGCGGCGAAATGGATGTAGACGTCCTTCCCGCTGGAGATCGACGTCGTCGTGCCCCAGCCCGCCATGCGCAGGTAGGTCGCAATCGTCGTTGTGAAGTTGCCGGAATTGGAAAAGATCGCGATCGAGCCCTTGCGCAGTGCCTCGGCGGGATTGTCGCCCCCGAGCGCGCCTCCAATGCGCACCTGGTTCCAGGCGTCGGCGACACCCAGGCTATTGCCGCCGAAGATGTCGATGCCATTCTGCTGCCCCAAGGAGCGAATCTCGCGCGAGTCGTGCACGGAGAGTTTTTCCGTGACGATGTAAATCTTCTTGAGCTCGGGATTCACACGGATCAGCTCGGCGACGCCGTCCCGGGCGGCCGACGGCGGCAGATAGATCACGCCGCAATTGAAGCGATGCCCATCGTTAAGTCCTTCCAGGACGCTGTTGTAGACGGGCACGTTGCCGATCGGTGTCTCCAGCACCTGCCCGCGGCGCCCCGGCGAAGTGCCGAACACGACGTTGCCGCCCGAATAGGCGTGACCGACGGGCGTCACCTCACTCGACTCACCGCCCAGGATGTTGAGCACGCACACGCGATCGTCGCGGGTGGCGACCTGCGCGAGCGAGCTGATGCCCACGAAATACTTGAAATCCCCCACGCCCCGTCGGTACATGCGGACCTCCTGCTGCTCGATTAATGCATTGGCCGCAACGCCTGCCAGCGCCGCCCGCCTAAGGCTTTGGCGCTGTCGGGCCGGATAGATTCAGTTGGGTCGCGATTTGCTCGCGCCCCCCCGATTTCATCCAGGCGTCGACCGCTTGCGCATAATTGATGACTTCGCTCATATCCGAGTCGAAGCCGAAAATCCGGTACGGCAAACCCAGAGCGTCGAACGTGTCGCGCATTACACCCATTCCGCGCACGAGGTTCGGCCCGCCGCGCCCGATCACGACATAGAGCGGCGTCGCGCCATGCTTGCTGAAATGCTCGCGCACAGCGTCCGCCATGGCGCGAAACGTCTCGAAGATGTCGGTGTTGTTCGATTTTCCGCCGATGATGAACAGCACGTTGGTCTGCTTCAGCCAGTGCTTGAAGCAGATTCGCGCGACCTCCTTCATCTTTTCGTAAGGCGGATTGCCGCCGAAGTCGGACGAAATGATGGCGTCGTCGCCGAGTAGCTCCGTCACGAGCGAATTCGCGCCGCCGCCGAATGTTGGCGCGAGGATCGTGCCCTTGGCGTTGATCACGTAGACGTCGCTCTGACCCTGGTAAGTACGTAGTTGGTTGATCTCCTGCTCGAAGTCCGAGAAGTCCATGGCGAACACATGCGGCGGCAGGTTGAGCCGCTGCCAGCGCGGATCGTCGCGATCGAAGCCGCATTTGAAGTCGCATGCAACGGGTGTGAGCCTTCCCCCGCGGTCCGGCTGCATGCGGATAGGGTTGAGCTCGAGCGTTGTCATCCCGAAGTCGTGGTAGAGCTCCCACAGCTTCGGGAGTTGCTGCACTAGGGGCGAGATGAGCTGCTTCGGTGCGTCGAGCGCAGAGAGCGCGTTGGCGACGACGAACGCCTTCATTCCAGTAAGCGAATCGAACGGGATTTGCGCCACCTTGCTCTTGTCCAGCTCCTCGATATCCATACCCCCGTGGTGCGTGAGCGTCATGGTCGGCGCCCGGAAGTGAGTCGAATCGGTGATGGAGAAATACACCTCGTGCTCCGCCGGCACCGCACCTTCGAACGTCACGCCATTGGCCTTGGCGAACTGGTTGCCGTGGCGGTGCTCGACAAAATAGAGCCGCTCCTTTTCCTTAAGCGCGGTCTTGAGGTCCTTCGCGCGGCCGAGCAGTCCCGCCTTGCCTTTCTTGCCGACGCCACCCTTGAACACGGGTTTCACGAAGACGGAGCCGTGACGCTCGATCAGCGCCTTGATCTCCTCCTCACCGGCGTCGGGGCCCAGCACTTCCGACGTTGGGAAGCCCGCGAACTGCAGCAATTTCGCGCCGTACAGCATGCCTGTGACCTGCATCGATGACTCCTTCCACTCGAGTCCCGTTGGAGCGTGGCATCCGCGACCGGGAGAAAGCGCCGGCGGCTATTCGGCTACCGCACTAAGATCGAATAATGGACCTGCGGCTCAGAAATCGGCAAGTCGCGAATAAGTCCGCGAAAGAAGAGAAAACGGCGCCATGGAGGACGCCGTCATTATCGATACTTTGGCCAAAGGTAGCTACAGTCTTTGGGAAGATGTCGGTGGGCGCTACCGCGGAATTGCTGTAAGGTCTTAGGAGGCAGGTGACACACTAGCAGCGGTTTTTGCCAAGAGCCGCTCGTATGGGGTCTGCCCATCGGGGGCTCCGTGCGGTCGATTGTAGTTGTAGTAGTCCTCCCACTCGCGAAGCTTGTCATTGAACAAGCGGATATCGTCGGCAATGCCGTCTTTATCGAGGAGCTGATAAAACTCCTGTTCGTCGACGCGGTGCGACCGTTCAACTTTGCCATTTAAGTGCGGTGTCTTAGGTCGGATATAGACATGGCGGATGTCGCGTGCTTTCGACCTAATAGACCCCGCTTTGGTTTCGTAGCTCGGCTCAGGTCCGAGTAAGGTTCTCCGCGGCGAATTCCCAATTGGCCAGCTTGTCGATGAGGGCGTTGACGTAATCGGCGCGCCGGTTCTGGTAGTCGAGGTAGTAGGCGTGCTCCCACACGTCGATGGTAAGCAGCGGCTTTAGCCCCTGCGTCATGGGTGTGTCGGCATTTCCCGTCTTCACCACCCTTACCTTGTCGCCGTCCTGGACCAGCCACGCCCAACCGCTTGCGAATTGCGTCACGGCGGCATTAGCCAATTCCCTCTTGCAAGCCTCGACGCTTCCGAAGGACGCTTCCATCTTTTGCTTGAGCGTTGCCGGGGGTTCTCCGCCGCCTTTCGGCCGGACGCTTCGCCAGTAGAACGTGTGATTCCACGTTTGCGCGGCGTTGTTGAAAATCGCGACTTTGTCGGCTTTGCCCGCCGTGGCGGTTACGATCTGCTCGAGCGACATGTCCGCGAACTCCGTCCCGGCGGTAAGCTTGTTCAAGTTGTCGACATAGGCCCTGTGGTGCTTGCCGTAATGGAAGCCGATCGTGTTAGCTGAGATGACCGGCTCCAGCGCGTTCTCCGGATAGGGAAGCGCCGGCAGGACGATCGGACTCGCCGCGCGGGCTACGCGAGGGAGGCCGGCGAACGCCGCAGTCACAGTCAATGCCGCGGCAGCCCCGAGGAACTGCCGACGCGACAACGGAGCGATGATGGATGAACCATATTCAGTTTTCATAGCCGCTCCTTCCTTAGAGTGATCGCATGCGCTTTGAACTCGCGCCGAGGGTGTCCCTGTCACGGCGGATGGGCGACACCCGGCCAAAGAACACCGAGGCGCGCGTACCGGTGCACGTCCGTTTGGTGGAGACCGATGGGCTACACCTCGAGCAAGCTTCTGAGCATCCATGCATTCTTTTCGTGCACCTGCATGCGCTGCGTCAGCAGGTCGGCGGTCGGCTCGTCGTGTACCTTGTCCACCAGCGGGAAGACCGAACGCGCGGTCCGGACCACCGCCTCCTGGCCTTCGACGAGCTGGCGGATCATGTCCTGCGCATTCGGGACGCCCTCACTTTCCTTGATCGAGCTGAGCTTGGCGAACTCCTTGTAGGTGCCGGGTGCAGGAACTCCAAGTGCGCGGATGCGTTCCGCGATCAGATCCACCGCCAAGGCCAATTCGGTGTACTCCTGCTCGAACATGAGGTGCAGCGTCTGGAACATCGGGCCCGTGACGTTCCAGTGGAAATTGTGGGTCTTGAGATACAACGTATACGTGTCAGCAAGCAGCCGCGAAATGCCCTCGGCAATCTTCGCCCGGTCGCTTTCCTTGATCCCAATGTTGATATCCACACCTCGCTCCTTTCAGGTCATGCTGCCCGTTGGACTCACATCGCCTCGCCGATCGCTCTCCCGGCACGGTGGGCTGCCCGTGTCCGGCGCGCCTCACAGCGGCTCACGCCGTCGCGGTGGCCTTTAAGACCTTTCCTCATGAGATCACGCAAGGTCGAAGCGGTCAAGGCTCATCACCTTGTTCCAGGCGGCGACGAAACCCCACACGAACTTCTCCTGCGCGTCCGCACTTCCATAGACTTCGGCCAGGGCCCGGAGCTGGGAGTTAGAACCGAACACGAGATCAGCGATGGTGCCGGTCCACTTGATCTCGCCCGTCGCCCGATCGCGCCCCTCGAGCACGCCTTCGGAGGCGGCGGACTTCTGCCACTTCGTGTTCATGTCGAGGAGATTGACGAAGAAGTCATTGGTAGGTTGCGGTGGTCGTGCGCAAGGCGACGAACGCCGAGGTCGTGCTCCACAATTGCCCAATTATTAGGCAGTCGACCCTCGCAAGCTACTGTGTGAAGTCCCAAGACTAAGGTGACATTCTGGCTCCCTTCTCAACCCAGGAGTAGAGAGCCCATGACTAAGACCGAACAGAACCGGGTACTAGCCTGGCGGCTGAAGGTACTGCGCGAGGCTAGCGCCGCTCCCCGCACCGATCCCCACGAGCCACCCCGCGCGAGGTCGTCTCCAAGATTCTTTATCTGCGGCAGCACTATCACTTTGGGCCAGGAAGGATCGCAGACTATCTGCAGCGGTTTCACCAATTGAAGCTGGCACGCTCCTCAGTCCATCGCATTCTGATTCGACACGGACCAAACCTACTGCCGGCCAACCAGAAGCGTCGCCCAGCTGGGCGAGCGTGGCGGCGCTATGAGAAGCCACAGCCCGGACACCGCCTGCAATTGGACGTAAAGTTCCTCGAACGGATCGCCGGAACGGCAAAGCGCTTATATCAGTTCACCGCCATCGACGACTGCACGCGCATCCGGGTGCTTAAAGTCTACGACGCGTGCAACCAAACATCAGCGATTCGTTTCGTAGACGAGGTCATCCGGCGCCTGCCCTTTCGCGTGCTGGTCATCCAGACTGACAATGGCGCCGAGTTCCAGTCGCGCTTCCACTGGCATCTCGAAGCACGCGACATTCGCCATGTCTATATCCGACCTAAGACACCGCATTTAAACGGCAAAGTCGAACGGTCCCACCGCGTCGATGAACAGGAGTTCTATCAGCTTCTGGATAAAGACGGCATTGCCGACGATATCCATCTCTTCAATGACAAGCTTCGCGAGTGGGAAGACTACTACAATTACCATCGACCACACGGAGCCCTCGATGGGCAGACCCCATACGAGCGGCTCTTGGCAAAAACCGCTGCCAGTGTGTCACCTGCGTCTTGAGACCTTACACGCTGGAAATGGTGCTGTTGAGTGGACTCGAACCACCGACCTACTGATTACGAATCGTGGGCACCGTATTCCGACATTATACCGTCTGTTTCCCTGCGCGTCCTAAAGTCCTATTGCTGAAAGATTTTAGGGCGCGTAGACTTCCCAATTGGAACCTTCGACTTCCCGCCATCTCACGGCGGGCGGTTCCAAAGCGGTTCCAATGGGAGATTAGATGCACGCCAGAAAATCAGAGGGTATCGCCCAACTCGCGCCGGTTGTGCCGATCGCGGCTCATCGACGGGACGAGCGAAAAGACGTTCGACGCTTCAAATTCACGGCCGCGCGGCTGGACGATATAGCACTACCGAAAGCGGGCGAACAGGCACGCTATTACTACGACGCCGAGCATCCCCGCCTCGCGGTCAGCGTCAGCGCAACCGGCGTCAAGACCTTCTACGTCATCAAGAAGGTCGGCCGCAAGAAAGAAAGTTTCCGCCTAGGGCGCTACGACACCGGCGAGATGAAGATCGACGGCGCCCGCACGGCCGCCCGGGCGTTGACCGACAGCCTCGCCGCCGGCGAGCGGCCCGAGGCGTTGCGGCATTCGGTCGACGGCGGCAAGACCCTGCAGGCCGCCTTCGACGACTTGATCGCCAACAAGCGCAACAAGCGCGGCGCCCCGCTGACCGAAGTCACGAAGCACGGCTACCAGATCGATTTCAAGAACCACCTCGCGAAGCTCGCGGGCAGGTCGATGTTCGCGGTGAGCGACGATGACGCCCGCGCCCTGCACGCGAAGATCGGCAAGGAGCACCCGACCGCGGCCAATCGCGTCGTGGCGCTCGGCTCGAGCATCTATGGTCACGCGATCAAGGCGAAACTCTATGCCGGGCCGAATCCGTTTCGCGGCGTGCAGCGCTTCCATGAAGTCAAACGCGAACGCTTCCTGGGGAAGGCCGAGCTCCCGACGTTTATGGATGCGTTGGCGGAGACGCCCGAGCCGTGGCGCTGGATTTTCTCGCTTGCGCTCTTTACCGGCGTGCGGCGCGGCAACGTGATCGCGGCGCGCTGGCGCGACTTCGACCTCGACGCGGCGCTATGGCGGATTCCCAAGACAAAGGGCGGAGTCGCAGTCACCATCCCGCTGTCAGCGGAGGCGCTCGCGATCTTGAAGCAAATCCCGCGCATTGCCGGGAAGCTCGACTACGTTTTCCCTTCGCATAGCGAAGCGGGGCACGTGACCGAGCCCAAGACCGCTTGGGCCGACCTGTTGACCCGCGCGAAGTTGGACGACCTCCGTATTCACGACTTGCGCCGCACGCTCGGGAGCTGGCAGGCCATGACCGGGGCGAGCCTGCCGGTCATCGGGAAGAGTCTCGGACACGCGACGCACCGCTCGACGGAAACCTATGCCCGCTTGCAAACCGAGCCCGTCGCGGAGTCGGTCGCGACGGCGACGAGCGCCATCCTCGCCGCAGCTCGCAAGGGCAATCGCGGCGGTTCGATTCGGAAACTGCTCGGGAAGCACAACCGGCGTACCTGAATATGGCCGACATTGTCTTGCTGACCTGGCGGGACGCGATCGCCGAGGCGAAGGCGGGCGACCCTGATTGGCTCGGCGACCTTATGGAGAAGGGATCTCCCCCGCGAGGCGTTCGCCTCGAGTTGGCAGCATTCATTCGCAACCCGACACCGCGCAAGCGGAGATTGCCCGGCCTCCCCGCTCTTGAGGCTCTCGCTGCGCGCGCAGACTTCAGCACGATGGTGAACTTCGAGCGCATCTCTGCCACGGCCGCGCGAGCCGTGCTCGCCCGCCGATACAAGGTGAGCGCCGAGACAATCCGAAACGTGGTCGAGCGCACTGGCGCCTACAGCCCGGCTGGTTTGGTACGATCGCGGGCACTGCGTACCAAACCCCGCGGGAAATAGGCGGTTAGCCCTGCCATCATCGAGCCGTCTTTGCAATGGAGACGGCCCATGGAAGGAAAGTCATCGATCGACCTCACGGCGATCGAACCCGACAAGCTCTACCCGGGGGAACAAGCCGGCGCACTCGTCGGCAGGTCCCAAAAGACGCTCGCCAATGACCGCTCGGC
>DATJZM010000036.1:0-3551 GCA_035499135.1 Casimicrobiaceae bacterium | reverse complement strand
AAGGTGGACGCCAAGGACTATGCCGTGCGCGCGCTCAAGGACGGATCGCTGCGCATGTCCTGCGAGGATCCGGACCATCCGGTGAATTTCCCTCGCAATCTCTTCGTGTGGCGCTCGAACCTGCTCGGGAGCTCAGGCAAGGGGCATGAATACTTCCTCAAGCACCTGCTCGGAACGCAGAACGGCGTGCAGGGCAAGGACCTCGGCGTCGAGGGTGGAAGGAAACCGGAGGAAGTCACGTGGCGAGACGAGGCGCCGCAAGGAAAGCTCGATCTGCTGGTGACGCTCGACTTCCGCATGTCGACGACCTGCCTCTATTCGGACATCGTCCTGCCCACCGCAACCTGGTACGAGAAGAACGATCTCAACACCTCCGACATGCATCCGTTCATCCATCCGCTGTCTGCAGCTGTGGACCCGGTTTGGGAGTCGCGCTCGGACTGGGAGATCTACAAGGGCATCGCAAAGAAGTTCTCCGAGGTCTGCGTCGGGCATCTGGGCGTGGAGCGCGATCTGGTGCTCACTCCGCTGATGCACGACACGGCCGCCGAGCTGGCGCAGCCGCTCGACGTCAAGGAATGGAAGAAGGGCCAATGCGACCTCGTTCCCGGGCGCACCGCGCCGGCGATGACGGTGATCGAGCGTGACTACCCCAACACCTATGCGAAGTTCACCGCGCTCGGACCCTTGATGGCGAAGCTCGGCAACGGCGGCAAGGGCATCGCCTGGAACACGCAGCACGAGGTCGAGAAGCTCGCCGAGCTCAATTACACCGTCCACGCCGAGGGCGTCGCGAAGGGCTTGCCGAAGATCGAGAGCGACATCGACGCCTGCGAGGTGATCCTCATGCTCGCGCCGGAAACCAATGGCGAGGTGGCGGTAAAGGCCTGGGAGGCGCTCTCCAAGGTGACCGGCCGCGAGCACAAGCATCTGGCGGCGGCGAAGCAGGACGAGAAGATCCGCTTCCGCGACATCCAGGCGCAGCCGCGCAAGATCATCAGCTCGCCGACGTGGTCCGGCATCGAGAGCGAGCACGTGAGCTATACCTCGGGCTACACCAACGTCCACGAGCTCATCCCGTGGCGCACGCTCTCGGGGCGCCAGCAGTTCTACCAGGACCACAAATGGATGCTCGGCTTCGGCGAGGGGCTGTGCGTGTATCGCCCGCCCGTCGATCTGAAGACGATCGCGCCGATCAAGGGGCGGAAGCCCAACGGCAACCCGGAGGTCGTGCTCAACTTCATCACGCCGCACCAGAAGTGGGGCATTCATTCGACGTACACGGACAATCTTCTCATGTTGACGCTGTCGCGAGGAGGCCCGATCGTCTGGCTCTCCGAGACCGACGCAAACAAAGTCGGCATCGAGGACAACGACTGGATCGAGCTCTACAACGTCAACGGCGCGATCGCGGCACGGGCGGTCGTTTCGCAGCGCGTGCTCCCCGGGATGTGCCTGATGTACCACGCGCAGGAGAAGATCGTGAACGTGCCAGGCTCCGAGATCACCGGCGCGCGCGGCGGCATCCACAATTCGGTGACCCGCATCGTGGTCAAGCCCACGCACATGATCGGTGGCTACGCGCAGCAGGCGTACGGGTTCAACTACTACGGCACGATCGGCACCAACCGTGACGAGTTCGTCGTCGTGCGCAAGATGAAGACCGTCGACTGGCTCGATGCGCCGGCTCAGGTGACAACTGAGTTGCCAGCCCCCGCGCCGGCGCGCGCCTGAGCGAAGGAGAACGAGCGATGAAGATACGCGCGCAGATCGGCATGGTCCTCAATCTCGACAAGTGCATCGGGTGCCACACCTGCTCGGTCACCTGCAAGAACGTATGGACCAACCGCGAGGGCATGGAATACGCGTGGTTTAACAATGTCGAGACCAAGCCAGGCATCGGCTATCCCAAGCAGTGGGAGAACCAGGAGCGCTGGAATGGCGGCTGGATCCGGAAAAACAACGGGACGCTCGAGCCGCGTCAGGGCGGGCGGTGGTCGATCCTCATGAAGCTCTTCGCCAATCCGAATCTGCCCGAGATCGACGACTACTACGAGCCGTTCACCTTCGACTACGAGCACCTGCATACCGCGCCGGAAATGAAATCTGCACCGGTGGCACGCCCGCGCTCGCTGCTGACCGGCGAGCGGATGGAGAAGATCGTCTGGGGCCCGAACTGGGAGGAGATTCTCGGCGGCGAGTTCGCCAAGCGCTCCCTGGACTCGAACTTCGACGGCGTGCAGAAGGCGATCCACGGCGAGTTCGAGAACACGTTCATGATGTACCTGCCGCGCCTGTGCGAGCACTGCCTCAATCCGACCTGTGTGGCGAGCTGCCCGTCCGGGTCGATCTACAAGCGCGAGGAAGACGGCATCGTGCTCATCGATCAGGACAAGTGCCGTGGCTGGCGAATGTGCGTGTCGGGCTGCCCGTACAAGAAGATCTACTACAACTGGTCGACCGGCAAGGCGGAGAAGTGCATCTTCTGCTATCCGCGAATCGAGGCCGGACAGCCGACCGTGTGCTCGGAAACCTGCGTGGGTCGCATCCGCTATCTCGGCGTTCTGCTCTACGACGCCGACCGCATCGAGGCCGCGGCCTCGGTCGAGGACCCGAAGGCCCTCTACGCCGCGCAGCTTGGCATCTTCCTCGATCCGCATTCCGCCGAAGTGCAGGCGCAGGCGCGCCGCGACGGCGTGCCCGAAGCGTGGCTAAAGGCCGCGAAGGATTCGCCCGTGTACAAGATGGCGGTCGACTGGCGGGTGGCGCTGCCGCTGCATCCGGAATACCGCACCTTGCCGATGGTGTGGTATGTGCCGCCCCTTTCGCCCATCCAGGCGGCCGCGAACGCGGGCGACATCGGCGCGTTCGGCGCATTGCCCGACGTGCGCTCGCTGCGCATCCCCGTCGCGTACCTCGCGAATCTCCTCACCGCCGGCGACGAGAAGCCGGTCGTGACCGCGCTCGAACGCATGCTGGCGATGCGCGCGTACATGCGCGACCGCCACGTCGAGCGGCGCGAGAATTCTGCTGTCCTCGCACAGGCCAAACTCACCGCGGCACAGGTCGAGGAGATGTACCGCTACATGGCGATCGCCAACTACGAAGATCGCTTCGTGATTCCGACCACGCATCGCGAGTACGCCGAGAACGCGTACGAGCTGCGCGGTGGCTGCGGATTTTCGTTCGGCAACGGCTGCTCCGATGGAACCTCGGCGCCGAGTCTGTTCGGCGGCGGCAAGCGCAAGGCGATTCCGATCAAACAGGTGGCTTGAGAGGCAGGCGATGACGATCACCCACAAAGCTCTTGCCGCGCTGCTCACCTATCCGACTGCGGAGCTCCTCGCGGCGCTCCCCGAGATCGGCTCGGCAATCGATCGCGAAGCGAAGCTCGGACGGCGCGAGCGCAGGTCGCTGCGGGCGCTCGTCGCGCAGCTCGCGGCGGCTGATCTGCTCGATCTGCAGGAGCGCTACGTCGAGCTCTTCGATCGAGGCCGGGCCACGTCGTTGCACCTCTTCGAGCACGTCCATGGCGAGTCGCGCGATCGCGG
>DATJZM010000035.1:0-9157 GCA_035499135.1 Casimicrobiaceae bacterium | reverse complement strand
CGGGTGATCGCCTTGTTCTGGGCGATGCCGTTCACGGTGTAGGCGAAGTTCGCGTTGTTGCCGTCGGCGAAGCTAAAGGTCGCCGTGCCCACCTGAGTGGCCAGCACATTGGCCGGATTGAACGGCACCGCATTGAGCGCGGGCCCCGTGGTGCGGAAGAGCATGCCGTTGTACACGCCGGGACTGCTCTTCGGGGCGGTCACCACCAGCCACATCGGGCTGCCGTTGAGGTCGTAGGTGAACCAGGAGGCGAAGATGGTGTCGCCCTGGTGAGTAAGATTGATCCCCCAGCCGGACTCCGAGCCGGCGGGGGCAGCCCACCACAGGTCCTGGTAGTTGGTGGCGGCGGCAAGACTGCCGGTGGCGCTGGCGCACACGGGCAGCGGACCGAACACCTGGTGCGTGATCGGCTTCACCTGCGAGATCATGCTCGCGTTGCCAAGCGCCCCGCCCGCCGGGAAGGTGTAGGCAAAGCTCCCCGCGTTGGCGTCGGTGAAGCTCAGCGTGCCGGTGCCGACCTGGGTGGCGAGCACCTGCGCGGGGTTGAAGGGCACGGCATTGAAGGCGGGCCCGGTCGTGGTGAACAGCGCCCCGCTATAGGTGTTGGGTGCACTCTTCGCTGCGGTCATCACCAGCCAGACGCCCTTGCCGGTCAGATCGTAAGTAAACCAGGAGGCGAAGATGGTGTCGCCCTGGTGGGCCAAGTTCACGCCCCAGCCCGATTCCGAGCCGGCGGGAGCGGCCCACCACAGGCCCTCGTAGTTCACACTCGCCGCGGGCGCGCTTACCGCGGCCGCTCGGCCGCCAAAGTTGGTCGCCAGATTCGCTATCACGTTACCGTTGCGATCGATGGCACTCACCCCGTCGGTGGGCAGTGCGTTGTAGCTGACCTGATCGACCTGGGCGTAATTGATCGTTCCGTTGCTGAGCGGGATGAAGCCGTTCGGGACGAAGTAATCGGGCGTGACCAGATTCAGCGCGGCAAAGCCCTGCGTGGCAATCAGCACATGCTTGTTTGCCGTTGGACTCGGATTGCAACTGTAGTAGCCGCAGGCCCCGCCGGGCAAGTCCTCGGGAAAGACGTAGGTTTGTGTCGACATCCCCTGCGTTGCCGTGAGAGCGTGGCCAGTGAGCAGGTTCTGCCCGTTCATCCCAAGCGCCTCGTGCAGGACGATGTACTGAATCGTGCCGTCCGCATTGGAGAATATCTCTTGAATCACAAACGTGTGATACGTCGCGTAGGCGGACGGAGCGATGAGAATTGCCGCGAGCGCAATCGCGCGCGTGAAAAGACCATGCAGCCGGCCCATGATTCCTCCTGGGGACGTCGCTCGCGCGCAGGCTAAAAGGCGACACCTTGGCACGTGCAGCGCAAACAAGCGCCCGCGACTCGATATTCCACCGGCATGGGCCGCCGGCGGAGGGGATCATCCGGCGTCGGAAACCAACGCGGCCGCGTAGCGGCTGGCCATCGAAGCGACCGCCCACTGGAACGTGAACATGAAATCCCAGGGGACCCGCCAGGGCGGCGGGAAGTAGGATGGCGAGAAGGCTTCCCGATCGCTGCTGCGGTTCCTCTCCAACGCGCCCCATACTGCATGGCGCTGCTGGGCGCGCGTTCGCCAGTAGGACCGCACGCTACGCGGAACCCCGGCGTGACGCCGGGCGACGAAATCCCGGTAATCCCCGAGCGCCTTGGGCGAGAACCGCGCCGGGTGGATCAGATGAGTGTGCGCCGATGCGAGCTTGACCATGCCGAACGAGGCCCGCGGAAGGCCCGCCTCCTCCGCGATGCGCCGGGGAAGCGGCCGATCGTAATCGCCGCCGACCGACCACGGTCGCATCTCGTCGCTCACTGCGATCGCGTGAATCCTGCGATTGTGGCGCGCGGCGATGCCCGGGGGGGCGAACGCAATGTAGCCGATCCGCAACCGGAATTCGATCGAGCTCAAGCCCAGCGTGTACCTCATCCACGGTCGACTCAGCTCGTCGCACGCCCACGCGCGCTGCGGATCCCAGATCGAGCCCCCCGAATCTCCGACGATGAACAGCCGGCCACCGAGCTCCTCGCCGATGACGGCCAGGGGCATCATGGAGGCGATCGCGACGTACCCGAACTCGGCTTCTGCAAGGCCGTCGAGATCGCGATAGTGCCAGCGTCCGAAGACCCGGCAGCTCATGTCGAGGAGGCGCGCGTTCTCGGCTCCGCTGTCCGAACTCGCGGCGTTCCGTCGGCTGTCGGTGAAAGTGATCGATTCGGTGCACCCTGCAAACTTCGTGAGCGCGGCGGACGCTGACGAATCGTAGCCTGTCGAAAGCGAAGCCAGGGGCCGGTAGGATCGCGTTCGCAAGGGGTCTTTCGCGTTCTCGACGACCTTCGAGACCGCGTCGAGAAGCTGCGCCTTGTAGGAGTTGTAGTCAGTCGGCGCCTCGCATAGGGGATGACGGTCGAAGGCGACGCGCCCCTGCGCGTCCACGCTCACGATGATCGAAAAGTGCACGCCGAGGCCTGCCCCCGAGCAAAGTGCGACTTGCCCGCGTGAGCAACGCAGCCCCTGCCGGTAAATGCGCAGGAGGTCGTAGGGGTAGAAGGGATACATGTCATCGGGCGCTTCGCCGGCGACCGCCATCACGAAGGCGGGCGAGTTTGAAACGTAGGTCGAAGCGGCCTTGGCGATGGTGAACAAAGGAGAGCACGTGTCCGTGCTGGCACTGAATCGAACCCTGTCGCGCTCCGCGACGCCTCCCGTGCCGGCTGCGACCGTTGCGCCTGTGAGGTCGAGCGCCGCGAAGTCAGCGTTCCAGGCTCCTTCCACAAATGCGCGTGAGCGGGTTTCGACGGATCCGCCGTGGAGGACGGTAACGATCGCGTTCCCGTGCTCGATGCGCGCGCACCACGCCAACGGCGGCAGGGTTGGAATCGGCTGGTATAGGAATTGCACGCTTCGCTCGACGGACTCCGGGTCACCTTGAACCAACGGTCCCCGGGCCGCATATTAACTGGACTATGACCACACGCACCCTACAACGTGCCATCGCTGCCATTCCGACTTCCGACGGCGCGGGGGTCAAGCTCCGGCGCAGCCTCGGGCAGTCGGCCTGGGCTCGCCTCGATCCGTTCCTGATGCTCGATCACTTCTCGACGGAAAACCCGGATGATTACATCGCCGGCTTTCCTGCGCACCCGCATCGCGGCTTCGAGACGGTCACTTACATGCTCGACGGGCATCTGCGCCACGAGGATCACCTGGGACATACCGGAGATCTCAAGAGCGGCGGCGTGCAATGGATGACCGCGGGCCGCGGCATCGTGCACTCCGAGATGCCGCAGCAGGAGCAGGGCCGCATGCGGGGCTTTCAGCTCTGGCTCAACCTGCCGGCGAACGAAAAGATGAAACCGGCCGGCTACCGCGATATCCAGCCCGAGGAGATTCCCGTGGTCGAGTTGCCGGGAGGCGGCCGCGTGAAAGTGATCGCGGGCACGTTCTCGCTCGACGGTCGCGAAACGCCGGGCCCGATCCGGGGGGCGAGCACCGATCCGCTTTACCTCGACATCGAGCTTCCCGCCGGCGCCGGGTTCGCGCATCCGGTGGCTGCCGATTACAACGCGTTCGTCTATCCGTTCGAAGGCAGCGTCGAGGTCGGCCCCGCGGGTGCGACGCGCCGACTGCGTACGCACGACGCGGGCGTGCTCTCCGACGGAGATCGTGTGGAGCTCAAGGCGGGAGACGATGGGGCGCGTGTGATCCTGCTCGCGGGCCGGCCGCTACACGAACCTATCGTCCAGTACGGACCGTTCGTCATGAACACGCGCGAAGAGATCGAGCAGGCGGTCCATGACTACCAGAGCGGAAACCTTACGCGCCCGGCCTAGCTCAGAACTGCGTCTTGAGTCCCACCCACCATCACGCCGTGCGGCATGACGCTCAAGATCAGCGGCGAGTCGCGGGTGTGCGCCCAATATCCCGTGACGCCGCCGAGCGCCCAGGAGGCAAGGATGTCGGTCTGCCAATGTCCCCACTCCTTGACGCGCGCGACACCGCTGTAGATCGGTAGCAGGGCAAGTGCGTATACGGCGGGATACTCCTTGCCGTATTCCAGAATGTAGGGCGTGACGATTGCGGTGTAGGTTGTGGTCTCTCCGCTCGGGAAGCTGTAGTTGCCCTTGCCCTGGAACCACATGTTCGGGTCGGGCGTCTGGCTCGGCCGCGAGCGCGTGAAGATGTACTTGCCGGCCTGCGCAAGGAGCGCGCCGGCAACAGTCGAGTCCATCGCCTGCCAGCTCGTTTTGCCAAGCTGCGATTCGCCGCCTTCCCACAAGCCCGTCGCGACCTCGCCGCCGATCATCGTGTACATGATCGCGAGCTCGGTGTTGTGGCTCCAGATACCGCCGTCGTCGAAGGTGACGCGGTGATCGATGCCAGCTGCTCGCGCCGCGGTTGCGGCGACGCCCAGGACCAGGAGCAAGCGGGCGAGTGTTGCGGCTCTCATGAATGCGGCGGCCACCCTAGGCCCCGGGCCTGGCCGGTTGCGAGGAGTTGGCGTGCGGGAAAGAGACGCGAACGCAGGTTCCGCCGGTGTTCTCGCGCGACGCGATTTCGATAACGCCGGCATGCCGGTCGACGACTTCCTGCGCGATGGCGAGTCCCAGCCCGGAGCCTTCGCCTGGCGTGCCCGCGATTCGGTAGAAGCGCTCGCGGACCTTGCTGCGTTCGCGCGGCGGGATGCCCGGGCCCGTATCCTCCACGCTGAGGAACGAGCTTTCCCCATTAGAGCCGGTGTTGACCGTCACCGATCCTCCCGGCGGCGTGTAGCGCAATGCGTTGTCGATGAGGTTGTCGAGCACCTCCGGCAGCAGCAACGGGTCGCCCCGTATCGGCGCCTTCTCGAGCGAGAAGCCGAGGTCGATCTTTCGGTTGAGCGCTTCGTGAGCCCAGTCCCGGGCAGCGGTGTCGGCAAGGACGCGGAGATCGATAATTTCGAATTCCCGATCTTCGCGCGCGGGGCTCTCGGCCTTCGCCAGCGCGAGGAGCTGGTTGGCCAGACGGCTCGCGCGTGCGGTTGCGAGGTGCATGCGCTCGATCTCGCGGCGCAAGTCGTCTGGAAGCTCGCGCCGCAGCAGCAGCTCGAGGTGCATCTGCAGCCCCGCCAGTGGCGTGCGCAGCTGGTGCGCTGCGTTGGCGAGGAAGCGCTGCTGCATCAGGCTCGCGTCGCGCAGCCGGCCGAGCAGGGCGTTGAAGGCTTCGACAAGCGGCGCAACTTCGACCGGGGCCTCGGTCGCCGACAACGGCTGCAGATCGCGTGGTCCGCGGCGCAGGAGCTCGGAGCGCAACTCCCCGAGCGGGGTGAGGCCGCGCGTCACGCCGAGCCAGGCGAGCGCGCCGGAGGCGATCGCGACGAGCAGCGTGGAGCCAAGCTCGGCAAAGAGGATTTCTCCCACGAGACGGTTGCGTTTGTGCAGCGTCTCCCCGACCTGGATGACGAAGCCGTTCGCGGTGCGCATGGCCGCGAGGCGAATCTCCTCGCCGCCGTAGGTACCGTCGAAGAAGATGTGCTGTCCCGGAGCGATCGGCGGCGGCGGCGGAAGATCCGTGGCGCCGTCGATGATTGCGTTTTGTGGTGAGCGCACCTGGAACATGACCTTGTCTACCTGGTCGTAGACGAGAGCGTCGAGCGCCTTCTGCGGCAGATCCACGTGAGGGCCGGCTTCGTCGATTCTCGCGTGGTCGGCGATGTCGAGCACGGGATCGAGCAGTGAGCGATCGTAGGCATTGTTCGCGGAATGCAATGCCACGATGTAGGTGACCACCGCAGCGCCTGATACCATGATTAGCAGCGAGCTGATCAGAAAAAACAACAAGCGGCGCCGGATGCTCAGCGGTCGGCGCCGCGGCGGATCAGGCATCGCGTCCAGCCCATAGGTAACCGAAGCCGCGCACCGTTCGGATATGCACCCCGGCGGGCTCGATCTTTGCGCGCAGCCGCGAGACGTAGACCTCTATCGCGTTGGGCGAAGGCTGCTCGTCGAGGTGGAAGAGGTTGCTGCCTATCTGATCCTTGCTCAGCACGCGCCCCGGACGCGTGAGGAAAAGCTCGAGCAGGGCCCACTCGCGCGGAGTCAGATCGATCGGCTTGTCGTGGACTCGCACGCGCTTGCCGGCGATGTCCACCGTGAGCCCGGCGATCGACCAGCTCGCGGTCGGAGTGACGATGCGTCGCAGCAGCGCGCGCACGCGCGCCTCGAATTCGGTGACGGAGAAGGGCTTCGTGAGGTAATCTTCGGCGCCCAGATCGAGTCCTCTTACCCGGTCTTCCACAGCATCGCGCGCGGTCAGAACGAGGACCATCGTGGGAGATTCGCGTGCCCTGAGACGGCGCAGCACCTCGAAGCCATCGATGTCCGGCAGGCCCACATCCAACACCACGAGTGCGAACTGCTCTTCGCCGAGCAGCTGATCCGCCTCACGGCCGGTCGCTGCACGTTCGACCGTGTGGCCCGCGCGCGTGAGCACCTTGACCAGCCCCTCAGCGAGCAGCGTGTCGTCTTCAACGACGAGTATGCGCATGGTCTATCTTCGTTTGGCTTGACGTCGCGATGCTACGCCCAGCAGCTTGCGGGAAGCTGACGGGTTTATTTCGGCTGACCGTAGCATTGCCTGGAAATCTCGCACGTGTCGTCGCAATTCATCGCGCTTCCGGCGCAGTCGGGTCGATCTCCCTTCGATCGTGACGGATTCCGACCTCGCGACCTCGGAATTGCGATGCGGGTGTGGCAGTGACTTCCCGACAGCACGCCAAGTACCCGGCACCGCAAAGACCAAGGCCGGCGGTCGCCGCCGGCCTCAGCAGATTGGTGGAGACGAGGAGGATCGAACTCCCGACCTCGGCATTGCGAACGCCGCGCTCTCCCAGCTGAGCTACGTCCCCGGAGGGGCAAGATTGTACTCCGCGGCGCTGCGGCTGCAAAACGCCGCGGTCGACGCCTTGCTAGAGCGTGCCCAGTCGGCGCGCGCGAATCGGGGTCAGCATCATTCCGACCACCGTCTGCCAGGAGTCAGCTACGAGGGCGCGCAATCCGAATGTACGCCCACGCGTGGAGCTCGGCGGCGTATACGTTCCAAACCAGCGATCCCAGAAGGAGAAGACGACACCGTAGTTGGAGTTCGTCTCGTGCGCATCGGGCGAGTGATGGATCCGATGCATCTCCGCCGTCACGACCAGCCAGCCGAGGTGCCGCTCGATCCACGCCGGATACTCGACATTGCCGTGCTGGAGCAGATTGATCGGATTGAGAACGATCGCTCGCGCTCCTTCCACCCAGAGCGGGATTCCGAGGCCGAGAAACAGGAATGTCTTGAGCAGGACTCCGATCGTTACCTCGACGGGGTGGAAGCGCAGCGCGGTGGATGCATCGAGCTCGGCCTCGGAGTGGTGTACGCAGTGGAAAAGCCAAAGCCACCGCCAGCGGTGCATCAAGCGATGGAAGCCGTAGTCGAAGAGGTCCACCAGAACGAAACCGATGGCGAACTGCGCGAGCGCTGGTAGTGCGAGAGCGGTCAACAGACCGTCGCTCGCGGTCAGGCGCTCGCGGACTCCGAGGAGCCATTCGAGCACCAGCACGTCGGCGATCACCACGACGAGCCCCAGCACGGCGACGTTACGCAGGATGTGCCGGAGGCGGCTGGTCCGCGGGGCTATTCTGGGAGCGCCGGCCTCCCAAGTGACCAGAAAAGCGAAGGTGCCGAGCGCGCCGGCGTAATAGGCGAAACGAAGCAGGATGAGCGCGTGGTCGCTCATCGCTTCGTGTTCGGACAGGACAACCCGCCTGCGCGCGCAGGCGGAAGTGTTACTTCTTCTTGCGGCGTGCGGCGATTCCGCCCGCGATCGCGACGACGATGGTCAGCCCGAGCAGGCCGAACTCGTCAAGCGTTGGGACGGATGTGGCCCCAAAACCGAGGCCGATACCGCCAGCAAGCGCCGACGAGACGCCGCTCAGGAACAGCGCGACCGCAACAGGAAACCTGCTCATCGTGGGGACCCCCTTTGTTTGGGCTACTCATTCTGCGGTAATGCCTCGACCCGCGTCAAGACCAGGCGGCCCCTCGCCCGGACGTGGGCGTAACCCAGTCCCGCCTGGCGCGACTAAACTCGGAACTGCATGTTCTTACCGGGCGCTTGATTTGCGCTGGGAGCGTCCCAATCCGAAAGGGAAGTCCAGTCCCCGGAGGGTCCTTGGAGCACCTGGTCGCACTGTTGCAGCAATACGGACTGGGTTTCGTCTTCCTGAACGTGCTCGCGCTGCAGGCGGGCCTGCCCCTGCCCGCCTACCCGACGCTCATCATCGCTGGCACGCTCGCCGCGATGGGCGGCAGTCCCGTGTGGCAGGTGGTCGGCGCCGGAGTGGGCGCCGCCCTCGTGGCCGACACCGGCTGGTACGCGGCTGGGCGCCGGTTCGGCATGCGCGTCCTGAGCACGCTCTGCCGCATGTCGCTTTCGCAGGACAGCTGCGTGCGCCAGACGGAATCGATATTCCAGCGCTTCGGGGCGGCGTCGATGCTCTTCGCCAAGTTCATTCCCGGCTTCGCGTCGGTCGCCACGGCCCTCGCCGGGGCGCTGCGGCTGAACTACCTCAAGTTCGTGATCTTCGACGCGGGTGGGGCGGGGCTGTGGGTCGGCGTGGCCGTCTTGCTCGGCTTCCTCTTCAGCGACGCCATCGGCACGGTGATCGAGAAACTCAACTCGCTCGGGCGTTACGGCGTCATGATCGTGATCGCGGGGTTCATCGCCTGGATCGTGTTCAAGTGGCTGCGACGCTATCTGTTCATCAGGCAGCTGCGCATGGACCGCGTATCGGTCGACGAGTTGCGCGACATGATGGAGCAGAACAAGGTCCAGGCCCTCGTCGACGTGCGCTCGGCGATCACGCAGGAGGCGACGGGCAGAATCCCCGGCGCGCGCGCGATCGACATGCAGAACATCGCGGCCGGGTTCAAAGACGTGCCGGTCGACGGCGAGGTGATCGTATATTGCGCCTGCCCGAACGAGGCCACCGCGGTGAAGGTCGCGCAGAGGCTGCAGAGGCTCGGCTTCAAGCGCATCCGGCCGCTGCACGGCGGCATCGATGCGTGGATCGAGGCCGGGCTCGACGTCGAGCGCT
>DATJZM010000034.1:0-8824 GCA_035499135.1 Casimicrobiaceae bacterium | reverse complement strand
CATCTGCGTTGCGGCGCCGCCGTCGACAATATTTTGCTCTGCGGCGCGTCTGCACTACGAAACGGTTCGAACACACCGCTTTGAAAGAATTCCAACCCACGGCTCTGCCGGCGCAGTCCGAGACCGGCGCCACGATCGAAGCTGCCCCGGCGACCCCGCGTTGCGCGCTCTTCGCCGGCCTCCTGCTCGTGCTGCTCCTCGCAGCGCTGGACCAAACGATCGTCTCCACCGCGCTGCCGACCATCGTTGTGGAGCTCGGCGGGCTCGAGCACATCGCCTGGGTGGTCACGGCGTACCTGCTCGCGCAGACGATCGTCACCCCGCTGTACGGCAAGCTCGGCGACCTGTACGGCCGCAAGCGTATGCTCCAGGCGGCCGTCGTTATCTTCCTCGTCGGCTCCGCGCTCTGCGGCACCAGCCGCGACATGCTCCAGCTCGTCCTCTTCCGCGCGCTGCAGGGCATCGGCGGCGGCGGACTGATGGTCACCGCGCAGGCAGCGGTCGGCGACGTCGTAACTCCCCGCGAGCGTGCACGCTACCAAGGCATCTTCGGCGCGGTGTTCGGGCTCGCCAGCATCGCGGGCCCGCTGTTGGGCGGCTTTTTCACCACGCATTTGAGCTGGCGCTGGATCTTCTACATCAACCTGCCTTTCGGTGCGGCGGCGCTGGTCGTCATCGGCATGGTTCTTCCCTCTCGCGCCAACCGTGTCCGCCACGCGATCGACTACGCCGGCGCCGCATTGCTCGCGATCGCGCTCGGATCGGTGATGCTGATTACGCACGTCGGCGGCAACGCGTACGCTTGGACCTCGCCTCTCATCCTGACCACCGCCGTCACTACCGTCGTGGCAGCGATGCTGTTGGTCGCCGTCGAACGAAAGGCGGCGGAGCCGGTTCTGCCTCTGCACCTGTTCCGCAACCGCGTTTTCGCCGTCACCAGCGCGATCGCGCTGATCATCGGATTCGCAATGTTTGGCGCCATCACCTATCTACCGGTCTACCTGCAGATGGTCAGCGGGCAAAGTCCCACCGCTTCGGGTCTACAACTCGTGCCGATGATGGCCGGGATGCTGCTCACCTCGACGCTGTCCGGCCAGCTGATCAGCCGTACCGGCAGGTACCGGCCGTTTCCGATCGCTGGAACGTTACTACTGTCGGTAGGCCTCTACCTGCTCTCGCGGCTCGGGCCGTCGGCGTCGCCATGGCTCGTCTCGCTTGACGTCGGCATCGTGGGAATCGGCCTCGGCATGGTGATGCAGGTGCTTATCGTCATAGTGCAGAACGCCGTCGAGTACGAAGACCTCGGTGTAGCGACCGCCGCGGCCGTGCTCTTCCGCTCCGTCGGCGGATCGCTCGGTACCGCCGTGCTCGGCGCGCTGTTCGCCGGCACGCTTGTCAGGCTGCTCGGGACGGGCGTGACGCTGCCGAGCGCGGAGCTTGCATCGCTGCAACCTGCGCAGCGCGCGGCGTACGCAAGCGCGGTGAGCGCCTCGATCGACTTCATCTTCGCGGTCGCGGCCGGGATCGCCGCGCTGTCGTTCATCCTCTCGTGGTTTGTCGAGGAGAGGCCGTTGCGTGAAACAGTCGGCGCTGCGCGCTTGCGAGCTGGCAGCGAGTGAATGTAGAAACGACGCGCTCCGGCACGCGGACGCTGTTACGAATCGCGGAGCACCAATGCGCGCGTGCCAATAAGAACTCCCACAGAGCTCCACAGCAGAGGAAGGAGCACCTGGTTTTGCACGCCAAGCCCTTCAATCGCATCGAGGTAGCGAGGACCGGTGGATAAGAGGTCCCACAACGGTCCCACGGCGGCTAGGAGGACTTGGTTTTGCGTTCCAAGCCCTTGAAAAATGGCGCGCCCGGCAGGATTTGAACCCACGACCCCCTGGTTCGTAGCCAGGTACTCTAATCCAACTGAGCTACGGGCGCGTCGGGCGCGAATTATAGCAAACGCCGGGCACTTCCCGCCGAAACCGGGCGGCCCCGCGATCGGGCTTCAAAACCGGACCATAACCAAATCATGCGCTTAGAACCGATGGCACATCTGTTGCTCCGGGTCCCACCGAGTTGTCCTCGACCAAGTGTCAGGGAGATGGGGGTGACAATGATTTCGACCTGGTGGCTGTTGCTGGCATTCTCGGCCGGCGGTTTTGCCGGATTCGTGCTCTTCGCGATGCTGTGCATGTCGCGCCTCATGCGCGATGACGAGGAGCCGTTCGCGCGCTCGAGGCGTCGTGCGGCGCCGCGCGTCGCGCTCAAGGAAAGCGCCTGAAGCGATTCCCCCGCCGCTCTCCTCGCTGAGCGGCGGCACCGAACCGCGACGCTGAGGCGGCGCGGGCTCGTTCGACTCCGCTCGGATTCTCACGCACGCCTGGCGGCACGCCGCGCGCTCCGAAATTCTCCCCGGGGCAGCCGAGCATCGGCTCCCTTCTGCATTTTGTACTGCACCGCCGTTGTAGCCGGCACGCGCGCGCGCTAGAGTGCACGGGTCGCGATTAACCTGGGGCGAGCGCCATGAAATGGGAAGACATGCGCGAAAGCGAGAACGTCGAGGAGCGCTCCGGCTCGCCGATCGGCTTCGGCGGTTCCGGGATGAAGCTTGGCGGCGGCGCCATCATCGTGATCGTGGTGATCAGCCTGCTGCTCGGGAAGAATCCGCTCGATATGCTGGCGCTTCTCAGCGGCGACGGCGGCCCGACGGTTCAGACGCAGTCGCTGCCGCCCGGCCCCGCTCCCGGGGGCGGCAGCGCCCAGGCCGACCCGCAGCGCGAGTTCGTCGCGCGCGTGCTGGGCGACACGGAGGACGTCTGGGGCTCGACGTTCCAGCAGCTCGGCACGCGCTACGTTCCTCCGAAGCTCGTTCTCTACCACGGCCAGGTCGCATCGGCGTGCGGGCTTAGCAGTGCCGCGATGGGACCGTTCTACTGCCCGGGGGACCGCATCGTCTATCTCGACCTCAGCTTCTTCCAGGAGCTGACGCAGCGCTTCGGCGCGCCCGGCGATTTCGCGCGAGCGTATGTGATCGCGCATGAGATCGGGCATCACGTGCAGAACCAGCTCGGGCTGATGGACGAAGTGCAGCGTCGGACGGCGAACGCATCCGAGCGCGTGCGCAACGAAGTCTCCGTGCGGCAGGAGCTGCAGGCCGATTGCTTGGCCGGCGTGTGGGGCGCTTCCGCGGCGAAGCGCGGACTCATCGATGCGAGCGATGTCGAATCGGGCATCGGCGCGGCGATGGCCGTCGGCGACGACCGGCTGCAGAAGCGCTCCCAGGGCTACGTCGTCCCCGAGGCATTCACGCACGGCTCATCCGCGCAGCGCGCGCATTGGTTCAAGGTGGGGCTCAGCAGCGGTGACATCCGCCAGTGCAACACCTTCGCCTCGGGCGACCTGCAGGCTTCCGGGCGGCCGTAGCGAGCAGCAACGGCGCCGCGTCGAGCGCAAGGGAAGCAAGGGAAATCGTTAGGCTGGGGCCGGGTGCCGGAACGCGGCGCGCGATTTCGCGCGGCGCCCGCGGCAGCGCGTCACCCAAAACGAAACGGCCGCTGTCACGTGACAGCGGCCGCGTAGCCCCCCTTGCCGCTCCCCGGCCGGAAGACCGCCCGGCCGGGGAGGTGTTGTCGCTGCTTAGTGCGCCCGGCGCCGGAAGAGACGCAGCGCGATGAGACCCAGTCCGAGCAGTCCGAGCGAGCCCGGTTCGGGTGCCTTCAGGATGAACGGCTTGAAGATCGTGAACGTCGTAGAGTCGCCGTTCTCAAGCGCGCCGAGGGACCACAGCACGTCCACTGCGCAGTCGCCGACGCACGGTCCGAGTGCGTTGTTGTACGTGCCGGCCGCCATCGCGCTGAGGACAGTCGGCGTCAGGCCGAGCTCCCAAGCTGCGGGCGCAACCGAGCCGGTCATCTGGCCGGCGCTGACGATTGCGCTGCAGGTGGCCGAGTTCGAGCCGGTGGTGACGACCGTCGTGCCGGTAAAGATGGTCGTCGCGCAGCCAAGATCCCCCGTTTCGCTGCCGTTCGGGTGGAAGTTGAAGTAGTCGTCGAAGTACAGCTGCGAGATATCGACGCCGGTGTCGTTGGTGATGACGAACTGCTCGGTGACTTCCGCGCCGGTCACGGTGGTCGTGACGTCGACGATGAGGCCATCAAGGTTGAATCCACCGTTGCCGTTCGACGTGCATCCGAGGCAGATTTCGGACTTTCCGACGTTGCCGACGACGTTGATGTCGTTCAATACCTCCCAGTTGCCGCCTATGTTGTGCGAGTTCAGCGTCCCGCCGTCGAGCCAGGGAGAGATGAAGTTGTATGAGCTTGACGTCACTCCGTTCACTGTCTGGCTGCCGGCCCCGACCACCGTGCCGTTGGCTGTTACGTAGAACAACGTTGGCGCGTTGTCGCCGGACAGGACGTCCTGATGCTGATCGTATTGCGTCGGGTTGCTCGTCGGGAACCAGGTGTCGGACCAGCCGAACGCGCTCTGGCAATACGTCTGGCCAGGACCGACGATCGGCACGAAGCTGATGAACGGCGAGCCGGTTCCGTTCGATGCAGCGGTTAGACAGGGCTGCACCGTGCTCGCTTGCGCGGCAACCGCCGCCAGCAGGCCCAGTCCGCCGAGCAGCACGCTGATGAGCGCTCTGATTCTGATCATGGTCTCTCCTCTTGAGGGGGCGCTAATTGCTTCCGGCCACTTTATGCATGAACCGTGCCGCAGTTGGAGCCCGCTCCGAAAGCCCATGATTTACCAGCACAAACACGGGCGATGCCCGATTCCGCCGGGAACCGGGAACCGGCCGTCTGTAAGATTTGTCGACAGCGCCGGAGGCCGTGCTCGCCCCGCGCGCCGGCGGTCGCCTAGCGGCTCCCCCGCTCGGCGATTACGGCCGCATACGCGAGGCAGCCGAGGACCATGGCCCCGATGCCCGCGAGGAGCAGCGTGCCCACCTGGAACCCTGCCAGCGAATACACGCCGCGCACTCGCGCAAGCACGGCGATCGCGCACAGAGCGACGCCAGCGATCCCTCCGAGACGCCCTATCCAGATGAGCGAGCTCAGCACTTCAGTGGCCCGCCGCCGCCTGTTTCGCTGCGGTTGCTTCGCTAAGACGGCGCGCCTCGGATTGCGCTTCGACGATCTGGTCCGGGGCGAGCGTGCGCATGGCAGCATCGCGCTGGAGCGCCGCGCCGGCTACGTCCTGCGCCGCCGCGAGGTTGAACCAAATATAGGCCTTGGCGTTGTCGGGCGCGATGCCGACGCCGCTACGATACATCTGACCGAGCGCGTACTGCGCGTCGGCGTTGCCGTTCTCGGCGGCCAGCTCGAGCCACTTCGCGGCCAGCCGGTAGTCCTGTACCACGCCCGTGCCTTGTCGCAGGGCGTTCCCGAGCTCGAACTGGGCGTCCGTGTTGCCGTGCAGTGCGGCGCGTTCGAGCCAGCGATAGGCTTCCTGCTTGCTCCGCTCGACCCCGACGCCGTGTCCGTACAGGCGATACAGCTCGAACTCCGCCGCAGGGTCGTTGCGCTCCGCGCGACGCATCGCGTCACGAAAGCTTGCCTCGCTCACCGTGGAGCGCTCTGGCTCCTTGGTTGCGGTACCTGGCGCGTCGCGGACGTTCCATGCGATCGCTCCGACGGCGATCACGATGGCGCCAAGCCAGGCGAGGTAGTTGGTGCGCCTGCTCAGAACCCAGAAGCGCTCGCCGCAGTCGCGACACCGATAGGGGGAGCGGAACCGAGGTCGGTCGGACAACTCGGAAGGGCGGAGTGTCGAGCGGCGCACGTTCAGGCTGCCGCAGGCTGCGCATTTGCTGGCCATGGGTAGGGCTCTGGCTAGTTGCGTGGGATTGAACACCAGCCGACGCGTGAGCGCAATCCCGTGCAAGACCAGCGGAGGATCTGCGCTGTGTAGCGGTAGTGAACGCGCGGCTTGTAACCGACAGCACCATGCAGCAGGTGGGCATTGCCTGTCAGATTTGTGTCGGGTCCCTTTACACCCGAGCCGGACGGATCTCGCGAGTGCATCTCTTCTGCCATAAGAATCATGCGATTCCATCCATTGGCACAGGAAGTGCTCGCCCATGGTCGGCCGGGCTCCCATCGCTGCCGCCCGGTCGTTTGAGCTATGCTCTCGTCGCCAGAACGACAACGGAATGTCCGACCCGAAGAAGCCGTTTGACGCTGCAGATGCCCTAACCTCGCCGGCGCATCCCGTGCCGGGGCGGCGGCGGCTGCTCCGTGGCGGGCTCGCCGCCGGGCCGGTGGTGATGACGCTGGTCAGCCGGCCGGTGCTCGGGGGAGGCGGCGGTGGAGGTGGACGCGGAGGATTCGGTCTTTGCACCACACCCTCGGGTTTTGTTTCGGCCAACGCGAGCACCGCGGGCCGGGGTGTATCCTGCGAGGGGCACACGTACGAATACTGGAAGAAGGCGTCGAGCAGCCAGTGGCCGTCGCCGTACAAGCCCGGGACGAAATTCAACGACGTGTTCAAGACGCCGACGTACGCTCCGTACAACGGGAAGACGCTCGAAGACGTGCTGGGTTTCGGCAGCTCGCCGCCCAACAACGTGGCGCGTGCGTGCGTGGCCGCGCTGCTCAATGCACAGGACGGCCTCACGCCGCCGCTGGGCGTTTCCGCAGTGAAGGACATCTGGAGCGAGTACATCACGAAGGGGTACTACTCGCCGCAGTCGGGCGCGCACTGGAGCCCCGACGAGATCATCGCCTACCTCGCCACCACGACGCCGGTGTAGACCGGACCGGCGCCGGCCGTCGCCCCTCGTCCCCGGCCTGAAGTTGTGCAATGTCGCTATCACCCGCGCTCCGCTGGCGCAGCGTCCCGATCGAGGCGCTCGTCTTGCGCGAATGGGATGGCGAGATCGTCGTGCGCAACGAACGCAGCGGAAGCACCCATCTGCTGGGTCCGCTCGCCAGCCAGGTGCTCAAGGTCCTTGCTGCCGCAGACCGGCCGCTCACCAGCGCGGAGGTTGAGGATCGCTTGGCGGCAACGGGATCCTCACCCGGCACGGCCGTGGAGGTCGCCGCCGTGCTGAGCGAGTTCGGCCGGCTCGGCCTGGCGGAGCCCGCCGCGGCAGCATGATCGTCGACGATCTCTCGCGCCGCGAGCTGGCGGAGCGACTTTCCGACGGCGGCTTGCGCCTGCGCACCGGGCCCGTCGTGAACCGGATCCAGTCGCGGCTCCCAAGCGTGCTCGACGGAATCGCGCTCCACTATGCCGATCACGTTGTCGAGGATCGGGGGGCCTTCGCCGACTTTCACGTTCGGATCGCCCCGCCGACGAACGCCCGTCGCTGGATCGCGCCGCAGGTTCGCTTCCTCTTCGATGGGGCCAGTCCCTTTCTTCCGCTGCCCGCGAATCAGGCCTTCGCCATGCTCGAGTGGGGGCTCAACTGGTGCGTGAGCAGCCATTGCCATCAGTTCCTCATCGTGCACTCGGCGAGCGTGGCGAAGGCCGGCCAAGCGCTGCTGCTGCCGGGACATCCTGGCTCCGGCAAGAGCACGCTGTGCGCCGGGCTCGTAAGCCGCGGCTGGAGACTTCTTTCCGACGAGTTGACGCTGCTCGAGCTTGCGACCGGACGCGTGGTGCCCCTGCCCCGCCCAATCAGTCTCAAGAACGCATCGATCGATGCCGTCCGGCGGTTTGCTCCCGAAGCGCGGCTGAGCGCAGTGGTCCACGATACGGCCAAGGGATCGGTCGCGCACATGAAGCCGCCGACGGAGAGCGTGCACCAAGCGGCGGACACGGCGCAGGCGCGGTGGATCGTCTTTCCTCAATACCAGAGCGCTGCACCGGCCCGCCTGCACCCTCTGTCGAGAGCGCGCACGTTCATCCACCTGGCCGATCATGCATTCAACTACGACGTGCATGGACGCAAGGGCTTCGAGCTGCTCGCGCAGGTGGTTTCGGATGCCGACTGCTTCGCGTTCGAGTACGGCGCGCTGCGCGAAGCGACTGCTCTGTTCGACCATCTCGCATCGCGCGCATGAGGCGCCACGGCACCGACCCGGTCGTCATCGCCCTGCGCAGCCCCGCAACGGTCGTCGCTTGGAGCCTGTCGCAGTGGGAAACCCTGATCCGCGACGCGCGGCGGGCGAATCTCCTGTCGCGCGTCGCGCTCACCATCGCGGAAGCCGGGCTTCTGCCACGGGTTCCTCAGGCGCCGCGCGCTCACCTCGAGGCGGCGCGGACGCTGGCGCAGGCGCAGGCCGACTCCGTTCGCCGGGAGGTTGCCTACATCGACCGGGCGCTCGCCGCCACGGGGATTCCCATCGTCCTGCTCAAGGGAGCGGCGTATCTCCTCGCCGGCTTGCCAGCGGCGCGGGGTCGTCTGTTCTCCGACATCGACATCCTGGTGCCCCGCACCGCGCTCGCCAATGTGGAGGGCACGCTCATGCTCCACGGTTGGCAGACGAGCAAGACGGATCCCTACGACCAGCGCTATTACCGTCGCTGGATGCACGAGCTTCCGCCGCTCAAGCACAACAGCCGGCAGACGATTCTCGATGTGCATCACGCGATACTGCCCACCACTGCGCGGCTGAAGCCCGACTCGCGCAAGCTGCTGGCGGCCGCGCGGCCGCTCACGGGCGAGCCACGGCTGCGCGTGCTTGCGCCAACCGACACGGTCCTGCACAGCGCGACGCACTTGTTCTGCAACGAGGACGTGGGCAACAACCTCCGCGATCTGGTCGATGTGGACAGCCTGTTGCGCTCGTTCGCGCAGGAGGGGACCTTCTGGCCGGAACTGACCTCCCGGGCGGTCGAACTCGGCCTGGCGAGGCCGCTCTACTACGCCCTGAGGTACGCC